>DATDOM010000039.1:0-25938 GCA_035293285.1 Candidatus Nanoarchaeia archaeon | reverse complement strand
CAATGCCATAGAAAAGGCAAAAATTGCCTGCAGGAATTCCGGGCAGAAGATTGATAATCATTTTGTTGATGTCAACAAAACGATACAAATGCCTAAAAATCGCGCACTTGCAGACTTTTTGCCGACAATAACCATAACTGCGAAAAACCTTGCAACGGAAATCACAAACTTTAATGTTAAAAAAGACGATTTATACGGTGAACAGAGAATTACAAAAGAACATGTTAAAAATAACCAAGATGTCAGGGGACTGCTCGCAAAAAGCGGAATAAAGCCAGAAAATCTTCCGGCTGAACAAGATATCAAAAAATTAGAAAGAAAGGTTAAATCCGATGAGAAAAAAATAGCGTCGTCATCTAAAAAATTATCTTCAAAAAATAACTTTAAATAGGTTAAATAATATCGGAAACAATAATCGAGTTGTCCACATTTTGTGTATAACTTAAACCAATTCCATAGCAAATATAATTTATCCAAGAGAATAAAATGAAAAACTTCACAAGCGATGTCGTAATCGGCCTTGAAATCCATGTTGAGCTAAACACAAATACAAAACTATTCTGCTCCTGCCCCATAAAAGGGAGCGAAGAGCCCAACTCAAGGACATGTCCAATCTGCCTTGGAATGCCCGGCTCAAAGCCGGTATTAAACAAAAAGGCTGTTGAGTTTGCATTGAAACTTTGCCTTGCATTAAAATGTGAAATTTCGCCTGAACTTATTTTTTCAAGAAAATCCTATTTTTACCCTGACCTTGCAAAAAATTACCAGATATCCCAATACGAAATCCCGCTTGGAAAGAAAGGGAAGCTTTCGCTAAATGATGGCAGGGAAATAGGAATAACGCGCGTTCACATGGAAGAAGACCCTGCATCACTTATTCATCCTGCTGGCATGAAAGAGTCTGCTTATGTTTTGATAGACTACAACCGAAGCGGAAATCCTCTTGCAGAGATTGTCACAGAGCCGGACATGCAGAGCGCTGACGAAGCGCGCGATTTCATGAAGCGCCTTATCACAGTCTTGAGCTATCTTGAAGTGTTTGACGAAAATAACGGAATAATAAAAGCGGATGCAAACGTGTCAATTAAGGAAAGCGGTTATATCCGCGCAGAGATAAAAAATATTACGGGATTTAAGGAAATTGAAAAGGCACTTGTTTATGAAATATCGAGGCAAAAAGAAGAAGTGAAGAAGGGGAAAACACTGTTTTTGGAAACGCGCTCTTGGGATTCAGAAAAGGGAATCACGTTTTCCTTAAGGAAAAAAGAATCGGAAGAGGATTATGGATACATAATTGACCCTGACCTGACTTTGATTGAGATAACCAAAGAAATGATTGGGGAAATCAAGGATTCAATGCCGGAACTTGCGCAGGACAAGGTAAAAAAATTCATTGAAAAATACAAGCTCAAAAAAGAGGATGCAGAAGTCATTGCCGCTGACAAATCCCTTGCAGAGATGCTTGAAAAAGTATCAAAAAAAATTGAACCGACACTTGCTGCAAAATGGATAAGGCGCGAGCTTGTGAGAGTTTTAAACTATAATAAAAAAGAGCTTGCTGAATCAGAAATAACTGAAGGACACTTGATTGATTTACTTTCGCTTGTTGAAAATAAAAAAATCACTGATTCTGTCGGGGCAAAAATTCTTGAAATGCTTGCCCAAAGTCCATTTGATGTTAAAGAATATGTGAAAAAAGAAAATCTTGAGGCAGTTTCTGATACATCTGAGCTTGAAAAATTCTGCAGGGAAGCAATTAAAGAAAATCCGCAGGCAATTGAAGATTATAAAAAAGGCGGGGCAAAAGCATTAAACTTCATTGTCGGACAGGTAATGAAAAAGACAAAAGGAAAGGCAACGCCGAAAGAGGTTAATGAGATTTTGATTAAACTTATTAGTTAGTTATTCAACGTCTTTAAAGAATTTAACAGCAAAATTGCAAAATTCTATTATAGTTTCTTTATCAAGATCAAATTCTTTTCTATTACCTAAATAATTTCTGGAACTTGGTGAAATTTCCATCCCCAGTTTCAATTCTTGCACCGTCAAGCATTTAATATGTTTTCTTGAGACCACTATAATAAATGTATTCCAGTAAGGATAGTCTTTTGGCAAGTCTCTAGAAGAAAATTTTTCATCTTTTCTAAATTTAACTTCGACAAAAAAAACTTCATTTCCCTTTTGAACAACGAAATCCGGCATATTTTTTATGTTATTTGCAACATCACTTTTGACACCCTTTAGTAACTCCATTATACCGGGAACAGTATTTTCCATGCCATACCTAAAAACAGAATATTCAAGTGATAAAAAAAGCTCCTCTACAAGTGCTTCAGCAATCCTTCCTTTAATCATATTGTATCGATTGTAATGCCCGTAATTGTTCACACTAGAAATGTTTGCCATAATGCAGCCTAAGCTATACTTCTATTTAAACGTTCACTACTAAAAATCAATTTCCAAAATATCCCTGCTTTCTTCCTTAATCCTTCTCTCAAAATCAGCAGTTGTCTCACCTTCCTGCTTTTCTGAATTTAATGCATCCATAAGATTTTTTATCAGCTTTTCCTCTTTTGCCAGGTCAAGACCTTCAACCTTGATCTGCCCAAGGTGCTCTTTTATCAGAAATCCTTCAACATCCTCTATATTTTTTGCGTCAGTTTTTACTTCCTCAAATTCTTTTGACAAAAGCGCGTGCGAGCTTTTCATTACAAAGTATGCAGACTTTTGGTAAAGCGAACTGAAAATTTCCCGAAAATCAATTTCGTTTGGCTTGCCAGCTTCAAGCGTTCCAAAAAGCCTGATCAGGACAATTGTGCTGTTGAATTCTTTTGCATTTATTTCCTCAATCAGGCCTTTCTTGACCTGTTCCGGCGTCAAATGACTGCAGTCCTTGCTTATTTTGTAAATGTTGTAAATCTGCACCGGCTCCCACCTTGGCTTGTTGTCTTCAACAATGTAAAACCCGCCTCGCTCAAGCTTTTCAAGCTCTGAAAAGCTGTTTGGAAATAATGGTCCAGGATAAGCAATCGTCCCGTACCCTTCAATCTGTTTATCCTCGACAATGTGGACATGGCCTCCTGCATAGTAATCAAATCCTTTTGGAAGGAGTGACAATGGCTGTGAAATTGTGTGTTCCATTTCCTTTGGCTTAAGCTCGTCAATTCCCGAATGGAAAACAAAAATCTTGTAGCCTTTTTCTGATTCAAGATTTTCAAGCTCAAGCTTTTCGTAATAGGACTTTTCAAGAGAGTTCCTTTTGCCAAGCATTCCGGTAATTTTTGCGCCGGTTTTTTTGTCTACTGTGAATTTCAGCTTCAGCTTTCCGTTCTCTGCTTTTCCCTTAAAGACATTGATAAAAAGCCCGGCTTCCTCAAGCACGTCAAGGATTGTTTTGCCGGATGCGCTGTAGTCGTGCGAGCCCGGCACAATGTAAACAGGAATATCTAATTCTTTTATCTGCCTTAGCTTGCCCACAATTATTTTAAGGTTGTCAAGCCTCGGAAAAGAAGTGTTGAACATGTCGCCCGCAATAATTATGAAATCAACTTTTTCCTTTATGCACTTGTCTATTGCCTTTTTGAAAGCTTCTGTGCTTATGTTCATCAGCTTTGGGTCTCTCCAGCTTCCTATGTGGCAGTCTGCCATGTGCGCGAATTTCATAATTCAAGGTAATAAATGGGGATTTTTAAAGTTATGTTTGAAATATATTGACTTAAAACATTATTGAATGCTCCGAGGCAAAATTTTATTGGCAGGAAAAAATTTGCCGAGCGAAACTATTGTCATGAAATGACAGATTGAAATAAAATGTCTAAATAAATCTCCTTGAATCATAGTTACGCCTCGCCAATATGCTCGGCATTTATTGAGCAGCATTCTGCACACTCGCCTGCATTTGGGCGAAATTAATCCTTTGAAATACCTGAATATTGAGCATGATGATGCTAACCTGTACAAAAAGGGCTACAGAAATGGCATTTTCTCCTCGCAAAACCGCAAAGTATTTAAGCAACTCCCTCTTCATTATCGTCATTAAAACATAAAAAGGTGATTAAATGGCAGAAGTAGTATGTAAATGCGGTGTTAAGAGAGCGTCAGGATATCTGTATTTCGTTAACAAGCAGGGTAACTGTGCAAGAGTACAGATGGCTAGGGCCGGAAAAAAGACCAGCAAGAAGCAGGAAGTTCTGCACCAGTGCGGTGTTAAAAGAAAATCAGGCTACCTATACTTTGTCGACAAGAAAGGCAACGTTGCCATGACAAAGATGAACAGGGGCGGAAGAAAGAAGAAGCGATAAATTCTTTATATTTTATTTTTTTACTTTTAATTTCTGGTTAAAATGAAATCGACCCACTTGATAGTTCATGGAAGAGTTCAGGGTGTATTCTTTCGAGACAACACAAGAAAAAAAGCTATAGAGCTTGGACTTTTTGGATATGCAAAAAACCTTGACGACGGGACTGTTGAAGTAGTTTTACAGGGCAATGAATCTAAAATAAAAACACTTATTGATTTCTTGAGAAAAAACCCCGGGATTTCAAGAGTTGATGATATACAAATTACAGATGCTGATTTTAAGAAATTTGGCAATTTTGAAGTAAATCATTGAAGAAAACCGAATAGTTTATTAATTTTTAATTTATTTTTCTGTTATGGGACTATTAAACCATTTATTTGGCAACAGAAAAACAATATCAAGAGAAATCCTAATAGATAATTCAAGGTGCAGGGATTTATGGGAACAGCATGTTAAAGATTTTAGAACAAGAGAGACATTGGTAAGCTATTTTAATTATAAGAATATTGGTCAAGCTTTGTCAGATTTGCCAGCGCTCGAAGCCAAATTGGACGAAATAAAAAAACTAATATCCAAAGACCTCATAGACATTGAATCTGAAGAGATCAGTGAAGAAGAAATTTTAACTGACTTAGGGATAGTGTACAGATATAAAATAATTACATTAACTGATTCTATAGGTGAGGAAAGCCAAATACAGAAACATGTAATGGAGCTTTTAGAAAAATTATATCATTTCTTAAGACTGGAATTGCACATCATAGCTTTAATAAAGAAAAAAGTAAACCAAGATGGATATAAGGCAAATATACGTGGTTTACTTCTTGAACTTTTTAAGCTTATATCCCAGAAAGAATGGCATTTTTATGTCCCATTTAAAGAAGAAAAATTTGGCATGAAGGCAAAATATGAAGCTATAAGGGAAACTGTTGTCGCAATTCTGCTTGGTCAGGAATTAGAGGAAGAAGTAGAGAGTGCTGAAGACAGATTTGTAAGGGAAGCTATAGGGCACATGCAAGAGGGGTCTAAACACAAATTCATGAAACTTGCGAAACAATTATATGCGAGTTTATTAAAAATGTCAGGCGCACCATTTGGGAGTGCTAAAGAAGCTGACAGGGGATTAAAAAAACTGGAATTGCACATTCACGATGTAGGTCTAATCTCCCAAATCATATCGGAAAGAAGCAGGAAGCTTACTAAAGATGAGATTGGGTGGCTGGCACAAGCATTTATCAAGGCTTACGATAAAGGACACCTTGTTGTGGACTTGCAATCAGAATTAGGCGAAGATACATGGGCCTAAAACAAAAATAAAATTAAAAATCTGTCAGCTTCTTGTTTGAGTTATGACTCACAATTGTTGTGTTGCCTTCGCTTCCGCCTTGTGTCTTTTCAACAGTTATGAACTTCCCTTTGTCAAGCTTGTCAATTTTTCGCTGAAAAGATTTGTAAACGAGCTTTCCGCCGTTTTCCTGGTACATTTTAAACAAGTCGCCGATTTTTTTGCCTGAGTTATTTTTTATTATGTCCAAAACCATCTGCTCGTCATTTTCAAGCTCATCTGGATTTTTTATCGAGAACTCTTCTATCTTTTTCATCGCTGCCTGGGCATGCTCAAGCGATACTTTTCTTAATGACTTGTCTTCAGCTATCTGCGCTGCTTCCTTCATGAGGTGGAGCCCCATTCTCATGTCCTGCAGTTCTGATGTTTTTTTTGCAATAAGCTCAAATGCATCATTATTCCACACATTCGGAAAAAACGCAAGCTCCATTCTTTGTTTTAAAATTCCCTTTGTTTCCTCATAATTGTAAGGCGCAAACTCTATTGTTTCAGGCAAAAGCCTTGACTTCACGCGCTCATCAAGATTAATGAGCCAGTCCTTGTAGTTTGTAATGAGGATTATTGCTTTTCTGTAAATCTCTTCGAGGATCATGTAAAGAAAATCAACGTCCTCAAGCTTGTCAACCTCGTCAAAAATGAACACGACAGACTTTTTGTTAAATGACTGCTTTACCAGGCGAAAAAGCTCCTCAGTCTTTTTGTTCTCTATAAACTTAAAATCCATCTTTTCACAGATTTCTGCTACAATCTTGTAAGTTGTATTCCTTTTCCAGCAGTTTATGTAAATCGGAACTATATCATCAGTTTCTTCCTCAAGCTCGTTAAGTATGTGCATGCACGCGACAGTCTTTCCGACTCCCGGCCTTCCGTAAATGAACACGTGCTTTCCGCTCTTTTCTGAAAAAAGCGGCTTAATGCAGGATGCGACAAACCTCTGCTCTTTTTCACGATAAGGCAGAAGCTTTGGCTGGAAAGAAAAATCTAATGCTATGTCATTCTTGAAAAGAGTTTCAGAGCTTCCGAGCATGTCCTTAAACAGTCCACCCATTTTATGAGAATGATTTTTACTGACTTTATATAGTTTTTGATGGATTATCTGAAGCCAAATAATTCTTTTTTATGAAGTTGACAGCATCCTGCGTTGTTTCAAATACAGAATCCTTTGAAAAGAGCCTCTTGAAATCCTCGTCCTTGAAAAGAATTTTTTTAACTCCCGGATGAAGAGTCGACAGAAACACTTTTGAATTCTTTTTCTGCCTTTCCATCAAGAAGCTGTTAATCCTTACAATTGCTGTCGAGTCCATGAATGGAACGTGCTTCATCCTTAAAATTATGAATTTCTTGCCTGAGTGTATATGCTCATTTAGCTTTCTTTCAAAAATGTTCATTGCCCCAAAGAAAAATGGGCCGTTCATCGTGTAGATTGCCACATTGTTTTTCAGCGTGGGGTCCTCATTTATTATCCTGTTTATCTCAGTATTGGGGTCGTAGTCTGAAAGGTGGTTTATCTCAGTGAGGTTTGAAAATTTGTAGATTATCAAAAACACCGCCATTGCCATGCCAACCTGAACCGCAAAGACCAGGTCCGTAACAACAGTAAGAATCAGTGTTATTGCAAACACTGTCGTCTCTGACTTTGAGATTCCAACAATTGTTTTTACCTCGTGAAAGTTTATCAGCCTAAATGAGACAAACATCAATACTCCAGCCAAAAACGCTTTTGGAATGAACATTGCAACAGGCGCTAAAAAAAGCATTATTATGAGCAAAAAAAGGCCGTGGATTACTCCTGAAATTCTCGTCTTTGCGCCTTCTTTTACATTTACTGCGCTTCTTGCGATTGCTGCTGTGGCAGGCATTCCTCCAAGAAAAGGAAGGGCCATGTTAGTTGCTCCCTGCGCCACAAGCTCGCGGTTGCTGTCATGCTTTGTGTTAGTCATTCCGTCGCATACTACAGCGCAAAGAAGCGACTCAATTGCCCCCAAAAGCGCAACTGTAAAGGCTGTCGGCAGCACATTTCTTACTAATTCAAGATTAAAGCTGATAAGATTAAATTTTGGAAGCGCTGACGGGATTAGCCCTACTTTGGGAATCATGAGCCCGAGCAAAAACACGGCTGATGTTGACAAGACAAGCGCAAAAAAAGACGCAGGAAAAATTTTCAAATGCCTGCTTTTAGCAAGAATTCTTGGAAAGAAAACCAATATTGCAAGTGTCGCTGCTGCAATAAGGACTGCAATAAAACTTGCAGAACCAATTTGCCTGAAAATTTCTGCTATTGTCTGCCAGACGTGCTCTTTTGCAGGGATGGACAAGCCAAAAAAATTTGGAATCTGCCCGATGAAAATTATTATTCCAATTCCGGCAGTAAATCCTGATACGACAGGAAGCGGGATATATTTTATGAGCCTTCCAATCTTTATGAGCCCAAGCGAAACCTGAATCAGTCCTGCCAAAAAGCCTGCCAAGAGGAGGCCTTCAATCCCATACTTGTTGACAGTTGACAGTATGATTATAGTCATTGCCGCAGTCGGCCCGGTAATTGAAAAGCGGCTTCCGCCGATTGACGATGCAAGAATCCCAGCAACAATTGCAGTGTATATTCCCGTAATCGGCTCTACGCCGGATGCGAGTGCAAATGCAATTGCAAGAGGGAGCGCAACAATTGCTGTGATAAATCCTGCCTTTAAGTCAAAGACAAAGCATTCCTTGAAATACTCTTTTGGTTTCATAAAGCCCATCCAAACCTCTGAGTTAATTTATAAATGTTTTTGATTTTGTATTTTTCGATTTCATTTTTTAAAAATTAAGATTCCTAGTTCAGGATTCACACACAGGTTTTCTTTGTGAAAACCCTACTCACAAAGGAAAGTTCCCACACTACGCATGGGAACTTTCCTCTGCATTCGGTGTTCATCCACTTTCAAGATATTTTTGTGGAAAAAGCAATAACTTTCGCCCAAATGCAGGCGAATATGTTGGATTGAGAATATATTTTTGCCGAGCTGATGACGAGGCGTAAATATTATGCAGCGTCTTTTAATTTTGTTTAAATCTATAGTTATAAAACTACAAATTAATTGCAAACCTTAAATCTAGAAACTAAAGAAACAAAGGAAGCAAAACCAAAGTTATCGTTCCAAGAAGCTTTATCAAAACGTGAAGTGACGGGCCTGCTGTATCTTTGAATGGGTCGCCCACAGTGTCGCCTGTGACTGCTGCTTTATGCGCATCGCTTCCTTTTCCGCCGTGAACTCCTGTTTCAATGTATTTTTTTGCATTGTCCCAGGCTCCGCCGCCAGTGTTTAACAAAAGCGCCATCAAAATTCCTGTGATTGTTGCGACCATCAAAAATGCTGCGGCAGCTTCATATTTTAAAACAACTCCGACAATGATTGTTGTAACCAAAACCAAAAGGCCTGGCAGTACCATTTTTTTAAGTGATGCCCGAACGCAAATGTCAACAACCTTTGCATAATCAGGCTTTTCTTTTCCTGACATTATGCCTTTCTTGGTTTTCCACTGCCTTCTCACTTCATTAACTATTGAAAATGCTGCGTCTCCAACTGCGCGGATTGCAAGTGATGCAAAAAGGAAAATAAGCATTGCGCCTAAAAATGCGCCTACAAAAACCTGTATTTTTGAAATATCCACAACTGCAGGGAGGCCGCCAAGGTGCTCTGAAACCCCTTGCAGATATGCTGAGAAAAGCAAGAACGCCGCAAGCGCTGCGCTTCCTATTGCGTAACCTTTTGTCAATGCTTTTGTTGTGTTGCCGACAGCATCAAGCTTGTCTGTCCTTTTCCTGATTTTTTCAGGAGACTTGCTCATTTCAACAATTCCGCCTGCATTGTCTGTTATCGGGCCGAATGTGTCCATTGCAAGAACATAAGCTACTGTTGAAAGCATTCCCATTGTTGCAACAGCAGTTCCAAAAAGGCCGCCGTGCGCAAGGCCGGTCTTATCCCCAAGGAAATATGATGAAAGGAGTGCAACAGACAAGACAATTACCGGCATTACTGTTGCTTCAAGGGCAACTGCAAACCCTGCAATGATGTTTGTTCCGTGGCCTGTCAGTGATGCCTTTGCAATGCTTCTTACTGGCCTGTAATCTGATTCAGTATAATATATTGAAATCCAGATGATTGCAATGCTTGTGGCCAATCCAACAAGCCCTGCGTAAAAAAACCATATGAACTGGGATCCCAAAAGCCACTTTGTTGTAAAGAACAATGCGATTGCTGCAATGGCGCTTGTAATATAATATCCCCTGTTCCAGGCAGTCATTGGATTTTCATTTTCATTTTTTAATTTTACAGTCATTATTCCTATAATGCTTGCAATCAGTCCAAATGATGTCAATACCAAAGGAAATAAAATTCCATTTAACTTGAATGTGGGATATAATGCAACTCCCAGAATCATTGCTCCAATGTTTTCTGCTGCAGTGCTTTCAAATAAATCAGCGCCACGGCCTGAGCAGTCACCTACATTGTCGCCGACGAGATCTGCAATTACTGCAGGGTTTCTTGGGTCATCCTCCGGAATTCCCTTTTCTACCTTTCCAACAAGGTCTGCGCCGACGTCCGCTGCTTTTGTGTAAATTCCGCCGCCAAGTTGCGCAAACAATGCCACAAATGATGCGCCGAATCCATATCCTACAATTAAGAAAGGAACTTTTGTAGCTTCAATTCCTGCGCTGAAAAAATGATAAATCAATGAAACTCCTAATATGGATAGTGAGACAATTACGATTCCTGAAACTGCGCCTGCCCTTACTGCAATCTTGAAAGCCTCGCCGAGGCTTTTGCTTGCGCCGCTTGCAGTCCTTATATTTGAGCGGATTGAAACCCACATTGCAAAAATTCCTGCTACAGCTGAGCTCACTGCGCCAAAAATAAATGAAACTGATGTTCTAAATCCCAAGTCAGTGTCTCCGATTGCAAAATAAATTCCATAAATCAAAACTGCTACTATTATACAGATTACTGCGATTGTTGTGTACTGCCTTTTCAGGAATGCCTCTGCGCCTTCTTTAATTGCGTTAGAAATTTCCCGCATCGCTTCTGTTCCGGTATCTTTTTTCAGAAGGTTTCTTGTAAGGCCGATTGCAAAAATAAGCGAGCCTAAGCTTATTGCAATTACCAACCCCACCAACATTTCCATTAGACTGAGCAAAAAAAGGTTATTTATAAATGTTTTGGGAAAATGAAATTTATAATTTGAAAAGTATCTTTCTTTGTTTTAAAATCAATATGTAAACTAAATATTTTTATTACTGATCAAGATTAAATATACTAATAACTAATTTAAAGAACTCCTAATACTGCATCTAAAGCACTTAAACACTCGTTAACTCTACTTCTATTTATTTGAACGGATTGTCCGTATACTTGGTAATAATTGCCAGTCATTTGATTAAGTCTTTGCCCTAAATGTGCAGCTACTACTCCAGAAGTATTGAAATCTCTCAATGATATGGAATAATTATTTCTAAATTCCGTTAAATTGGTTATTGCATTTGGTCTTTGAGTAAAATAATCTTGGTTAGTATTATAAATTGTGTAAAGTGTTTGGGCAGTTGCTTCTGACATAGCATTAAACGCCGTTGCAGCTCCAACATATTGAGTTAATCTGTTTCCAATTATCAAATGGATTTTTGGAATATTGGTATGGTACTTTTGAGCCAACGCAGCGAAAGTCCAAGAACCATAAATTGGATGAGGGGGATTTGTGCCGTGTAAAAGTATCGTCATCGCATTTGATGCAGTTCTTGAAGAATCATCTGCATTAACTGGACAAAGCAATTTATCAATTGCAGTAATTGCTAGTTCAGTATAAATTCCAAAAGCAGGATTGGTATCAATAAAAACGACAACGTCCCTATTATCTTGATGTCTTACAAAATTATTTATAAATTCTCTAAAAATATTATGTATCCATACCCATGGTTGTAAAGTGGGTGTTAATGGTAACGCATTTGCTGCATTATTTATTGCTGGAGAAATAGGTTCTAAATTACCATCGCCGCATAATAAGTATAAATTATCTGTTATGTTTTGATTAACAGTCGAAACTTGAATTGTAAAATTATTTGGATCTGGAAGGGTTGCACCAGGTCCACTAGTTATTACAGTACTTAAATATCCCACTACTGTTCTAGGGGTGGTCAGTGTACATTGAGCCATAACATTTGATTCTCCATTTTGTCCACCTCCTAATAACATCATACTTGAATTGGCTTGGGGGCATAAATCAATAACTAGTACATTTTGTTCAGGGTGCAGTTCCGCGTATCTTGTAGCTAGATGGAATGTAATGGTACTTTTACCAACTCCACCTTTATTATTCCAAATTCCGAATGTGTCTACTAGTGTCATATTTTTTTCTTAAACCCCTGGTTACTGTGTATATCGTGTCTATAAAAATTTTTCTAATTAACTTAACATTAAAGTTTAACTATAATCAAAATTACTAATATGGATAATTTAGCAACTAATTTAAACCACTGCATTAATTCATTTTGATGTTTATTCCAAAAAGATACGGCCAAAGCAAAGTTGAGAACTGCCCTTTTTGCAGCAAAGTTGCAATGTCGATGAACAAGCAGGGTGTTCCTGTCTGCTCAATGCACAAAGAAGAAATTCTTGAAGACTTGAAGTGCATCTGCGGCGAGGCGCTTGATATTCTCAAGGGAAAATTTGGTGTTTTCTTTAACTGTATGAAATGCGGGAACATGAACATGAGAAAAATGATGGAAGTAAATATAATCAAGACAAGGCAAAGGGAAACTCCTGCTGCAAAAAGTTTTTCAAAGCCAAGCAACAATTCTCCAAGAACAGAAATAACTGTCAGAAATGATGATCCTAGGTATTTTGATTGATTTTAGAAGGAAACGTTTTTATCAACATTTCGAGATTTTTTGAACTGTGGAGTACTTATCCCTCTCATGCAAGAATTACAACTTTTCTTAGCATAGGAAAAAGATTCATAAAGAGAAATAACTCCGTCATTGTTCAAATCACTTTCTTTTTTTTGTTTATGAGATTTAATAAATCCACTAATGAACTCTCTTTCAAAAGTCAATTCATCATTTTTTGCACCAGTTATTGCAACATAATTTCCTCTTCCCAGTTTCATAAACCCTCCGGAAAAACATTGGTCTGCAATTAATATAAAAAGTTTTGGTGAAATACTGTTTAGGTAAGAATCCAGTTCAGAAGTATTTAGGCGTTCCTGATTTTTTAATACAACATAATTATCTTCAGTGCCATACCCCCCATGACCTGTCAAGTATACTAAGAAAAAATCCCTGTCAGTCACCAGTGATTTTATTTTGCTTATTAGCCCCCTAATATTATCTTTTGTAGGGGAAACTATATTTTTTTGCTTTGCAGTGTAGCTTGGAATAAAATGCTGACCCGGATATTTTAGTAAATCATAAGAGCCATAATAAATCGAGTCAATTGCCTCGTTTGCTATGAATATCTGATCTTGGCCATACTTATTTTCGGTTAGTACCCTTACCATTTCATCTATATTCTCCTGATAGCGTTTATTTCCGCCTCCTGAAATCAGTAACGCATATTTCTTTGTTTGATTACTAATACCGATAGCCACTTTTTCTTCCAAATTTGGCGGGTTGCTGCGATTGCTTAATGGGATAATTTGCGGCATAAACAAATAGCTTGAAGCTAATACAGCCGCTCCTATTTTTAATGCAATTTTTTTAACCATTATTTTGACTAAAATCACCCTTTTTAAATATTTTATTGCTACGAAATTTGAAAGGTTTATTAACTTACATAACTTCTTAGTTATATGGAATACAAAGGACTGACGCTGGACAAGTTCCAGGAAGATGCAATCGATGCAATTGAGCACAACAAGTCTGTTGTTGTCTCTGCGCCGACCGGCTCGGGAAAGACGCTCATTGCAGACTATATAATAGAAAGGGACTTCAAGAAAGGGATACGTGTAATATATACTGCGCCGATAAAGGCCCTATCAAACCAGAAATACAAGGAATTCTCAAGAAGTTATGGCGCTGAAAATGTAGGAATACTTACTGGCGACGTGCAGAAAAATTCAGATGCGCTGATTCTTATAATGACTACTGAAATTTACAGAAACATGGTCTTAAGCAAAGACCCTTTCATTGATTCTGTTTCCTACGTGATTTTTGACGAGATACACTTCATAAACGACATTGACCGAGGATATGTGTGGGAAGAGTCAATTATTTTTTCACAGCCAAAAGTAAGAGTGCTCTGCCTATCAGCAACAATTCCAAATGCAGATGAATTTGCTGCATGGATTGAGGCAATAAAAGAGCATGAAGTTGTTGTTGTTAAACATAATGAAAGGCCTGTTCCACTTCACCTGAATTTTTTTGATGCAGAGCTTGGAATCACAACACTCAAAAACCTCAAGGACAACATGGACATTCCTGATTACCATAAAGTGATGGGAAGAAGGCAAAATAGGCATCATTTTAGGCAAAAGCCAAAAATGCCAAACCATCTTGACTTGGTTAAGGAAATAAAAAATAATCTGCCGTGCATGTTCTTTTGCTTTTCACGGGCAGGAACCCAGAAAAAGGCGCTTGAGCTTTATGAAAGAAAACTGTTTGAGCCAAATCCCGAAATTTCCACATTTGTAAGGACAAAGCTTGAAAATACAAGCACAGAAATCAACAGGCTTGACTCTGCCAAAACCCTGAGGCAGGTTTTGCCTTACGGAATAGGATTTCACCATGCAGGAATGCTCCCAATCCTAAAGGAAATTGTGGAGGACCTTTTTGAAAAAGGGCTGATAAAAGTTTTATACACAACAGAAACTTTTGCTGTTGGAATAAACATGCCTGCCAAAAGCGTCTGCTTTGAGTCGATGAGAAAATTTGACGGAATTTCTTTTAGGCTAATGAACTCAAAGGAATATTTCCAGATTGCAGGGCGGGCAGGAAGAAGAGGGATTGACATAGAAGGTTTTGTCTACATAATGATTGAAAGGAAAAACTTTGATTACGAGGCAGTAAGGAGAATAACGCATTCTGACACTTTGTCAATAGTCTCGCAGTTCAGGCTTAGCGTAAACACAGTTCTAAATCTCATAATGCAGCACAATGAAACAGAAATTGACGAGATTTTATGCAAAAGCTTCCATTCATTCCAGAAATACGGGAAGAATTTCATGAACAGGGAAAATGCAGTAAGCCACAATGCTTTCTACAATTACAAGAAAAAACTTGAGAAGCTTGGATATGTGAAGGGAAACTCGCTCACTGAAAAGGGAGTATTTGCTTCAAAGATTTATTCTGACGAAATCCTGATTGGCGAAATATTCTCAACAGACTTGTACCAAAAGCTGAATGAATACCAGATGATTCTGGCAGTTGCGTGCATCTGCTATGAAGCTCGCGAAAAAACAGAGTTTTTCAAGACATACCCTTCAAAACTTGTTGATGACTTAAGGCAGCATATTTTCAGGAATGAATACCTAAGGCACGAAAAAAGATTCAAGGAGCTATCCGACGTTACGGGAATAATTCATCCCCTGTACCATGGCAGAAACCTGTTTAAAATCTTGGAAAACACAAACCTGCTTGAAGGCGACGTAATAAGGTTTTTGAGGCAGGTCATTGACAAGCTTGGGCAGATAAAGTCTGCTACAGACGAGTCAAGGCTGCGCGACATGCTTTCAAACTGCCAGAAACTGGTTGACGATTGTGTTGGGGAGTTTGACACTATCACAAGCGAGCCTGCCAAAGAAGAAAATACTGAATGAAAAAATCTCGGCTATTAAGGACAAGCTGATATCCAACTATTATGACGACATCTTAAGGTATTTGGTCGACATCGAGGAAGAGCTTGTCATAATGTCGTTTTATAACCAGATGATTAAGGAAACCCAGTGAATTAGGGATGGCAATCAGACCTAATGGTATTATTCAGCATTGACTCTATGTCTTTTATCTCGCTGATACCGGGCTGGCCGGAGAAATCAACTATCAATTCGTTCCTTTTCGGTTTTGGATCAGATGTTTTATTTAATCTTGACTCAATTACATAAAGAAAAAATTCCGGAAATTTGTAAGGGAAACTATCAAGAAGCGACTCTACTTTGGCAAGCTCATACTTTGTGCTTAGTCCCATGCCATTTTCAGTAACTGTCTTTCCAAGGTAATCGAGGAAAATTTTCTGAAGCCTTAGAGATTCAGGTGATATTGGAGGCTTCAGCATATACTCTGTACTTGTGCCTTTATGCACACTAAATCTTTCTCTTCTGCCGGCCAAACTTTCTCTTTCTGCAGTTTTGAAATTATTGGGATCTGACCTGTATGATATTTCTTCCAAAAACAAATCGTGGTCTGGCCTTAAGAGACCGATTTCCCCATTATGTCCAATTCTAAATTCTCCTTCCTGCCTGTGAAAATTACACAGGTAATCAAGCGTTCCCTGGATGATATCTCTTTGAAGTTCAACCGGAGATTCCCCCTTTTTTGGCTCTATTATTTTTCCGACAATTCCTGCCCTTTGAAAATCCTTTGCAGTGTACTGGTCTCCTGTAAATGCAAGATACTCAACATTTTCGGGAGAGAGCCTATAAGCATTTACAAGCCCTGCGTAGCCTGCAAGAATCCCTATCAATATTTCAGGCAGACATCCTTTGTAATCCTCTGTTGTAACCATTGGCAATCTTCCCCACAAGGCCCTTTCAAAACCGCCCCCATATCCTCCGATTGAGCCCTCTGCGGTAACAGTTGCCATAATCCCTGATAACCTGTCTATGTGGTGATTAATCTCTGATGCAAGCAAAAGCCTTTCTTTTACAAGCCCCATATAATTTTCTTTATCAAATATTGACTTTGTTTCCTCAAGATTTCCCCCAGCCTGAGGACTGAAAGGGTCATCTGCAAGAATAAGTGACTCGGCATCACCCGGATTTGACAAAATGTAAAAAATCCCTTCCCTTATGGCTTTTAGCTGGGGAGTTCCCAAGACATTCATTTTTCCGTTGCTGAACTTGAGAAGGTAAGTAACCATTCCCCTGTAATCAAACTTCTCAACTGCAACAAATTTATGGCCTGTATCAGGGTTTGAATCTCCAAATTCAATTGGAGATTGAATTAACTTTCCCTCAATACCAATATCACCAAACATGTAAGGCTGTACCATTTTGACTTCACCCAATGCTAAAACAAATTTTGTTTTCCAGAGCTTTATTAAATAGTTTACTAATTTTTATTTAAGTTTTAGTCATTAAATGATGAATAAAAAACAGGGAAAAAATATTTGAACTTTTTAATAAAAATATCACTTGAGAATAATAATCTAAGCCACCCTAACTTATTTTAAGATAAAAATCCGGCTCCTGAAATTTTCCATTAATGGAAATATTTATATATCATCCCTTACAACCTGTTTTTCGGGGTTGTAATTGTCTAAAGACGAGCAAAAAAAATCAGGCAAGGGTTTGAAAATTTTCCTATACATTGTTCTCGCGATTTTTCTCATATTAATCATTTTTGTTTCTGTTTTGTATGCTTACGGAAATTCAAAAGTTGATGACATGATTCCTGCAGTCGGAGTCCACGTAATTGATGTCCCGATAACCGCAAAGTCGCAGGAATATTTTGATGTTTCCTGGAATGTACGCGGCGGAGATGAGAATTCATATTCTGGAGTTTATTTTTCAGACACTCCTTCACAAGTTGATTTTTCAAAAGCACCTTTGCCTGAAGATGTGAAGAAAACTTTTGTAGCGGGAGAAGCAGGCGACGGCAAAACAACTGCACATGTCCCTAATTTATATCCAGTTACTTACGTCGTGATTTATGCAAACATAAAGGATCAGCATTACTGGAGCAGTGAATTTATTGTATCTTCAAAGTAAAATGACAAACAAACTAAACTCAAAAAAATTGGCTTTTCCGCTTTTTATGATTTCCCTATTGTTAATTTTTAGCTTAAGTGTCTTATCAGTTCCAAAATCCACAACTTATAACGGAAAAGAGTATTATGTTGTTACTTCAACTGATGCAAGCGAAGATTCTGGCAATGAAGTTTGCGCAAAAGTCGGAAAGACATGCGCGGGATTTACCGCATTCTCAACTGATGTCTGCAAAAAATTCCATCCTGATGCAAGCGTCACAACAAGCGTGCACGGAAGCAAGACAGGATTTTACTGCAACGGCCCTCCTCAGACAGGACTTGCCTGTGAAACTTCATTTAACAACTGCCAGATTTGCCCTGCGTGCAACGTGAATGTTGACTGCTCGGAATCAATCGGAGGGCTTTTTAGGGAAATGTATGTCGAGTGCACTGGCGGAGAAAAAGAAGTCAAGACTTATTATGACCTGATAAAAGAACTGAGCAACTGCCCAGGCTGCGACACAAACAATAAAATTCCGGATTCAGCGAAAAGCTATGTCGGCACAAACCTTGCAAATATTTATGTTATAACTCCATCAAGCATTGATTTCTTCTACGCAACTACTTTGGACGGCAAGATAATGTCGTTTGGAAGGGGGATGTACTTAACTCCTACTGTGAAAGTTTCAACAAGCCAGCAGGTCATTGAGAGACTTTTGCAGTCCAATAATAAGGGCGATGACATTGAGGCTGCGATAAACAACGGCGACATCTTAATTCAATTTGTAAAGTCAAACACGGTTCTTAGGCTTGGAGTCGGCTTCATGAAGTTATTCGGGAGCGGCTCGCTGAATTTGCAGGCTCCTGCAATCACTGACAGCTCGGGAAAAGACACTTCATGCAACATAAAATGGGACGGGCCAAGACAGATAAGCTGTTATGGGCCGTTTCAGGCATCAGGAACAGGATACGGACAAAACTGCTGCGAGCTTGCTTGCGGAGCAGACTCTGCGTGTGATGAGCAGAATCCAGGAGCGCTTTTACTTAACGGGCAGTGCGATGATTCATGCAAATTAAATTCATACAGATTTATCCCACTATTGCAGCTGCCTCCGCCAAGCAATGTAGTTGATGCAAGGATAGGGCAGCATCCAGGAAGTGTTGCTTGCGAATTTTACCAGACAACTTTGGCAGGAGACGCTGTCAAGAGCAATCACAAGCACGTTACATGTGCTGCTTACAAGGCAGCAGATAATTATTGCGTTACAGTAATGCAGTCACAATATGCAAAAGCGGCAAAATGCGAAGAGCAGGGAATTATTGTATGCACAAATCCATGCGTTCCTCCTACTTATCAATTGCCAATAAAACAGTGCGCTTTTGAAGGCGAAAGGCCGAGAGGTTCCCAGGCAGCGCCTTTGACATTCTGTAATGGGGCATACACTGGAAATGTGGGGCCGGGAAATGCAGTTTCTGAAAAGAAAAATCCCGGAGAGATTTGCAAGCACGGCGGAGAATGCAGGAGCGGCTTTTGCGTCGGCGACGGGCCGCCTTACGGGCTTGTTTACAGGTGCTCGTGCACAATGTTCAGCATTACTTATGGATGCTGAATTTTATTTTTTGTTAATGAATTTTTTTACTTCCCATTTTTCTTTCAACCCGTCGCCTTTTGGGCGATCTTAGTTTCACTCGGCAAAATTTTTCCTGCCAATAAAATTTTGCCTCGGAATATTCATTGACTTTAACGTTGATGGATGAGCATCGAGTGCAGAGGAAAAAACTCATGTGCAGTGTGAGTTTTTTCCTTTGCGAGAAGGGTTTTGACAGACAAAACCCGTGTGCGAATCCCGCTCAATGATTGATTTTCCTGATTAAGAACTGTAATCCTTTTTCTTACAAACAATAATTTCACTTTCTAAAGACGACACAACTTTTTATATTAATTGGCTCAAGTATTACCTGTGAAACAAAAAACGGCTCTGGCTCCTGCTAAGGAATCATTTTCTTTTACGAACATCATTGAGAAAACTGCAAATCCGGCGCCGCTTGGATTAATGGCTTTTGGGATGACTACAGTTTTGCTTAATTTGCACAATGCAGGGTATTTTGCCCTTGACTCAATGGTCATTGCAATGGGGCTGTTTTACGGCGGAATTGCGCAGGTAATCGCAGGATTCATGGAGTGGAAGAAAAGCAACACATTCGGCGAGACTGCATTTTTGTCATACGGATTTTTCTGGCTTTCACTTGTTGGAATTTTAATATTTCCAAAAATGGGCCTTGGCCTTGCACCCGATTCGGTCTCAATGGGATTTTATCTTTTGATGTGGGGAATTTTCACGGCAGGGCTGTTTTTGGCGACTTTAAGGATCACAAGGTCGCTTCAGATTGTGTTCTTTACGCTTACACTGCTCTTTTTCATGCTTTCATTTGCAGACTTTACCGGAAACACGATGCTAAAGACATTTGCAGGGTATGAAGGAATTTTCTGCGGCCTTTGTGCAATGTACACGTCCTTGGCGCAGGTTCTTAACGAGATTTATGAGAAGAAAATCTTGCCTTTGTAAAATTTGTTTTGATTCTTAGTTTCTAAATATCATTTTTTCATTTGTTGTTTCACGAATAATCCCTAAACCGGAAAATTTATGCGATAAATTTTCAACAGTTTCGCTCGGCAAAATTTTTGTTAGCATTAAAATTTTGCCTCGGAATATTACAATAAGTTAATAACTAACTTCCAATTAACTTGACTCCAAAATGCCAGAAGAAGAACCAAAATACATCGAACTCAATATTTTCCTGAGAATCATGGTAAATGGAATACCGACCGGAGGCCAGGCAAAACTTATAATCAGAAAAGGCGAAGTAAAGGTAAACGGCGAAGTTGAGACAAGAAACAAAAGAAAATTACATTCTAAAGATGTTATGGAATATCTTGGGAAGGGGTATGAAGTAAATGACGGGCATTTAAGATAAGAACGCCGGGACTGAGATTTGAACTCAGAAACCCTTTCGGGAACAAGCTTTATGATACTGAGTTCCAGGCTTGCGCAGTACCAGGTTGTGCCATCCCGGCATAATTCCAATGATTTGAGCCCCACTTTTAAATCTTTTTGCACTTGATAAAACAATCTTAGAAATATAATCAATTCCGACTAAAACGTTTTCAGGAAATTTTTGCAGTCCTGCCAAAAATGAAGCTTTTCATACCTGCTTCTTTGGCTCTTTTTTATGGAGTAACCTTCATTTCATGAAGCTCACTTGTCAAGCGCATCCTGGCAGTAGTCATCAAAGTCAACTGCAGTCAGGCTTTCTATGAAGCTTTCCATGCTGGCAAATTTTGGTTTTTTTTCATTTTCCATTCATAACACCTTCTTTTTTTCAAAATGTGTTATTTATGCCAATAGTGGTAAAATGTTAATATATATTTTATCCTTAGTTTATATATTTAATATATGTTTTTAGAAAATTTTAAATACCTCGGGATATTACCCGGCCTATGCAAAGAAAAGTGATAAAGCAAAGCCAGACAACTCTCGGAATAACCCTTCCCTCAAAATGGGCAAAAAAGTGGTACCTAAAGAAAGGCGACACGCTTAACATTGAAGACAATGAAGGCGTGCTTGAAATAAGGCCCGAGAACTTTTCAATTCCCGAGAAAAAGGCCGAGTTTGATGCGCATTTATACCCTGGCGTCTCAAAAATAGTCTTTAACAATCTCTCAAAAAGGGGGTATGACCAGATAAAGGTTTTCTACAAGGACGAAAAGGAAATCGAGCCCATAAAGCAAACTTTGCAGTATGAGGCCACTATGTTTGAAATAATAAAAAAAGAGGACTGGTACATAACTGCAAAGGCAATATCGGAGGCCAACATTTCGGAAATAAAAATCATGATGAATAGGGTAATAATGCTACTCATTGAAAAAATAAACAAGTTTGAAGAATACCTAAAGACTGAAAACCATGCCCTCCTAAAAGACATTTTGGAGCTTGAAAGGTCCAACACAAAGCAGGCGCACATCTGCATGAGGGCAATTCACAAGCATCCGCAGGAAGTCGGCTCATACATGAGATACATTTTCTTCTGGCACATAAAGCAGCTTGGCTATGCTTTTAGGATGTTTGCAAGACTGGGCCCAAAAAACATCAGGCCAGAGACAAAGAAAGTATTGTCGGAAGTTTTTGAAAATATCAGAATGATTACTGACATATACTTCAGATATTCGCCTCAAAAGGCATCAGAGCTTTTCCAAAGAAAAGTCAAGTCAGAAAAAGACTGCATGAAACTGCTCAAATCAAAAAACAATGTTGAAGACCATCCGTTATTGCACTTAGCTCTTTCAATGACTGAAAAGACTTATTATATATTGTTTGTCATATTTGCGTTTCAGAAACTGGATGTTGTGTAACTTCACTGCACCTTTCTTGAAAAATTCCGGAATTGAACTGAAAGTAAAACGCCGCGACTCGGATTTGAACATTTTTATGGGGTGCCCACATTTTCATATTTCCTGTTTTTTGTGGTCCCCTGCTTTAATGTTTTTTTGTATTGTTTGATTAAAAATTTAATGGTAGGTTTCAAATCTCTATTTTTCTGATATTCCTGTAAAGTCCTGTAATATTCCGCCCTGTCTTCAAGGTTTATATTTATTGGGGGATAATTGTTCTTTAATAATACAAAGTTTAGTAGCAACCTACCAACTCTACCATTGCCATCCTGGAATGGGTGTATATATTCAAATTGGTTGTGCATTATTGCAGCAAGCACCAATGGCCTAAATTTAATTTTATTAAGCTTGTACCAGGATTCTAAATCCTTTAATGCAGGGACGAGATCTGGAACTGAAATTCCCTGATGAAGCACTTCTCCTTTTGAATTAACTACAGCAACTTCGACGTTCCTTATCTTGCCTGCAAAATGTTTTGATTTTTCAAAACATATTTTATGCAATTTACTCAATAAATCAATAGAAAAATTCTCTTTTGTTTTTCTAATAAATTCTATTCCCTTTGCAACCCCTTTTGTTTCAAGCTCATCAGGATTTTCTACTCTTGACTTGACTAAAATCTTAGGAACTTCGTCTCTTTGAACTGTTGAACCTTCAATAGCGTTTGTATTAAAAACAAACTCTTCTGTGAATTTCTGCCATTTTCTGTCATCAAAGTGAACAATTTTTATTTTTTCACTATACCTATTGAGATTCCCCAATTGACTTCTTGTTAATTTGAAAAGAAAAACCTGCGTGCTCAATTCTTCAAGAAGCTCAAAAATATGGCGGTTTGCTCTAGCTTTTTCCTCTTTTAACTCTGATTTTGTCAGATTTTGTCCAAGATATTTCCTAATTTTCTTAACTTTTCCTTTTTCTCTGTAAGAGTGCACAAGATAGAATTTTGTGTTTTTTCCATCTTTTCGCTTTTCTACATACATATTGTTATAAAAGGTGACCACGTTTATAAACTTTTTCAATTTTGTGGTCACCTAATGTGTAGAGGCTTATTAAAGGATAAGAACGCCGCGACTTGACACTTAACCATAACGCTTACATAAAGTGTACCGCTAAACTTTTACTGATGCACTCCTTAATGAGCTTTATCACAAATAAGGTATAAAAATAATTATCCCATAAATATGCTTCTTATAAGCATTAGTCGATTACCTAAGAAAGCGAGTAGTTTTCCTGTGCTTTGCTCTTTGAACAGTTCTTCCAGATTTCAAATACTGCGCATTTCTAGAATTTGCCTTTGCATTTCTATTGCGATGCCTGTCTTGGTATTTTCCCATATTCTTGTGCAATCGTTTTTTATGCCTACTCATACCCTTATGGTAATATCCTCGTATTTAATGGTATTGAACTCGAGATTTGCATTATCAAACATTTTAAGAAGTATCTCCATCACAGTATTGATAAAAAATAAACGCCGCGACTCGGATTATGAACCCCGACAACCTTTTTCTTTGAAGAAAAAGGTTGACCAAAAAGAAATAAACGAGGGCTCCTTCAGATCCCTCAGAAATCCAACATTTCGGAATTGAACTGAAAATAAAACGCCGCGACTCGGATTTGAACCGAGAAATCCTTTCGGAAACAAGCTCTCAAGGCTAGCGGAGTACCAGATTGTCCCATCGCGGCATTAAAGTAAAAGCTTAATTGGGCTCTTTATTAAAGTTTTTTATTTTGCTGTTTTGGGATTCACTACTCGAATATGCTAAAAAAACCAAAACTTTAAATAGCATAAACCTGTTCCCTGATTTAGGGGGTAGTTAGTTGAATAATTCAAGTGGGGGAAACTATAGGATTTTTTATCTTCTAATCATTGGTATATTGATTACTTCTGTTTTGGCAAGCGTTGGTTTTGCTGCATCAATCTCAAAAAACGGCGGAACTTTTGCAAGCACACCATTTTCAGGAAGCGATAAGCCATGGATAAATACATCAAGTGCACAAACTTCCAATAACAATTATACAACAACTAACAACAATCTGGATAATAATGAACAGAGCCAATATCTTAATATAACTAATTTTAACTTCAATGTTCCTGTTGGATCAATCATTAATGGAATCCAAGTCAGGGTTGAAAGATCTGCAAGCTCTGTAAATGATATAACTGATCTTAGAATTCGTCTTATAAAAAATGGAACAATAGGAGCGACAGATAGATCAAATACTACTTCTTGGGGGACTTCAGACTCGAGTGTAATTTATGGTGGACCTAACGACCTTTGGGGAACTAATTGGACCGTTTCTGAAATCAACAGTGCAGCAACTGGTTTTGTGCTTGCAGCAGATTCATCAGGCAACAATGTTAACGCTAAAGTGGACTATGTTAATATTACTGTTTTTTACACTCCACCACCAAACCTTACAGTCACAAAAATTGTTGTAAATAACAACGGCGGAACGAAGATTGTTTCAAATTTTTCTCTTTTTGTGAATTCAACTTCTGTTACAAGCGGGCAGTCAAATCTTTTCACGTCAGGAGTTTACGCAGTTTCTGAAACTCAGGACTCGGGATATTCTGCGACATTTTCAGGAAACTGCTCGTTAAACGGGCAGATAACGCTTAATCCAGGGGACGTGAAAACCTGTACAATAACCAATGATGACAGGGCTGCAAATTTAATCATAGTAAAGAACGTAGTAAATGACAACGGCGGAACAAAATCAGCTTCTGACTTTACCATGAATGTTACTGCTTCAAACCCATCACAATCAATCTTTTTTGGAAGCGCAGTCGGAACAAACATAACATTAAACGCAGGCTCGTACTCAGTTGACGAAACTTTTGTGTCAGGATATGCAAAAAGCCTTTCAGCAGACTGCTCAGGAACAATCGGAAACGGCGAGACAAAATTCTGCACAATAACAAATGACGACATCGCTCCAAAGCTCACGGTCACCAAAATTGTGGTGAATGACAACGGAGGAGACAAGCAGGCGGCTGATTTTCCTCTTTTTGTAAATGCAACGCAGGTTACAAGCGGAATACAATATATATTAGGAACAAGCGGTCCTTATGCATTAAGCGAGACAAGCCAGCAGGGTTACTCTGCATCATCCTGGACTGGTGACTGCGCATCTGACGGAACAATCACATTAAACTTAGGAGATGAAAAATCCTGCACAATAACAAATGACGATGTTGCTCCAACATTGACTTTGAATAAAATCGTGATAAACAACAACGGCGGAAACGCAGTTGTTTCAGACTTTCCACTTTTTGTTAACGGAAACAGTGTAACTAGCGGTGCACCTAATAATCTGCTTGCAAACACTCTTTACACTCTGACTGAAACAACTCAAAGCGGCTATTCTCCTTCGGCATGGAGCGGCGACTGCGCACCAAACGGCACAATAACCCTTTTGCCGGGGGACAACAAAGTCTGCAACATAACAAACGACGATGTCGCTGCTTCAATAACATTGACAAAATCAGTAACTAATGATAACGGCGGAAACGCACTTGCTGATGATTTTGGAATATCAGTTGGAAATACATTGGTTTTATCCGGCTCGACAACTTTTGTTGATTCAAATACCCCGATTGCCGTTAATGAAATCGGACTTTCAGGATACACATTCTCAAACATAACAGGAGGCGCAAAATGCCCATCAGTTTTAGGCGGAACTGCAACTCTTGATGAGGGAGAATCAATATCGTGCACAATCGCCAACAACGACGTTTCACCTTCAATCACGCTTACAAAATCAGTTACAAATGACCACGGCGGCATTTCACTTGCAAATGATTTTGGAATTTCAGTTGATGGAAATGCTGTTTTATCAGGCTCAACCACAAACGTCAATGCAAACACTCCGGTTGCAATCAATGAAGCAGGACTTTCAGGATATTCATTCACAAGCATAACAGGAGGCGTAAAATGCCCTTCAGTTTTAGGCGGAACTGCAACTCTT
>DATDOM010000038.1:0-13305 GCA_035293285.1 Candidatus Nanoarchaeia archaeon | reverse complement strand
GTATATTGTACCCCAATTTTCTCAGTGAGTTTGTCGGAAGCTCCAGAGTATCTTCAATTGTTATGACCCTGTATTTTCTCATAAGCTCAACTAACACTGAACCAAGCAGGCTTGTCTTTCCTGCGCTCCTTGTTCCTGCAACAAGCATTGTCCTTGAGCCGTCAATGATGAAACTTAAAATGCCGGCAGCAAGAGAATTCATCATCCTGTTTTTTATGAAAAGCGGAAATGTCCATGGCTTGTCCCTATGCCTTCTGAAAGCATATGCCAGCCCGGTTGGATTTAATGGGGCAGATATTACTGCAACCCTTGCATTGGCTCCGGGAATTGTAAGCTCTGTGTCAAGAATCGGATTTGCCTCGTCAAGCGGCCTGCCTGAAATCAGCCTTAATTTTGACGCCCACGATTCTCCTTCAGGAGTTGTGGGAATTATGTTTGTCCTGCATTCAGAATATTCCTGGTGCACAATAAACATCGGAGTCTGACCCATCGGAGAATTTATCGTGATGTCCTGCACTTTTTCATCCTGAAGCAAGACTTCTATAAGCCCAAATCCCACTGTGTACCTTACAAGAATTTCTGCCATTTCCTCCATTTCCTCCGATGTGAGCTTCAAGTTTCGGTAATTTACAAGTTCGCTGATAAGGTCAAGCCCGATGTTATGGAAAACCTGCCTCATCCTGTCGGGGTCAATGAACTCCTGCCTTGTGGGCTTGTGCTCTGACATTATTTTTCTTGCAGTGTCAAGTATTTCGTATTTTTCCTCGCTAAGCGTAAATTCAGGCGGGATGATATGGTAAAGGTACTGCACGTTATCGGGAAGCGTGAATATAGTGACTTCGGTATTTTTTCCAATTTCGTAATTGTCTATTTCCTCCCCTTCAGGCGGAATTGATGACATCAGCTTTGTGAACATGAAGTCCGGCCTTATGTCGGGGTTGAACACCCTCCTGTAAAGCTCGCGGTTGCCTAGCTTAAATCCCGACAAGTGCTGCTTCACTGTTGAAATCAGCTTTGTCCTTTCCAAAAGGCCCATTACATATTCTATTACCGAGATAAACCTGCCTGCGCATTTTTGGTATGCTGAATCGATTGAGCGCTCAACCCTTATTTTTTCATCCCTTGAAGACCTTTTTAATTCAACATATGCCCCTATCGGGTCTTTTTTCATCAGGTCTGTCGATATTGTCAAAAGCTTCGTGTACCACTGGCCCGCCCACCTTGAACAGGCAGGGTCTGCAATCATGTCAGAATAATCAAACAGGTCTTTTTTCTTGGCGAGCAATGTATATATTTTTGCAACCTCTACAAGAACCAGGGTCTGGTCAAAATCATACTCGTAGTTTCTTTTCTGCACATAGACTATTTTCGTGACGGAGCCGATTTCCGCCAGAATCTCGACAGTCCTTGCCATGCAGGCTTCGTCATCCTCAAGAGAAGGAATATGAGGGTACTGCTCCAAATCTATTATGAGTATTATTTCTTCCCCTTCCCTTACTACATCATAAGTGAAGGGCTTTTTCACGTCTCCAAAAAGCGCCATTATTTCTTCCCCTCTTTTTTTAGCATCTGAAGCGCAATTTCAATAAGGTGAGACTTGTTGCGGTACTTTTCAGTATTTTTGATTTCTTTTTCTATCCATACAATAAGTTCAGAATCAATTGTGGCGCTTATGGGCTTTTTCATGATTTATGAATCCAATTTATATTATAAAATATATTTTATGTTATTTTACATATTATATATGATTTTATAATATATTGGGTATTTAAAGGTTTTGGAATTTTGAAATTTAAATTAGCCTAATTCCACTTTAAAATATGCTCCGCGATAGATAGGCGGCCCGCATTTGGGCCGCTTTTATTATTGCACAACCCGCTGCATTTCGGGGTTTTTTGTTTCTATCGAAATAAGTGGTTAAGCCAAGAAGCTATCTTCGCCCAAATGCAGGCGAATGTGCAGATTGGAGACAAAATGTATGCCGAGCTACTGGCGAGGCCTAACCCATTTAGCCTATTTTAAGTTTATTTTTATAAAGAATGGGATAGAAAAACTTAATAGAATGATTTAATTCACCTTTCTTTATGGATTTTTTTGAAAAGGAGAAGCAGGATTTTCTGTCTAAGAAAGACAAGAGCAAAAAGGGCAGCATTGATGATGGTATTATAGGGCTCATAAACCTGATTAACTCAAAATCTGATTATTACACTACAAGCAGCTGCGCGGGAAGGATAGTCTTGCTTGACAACTCATCAAAAAAGAAAAACGAAAAGGAATGGGTCTTGAAAAAACATTCTAAAGTGAGCGCAGAAGAAGTAACAGGATTGATTGAGAATTACAATGGCGAGCTTTGGCTTAAGCAAGAGCCAGTGATAATTCACATAAGGTGCAAAAGCCTTGATGCTGCAAGAAAGCTTCTTGACCGGACAAGGAACCTTTTCAAGAGAGTATCAATAATAAGCGCTACAGACAAAAAAATAATTGTTGAAATAATAGGAAATGAAAGAATAGACAACTTGCTGTGTAAAAACGGAATCTCCCCTCCGAAAGATTTTATCGCGCTTTTGGTTGAAGCTGCAAATCTGAATTTTGACTTAAACCGGAAAAAAACAGAGAAACTACAAAAAGAGCTTTTTGACTTCTAATCTGCTCAATCTATTTTCATTGGGCTTGAATTTACTGCAATATCTTTTGCGTAATCCATCTGCTGTTTGCTTTGAGAATATATTGTAAAAAGCTTTTCTCCTTTTTTGACAACATCATTGACGTGCCTGTAAAGGTAGATTCCGGAGCCTTTTTCAGCCGGCGCTCCTGCAACTCTTGCTATCCTTGAAACAATCAGGTTGTCTATCCCTTTGATTTTTCCGCTTTTTTGAGCCCTAACATCGAAAACATGGTCCCCCAGTTCAATCATGCCCTCTTTCATTTCCTTTCCGCCCTGCGCCTTGATTATTTCAACCATTTTCTTGTAGGCCTTTCCTGAATCCAGGATTTCCTCTGCTTTTTTGTAGGAATTTTTTATTTTCATCATTCCAAAAATCCTGGCACACATGTCAAGGCACTTTTTTTCCAGGTCAAGCGGCCTTCTTTTGTCGCGTTTTAATATCCAGAGTATGTCTCTTGCTTCAAGTGCCGGTCCTATCCCGTTTCCTATGGGCTCAGAGCCGTCTGTAATTATAACCTTTATTTTCTTGCCTAATTTTTTTCCAATCTTTTCAAACTGGGATTTTAATTTTAGCGCTTCTTTCCTGTTTTTTATCTTTGCAGTCTTGCCTATTGGTATGTCAATAAGTATGTGCGTGCTTGAGACAGAATGCTTTTTAGCCATGATTGAGGCCAAAAGCTGGCTTTCTGCGTCAATCTCAAGCGGCTTTTCAACAGCAATGATTTTGTCGTCTGCTGGCGCAAGGTTAAGCGCTCCGCCCCAGACGATGCAGCCTTTTGTCTTTAGCACAATGCTCTTCATCTTGTTTATCGGGATTGAGACATTTGTCAAGACTTCCATTGTGTCAGCAGTTCCTGCAGGGCTTGTGATTGAGCGCGAGCTTGTCTTTGGAATGTAGAAACCTGCTGCCGCAATTATTGGGACTACAATCATTGAAGTCCTGTTTCCAGGAATTCCACCGATGCAGTGCTTGTCAATTATTGGGTATTTGTTTAGCTTTAGCACTTCACCAGTTTTTACCATTGCTTTTGTGAGCATTATGGTCTCGTCAGTTGACATGACATTTGTATAGCATGCAGCAACAAAATAAGTCAATTCAATTGCGCTTAGCTTGTTATGCACAATGTCCCATACAATCTGTGTTATCTCTTCTTCAGAAAGCTTGTGCCCGTCCAGCTTTTTTTTGATGAATTCAAGCGAAAGCGGCTTTCTTGCAGGCTTTATCGACACTATGTCCCCTTCCTTTAGCCTTATTGATTTTATGACTTCCTCAAAAACTCCAACGCAGCCCCGGGGTATGGTTTTTTGGCTTTCTGCAATGTCCAAAACAACAGTCTCTACATTGCCGTTTTTTGTAATCTTTATCCTGTCCATGACTGACAGGCCAAAAAGCTCAGCATCTTTTTTGTTCATTATTGCGACCAACGGGCCGCCGCTTGAAATGTCAAGGTCAATAACTTTAAGCTTCATTATGACAGTTCACCGTTTTTTTCCTCTTCGTAAATATCGATGAAAACAACAAGGAGCGACAGGATAATTGGCCCTATGATAAATCCTACAAATCCAAAAAGGCCAAGACCGCCTAAAACACCCAAAAGCACAAGAATCGGATGAACATTTGCCTTGTCTCCTATTATTTTTGGCCTGATGATGTTGTCAATGCTGCTTATGAAAATTGCTCCATAAACCATAAGCCCGATTCCCTTGAATATGAGAAAATTCTGGTCAGAAAGATACCCGGTGAATATAAGGTTCAATGCAGCAGGCAGCCAGATTATTGCAGTTCCAAAATAGGGAATGAGCGCGAAAATTGTCATTACGATGCCCCACAAAAATGCAGACTTCACGCCAAAAATTGCAAATCCCGCGGCGCCAATGACTCCCTGTATTATTGCAACGGAAATATTTCCATAAAAAACAGCGTAAGTTATTGAGTGGAATTTTTCAAACAAGTGGGCTTTTTGCTTTTCCTTGAAAGGCAGTATCTCCTTGATTCTTTTTGAGATTTCCTCACCATCCTTAAGAAGGTAAAATATTATAGTGAACATCACAAAAAGCTGGAGGATTATTGATGGCAGTGAAGCTATGAAGCGGTAGCCGTTGTCAATTATGTACGAAGTTATTTTTCCAATTACGGACTGAAGATAATAATCAGGATCGCTGTTTGGCAGTATCTTTACCAAGCCCATGAGATTTCTGCACGTGAGGGAATCGGGACTTTTGCACGCTATCTGCAAAAAATTTGAGCCAAGGTTTTGGGTGTTCAAGTTCTGGTATGTTGCAAATGCTTCCCTTGAAACCATTGCAATAGCTATGGTAACCGGGATGCTCAGGGCAAGAATTATCAACAGCGTGAATAAAAATGCTGCAAGAGTTTTCTTTTTTATGTACTTCAGAGTCTTTAGGAATAAGGGATAAGTCAGGTAGGATATGATTGCTGCTGTAAGCAGGGATGCCAAAAACGGCTTTATTATCAGAAAAACGAGGACCAAAATAGTCAGCAGGATGCCTATGAAAAAGAGCCTTTCATAAAGCCTTAATTTTTCCTTCATATTTACACCTTTTTTTAAATATGGGCCCGACCAGACTTTCAGCAACCTAATGACCGAGCTTCTCCAAATTATCAATGTATGAACTTAAGTTCCTGACTTATTCAAAGGATTGCAATTTGAACTGGTGACCTTTGCCTCTTCGATGCCTTTTTACACGCAAATGTCGAGGCAACGTCATGACCGCTAGACCACGGGCCCTTGACACTTGTTTTAACGGCTTGATTTTTATATCTTTCTAATAGATGAGATTGGATGTTTAAAGAATATTCACTTAAATCGTCGCCTCTAAGGCGACTTTTAGTTACGCCTCGCCATTAGCTCGGCATACATTTTGCAGCAAAAGTGCACATTCGCCTGCATTTGGGCGAAAGTTGCTTGCATTCATTAACAATCAATAAAATATTTAAACTCACACTTTTAACTCCCTCCCGGGGTGATTTTAATGAGAAAATTTATCGTTTCGTTATTTTTGATAGCACTTGTATTGCTTGCGTCCTGCGCTCCGCAGAATCCTGCGCCTGCGACAACCAAGGACATGACTTCTGATTCTCCGACTAAGGAAAAGGAGATAACTCCTCAAGTTGAGGACAAGGGAGCTGTTGATGAAGTAAAGTCGGTTGTTTCAATCCCTTCAGACGTAAGGGATTTGCTGAAAAAATCAGACCAGGCAATTGCCAACGTGCACTATAAATATAAGGGGCCTGAGGACGAAACTGCATACTATGAATTTTTCATAAAAGGAAACATCATAAAGTATCTTCCGCCAAGAGAGCTAAAATTCCTTGACAAGCCAGAGTCGTTTGACACAATATTCCTTGACACAGAACTGAAGACTGCAGAGCAATACTGCAATGTCCTTGCCTGCAAAGTCAGAGGGAAGAAGGCAGAGCTTGACTATGACGGCGCTTACATTTGGACAATGAAAGACTGGGTCAATAAAATCACTGATGCAGAAAAAGTTGGTGAGGAAGTGATTGACAGAAGGTCTACAATGAAAGTTAAGACCAACTTCGGCCTTGTGTGGATAGACAAGTTTTCCGGAATCCCTGTAAGGGTTGAGTCAGAAGGAAAAATGTACCGCTTTGATGAAGTCACTCTTGGAAAAGTGACTGATGCTGATGTGGCTAAGTTGAGTTGATTTTTTTATTTTTTATTATTTTTATCATAAAGCGAAAATTATATAAAAGCTAATGGGTATTGGGTGAATTATGGCTGGGGATAATAAGCAAATAATGGATAAATTGGATGCAATACAATCTGATTTGGATTATTTAAAGAAACATATTTCTGAGTTAGATTCTGTTTTGACTGATGATGATGTTCAAGCACTTGAGGAAGCTGAAAAAGACTTGAAATCAGGAAAAACAAAGAGGCTTGCTTAAATTGTATTCTGTTGAACTTTCTCAACAATCACAGAAATTCTTGGAAAAGCTTGACAATCACATCAAAGAACGTGTTGAAGAAAGATTGAGAAAACTTGGACAAGCGCCCGTTCCAAACGACGCTAAATTTATTTTTAGAGACAACAATGACAAAGTTTTCAGATACAGGGTTGGTGATTTTCGGGCTTTGTATAAAATCAAAGAGAAAGAAAAACTTGTTCTTGTTGCCAAGATTGACAAAAGGCCAAGAGTTTATGGGTAGTTATTATGTACCCAGGGCACTCCTTTGAGTTGAGTGCTTTATTTTTTATTGTACTTTAACAACACAAACTGCAATATTATCACTGTAACGGGAATTTTTTTTATGATTTCTTCCATTATAAGATCTATACCTTGTTTAGCAGTTTTTTTATAAAAAGCTTGAGAAAGAGTGAACCCTCTTGCTGGATTATCTAGTGTATAACCATCAGTGCACATAAATATAGTATCTCCGGGATTGACATTCAATTCTTTTACATCCACCCCCTTCCTTACTAATGGATCATCAAAATGAATATTAGCATCTTTTGCTAAACCACCTTCATTTCGAGACATTCTCATATAGTTTCTTGGGCTAAGTCCTCCTACTTCACCATAAGCTATGTTTTGTGATTCAACGTTGGTTAACGAATCAGCTCCAACAATCGCGCATAAGCAGTCACCCAAACCAACAAAATAGTGTTTTCCATCAATTTTAATTACACTATAAAATTGAGAATTGGAGCTGTCAAATTGTTCTTGTTGCATAAAATTTAATCCATAACTCACTCCAGATCTTTTTCCAAGATCAAGTAACTCATTATCACACAAATCAAGTATTGCTTCAAGATATACTTGTCTTACATCTTTTCCTGCTAGCTCTACATATTTTTTCTGAAATACATTGGGAAATCTTAAAACTGCTTCCTGGGAAGCGACATAACCCCAGTGTGCATCTGCAACCATAGCAATGGTAACATCCCCATTAGTCCATATTCCTGTTGCATCTTCATTGTTTGCCCAGTTATGTCTTTTGTGTTCTTTAGTTACAACTGATGCAATCCCTATTGCAAATTTATCATCTATAGCTTTAACTCCAAAAGTAGTAGGATCATTGTAATCTTTGCCAAGTAAATTGATGAATTGATTAGCCATATATTGTGGAACGATAAAATAATTTATTAATCTTTCTGTTTTATTACCACTATCAAGAAATAACTATTTTTTTAAAAATTGATTCTAGTCGAATTAATTGAATATTTAGAATTTATTAAGCCCCCGGCCGGATGTGCGCCGGCGACCTTCTGATGGCTTGATTTTATACAAGTCAGACGCAATAGCTACTATGCTACGGAGGCATAAACTACTTCTAGGATTAAAAGTCGGTTTAAATAAGTTTTGAAATGTCAGCGAATGGTTTCGTAATCCTCTTCCAGCTTTCCAAGAACATTTCTTTCTTTTCTCCATAAGTGCCTGAATATCCTTTCGTAGGCCCTTGCAAACTTGTAGAGCACGGTAAAATAGTAGTGATGCAGCTTGACAAACCTGTCTTTTTTTATGATCGATGCAAAGTCCTGGCTTGACATCAGTTCGCCAAGATATGCCTTCATTAGCCTCATGAGTGAAATGAATTTTCCGTGCAGGGTTTTTAGCTGTTTTATTTCAAGCCTTGTTGTGCTTTCTTCCCTCTCAATTTCGGATTTAAGGCTGTTCCTCACTGCAACCCAATTCCTGTGTCTTACTTTTCTTGAAAGCTCCAAATACTCTTTCTCTCTCGTTATCTCAATGCCTTTGAGACTGCCATATTTTATGGAGTTCATTATGTTGATTATCAAGACTGAAATTTGTCCGCTTAAATCATGCAGTTTTGTCCAGTTTGATGGCATCCTTTCATCAAGGTGCCCTATAATAAGATGGAGCGAGTCCATGCGCGAGAATAAGTCATGCCCGTTTTTTACAATCTGCCTCTCAAGATTGACAAACTTTCTTATTTCCTTTATTGCAAGGTCTGCCACTTCCTCAAGTTCATATTCTTTGAGCATTGTAGGGCCGAGCATGCTCCCATATAAAAATCTATTAGCTTATCTCTTTCTCAGCAACCTTTATAAAACTTAAATTGTTGCACGAATCAGATGTATGACGTAATAATACTTGGAGCAGGAGCTGCGGGACTGACTGCGTCGATTTACACCTGCCGAAAGAAGCTAAAGACGCTTATACTTAGCATTGACGTTGGCGGACAGACGAATCTGACAAGCCATATTGAGAATTATCCAGGCACCGGGCCGATGAACGGCATTGAGCTCATGCAGAGATTTTACAATGAAGCAATAGGGTTTGGCGCAGAAATTGCAATGGGCAAGGCAGTGAAAGCAGACAAGACAGAGACCGGCTTTAAGATAACAATGGCAAACGGTGATTTCTATGACTCTAAGGCACTGATACTTGCTTACGGCAAGGTGCCAAAAAGCCTCGGAATTGAAGGCGAGGATAAATTTATGGGGCGAGGAGTAAGCACCTGCGTCACCTGTGACGCTCCGCTTTTCAAAAACAGGGACGTTGCAGTAATCGGAGGAGGAAATTCTGCTGTTGAAGGAGCCTTGGAGCTTTCAGAAATTGCACAGAAAGTTTATCTTGTGCACAGAAGGGATTCATTTAGAGCTGATGAGATTACAGTTCAGAAACTCAAAAACAGCAAAGTGATTGAGCTTGTCCTAAACAGCTGCCCTACAAAAGTAATTGGCGACAAAAATGTGGATGCGATTGAAGTTGAGGATTTAAACTCAAAGCAGAGAAAATCACTGAAAGTTGACGGAATATTCATTGAAATAGGGTATGTTGTTGACACTACGTTTGTCCAGCATCTTGTCAAGGTTAACGAGAAAAAAGAGATAATTGTTGATGAAAAAGGAAACACAACCTGTCCCGGCATTTTTGCTGCTGGCGACATAACTCCAGTTCCATTCAAGCAGACAGTGATTGCTGCCGGCGAAGGCGCAAAGGCCGCGCTTGAATGCTACCGCTGGATTACTGGTGCAAAAGGCGCAGCGCTTGACTGGACACATTAAAAATGATAAATCTAAAAGAAGGTGACAAAGCTCCTGATTTTGAACTAAATGACGGAGAAGGCAACAAACTTAAGCTCAGCAAGCTAAAAGGAAAAAAAGCAGTTCTTTATTTTTATCCAAGGGATGATACTCCCGGCTGCACAAAGGAAGCATGTGATTTTCGCGATAATATCGGACAGCTGAAAAAATCAGGCGTCGAAGTGATTGGAGTAAGCAATGATGATGAAAAATCCCATAAAAAATTCTCTGAAAAATTTTTACTTCCATTCAGGCTTCTCTCAGACACTGAAAAATCTGTATCAAAAATTTATGGAGTTTACGAGCTTAAAAAATTCATGGGAAAGGAATATTACGGCATAACAAGGTCAACATTTTTGATTGATGAAAGCGGGAAAATACTGAAAATTTATTACAAAGTCAATCCTGAAGGGCACGTTGACGAGATTAAAAGAGAACTTGGAATTTAATTTTTTATAGATAATATTTCTTGGATTAAGAAATTAATAGACGAAGACAATCTAGGCCTCGCCATTAGTTCTTATTATAACTTAAGTTTGGCTAAACTAAAGAGACGCTGCATAATATCTAGGCCGCACCAATAGTGCGGCGAGTATTGATTCTCAAACCAGCACATTCGCCTGCATTTGGGCGAAAGAAACTTTCTTTTATTTTTTGTAATTTAATCAAAGAAGTGTTTTTCGCAATGCAACGAATCAACCGTATTATGTATGCGGCCCTAATGAAGGCCGCCTACCTATCGCGGAGCATATTTTAGAAAATTATAGAATTAAAAATATAAAATTCTAATCCAGAATGTCTTCTCTTGCAATCTTCTCGAATTTTCCGCGGTTTAGGTTTCTTAATTTCAGCTTGCCTATTCCAGTTCTTTTGAGGTAGACTACCTTGTTGCCTGCAGCCTCAAACATCCTTCGCACCTGCCTTTTTTTACCTTCAGAAATCGTGACAACCACACACATTTTATCCCTTAGCTCAATGTCGCAGGGCTTTGTCGTATAAGGTATTCCGTCAAGGCTTATCTTGATTCCGTCTGCAATCTTTTGAATTGTCGGATGGTCTATGGGATTTTTCAAAAGCACGAAATATTCCTTGTCAACTTCAAACTTGGGGTTTGAGAGCTTGCTTGAGAGCTGACCGTCGTTTGTAACAACCAAAAGCCCTTCTGTGTCCTTGTCAAGGCGCCCAACGACAAATAATGATGAAATTTCCTCCTTTGAGAGCTTGAGCTTTGGCAAAAGATGGTAAACACTTTTTTCCTTTTCAGACTTTTGGCAGATGTAGCCCTTTGGCTTGTTTAGCATGTAATAAAGCTTGTTAAGTGTCTTTAGCTTTTCATCATTAAATTTTACCACACACTTTTTTGGGCTGAAGAAAAACTTTGGATTGTCGACAACTTTTCCGTTTAAAGTAACGTCGCCTTTTCTTATTGCGACCTCGCAGTCATGCGACTTTGAAAACCTGCCGCTTTTCATCAGGTACTGTAAAAGCGATAGCTTCTTTGACATTTTATGCAGCCTTCCTGAATTTTTTGAATAACTCTATGGCATGTGAGACAATGAAAAAGAGGTAAATCATTTCTGCAATGGGCAAGAGAAAATCAAATGCCGAATATGCAGGCAGGGGCCTGAATGTCTCGATTGAATAAGATTTCACTGCAAAAATCAGGTTTTGGAAAACAAATTCCGGGAGATACAGTATTACTGACAGAATAAAATTAAATTCCGATACCTGCTTTTTGGTGAATACAAAATACAGAAGCGAGAAAGACAAAAGCGTAATCAAAATTGCAAGACTGTGGGTTATGAAGAACTTGCTTGATTTTTCATATGAATCCCAGTTGTAGGCATTGTAGAATTTGAGGAACCTTGCAAAAGAAGCAAATGCAATGTAAGCGCCAATAACCATGTATAGCAGGTTAATTGGGCTGAACTGCGACGCTGTGATGAAATTGTGTGCGCCGACAAAAGTAAGCGACAATCCAAAGAGCAAAAACAGTGCTGCAATAAGGAACACAGCAAACAAAAGAGTTTTCCCTGCTAAGTTCCTGCCTGTTTTTTTCATTTTACCACTCAATGCCTTTTGCGGCTCTTTGGACAACTTCACTTAAGGCAGGATGTATATGTACTGCATTTCCAAGCTCTTCTGCGCTTATTCCATATTTCATTGCAATGAGAACTTCATGAATCAAAGTTGATGCATCAGTTCCGATAATATAACATCCAAGTATTTTTTTTGTCTTTTTGCCTGCCAGGATTTTTACAAATCCGTCCCTGTCCTGCAAAGCCTGCCCCATACCGGTTTTGATGTACCTATGGATACCTTTTGCATAGCTGATTTTTTTTGCATTTAGCTGGTTTTCTGTAAATCCGACACCTGCCACCTGCGGGCTTGAGAAAATCGCGTGCGGCATTGCGGTGTAATCGACTTTTGCTTTTCTGTTTAGTAACGCATTGTTGTAGACATACTCTGCCTCAAGATTTGCGCTGTGCTTGAAAAGATAATTTCCGACAATGTCGCCAAGGGCCCAGATGTTTTTCTCTGTTGTTTGAAGATATTCATTTGTATTTATGTAGCCCTTTTCGTTTGTCTTAACTCCCGTTTTCTCAACATCAAGAACGTCAGTGTTTGGAATTCGTCCGACTGCGACAAGAATCTTGTCCGAGACAACTTTTTTGATTTTTTTGCCCTCTTTTGCCTCAACAATGTATTTTCCGCTTTTCTTTTTGACACTTACTGCGTCGTGGTTTAGAAGAATATTATATTTTTTCTTCCAGATTTCTGTGAATGTTTTTGCTATGTCTTCATCTTCATTTGGGATGAGGTACTTGTTTCTCTGGATTATGTTTATTTTTGTTCCAAGCGAGCCGTAAAAGTGCGCAAGCTCTGTTGCAATGTAGCCTCCGCCAAGAATTGTGAGCGTTTTTGGCTGATTTTCGAGCCTTAATGCCTCTGTGCTTGTCATGAAGTCGACTTTGTCAAGCCCTTCGATGTTCGGAATCAACGGCCTTGTTCCTGCAGCAATCACTATTTTTTTGCCTTTTATTGTTTCGTTTCCTACTTTCAGGGTTTTATCACCGATAAATTTTCCTTCAGAGTTGAAGAGCGTTGTATTTTTGTCTTCTTCAATTGCTTCCTTTATTCCCTTAGCCTCGCTGTCTACAATGCTTGATGCGCGACTTGTTATGCTCCTAAAATCAACTGAAGAAATCTTTGAAGATATTCCGAAATTTTTTGAGTTTCTTATGGTTTCTGCAACGTCTGCTGAATGTATTATTATTTTTGAAGGAATGCAGCCTCTGTTAAGGCAGGTGCCTCCCATTGGGCCTTTCTCTATAATTGCTACTTTTAATCCCATTTCTGACGCTTTTGAAGAAATATTTAGCCCAGATCCCGCGCCGATTACTATTAGGTCGAAAGTTTGCATTTGTGTTTTTGGGATTCGGTTGTTTTTAAAGATTTGGTTTGTGTTAACTCCATGACAAACTATTTAAATTGGCATTATTATATTAACAGCAAGAGGTAAAAAATTGAAAAAAACAGCGATATTGGCCTTGGCTGCTTTATTTATTCTTATTCCCTCTGTTTTTTCTGTCGTAATTGAC
>DATDOM010000037.1:0-34384 GCA_035293285.1 Candidatus Nanoarchaeia archaeon | reverse complement strand
TTTGCAAGATTGAAAATCGGGCTTTGCAAAAACGAGAATTTTTCGTCTGCAAACTCAGTCCATATCCTGTATATCTTGACTGCCGTGTGCGTAAAATAAGTCATGAGGCAGCCGACTGCGACATAATCAAGAACTTTTTGCACGCTTGCCTGGGCTACAGTAAGAGTTTTTATTGAGCCCTGCAAGAAGTCAACAAACTGGTAAAGCAAAAAGTCCGGAATGACTGCCCTTGGGTCGATTAAAGTGTTGTCAACTACATAGCTGACTTCCTGGCATGTTGTCTGGGTTTCCTTTACATTTACAGATTTTCCTGAATCGTCAATTATGTCGTGAGAATATCTTATAGACACTTTGAAAGGGAATGTCATTTCCCCGCTTATTGACTTGAAAAAGCTCTTCCAGTCATTTTCAAGGAAATTCTCAATCCCGTCAATTCTTCCAAGAGGAACTGAAGAATATGAAAGTGTGTTAAACGGAGGGTTAAGCCTTGACGGCGTGTCGCCCTGAGCCATTATTGCGCAGCTTATGTTGTACCTTGAATCCGTAAGCTCCCGCGAGCCGCACGCTCTCTGAAGCGAGACTCTTTCAATTCTTGCATTCGCACCTCTGCCTATGTAAGAATAATTAAAGTAAAAGTATAGTGACTCTGTGCCTTCTCTTAGCCTTTCTGTGCTAAGAAGAGTAGGGCTTTGGTACTGGGTGAGGGAGATTATATCCCAGCTCTGGTTTCCTGACCAGCAGCTCCCAATTCTAATTGTCTTTCTGTCAAATCCCCTGAGGCCTGCCGGGTCTGTTGCAATGACAATAAGATTTGTAGTCCTTGATTCTCTTGTGTTTTCCGGATTCAGCTCATCCCGAAAATCATCAGGATTTGTCTGGGTTATCCTTCCTGCAAATCCGAGATTTGTGGTGATGTCCACATTCTTGAAAATAAAGTTTCCCTCGCTGTCTGCAGTAACAGACTTGTCTGCACCGTCTCCGCAGATATTTTTCCCGCCAAGGTTTATTGTGCATTTTGCCTCAAGCTTGGTTTCTGGTATGTCCTGCAATTCTCTTTCAAGGCCGCTTATTTCAAATGAAGTGTTGTATGACTTGAAAGGAACACGGTTTACAAAAAGATGCACGCGCGCATTTGGCTCGGTCTTTCCTACTACATCTATGTTATTTGCAGCATTGTCATAAACAAAGGAATTTCCTGAAGGGCTTGTTATCTGGACCTGCGGTTTTTTCGTGTCAAGGATAAAATCCCGTTCAACTACTGCCTGGTTATTTGCAATGTCCTGGAAAATGAGCCTTAGCTTAAACTGCCCATCAACCCGGTCTATATCTATCGGCAGATTAAACTTGCCCGTTGAATTAAAAACTTGGGAGGGGGTTTTAGTGTCTTCAAAAATGTCAACGTCAGGATAATTAAGATTAAGAGCCTGACCTCCTGCCTGAGTTCTTACGTTAAGCTCGCTTGATTTTTGGCCCTCTATGCCCTGCTTGCTTACTACGGAAACCCGGTACTTATAGGTTTTTCCTGAGTCGACAAGAGCGTCTGTAAATATCGAGAAGCTTGAGGGCTTTGCAAGGGCAATAGCAACTCCGTCCCTGTATATGACGTAATGCTCAAAATCCGCAAATTCCGAATCATCCCATTTTAGCTCTACCGAATTTTTTCCTACAGATGATACATTTAATCCTGTGACTTTGCCAGGCTCTTTTTGCGAGTCCTGGCCCGAGATTAGAAAAACCTTTATGGTTACAAGCTCGTCAACCGTGCCTTTTATTGAAAGGTTTTTTGACGTTAGTATCCTTGATGAATTCTCAACCTTTACAACAGGGTTTTTTGTGTCTACATCAACGCTGAACGTTTTTTCAGCCTTGTTTGATGACTGGTCAATGGCAGAAATGATAATTGAATTTTTTTGGGACAATTGGATGTTTGAAAACGCCAGCCTTCCTGAGCTTCCCACCTGGTTTTGGCTCAAAACTTTCAGGGGCGAGTTTGGATTGTTTACAAAAATGCTCACCTGCGAAAACGGCTTTGTGCTGCCTATTATGCTTATTGAATTCTTGTTTGAGTATCTTGGAATTAAGACATCCAGAAACATCGGCGTGGAATTTGAAGAGGGTGCATCTGCAAGGGTGCTAAAAGTGTAAAATGCCCCTGACCTGTTGTCAACAGCACTGTTTCCTTCGTCATCTGATGAGCGCACTTCAAAAAAGTATTTTGTTCCCGGATCAATTTCCCTTGTGAGAGTCAGGGAATGGTTCTGGATAAAGTTATTGTGGGACTGTGTATTGCCCAAAGAGCTTCCTATGCCATAATTGACCCTGCCGTTTGAGTCAGTGTCAGTGTTCCAGAGTATTGTTGCGGAGTTTTTTGTTATTCTGTCAACCCGTACATTTGAAATTGAGACTGCATAAACGCTTACAGTGTAAAATGGCAGGGAGAATATTAGCTGAAGAACCAGTATCGCTGCAAAATTTTTTAGTATTTCACTTATTTTTTTGCTCATTTGTTTTTTAATTGTGAATTTTTCATCGTCCCATTTTTTGGAAAACTTCAGTTTATTAATATTGTGAATTATAGTTGAAATTTTTTCTGAATGTACTTAAACCGGCTGCCGTCGCTCGCACTTTTTTGTTGTTTTTTGAAGGCGAAAATTCCCATTGCAATTTCCTTTTCGCATAAACCAATTCCTTAAAGGTGCTCACAAATTGACGGCAGCCTTGGAATTTTTTATGTTATATCATTTTTTAATTCTGGTTGAGGAACTTTCTGCGAATAGGAGCTTAGGCCGCCTATGAATAATACTCTTTCATCTTCTGTCGCAGGTCCCTGCTCAATTACGTGGAAAACTATTTCATCTGCATTTGCCAGTTCCTCTTTTGTTATTTTCCAGTCCGACACATAGCCTCCAATCAGGTTCTCGTCATCAGTTAAGTAGATGCTTAGGCTGTACACTCCGTCCTTATCACTCGGAATATTGAATGAAAATCCAGTTTCCTGAGGATAAAACGCGAATTCCTCATATCCTGACTGGTTGCTTGAAATTGAAATTGCTGCTTTTTCGTCTGCGTCAAGCGGAAGTTCTGCCTGCGGGTTTGACAAAAGATGCTTTACCACGCTAAAGTTTGAGAATTTCCTTACAGGGTCCATCATCAGGACAAAAGACCTTCCGTCTTCGTCTGACTGGACAAACATAGTTGACTCTGAAAACCCGTCCTTGTTTCCCTTTACAATTCCGTTTGTGCAGTAGGGGAATTTTTCTGTAAGGCCTGCGGCAGCGCCTGAGCTTATCCAGTTAGTCTGGCCCATGTCACAATATAATCTTCCGCAGACAAAAGTAAGGTTTACATCCCTTATGTCGCCGCCAGTTGCGCGGTTGACAGTATATATTGTCATTTCATTTTTTGCAGAGTTGCAGTAATCAGCAGATGAAACGTCTGCAGCCAGTTCAAAAAGGTTTGTGCCTTTTGAAACCCTCAGAGGCTCGTTATGGTCAATTGCCACCCTGAATGCAAAATTAAACTGGTAACGCTCATTTGTTTTTGATTTTGGGTCAACTAATGACGCCATTACAGGATAATGTATGTCATAAGTGAAGTGCCACATTTTAAGGCAGAAAAAAGAAAGCATGTTGATGCTTTTTTGCGAGTTTGCGCTTAACACCCCGTTTTCACTCGGCCGTGCAAATATGTCAAGAGGCCATTCGTCATAGATGAATTCAACTTTCATGTTCTTGTATTTTTTTGAAGTGTCAAGCCCTATGTTCCAGACATAATGGTTTTGGTAATACGAGTCTGCGTAAGTGCTTGGGCCGTCAGGGCCCGGAAGGTAAGAATCCTCGTCGTAATCAGTTCCCTTTATCTTGATGTATGGAATATTGACCCTTAGCAAAGTCTTGAGCCTGCTTTTTATGTCAGGCAGATACCAGCTTTTTTGCCCGCAGGACGCTTCAATGTCAGTTGTCGGTATACTTGAGTCCATCGAGTAAAGGTCTATTGTCCTTCGCTCAAGGAAAAAGTCCTTAATCTGGCGCTCCATTATTTCCCTTGCAAATAAATATATTTTCTTGAGCCTCACCTTTGCGGTGTAGTCAAAGCGGTCAATCTTGGTTTCATATGACTTGTCAATGCTCTGGATTTTTATCGGATAGTCAATGTGAAATGAAACATCGTTTTCGTTCAGCCTTGTCTCTACAAACGGTTTTTTTGTTTCTGTTATTATGAACCTTGATTCAAACGGCTTGAAATTATCAATGCATTTTTCCATTTCAGACTCGACAAAGGAGCTTAGTTCTGACTTCATGAATTCTTCAGTCGGTATTGATGTTATGCCGTCATACCACCAGTACGGCAGCTTTGCACCGTTTTTTGGATAAGCGCTAAGGTATGCCCTCGGGTTTCTTTGGATTTGCTCAGGCACGTTGATAAATCCTCCTCCAAGTCCCAAAAGCGCAAGCGAGTAGTCTGCGCTTGATTTTATGCAGTCATTGACATAAGTGTTTACAGGCTCAGCTTCCGGGTCAACTGCTGCCTGCCCGCCTTGGTAATAATCCTGCTGGAAATAAAAAAAAGCTGCGCCTCCAAGCACGACAAGCAGTGCAATTATCATGAACAGGGTAATCTGCCCGCTCCTTGCCCTAATCGGTCCACCTCTTTTTTTTACCATTATATTAAAATAAACTGCAGCTTGGAATTTTTAGTCAGGCTGCGGATGTTTTGAGTTTTTTTATTTCTGCTATTAGTGTAACTGAATAATATCTTAAAAATGCCATTAGGGATATAATCAAAAAGCCCAGAATGTAATCCTGGTAAGGGTATTTTGTAAAAATGCTGAGTTTTATCAGGAGGACTGCAAGCAATAAAACAAGTGCAAACGGAGCTCCGAGCAGGTAAAACTTTGATATGCCAAACCTGAAGGATTCTAAAATTGATGAGAGTTTTTGTGTTTCAACAAAAACACTGTAAAGTATGCCTGTGAAGTAAATTGCTGCAATCAGCAAAAAAATTATAAACAGCGGAGAAGCTTGCGGGTCTACAAGCCACGAAACAAGAAAAACAGCTGCAAAAAATGAAGCCATCCATATCAGGTTTAACGACAGGAATTTTGACAAGTATTTCAGCGTTATTTTCTTTTGTGCAGTCCTTGCCCATATTATTCCCTTGAAAATGCTTGCAAGGAAGATTATTGCAAGAACAAGGAAAATAAAAGAGCCTATTATGAAATAATAAAAATGCTGAACTTCGTAATTGATCTGCGACAGCTTGTCGCTTCCAAGAATTGTTATGTCTGTCGGAAGATTAAAAGAGGCCATCTTTGCCATTATCCTTTGGTACCAAAAAAATGCAAGAAGCGCGCAGGCTGCATAAAAAACAGAGTCAAGTATAATCAAAAGAACTGAAAAGAGGTTCATCTTTTTCACTGAATTCAAAAAAACCTTTGAATTCCATTCAAGATAGCTGAATTTTGTTTTTTTCATTTTTGACAATTAAAAGTCGTTTAAGTCTCCGCCTGAATCGCCGCTGCTTCCGGAATCTGATGAGCCTTCATCAAGCTCAAGCGGGTCGATGCTTGATTCAACAATCTTGTTGCAAAGCTCATTATTGTCAAGCTTCCATCTTGAAGGCAATTTGTCAAACTGAAGGCATACTGTATCATAAATTACCCTGCTTTCTTTAACAATGGCATCCTTTCCTGTTTTTCCAAAAGTTTCTCCCCTCTTTACTTCCTGGTTTTCCTTAAAGACACGCGCTGTTACTTTTCCTTTCAAAAGGACATTAACATTCATTGTCTCAGGAGCCCTTGGGTCTTTATCAAAATCACCGTTTCTGACGTTAAAAGTGATTTTATAGATGACACTTGTCCCGTTTTCTCCTCGTGCAGGCGAGCTTCTTGTCGCTTCAATGTGCGCGCCTACCTGCGCCAATCCCTGGGGGGTTTCTGCATAGACCACGCCAAACTGCTCTGAATCAAGATACTTTGAGCAAATTGCGCTTGACCAGTATTCAGTTCCAAGGTAAGCTTTTGCGAAAATTTTGTCGACATTATCCTGCCATTTCATCAATGCATCATCACTAAAGAAAAATGTTGAGTAATAGCTCAAAGACTGGAATTCTGAAAATCCTCTTTCAATGTCTGCAAAGAACTGCCTTGTCTTGAATTTAGAGAATTCTGTCTGGGCTTCTTTAACAAATTTGTCGTATTCTGCATCCGGACCCTTGCTTCTTCCGCCTTTTATGTTTCCGTCCTTGTCCAATTCCACTTCCTTAGGTTTACCATCACCTTTGTCTAGAATGTATGTAAAGCCGATAACTTTACCATTTTTATCTCTTGTAACCCCGGTTAATTTTCTTTCAATATTAACTCCGTTTTCTCCTTTTTGGATTTTCATTTCAACAGTATATCTTGTGACTGTTTTTCCGCCGTCAGTTTCATCAAAAACTCCGGAGATTATCCTCCTGGGGTTACAGTTTTCTTTTTCTGCATCGCAATCTTGCTGGCTTATCTGGTTGCCTTGATTGTCAAAGTAAAGATACTGATATGATTCAGTTCTTTTTTTGCCTTCACCATCAACATATGAAGGCTCAACAGTAATCTTTCCGATTTCTTTTCCCTGGCCATCCCGAACCGGAATTATTGTAGGGTTATCTTTAGAATAAATTAAAAATTCTTTTCCGTATGTCTTTCGTAATTCTGCATAATCCTTGCTCTTGAATTCTCCATCATCGAGGTGTTCATTGCTCTCTAACCTGGTTTTACAGCTATCCTGAGTTCTGCACCATGACTTAAAGTCAGAAGTTTTTTCGATTTCCGGACTTAATCCCCTTGCCTGAAGTTCACGGACTTGTTTGTAAGTCCCTCCATCAAGAACTGTTTTTTTCCCGCCTATTTCCCACTCAAACTGGCTCGTTTTCTTGTCCAAATTTAAGACTTCATAGAATTTTCCATTTTTTTCCGGGTTTTTTTCTTCCTTCACTATCCTGATTTCTCCATTTGTTTTTCTTGTTTCACTAACTGGGCTGTTCTCCGGATCATCGCGATTGAATTTTACATTGATAGTAAAAAACTCGCCTTTTTTGTTTTTATAAACTTCGTTTCCGTTTTCATCTACTCCTACACGCTCAAGCGGTTCATTTTTACCGAGCTTATCCAGCTCTTTTTTTAGAAGGAATGCCTCCCATTCTTTTTTTGCTGCAGCTTCATCCATGCGGTTATTGTCCTTTACCCACACTTCAAAAGAAACATCACCGCTGGTTATTGTGATCTTTTTCGGAAGGCTTGGCCCTTTTGGAGCAGATTGCTCTCCGGGCTTAGTCGTGCCAAATAATTTTTCTTTCATCAGGTTCTTCTGCACTTCGGACAACTGCTTATTCTTATCAAAGTAAGCGTTGATAAAATCATTAAACAGAAGAGGGTCTTTGGAATTAATTCCGGGCTCAAGTTTTTTTGCGGCTTCCATTGCCTTGGAGTATTCTTCAAGCAAGGTCTTGTAGAGCTGGGCGTCTTCATTGGTTCTGAACTGGACAAGACCTTCGCTTGTCCTGACGATAAATGTCCCGCTTTCTGTTTCCTTGATTATTACGTCCTGCGGTTTTGGCACTGCATTTTTTCCTGAACTTTGTCCTGCGTGGCTGACTTTTTCCAACGAATTGGGGTATGTGCGCCTTACATCATCCAATGAGTTCGCTTTTACCTTGTCTTTTAGTATAGTGCCGTCTTTCATTTTCAATTCTACATCGAAAGTGAAAACTGCATCAGTGCCATCAAGCTCCTTTATTTTTCTCACGCCTCCTTCCGTTACTACCTTGTATTTTTTATTGTCATAGACAATTATTCTGTTAGGATTGGCCGGCTGGATTTCCAATTGTTCAAAGCTATTAACCGTAAAAGGAGGTGTTTGTTTTTGGTTCGTCTGGGGATTTGTTGGATTTGTTGTATAGAAAGTCTCTGCATCTGTAGAAGAGTATTTTGAAAATCCCGCATCTTGACTTGGGTCTATTGTGGATATTATATCCCCTTCCTTTAATTTTACCTCATGGCTTCCAGCGTAATATGTGCCTGTGCTGCTCCTCTCAAGCTTGATATACTTATCACCCCTTAGTATCCATAGTTCTTTATCATTGTATATACTCTCTAATTCACTATTTTGGACAAGGGGCGAATAAATAAACGCGCCATTTGGTGGTTCTTCTGGAGCATTCCAAGCAGTAGCGTCAGCTGCATCTTGCTTCAATATTGTTGGTCCAGTTATGCCAACATCAGGATCAGAATTTTTACCTCCGGTATAAAAAAGTGAACCGTCTTTTAAAACATAATATTTTCCAGTATCTTTTTTGTTACTGCTATAGTAATAATCACCATTGGGGCTTAATTTAAAGTTATAACCATCGCTCCCCTTATTAGCTTCAAACCATTCCTTGGCCTTTCCCTTTAATGGATATTTAGGCCGAGTTGCAAATCCTGTAATCCCATCCAAACCAACAGCATTTCCAGTTATTCCGCCAACACTTTCAGTTTCTTTTTTTTGGTTTTCTGCAACTTCACTGTCAATAAACCCATTAAATGTCTCATCAAACATAACTTTACCGTTTTCATCGACAAACAAAAGGCCATTGCAGTATTTCTCATCCTGGATTTTTATGAACAAAGGCGAATAAGTGTCAAACGTGTCAAGGTAGTATACATTGCACTTGTTCAATTGATAATAACCTTCTCCGAGGAAACTTAAGTCATTAATTGAATTGTAATATTTTGTTTCCCTGCTGTCCAGGTCCTTCTCCTCAGAAAACTGAACTACTGCTTTTCCTGACAAATCCCTATTGTTGAACATCGAGGAGTTGAATATTGATGAAAAAACAAAGGCTGAAAGCAAAAGAAGAATGCCGATAAGGCTGATTATTCCCCTTCCCATTATTTCCTTTCTTTTTTTTGAGCTTGTTTTATTCTTCATTTTATTTTTTAGTGTCATTCTTTTGGTCCTGGCTGTTTTTGCTGTCAGCAGCTTCCTTGTCCTTCATTTCCTGGTCTATTCTTGTGCAGTAGTCCTGCGCAACAGACCATTTTGTGTCCATGATGCTTTTGATGTTCTGAAGTGTTTCTGCAAGGGTCTTGAACAATATCGGGCCGCGGCAGATGCTGTATGCAACTCCTGCAGGCTGCTCGCAAAGATGGCCGCAGTAAAATCCGAAAAATACCCCTATTGCGCTAAAAGGGTTTGACAGTGCCTGCTTGAATAATCCCATATAATGGTCAAATATTGCAACCCAGGGCACAAATAATGAAGCAACGGCGAATATCTCTCCCATGACATACTTGCAGGTTGCGTGGTTTTTTTGGTCCTCGCATACCGTTAGAGGCAGCCCTTCCTGGCCAACAGCGTTTTGCAGGCAGTCTGCATAAAGGCATTTTATCTGCCTGAATTTGTCAAGCCCGTTTATGACTCCAGGAATGCATACAGGAGGAATTATTGCAAGTGCGAGGCTGTTTCTCACATCATAATACTCTCCGGGCTTTATGTCATTTACAAAATCGTAAGGGTCTTTTGACGCTTCATTTGTATTGTCTTGTCCGGTTTTAGGTTTAGGTTCAGCCTTTTTTGCGACAACCTTTCCTTTTTTTATCTCGTCCTGGGGCAATAGTTTTGGGTCGGCAGAAGTTTCCTTGAATTTCTTGACCCAGTCGCTTCCCATAGTATTTGTTGGGATCTTGTTTCTCAAGTCAGGGCCGATTCCTTTTCGGCAAGTTATATAATCACAGAAATAACTGTTAAATTTTGTAAATTTATCTGCAAACTTTTGCTGTTTTTCAGTGCCGTGGCACATTGCCGTCCTTGCAGGCTCAGTTACCGGATTTGCAAACGACTGGAATATCCCGTGAATTACAAAAAAGGCGCTTACCGTATAGTAGATTATGTTTATGAACTGGCAGATTTTTGTTGCGTAATCAATCAGTTTTTTCAGGCTGCCTACCGTCTTCCAGATTCCCTGCGTGTCTTTTTTGGCATCATCAATCTTTTTCTGGACTTCATCACTTACCTCGCCAAGAGGAAGATTTGCAAATTCCAAAGGAAAGCTTACAGTTTCTGTTTCTGGAATGCTTGTTATCTTGTTTGTTCCTGACAGCTTTGAAAAGATGCTGAATGAGCAGGTGAGGTTTGCGGAATTTATCCTGTATTCGCTTTTTTCAAATGTGACTTTGATTATCGGGTCTGTGTCGCCGCGCTCGATGTTAAAAGTCTCAGTCTGCGCAATCGGCGCTTCTGCCTCGCAGGTTGCAGGACTTATGAAGACAGTCTGGACAGATTTCTTTTTTGGCGAAAGGTCAACTTGGCAGTAAATTCTTTGGTTAATCAAGGGGCCAATCTGCCGGTCAAGAACTTTTGGCGAGCAGACAACTTCAGATTCCCAGTAATCAGGGTCAGAAGTAATATCAGTTGCAAAAACATTTATTGACTTTAATATCCTGAGTGAGTTAAAACTGAATATTATGCTGCCAGAAACTGCATTTTGAATTGCATCCGTCTGCCAGGTGCACGTTTTTTCGTCGCCATCGCTTGTGCATGTTCCTTCAACTGAAGTTTGTCCTGAAATAAATCTCGAAAAGTCTGCCGTTGCGTTTACATCCCCGCTTGAAGTAACTATTGCAGTAACTGCAATCTGGTCGCCGACTTTAAAAATATCGCTTTCGCCAAACTCGCTGCTAAATGAAGTTATCTTTATGTTTTTCAGGACAACCCTTGTGCTTGCAGGAGTTGTCTGGGCATTCACACCTGAAATGTAAAAAGGAAGCTCGAGCACTAAAAGTATCAAAAACGATGCTATGAACTGCAAATATTTTTCGTTTTTCATTTTGGTTTTTATTTCATTCAAATTTCGGCTGAAGTGCACTTTGGTATTTTGCCGAGTATTCTTCGGTCTTGTCAAGCTGCTCCAGATCCTCAATTGTCCTTTGTAACTCAGGAACTCCTGCCAGGTCGATGTTGACTACGTAAAGCACAAGTGTATTGTTTTTCATCAGGTCTCGGTTCGTGAAAGTGACGTTGAGGCTAAGGCCCCCTGAAGGAAAAGATTCATCTCCTGATTTTGAGCCTGAAGACAAATCTATTTCAGGAATCTCTGCGCATTTTCGGAGCGGCCAGACTCCTGCGCATTTTTCGCTTTTTGGAATTTTTATCTTTTCATTTGCAATGAGCGCAATCTCTATGTTGTAGTTTCCGCGTGCAATCTGGATTTCAGAAGGGTCTTTTGCCCCTTCAAACTGCGCGACAGATGAAAAATCAAGCTCTGTCCCGTCGGAAATCCTTGAAAGAGTAACTGTTGCAGATTCTTTTTGGCTTAAGTTTGTCTCATTGTCTGAAAATTTCCAGACAAATTTATCACCCTCAAGAGACCTGACTACATTCTTTTTCCTTACAACTATTTTTTTATTGAATATTGGGTCCATCTCTATTTGGACAGCAGCAGGCTTGCCAAGAACTGCATCAAACTCTGCAGATTTTCCTACATAATCCTGCTTTACGACGTTTACAGCGCCGCCTACAGCTATCGGGAATTTTTCTTTCATAGTTCCTTTTGAGTCAGTTGAGCCTATAAAGCAGCTTTCATCAATTACTGTGTAAAGCGCTTGAGCTTCCTCAATCGGATTTTTTGTTGCAGAATCCTTTACATTAACTATAACGTCTCCGCTCTCCTTTATGTCGCAAAGCTGCGATTTCTCGACAGATTTTGCAACAACAAGCGGGTCAAAATTTGAGTCCATGAACTTGTTGTTTCTAATGTTGCCTTCCAAAAAGAAGCTAAAAGTGTATCCCTGCCCGTTGAATGCATTTACATCTTTTACTTCCACAAGGACAGGATATGAAATGTCATATGCAAAATTGTAGCTCTGCATTCCAAGTATTGGAAGAACGCCGGAAAATGAGCTTGGCTTGCAGTTTTCTCCCTTGCAGTTTAAATCCAAGTATATTGGCCAGAAGTCAAGGTAAGTGAACTGCGCAGCCAAATCAATAAATGAGCTGTTTGCAATCGGGATTATTGTGCCGTCGTAAAGCCTTTGCTTTAATTCAGAGTCAAAATAATTTCTTTCAAAGTTATAAGTGCCGTCAACCTGAAACAAAGGAATGTATGAAGCCATCATCTGGGTTATTGATTTTTTTATTGTGCTTTTCTGCCAGCTCATTGTGCTGCCAAACTTGAATTCCATTTCTGACATAGGAGGAAGCCTGTCCCTGCTTAGCCCCGAGAAAGCAACAATTAAGTTTAGAACATATTTTTCAATAAAGTGATGCTCTCCTTCCATGTTTGTTATCTTTGTTGCAAGCTCGTAAACTCTTTCGAGATTTACAGGAACGCTTGAGGTGAAATAAGTAATGCCTGAGTTTGACTCGCCGTTTTTTACATTTATCGGGTAATTGACAGAAATCGTAACATCATCAGTGCCGATTATCACATCGCTTTTTGGATTTCCTTTTTCAGTTATCTCGTATCCTTCATTTACAAAAGGCTCAAAATTATCAAGACACTCTTTGAAATTTGCATCGATGTATCTTTCGAGCTGCTTCTCTATTGAATTGTCAGAGTCCCTTAAGTCAGGCCTTCTTGAGGAGAATTCACAGTCGCCGGTGCAGTCATTTTTTGATTTGAGATAATACCAATATGGAATTTTTAAATCTGATTTTTGGGAAAATGAAACAATCTCACTTTCTGTGGGATTTGAGGACATTCCAAATGCGAGCCTGTTCAGGTTTTTGTCGGTAAAGCTTATGTAGCCTCCCTGCTCGCCGATTATTTTTAATCCTTCAGTGCCGATGGAATTGACACATTCATTCGCATATGACCTCACGGCATCAAATTCAAGCGGCACCTGTTCCTGCGTCCTCAAGACTTCGGGCTCAATTTTTTCTGCAGCAAGTTTAGTAGTCGAGAAAAAGTATATTCCGCCAAGTACAATAAAAAGCGCGACAACCATGAAAATTGCAGCCTGCGCTTTCCTGTTTTTTTGAAATTTATTGTTACTCTTTTTTCTCGATATTCTTAAGCTCATTTTGTATTAGCTCCAAATCATAGAGCTTTTGCTCCATCAGTTCACGCGCAAGCATTGATTTTTTCTTGCCAAGACGTTTAGAAACACGTTCAAGTAAATTGTTGATTTCCTTAGACACAGTAATTCTTATTTGAATACTCATTTTTACCTTAATTTATACACTTCTTAGCCTAATTTAAGTACTAGTATATAAAGATTACTAGAACAGTATACTAATATTTATACTAATTTAAGCATAAATAATGGATTTTTAATGTATTTATAAAATTTAATTGACTTAATTTATACATTTTTAAGTATATTTATAGTATTTTTAAAGTATTTAGTTTATAAATTTTGCATATTCTCAAGGATCAGAAAAAGAAGTAACTTTCGCCCAAATGCAGGCGAATATATGGATTGGATAATCAATGTATGCCGAGCTAATGGCGAGGCGTAACTATTTTTCAAAGATTTTAAAATTTAGTTTGGTAACGGTGCTGTAGAAAATTCTCGCTTTGCTCGGGTTAGTGGCTTCAAAGTTCACGCTTCTGTTCCTTAATGGCTGACATTCCCCGTATGGGACAACCCCCTTGTCAGCTTTTTTGTTTTAATTTAATGGAACTTTGACCTTATGCCACTAACCTTCATTTTCTACAGCGCCCAGTCAACAATACATACAATCAGAAAACCTTTTTAAACATCACACATTCCTGAAATTTGTGGGCCTCTAGCTCAGCTTGGTTAGAGCGACGGTCTTATATGACTTTGCTTTAAGCATATCCTAGGCGAGCCGTAGGTCGAGGGTTCAAATGCACTGGAGGAAAAGCCTTTGCAGAAAAAATCCCTTGAGGCCCACTCCTTATTAAGAAATTAAAAGAAAAATAAGAAATAAACTTATTTGTAGAGTGCCTTGATTCCTGCAATGTCTCCTGGGTTCAAAGTCCTTTTTTTGGTTTCGCCTTCAGAAGCATAAGCATACATTGACTCTTCTGTGCAGCTATTGGAGGGATGCCCCATTCCTGCGGCGTGGCCTAGTTCATGCACTGCAATGTTCAGAAAGTCCATGAATGCAGAATTCTGAGTTGCATCCCCCCAGTTAAATTCAGCGTCGTCAAACAATGCGTCAAACTCGACAAGCTGTCTGCTTTTTGGTGCTCCGCCAAAATTGCCCCAGACTGTAGTTACTGCAATCACCCCAGGCTCAGAAATTGCTCCAAACAAAAATTCATTTTTGCCGTCTGGCGAGACTGAGTCTGCCCCGTCAACTGAAATTGAATCATCCCGTGCGCCAAATATCTTGAATGAAACCTGATTGTCCCATGAATCTAGCGCAAGCGCAACATTGGATTTGACAAAAGAATCCGACATTCCGTCAAGATTAAATGAGTTTACAGCGTACTTCTCTGTTGCTTTCCATTTTGCGCCGCTTGCAAGGAATGAATAGCAGGTTGATCTTGCTGCGCCCTTTTGCACAGAGCCTGATGATTTTGCATTTTTGTGGACAAACATGTATCCATGAACAACCTGGCCACCATCAAGTGATTCTCCCAAATCATAAACATCATCAGATATCTGCCTTGCACCTTTTGGAATCTTGAAATCCCCTGAGCTTAATTCATTCTTTGCAGAAACTGCAACTGAAAAAGCTACCATCAAAAATATAGAAACTGCGACCAATTTTAATTTCATTTTATTCAACCTCCAGTATTTTTTGATTTTTTACCTCCTTCAAGTTTAAATATTTTCCTCTTTTGAGTAGTCAAGAGAAAGGCTTAAAAATACAGCAAAAAAACTAGGACTCCTGCTCCCGTAGTGTAGTCCGGAAGCCTTTTACGAAAAGCCTTGGGAAAAGTGAGTGTTTCGCTTCGCTCAAGCACTCGAAGGAAGAGGCTGGGCAACCAATCATTTCGGATTTTCGAAATCATATTGCGAAAATCTTCACATATTGGTTAAAAACATCCGAAGACCTGGGTTCGAATCCCGGCGGGAGCATTTATTTTTCTTTTGCATAATTTTTTAAATTAAAGTACATTCCAAGCAGCCAACAATGGTAAAAACCAAGGATATAAGGAATTCTTTTCATTTGTTTAGTGGCCTTTATTTTGACGGCGGTGCAGGGACTCCGGTTTTAAGATGCGCTTTGGATGGGTTGAACGATTATTATATTAGGGCAGGTGGCACAAGCCCATACGGGACTTTTGGAGCCTCCAAAGAAGCAACTGACCTCATTAACGCTGCAAGAAAAGATATTTCTATTTTGGTAAATTCAGACATTGATTCTGTCTGCCTTGTAGGCTCTGCAACAGGTGACATAAAGAACATAGCAAGATATCTCCAAAACAGCGGAATGGTAAAAGGAGACGATGCGATAATTGCAACAGCGCTTGACCACGAGTCAAATATACATCCGTGGAAGGCAATAGCTAAAGACAATTTTCACCTTGCCAGAATTTCTGAAGACGGCGGGCTTGATATGGGGCATCTGGAAGAATTACTAACAAAACATAATCCAAAAGTTGTAACTTTTCCGCTTGCTGCAAATACAACAGGAACTGCCCCAAACCAAGAAGAACTGATTAAACTTGTAAGAAGCTACAGGGAAGATTCAATTATTGTAGGAGATGCAGTTCATTATGCGCCTCATGATGTTATGGATTTCAAGCGAGGTTTTGACATCCTGGTTTTCAGCCTTTACAAAATGTGGAACCCTCATGGTTCAGTAGCTGTTGTTGAAAAAAGCCTTCTTGAAAAGCTTGACACAGGTAAGATGCCGCAGATTTCAGGCAACCCCCCTTACCTGAAAATGGAGGAAGGAAATCAATGCTGGGGAAGTTATGCAGCGGCATCAAGAATGACAAGGTGGGTTAGGGACCAAAAACCAGAACCTTCGTACAAAGAATTAACCAGAGAGCAGGTTGTAAAAGGCATAGGTGAATTAAGAGACAGTGAAATGGCGCTTTTTACAAATCTAATTGAAGGATTAGGAAAAATACACGGCGTTGAAATTTACGGCATAAAAGATGGAAAAAATGGCAGAGTCCCTACTGTTGCTTTTAGCCTGAATGGAAAAGACTCACAGGATGTTGTCAATTACCTGATGGAAAAAAAGGGATTACAGCTAAGGGCAGGACATTTCTATGCGAGAGAAGCCGGAATTCATTATGGGCTTGTAAATGTTGATTATCGACCGATAAACGGAGGTTTCATAAGAGCAAGCATCTCCCCATATCACAGGGAAAAAGATGTTGAAAAATTAGTTAATGCCGTTGAATCGTATTCAAGAAAATCCCAATAGTGATTTCTGCTATTTCTTCCAAATACTTTTATAAACCCCTATTTTAAACTAGGATATATGCCAAAAACTTACACTGAAATGGAGGCGTGGGGCATATTTGTAGGAGCCCTCATCATAGGAATCGTGCTGACAAGCCTGTTTTGGGCGTTCATTACAAAACCAAAAAGCGACGTGCCTGATGAAAAAATACCCGATAATCATACAGAGTCAATTACTGTTGATGTTCCTGAAGAGTTTCTGAAAACCTGCAATAAAATGAGGGGCGAGCCTACCTGGGACAACAGCGGATTCAGGCAGTGCTCGATTGAATATTTTACAGACAAGGACATAATAGCTATGAACCTACTTTGCAAAAAATACAACTTAAGCCTCACATACGGCTCATTCGGTGTTAAGTGTGAAGGAAAAGTCTGAGAAAGTAATTTGTGAAATATGCAGTTCTGAGATGCAGGAGAGGCACTGCAAGATAATATGTGACAACTGCGGCTTTAAGTGGGACTGCTCAGACCATTGATTAAGGCATTAAGCAAATTCCATTAGTTTTTTCTGCTCTTTAATTTCCTTTAGAAGTATGCTTTGTCTTAGGAGATAGTTTGCATCGCAGTTGAACTTTTTCTTTGCAAGCTTTCTTGAATATTCCATTGCAAGCTCTTTTGATGAGAATTCTATTCCGTTTCCGCTCAGCGACTTCCTTGCAGCTTCGCGTGTAACCCAGACTCCAAGAGGCATTGAGTAATCATCTGTAATAAACCTTAAGGCAAGAACAGATGCCTGGCGCTTCATCTGCTTTAGCTTTTCAAGGATTGCAAGCCTTACAGTGTAATAGCCTCCGGCAGTATTGTCTGCGTAATTTTTCCTTCCGCCGTAATTTTCATAATCAGTCATAAATCTCAACTCGTTTGAAAAGTTCCAATGCTTCGGGACATAAGATTCAAAAAGCTCGTAAGACCAGACTCCTGGAAACATCAAGATAAGATAGTAATTCCCAAGATAGTTTCCAAAAAAAGAATGGCTTGAATTTATCTCGTCAAAGTCTTTTACTTCACTTATCAGGCTTTTTCCGATTGTGTCATCTGTTGCTGTGATTGACCATCTCGTTGGAACTAGCTTTCGGTCTTTTTTCAGGCCAATTGTTCCGACGCTGAGGATTCTTGTGAGAAAATTTTCCTCAAAATTGTTTTCGTAAAGGTAATTAATTGCATCAGCTGCTTTTAGGTCAATGTCGCTAAAGACCTTGTAGACTTTTGTGTGTATTTTCGGATTTTGGGTCAGGGTTGCTTTTTTGAGCTTTGCATTTGGCCCTGTCGGCGCCATTCCTGAATCAGTGTTTAATCTGAATTTTGGCTTTTCCTTAAGCTCGACATCAATATCCACCGGAGCAGAAGACATTGCAATATCCTGCGAAATTTCAAGAAGCTTTGCCTGTTTTTTTATGTTAAGATTGTCCCTTGAGTTCAGTAAGGAAGAGCGAAAGTCCACAATTCTTGGGATTTCATAATTATTTGAAGACCAGTATTTTGGCGCATCATACATCCATGATTCTTTTGAATACTCTGGCGGCGCAAGTATGCCTACATTAATATTTGGGTATCCAAACCTGCCAACAAAAGGAGCAACTGCATCGCTTGTAAAATTCTCTTTGTCAAAACTCTGTTTTGTCCGAAAAGCTGCATTGTTTCTTGCGCAAACCGGACATTTCCCTTTTCCGCAGTCGCCTAATGGGTCATATCCTTTATGCTGTTTGAATGGTACTTGCATAAGAAATGATAAGTAAAGATTCAATTTAAATTTTTGTTTTATCAAAACCGGCAGCATTGAAAAGTTCTCACTTTGTTCGGGCTGCCATCGGCTCGCACTTTTTTGTTGTTCTTTTAAGGGAAAAATTCTGGGACTTGCAAGAGCTCGCCTCTTGCTCGCTCACGTCCCTGCAATTTCCTTTTTCCACATACCATTTTTTTAAAGGTGCTCGCATATTGATGGCAGCCTTCAACTTTTCAATGCTGCATAAAAACAAAAACCATTATATAATCAAATCAAATATTCTGCCAGATGGCATTATCAGAAAAACAATTAATACAAATCAAGGACCATTTGGACAACTGCAAGAATCCGTTGTTCTTTTTTGACGATGACCAGGACGGCCTTTGCTCATTTCTGCAGTTTTACCGGTACAAAAAAGAAGGCAAAGGAAGCATTGTAAAAACTACTCCAAAGGTTGATTCTTTTTTTCTTAAAAAAGTTGAGGAGTATAATCCTGACAAGATTTTCATTCTTGACATGGCAATTGTTGAGCAGGATTTTCTGGACGAAGTGAAAGTTCCTGTTGTATGGATTGACCACCACGGACCTTTTGAAAGACATAAAGTCCACTACTTTAACCCAAGAGTTTCAAATCAAAAAGACAATCATCCGACATCTTACCTGTGCTACCAGGTTTTAAAGCAGGACAAGTGGATTGCTGCCCTTGGATGCGTTGCAGACTGGTTCCTGCCGCCGTTTATTGAAGAATTCAAAAAAGAATATCCGGACCTTGTCGATTATGATTTTAAGTCGCCAGGCGACATAATTTATAATACAAAGCTTGGAGATCTGATAAGGATTTTTTCATTTGTGCTAAAGGGAAGGACAACTGACGTGATGAAATCAATAAAAACTCTCACAAGAATCGAAAGCCCTTATGAAATCCTAAATAACGAAACAAGCCAGGGCAAGTTCATAAATAAAAGGTTCAATGAAATCAACAAGATGTTTTTGCCGCTTCAAAAAGAGGTGCTTTCAGTTCTCAAAAAATCAGATGAAAAGCTTGCTGTTTACATTTACAGGGATGACAGCACAAGCTTCACAAGCGACTTGGGAAACGAGGCAATTTACAGAAATCCTGAAAAAATAATCCTGATAGGACGCGAGAGAAGCGGTCAGATGAAATGCAGCCTGCGCTCGACAGAAGTAATACTTCCTCCGCTTGTTGAAAAAGCACTTATCGGCCTTTCCGGATATGGAGGGGGCCACGAGCACGCATGCGGACTAAACGTCGCAAAAGAAGATTTTGACGAGTTTGTAAAAAGACTGAGAGAAATGATTTGATTTCAACAGAGCTCTGATTATTCTTAGAATCTAAAAATTACTATTTACTAGTAGCAATAATAGATAGATTTAAAAATCGCCACGGCAACCTGATTATATGAATAGAAGAGATTTTATGGGGTTGGTATTAATGTATCCTGCTCTGGAAATAATTTCAGATATTGCGTTTGCTCAATCCAGGACAAAGAAATCATATACAAATCAACTAATTAATAACCTCGTTAGAGAATTATCCGAATATGATATAGTGCATTTTGGAGAATTCCACCCAACAAAAAATTTGAAAGGCCCGTCAACTCTTGAAGATTTTGTTGATTTTCTACTGCCAAAGTTCAGAGACCCAAATATTGTACAAAGACCCTATGATTCAATAAGAGCTGAAAATATGGTTGTAGAGGTCTTTCCTGATGGAAGTGTTTTTATTCCTCTTGATGAGTTAAAAAAATTTGACCAAAACGGATTAATAACTAAGAATAACACTCCAATCCTATACGAAGAAATTTTACCGGATACAATGGAGCATCTGGATCCAAGAGGTACTGTCCGCTTGGCCAAAGAAGGGGTGTATTTGGGCTATGAAGTTAGGGGATTAATGCCGCCTAACAAAGTGATGATGGACGCTATTGAAAAAGCAAGACCAAAATCAGGTAATCCTTCTGGGAGTATTAGGAGGGTGCGTACAATTAATATCGAAGACGTTCAAGTTGCAACTTTAGTAAAATCTTATTTACAGATGGTCAGAATTGACGTGAAATCAGGAAAAAGATTAATTCTGTATGGAGGAACTGCTCATAATGACTTTAATGATGAAAAAGAGGATGGAATTGCGGATGAGATGAGAAGTGAATTTCCGGGCAAGTATGTCTCTGTAGATTTAATAAAGCCTTCAATAATCAAAGTAAAAGGTGACTATTATGAAGAATGTAGGGAAATTGCAAAATCAAATGGAATTAATCTTAATAATTTAAGAAAGATGCATTATCTAAAAATTACAAATTATTATACAAAAAATGAACCCATTTCCCTGCCAGATTATTTGATTTTTATACCTCAAAGAAAATTTCTCTAGATCAATGACCAAGTAGGATAAAAGCTAAATAGTATAGGAGACTAAACCCTTAGATTCTGGTTGATAAAATTTATTATGTCATCTTTTTCATTCAGAGGGTCCTTGCTTTTTATCCTTTCAGTGTAGACTTCAATGTTGTCTTTTCTTATTTTTGAGTTTATCCTGTTGATTTTCTCGTTTATCTTGTTGACCCTTGTTATCACCATGTTAAGCTTGTTCTTGATTTCGTTTGGCACTGAAAGAAGCAGAATTCTTGAGCAGTCATCGTTTATGTAAAATATCTTGCTACCGCCAAATGTCTTTTGCTCTTCGACCAAAAACTCGCGCCAGGTTTCTGTGAACATGGTGCCGCTTTTCTTTAGTTTAAGTGCAAGCGCCTCCTTGTAGGAAACTGATTTTATCAGGTGGGTTTCTATTGAATCGTTGCTGCTTTCAACGTCCTTTCGGAACTCCTGCATTTTTTCATCTTCAATTCCTAGAAACTCAAAAAACTGGATTGAGCCGAGGTTTCGGTCTAAGTCAATATGAGAAATGAGATTTTTGTAGTCAAAAGCCATTATGCCACCCTTTTTAACACAACTTAGCACTAATGGTATAAATATTTATCCATCCGTTACAAGTTCAGAGTGCCTTTTTATCATTCTCTTGAATACAATCGGGGCAATTAGCGTGCAGATTATTGACACAGAGATTATTGCAGTGAATATTACCTGGTTTATGATGCCTGTGCCTAACGCAAGCGTTGCAATGACAATCTCTACATCTCCTTTTGGCGCCAGGCCCCAGCCTATTGTAAGCCCTTCTGAAAAACTGCCTTTGCTCAGCATGACCCCTATGACAGTGCCGCCTATTATTCCAAAAAGGCCTATTATTAGCATCGTAAGGATGAGAAAAAGATTTGAAGAAAGCAATTCCGGCTTCATGCTTAACCCTACATTGACAAAAAAGATTGGAATCAGGAATCCAAAAGATATGATGTGGATTGAATGGGACAGCTCGTTTTTTCGCCACGGCTTGTGGTCTGCGCCGGTCAGCAATGTCTGCCTTACAAGAACGCCTGCAATCAGTGCGCCAATAAGCGAACCAACTCCGAAAAGCTCGGCTATTGATGCCATTACAAGAACAATTATTAGCGAGCCCATGAAGAGATTCGCCTGAGACTTGTCGCGCTCAAAAATCTGTATTGCGAGGGGTATGAGGGTTACCCTAAAAAGAACTACCAAGAGAAAAAATCCTACCATGTCAAGGATGAATTTCTGGATGCTCTGGATGCCAGTAACTGAACTAAACATAATAAGGATTATGCTCACAAGAAAAAGCTCAAAAACATCGTCAACAGCGCCTATGGAGATTATGAGGTTGCCAATCCTGCTTTTCAAAAGATTAAGCTCTTCAAGTATGTCAAGGGAAATAGCCTGTGAGCTTACGGCGAGCGAGATTCCAATAATCAGGGAAGCTCCTGTTTCAAACCCGAAGATGAATTTTCCGGCAAAAAATCCCAAAACAAGTGGGATTATCGTGTTGGATATTGAAACAAAAGATGACTCCCTGAAGTTTTTCCTTGATTTTGTCAAGTTTATTTCAAGGCCTATGAAGAAAAACATGAGGATGATGCCTATATTTGAAAGAAAACTCAGCACTCCAATCGACTCCTTTGTCAAAATCAGATTTCTTACAATAGGTATGCCAAGCGCAATCCCGGCAATTATGTGGCCGACGACTCTTGGAACACTGAAATACCTGAGGATTTCTGCAAAAAAATAGGCAAAGACCAGTGCCATGAGAATTACAACAAGTACAGTCGCCATTTCAAATTCCCTGAATTTTGTGTATAAATATTTTTGCTTTCAGAAAAAGAATAATTAAGTGGGGCAGGAGGAATTTGAATCCTCGACACCACGGTATCAAACATTTCATTGCCTTTTACGGCTCAAAATACCGTCTTCAGCCGTTTAAGCCAATTCCTTGAAGAATTGTGTGCTCTTTCCTGAAGAAAGTCCGGCTAAGCCAGGTTTCGTACCCAGGCTGAGCTACTGCCCCGTAATATTTAGTCTTTTAGTTTTATTTAAAATGCTTTCGGTCGAGCACTGGACACTTAGATCTAGAATATTTAAACTTAAGACTACTTCTTCTTAAAAAGAGAACACGCAAAACTGCCAAATTAAGTCTTTTGCTGGTTAGCAAAATCCTTTTACTCAGTTTCGCTTAAAATTCTCTTTAAAAATAACTCCAAAGCCTTAAAGAGATAAAGGTTTGGAGGTTAAGAAAATGATAAAACTAGATGAAAAGTTGGCAGAGTTGATAGGTATAATTATTGGAGATGGATTTCTGGATGGTAAATTTGGCCATTATAACATCGGAATTGTAGGTGACCCTATAAAAGATAAAGAATACTTTGAATATGTTAAAGGTTTAATTAAGTCAGTTTGTAGTAAAGAAGTCAGAATTGTTCATAGGTTTAGGGGTTTAAGAATAACTTTTGGCTGTAAAGAGTTATTTGTTGAGTTGACTCAAAAATACAATTTGCCAATTGGTAAAGGTAAGTGCGAGAAAGTGGTTATTCCAGCTCAGATAATTTGCAATTGGAATTTAGCAAAACATACTTTGAGAGGAATTGTTGACACAGATGGGTCTGTATTCGGAGCAGATAAAAAAGGGAGTATTCAATACCCTTCAATTGAAATTACTACTTCGAGCATCAAATTAGCAGAGCAAATAAGAATGATTCTTATAAAACGAGGTTTTCGAGTTGCAAATCTATGGAAATACAAATCTAAAAATAGCTCAATCAGCTCTTATAAAGTTCCTTTGAATGGTTACAAAAATTTAGGACTTTGGCTAAGCGAAATCGGATTCTCAAATCATTCAAAACTTAAAAGGGCAAAAGAATTAATAAAAAATAAGAAGTAATTTAGATTTCTTCGTCATCACCGCTTAAATCTTCAATATCTTCTTCCTCGACACTTATGTCCTGCTCAGGCTCTGAAGCTACAGGCTCTTCTTTTTTTGCTACAGAAGCGTCCGCTTTTCCGACAATCTCCATCTTGCCCATCCTTCCTGTGCCAAGCTGAAGCTCTCCCTGCCATTCATTGACATAGCCGTTTGTGATATGTATTTTATCTCCTGCCTTGACTTTTTCAATGTCGTCGTTCCATAAAGTCAGCTTGACGTCTCCAGTCTCGTCCTTTGCGATTGCGTTTGCAACTCGTCCAGGCTTTCCAAATTTCTGGAATTCACGCGGCTCTGCAATGTCTATTACGTCAATTATGATGTCAACATTTCCCATTTTTGCCTTTAAGTCTTTTACTTTCATACGCACGGGTGAGATTAATTAGTATTTAAACTTATTCTTGAAGAAGTTGATGCGGGGGAAGGGATATAAACCAACTGTTCCGCCGGTTGAGTGCGGAATCAAGTGCCATTTTCAATGGACTTGAAAAAATGAATGCGGGGGAAGGGATTTGAACCCTCGGACTCACTAAGAGACAGGATTGCCTATTTACAGATAGGTGTCTATCTTAAGTCCTGCGCGTTTGACCAGACTTCGCTACCCCCGCGCTTTAGTCTTTGTAAAGGTTTGAAAGAGCTTTAAAAACTTTGCTTAAAAATTTGATTTGCCCTTACTTCAACTAAAAATACGCTCCGCGATAGAGAGGCGGCCTTCATTAGGGCCGCATTTATCCTTCACAGCCCTTTGCATTTAGGGCAATTTCTTCCCTGAGTGAATTTCTAAAAAGAAAAACGGCAACTTTCGCCCAATTGCAGGCGAATGTGCGGACTGGATGACCAATGTATGCCGAGCTAATGGCGAGGCCTAACTATATAAGAGATTTAAGGGATATCGAGCGGCCTAACTATAATAATTTTCCAAAACAGAAAATTATATAAACAACTTGAACTTTGAAAATCTTAATCACAAAGACTAAGGGGTTGATTTAATTTCCCCTCATTTATCGGGGTTTTATGGGGAGAAAAGGAACTACTATTCCAAAGGCGGCAGTTGAAAGGCTTTTGCTCAAGGCGGGCGCAAAACGAGTTTCTTCTGACGGGGTTAACGAGCTGACGCAAGTGCTCACGCAGATTGCATTAAATATTTCAACAAGGGCAGCGGAGATTTCAAAGCACACGGGCAGAAAAACAGTGCATGAAGAAGACATAAAGCTTGCTGCAAAGAATTGATTGGTAATTATTTCTCGAAATTTTTAGTAGAGTAAACCAATTAGGCTATTTTTTTAAATTTAATTGGTCGTTTAACGACAATGGTTACACTCGGCAAATTTTGACTAGCACTAAAATTTGCCTCGAAACATTGCATTTACTTAAACGGGCAAAATATGGACGAATGATAAATGCAGACGTTCAAATCGTAAATGTCCGCATAAATTTATAAACTTTGTAAAGTGACTAATTGTGTGATTGGATGGGCTGGTAGTTAAACCCGGTAACCTTTTTGGCAGGCAAAAAGCTTAACCAAAATTCGGGGCGTAAAGCCCCAGTTGGGAAACATAACGCGCCCACGACACTGGACATTTGTGGTTAGAATATTTAAATATCCAGTTATTAATTCTAAAAAAGAGAACACGCAAAACTGCCAAATCAAGTCTTTTGCTTATCAGCAAAATCCTTTTACGCAGTTTCGCTTAAAGTTCTCTTTTTCGCCTTACTCCGAAGTTTTAAAGAAAAATAAAAGCTTCGGAGGTCATAAAAATGCATAAAATTGGAACAGTTTACAAATTGAATATAACTCCTAAATTTTCAAAAAAAGAAGGAGAAATCGCAGGTATATTTGCAGGCGATGGCAGCCAGTATTATGAGCCAAAAGCAGGTCATTATGAAAATAATGTTCATTTTGGAGGCCATAATTACAATTATGCTGTTTATGTAAAATCTCTTTTTGAAGGGTTTTTCAAGAAAAAATTCATGTTTAGGGAAGAAACTCTTGGAAGGTATAGGCTAAGAACACACTCTAAAGAAATCTACTATTTTTTCAAGAATTATCTGGACTACAAACCTCAGATTAAACACTGCACTGTAAGGTTAAAGTCTATGAATTTTCCTAGAGAATTCAAAATAGGCTTCTTAAAAGGATTTTTAGATACCGATGGAAATATCTACCGTTTAAAACAAACTAAAAAATGTAGAATTGCTTTTTACACTACTTCGGAAAAATTATCGAAACAGTTATGTAAAATTTTAGATGAGCTTGAGATAAAAAATGGAGTTTATGTCAATAAAAGAAAAGGCAGAAATGAAAAACCAGTGTATAATGTGTATGTTTTTTCCGAATATACTGATAGATTTATAAATTTGGTAAAACCACTTAAGGCAAAGGCTGGATGGGCTGGTAGTTAAACCCGGCATAACGCGCCCATGGCATGGGTGACCTTGACAACAAGGCCCAATAGGCTCCGAGTTCAAATCTCGGCCAGTCCATTTTTTTAATTTTATACCCTTCAAATGTGCAACAAAAAGGACTAAACTTTTTTAAAAAGAAAATAAAGACTGAAGAGAATGATAGGAATAATCTCAGACACCCACGAAAATGAAGAAGCCATAAAGAAAGCTGTGAAGGTTTTCAGGGGCAAAAAAGTTGATTTTGTTGTGCACTGCGGCGACATAATAAGCCCGCCGATGCTTGAGCATTTCAAGGAGCTAAAAATGAGGTTTGTGCTCGGCAATAATGACGGCGAAGTTGCCGGCCTTAATATTGTGGCAAAGTCTCTCGGATTTGAGCCTGTTACCGAGGAAAAAGAATTTGAATACAAAAACAAGAAATTTTATGCTTATCATGGGACTGTAAGGGGAAAGCTTGACGATGCCATCAAAAGCAATATATATGACTACGTCTTAACAGGCCATACTCACATAAAAAGAGACGAGAAGATTGGCAACACAAGAGTGATTAATCCAGGCGCACTTTTCAGAATTAGCCCGTATACCATAGCACTTCTCGACGTGGAAAAAGACAGATTAGAGCATGTTGTTATTGAAAATGGATGAATGTATTTTTTGCAAGATTGTCGGAGGACAAATCCCTTCTTCAAAGATTTATGAGGATGACCACGTCATCAGCTTTCTTGACATAATGCCTGCAAACAAGGGCCATTGCCTTATCGTTCCAAAAGAGCACGTTTCAAACCTTTCTGAGATGGATGACGAACATTTGGTGTCGACCTTCAAGGCCGCAAAAAAGGTTGCATCAGCTTTGTCTTTAAGCTTTGGAAATGCATCATTTAATCTTGTGATGAACAACGGAAAAGAGGCAGGGCAGCTTGTAAACCACGCGCATATCCACGTCATTCCAAGGTTCAACAAAGACAGGCTAAGGATAAAGTGGAGCCATCTCAAGTATGACGATAACGAGATAAGCGAATACGCAGAAAAAATCAAGAAATTTCTTTGAGAATTAATCAGTAACGTTTATAAAACGAATTCTTATCCTTTGTGCCAATGGCGGTGTAACTCAGCCTGGCAGAGTGACACTCTCATAAGGCAGCGCAAAACAAGTTTTGCTGGCCTTTCTAGGCCTTGCCGTCGAAAGGTGTCCGTCGGGAGTTCAAATCTCCTCACCGCCATTTTTTTAACCAAAAAACTTAAATTTGAATCTGATATTCCGGTTTTGGTGATAATTATGGAAATGAACACGTCCAATCTTAAGCTGAAAATCAGCGACAAAGCGCCTGATTTCAAATTGCCGGGAGTCGACGGCAAGTCATACTCGCTTCACGAGTTTAAAGGAAAAAGCGCGTTAGTTGTGGTTTTCATGTGCAACCACTGCCCCTACGTGATGGCCTACATTGAAAGGATAAAGGCAATACAGAGCGAGTTTGGAATAAAAGGCCTTGAGGTAATAGGGATAAACTCAAACGACCAGGTAAACTATCCCGACGACAGTTTTGAAAAAATGATTGAAATGTCAAAGGAAAAAAAACTGAATTTTGTTTACTTGAGGGATGAAGACCAGTCTGCGGCTAATGCTTATGGCGCGCAGTGCACGCCTGAATGTTTTGTATTTGACGGCGAAAGAAAATTAAGGTACCACGGAAGAATAGACGACAACTATAAGGATGAAAAAGCTGTGAAGGTTGAGGACCTAAGAAACGCAGTTGATGCTCTTTTGCATAAGAGAAAAGTTTCATTTGAACTGACGCCTGCAGTCGGCTGCTCTATAAAGTGGAGATGACTTTTTTCTTTATTTTCCTAAATTCTTAAGGCACTGCGAGTAATTGTATTTTAATGGTTTATTATCTGGAGTTTTTTTGATTGCGTCTTCAAGAAGTTCTTTTGCCCGCCCGAATTTCCCCATCGACATATAGACAACTGCAAGATTATTTGCAGTGCTTGGGTCTTCCGGATTTTCTTTTTGGCTTTTTTTGAAGAATTCTATTGCGCGGTTTTTATCATCCATCAAAAGATGGATTTTTGCAATCTCGGAATAAACAAGCTTATATTTAGGGTCAAGCTTTGCAGTTTTTCCAAAATACTCAAGCGCTTTTGTGTAATTTTTGATTCCAAGGTACATTCTTGCAGCCTGGTAATTGTATCTTGGGCTATTTGAATCATCCTCGAGCTGCTTTAGGATTATTTTTTGATATGCTTGGTATTTTTGCTCCTGTTGCTCCTTTGGGTTTAGAGAGCCAAGGTGGTGGATTATAACTCCTGATTTCTTTGACTTGAGGTCTTTTTCCTTCAGAGAGTCCTCAACAAGCTCGTGTACCCTGTTTCTAAAAGCAATGCCGCTATTGTTTTTAAAAAGCCTGACAAGAAAGTTGGAGATGTAAAATTGGTACTTTTTGACCTCTTCAAAATCAGAATCATTTTTTATGGCGCCTTTTGAAGGATTTGCAAGGTAAGACCTCTGCTCAAGCGAAAATCCATAAAATCCAAGCGGGCTTTCAACCAGCTTTTTGATTTCTATGCGGCCTTTTTCATCAAGCATTTCGTCAGCATCAAGAACCAGAATCCAGTCTTTAGTTGCCTGCTTAAGCGACTCATTTCTTGCAGCACTAAAATCATCTGACCACTTTATCCCCCAGACTTTTGCGCCGAATTTTGCAGCAACTTCCTTTGTGTTGTCTGTGCTACCGGTGTCTGCAATAATTATTTCGTCCACAATCCCTTGAACAGATTTAAGGCAGCTTTCGAGGTATTTTTCCTCGTTCTTTGTTATCATACATAAAGAAATTGTTTTCATATTTTTAGAATTGGCCACTTGATATTTATAGTTTTGTTTTTTCATTTTTTAAATCGAAATTCATAAAAAATAGTTAAATTTAAATAAAGGTAAAAAAAAATAATGATGTAATGGATACGAATAGTGGCAATAAAGTAATAATACACACCAAGCTTATTGCTGTAAAATTGATTCTTATCTTATGGGTGTTAGATACTCTAATTGGTTTTAATTCTAAAATTGTTTTTTTTGGATTGCAGATGGAAGGAATCACATCCATAATTTTTCAATCTATTAAGCTCATTGTGGCATCTGCATTGATTTATGGAGCTTTTAATCATGAAAAGTGGGCATGGGCTGGAAGTTTAATAGTTGTAGGATTAGTTCAAGTTTTAAGCTCGATTATCAATTTAGCAGTGGTTTATCTTAGTCCTAATGACCCCATTACAAAGGAGGGGAGTCTTATCGGACATATTCTTGCTATAGTGGTATTTTCAATCTTGTCATTTGAGATTTATGTGAATAAGAATTATTTTTCCGGCAAAGATAATGTAGTTTATGAAAAAAATCCAGGGAAATCTTCACTAATCAAGACGTTGCTAATTGATGTGCTGATTGCCGTAATATTGGCCGTAGTATTGTTGTTTTATATACTCACCAGATTATGATGGAACTAACATCAATTAACAGCACAAAGTTTTCACTAATTCTTTAAATAAACGCCACCGCCCGGATTTGAACCGAGAAATCCTTTCGGAAAGCGGTTGCCTCGCAACGGCATATTCCCGTTGACATTATGGGCGACGTTCGTTTCACGAAGTCCCCCGTTTCGAGACCGCCGCACTGCCAGGTTATGCGACGGTGGCATAAACTTGAGCTAACAAGACCGATTTATAAGGTTTATTCAAAATTAATTTCAACAGTATTGAAAAGTCCTCAGCTTCGCTTCGGGCTGCCATCAGTTCGCACTCCCCTATTATTCCTTTAAGGGAAAAATTCCCATTGCAATTTCCTTTTTCCATAAACCATTTTTTTAAAGGTGCTCACATTTTGATGGCAGCCTTCAACTTTTCAATACTTACCCTTTTTCAATAAATTTAAATATTGCCTGCTTGTTTAACTGTGAATGTCTGAAGAAACTGAAAAACAGTACAATGAACTAAGGAAAAAGCACCAGATTCCTGATTTCAAGGATATGGATTCCGATTTTGAAATAAGCGACTTGGCAGAGACTAATTTTCTTTTAAGGGCCGTGATAAGAAGGATTAATGAGAAGATGGAGTTCTGCACAAGTGTCCTTGGTGACATACTTTCCCCGGATTCTTCAAATCTCCACGCGATGCACGAGACTCGGCACTTTGAGGATTATGAAAAAGCAAAGGCTTATGATCTTTTCCGGAGGTTCATGTTTTTGAACAGGAGGTCTGTCGAGGTTCTTTTGTCAAAAAATGAAAAAGAGGAAGCAGAATTCATAAGCTCTTTTTACGGCGAATGGAAAGACCTTAAGAGGGAGTTTTTGGCTAATGTCAAGAAAATGAAGGATGCGTGGCAGACAGAGATTGACACAAAGGAAATTCTCGGGTATCTTGGGTGAATTAAATGCAGATAGTTGTTTTTGGCCCTCCGGGCGTAGGAAAAGGAACACAGTCGGACTCGCTTTCAAAAAAATACAAGATTCCTCACATCTCCACAGGAGATATTTTCCGGAATGAAATAAAAAGCGGAAACAGCGAATTGATACAATATGTTGAAAAAGGGCTTTTGGTGCCTGACAGCGTCGTGAACAAGGTCATAGAAAAAGCCCTCAAAGAAGAGCAGTACAAAAAAGGATTTTTTCTTGATGGATATCCAAGAACAACAGACCAGGCAGTATTTCTTGAAAATGTGCTGTGGAAGCTAAAAAAAAACATTAGCCTTGTAATCAACCTTTCGGCTCCTGAAGAGGCAATTGTTGAAAGGCTTAGTGCAAGAAGGATGTGCTCAAAATGCGCAACTCCTTACAATCTTATTACAATGAAGCCAAAGAAAAAAAATCTCTGCGACAAATGTAATTCCGAGCTTGTGCAGAGAAAAGATGATGAGCCAGAAACTGTCAAAAAAAGAATCCATGTTTACCAAAGCGAGACTGAGCCGCTCATTGAGTATTTTAAGAAAAAAAAGCTGCTTGTTGACATTAACGCCCTTCCAAAGCCAAAGGAAGTTTTTAATTCAATTGTCAGGGAGATTGAAGGCAGGGTAAAGGAAAAGAAAGAAGTAGAATAGGAATTCTAGTTAGGTTTATATAGAGCTAATTTCAAAGTTATTTTATGATAATTAATGGAAAGGATGTCGAAATAACCATAGATTTCAAAAAAGGTGTTGAATCTTTTTCCGAGCTTGTTTTATTCTCAGATATGGAAATGAAATTGCTAATCAGGGATAGTTTAAGAAGTAAAACGTCTCCAAATATACGCGAGATGGCTTACTCCTATTCAGCCGGAGATATTGACCGATTGTTTGAATACGGAAAGATTGTAACGGAACGTTTAGCAACAGGAATACTCAGGAGCCATCCAGAGCTAATAGTTTCTGAAAGACTTGAGTTGAATATTTCCCTAATTTTAATAAGGAAAGCGGATTTTCACAAAGACTTAAACAAACCCATTGCAAGATATATTAAAGAAAAATCTTCCGTAAATAATTCTTTCATTGAAATAAATTTAGAATTCTTGCTGTATTACCTATTAAAATCAGGGATAGCCAATGTTTATGGTACAATGTACCATGAATTCCTGCACCATCTTAGAATAGCCAATTTTGACAAAGTTGAAAATGCTATGAAAAGTATGAATGCTTTGGTAAAACAAGGCAAAATCCCCCCTAATCTGAATTTTGGAGTTTCATTTATGGAGAGAACTATAAGTGAAGGGCCTGCAGAATTTGGAAACTTAATGAAAACAACAAGAAAAATATTTTCTTCTTATTGGATTTTTCTGCAAGCTCTTGAATTTTATGAAAAACTTTCCAAACAATTTGAAAAGAAAGAAGTCAGGAAAACAATTGTAAAAGCGCTTACCAGGTTGCCATATGAACTCGGCTCAGTCATGACTGCAATGATTGTTGTAAGCAAACTTGAGGATTGCGGTAAGGGGGACATGGTTTTGATATTGCCAAGGTTTGTGTTATTTGGAAAAAAAGAGTACCCAATATCAGAAATAAAAAAATATTATCCCAAAAAAATGTTTGACTTTTGCTTTATTAAAAGTTTTGAAACTGACAAGATTATATATTCAACTTTGGCGCGTTTATCTGCCTTAAACCATATTGCTTTCCTGAAGGAATATGAGGAAGTCTGCAGAAATCTGGAAGTGGAGCCTGTTTTAGGCATCAAACAGTACTCAGATTGGAGGAAAGAATGCAATAAAAATTACAAAGAGTATTTGTCTTCTAAGAAAAAATGAATTTTATCGCGACAGTCGCATAGCAGCTTTTTGGGAGCGTAAACTCAACTTTTGTTTTTTTCATTTCTTCATTTAGTTCGTCATCTGAAACTTCAATAACCCTTAAATCATTTAGTTCAAAAAACAGGTCCCTTTCGGTGCCTTCCGAGGTCAGCTCAGGCATCTGGGGGATTATGAAGTCCCTTGGGCTTATTTTTTCTTCCTTAACTAGCTGTTCAACTGCGTTTCTCAGGTGTTTCTCAGCGATTTTTTCGATTTCAAAATCAAAGCCTATTATTGGGATTTTCATTTTTTGTTTTTTGTTTTTTGGATCAAGATATTTTTTTGCAATCTCGTTAAACAAATAGGATTGGTAAGCGTGAACGTAGATTTTTCTAGTCTTTAGCGGAATTATCCTTAATGCGCCTATGTAGTCATTTTTGTTGATTGACAGGTAATTTTTAAGTGTTTTCTCCACAATCCCGTCATTTTCCAAAATCAGCCCGGCTGCTTTCTTGAAATCCTTTTTTATTATGGATTTTCCGACTTCTGCATTGTTTTTACTGAACCGCTGCGGGCCAAACAGGTTTGGAATGTCTGAATTTTTATTCTCAAAGAATTTAAGCCTGTCAATTTCAGTTTTTGAGATATTCCTGATTGTTATTGTAAACTTGTTTTTTTCCAAATCACCGAGTGAAATTGGGTTATTGCCGTTTCCGATGTATTTCAGGGAAATGTTTTTCAGCAGAATGTTTTCAGTTGATTTACTGCCGTGAAAAATGGAGATGTACTGCCTTGTAATCGCGTTCTTGTCCTTGTTGCCGGCAAAACCTATGTTTTTTATCGGTACGTTAATTTTTTGGGCCAAAGCCTCAATCGCGTTTACTGTAGTGCAATTTGTTTTTTCCAAAATAAAATAAGAGTATCTCCCCTTTTCATCAGTCTTAAGGGTTGCAATCTCCTCAACCAAAAAATCCTCTGCAAGCTGCTTTATTTTGTACATTTTGCAAAAAAAGAGCAAATTTTAAATAAACCTTTTGAAAAAGCCAGGTTATGTTTGATTTAAAAAAGATGGAAGAGGAGCAATCAAGGATTGCAAAAAAAGTCATCCTAAAGGATTCTTTTGACAGCTCCAATTTTATCGGCGGAGTTGACTCAACATATCACGAAAAGCTCGCAATTTCTGCAATTGTCATATGGGACATAAAAAAGTCCGAAATTATTGAAAAAGTTTATGCTGTGCAAAAAGCAAAAGTCCCTTACATCAGCGGCTTTTTGGCATTTAGGGAAGGGCCGTCAATTTCAGAAGCATTTTCAAAACTAAATCAAAAACCGGATTTAATGATGTTTGACGGCAACGGCATTTTGCATCCAAGAAGATGCGGGCTTGCGTGCCATATGGGAGTTTTGCTTGATGTGCCTTCAATAGGAGTTGCAAAAAGCATGATGTTTGGGCAGGAAAAAGACGGGACAGTTTATGAAGGAAAAGAAGCCCTTGCAAAGTCTTATGTTTCAAGGGAATACGCAAAGCCGATGTACATAAGCCCCGGCCACAGGATAAGCCTAAAAACGAGTTTTGAGCTTGTAAAGAAAACAATCAGGCCGCCGCATAAGCTGCCGGAGCCGCTTCATCAGGCGCACAGGTATGTGAGTTCCGTAAGGGAATTGGTTGTAAAGGGAGATATAAAGCAAGACTGATTACTCAAAAATAAGCTTTCCGTCTTTTATGCCTTCAAGTGACTTGATTTTTTCAAACAGCTTTTTTATTCTTTCCCCGCTTCCCTTCACAACAATCAGCTCAAGGCAGGTATGGTGATCGAGATAAGTTCTGGTTGAAGAAAGAATCTGGCAATGGTAGTCGTGCTGGATGTTGGAAACATTCTTCTGGTAATGCCCAACACGCTGGTCGTAAGTCACCTTGATTATCCCCACAGCTTCTTTTGAATCAATGGATTTATGGTGCAGCTTCTCCCTCACAATGTCATTGATTGCCTCAGAGCGGTTTGTGTATCCGTGATGTTTTATAAATTTGTCAAAGTGCTCCAAAAGCTTTGGGTCAAACGAAATTCCAGTCCTTGTTACTTTGCCCATAAAATTTAGTTATTGTCGCATTTTAAATAAGTTTCTTTGTAGTGTTTCTTGCATTCGAACATAAGTTTGTTTTATTGTTTAGTTTATTTATATTTAATAATTTTTAAAATATGCTCCGCGGTAGATAGGCGGCCTGCATTGGGCCGCATTTATTACGCACAACCCGTTGCATTGCGGGTAAATGTCCGCTTGATCTGATGAAATCAATTTTATATTAACTTTCGCCCAAATGAAG
>DATDOM010000036.1:0-9023 GCA_035293285.1 Candidatus Nanoarchaeia archaeon | reverse complement strand
AAATGCGAGCCAATGGAATGTTGAAACCCACATCTCATCTGCGAGCCACACGATTTTTGAAAACCATTAAAGGTATGCGAGCCAACACATCTGTGAAACCCAAGTAATAATTGCGAGGTAAATGAAGCACTATAATTTTTTCAAAACATCCAAACCATTTTTCGTTATAGAAACCTGAAAGTATGGTCTGCCATTTGACTCATTTTTGTTAAGTTTTTGAATTGTTACTGTACCGAAGCTCTCTAATTCCTTGCAATTTGTTACGACAGAACGAAAGCCAGTGTTAATCTTGCGCTCTAATTCGGCAAAGCTATACACTTGTCCACTCTTCAAAATTTTAAGAATTTCTCTCTTTATTTCATGAGAAGTGCGCTTTGACATACTGCAATATTATAGTAAACCTTAAATATAGGTAACTCAAGATATTGCAGTAAGCATGAAAAAGAGAATAGTAATCTTCTTAGCACTCAGTTTGCTGCTTCCATATGGATGCAGCCAAACTTTGACAGAAGGGGACATTTTGATAACCAAAGTTCAATGGGATGCTATGGACGATGCAGTTTGGCAAAACCAATGCAAAAATGCAAGAGAATTGCCAGCAAAATATGGTAATCCCCCTCTTGCACAGGTTGAGTATTTTGTAGATAACAAAGATAATGATGTAAGTTGTAGAATAATTCTTACACCTTCTAATAAGGAGTTTAATTGGTTTACACCAGAAAAGAGCAATAAACCACAAATAGAGAGGCTAACACCAACAGTTTTTGAACAAAGTAAGGTGAGATTGTGCTGCAAGTTAGCAACTCAACAAGAATACGATGCGATTTGCAAAGAAGAAGTGCTTCCAGCAAAGTGTGATTCTAAAGGAAATTCGATATAAAAGAAAACATATTTATAGACATTCTGTCCTCGTCAAATTGTAAAATGGAAGAACGAATTATTAACACATCAAAGTTTTGGAAGAGAATGGGTTTTACTGAAACGGCATCACTTGAAATGGTTAAGCTCGGACAAATCTACGGTGATGATTGGGATAGCATCATCAAAGACATAAAGCAAGGGAGTTATAACACCCAGTTAAAGATGGGTATGTTGAGTTGTATTTCAAGGATTGTTACATTTTGAGTTTTCTTATTGGTTAAATTTTAATTTCCCATATAAGAACGGACCGCTTTTAACATCAAATCCTGCTTTAAATTCTGTTACCGCATCTCTATTCCTAGCTCTCAAAAAGATGTCATGGCATGTCTTATGAGCATAGGAATACCCACCATCTACCTTACTAATCAAAACTACAAAATTATAAGGTCTAAAAAGAGAGCCGTCATCGGATGTTAACCTGAACTTTTTCTTACAAAATACACATTTTCTAAACTGACCAATCATAATCTTGAACTGTCAACAAGAATATTTAAATGTTGTTCTTCTTTCATTTCCTAATTAGTTGTATAGTCAATTCCTCGAGGACAAAACCTATAAATAGGAGTTGACTGGGACCGCAGATTTATGCAAATAGCAGAAAATAGCGAATCCCAAGAATTAGCAAGAGATTCAACAATAATAAAAACTCAAACTATAATTGTTGTTATTCTTTTACTCATTTTAATAACATTGTTTATCTATTCAGTGAATAGAAGAATAATATAATCAATATAGCAAGCAGTATTATAACCGCCCAAAGCAATTGCTTGACTGTTTGTCCTTTTTTATTCATTTTCAACCTCCTCGTCATTTCTATTATAAAAAACTTTGTAATATAGCGCAGCTATGAAAAGTATAATAAAGAATAAAACATTGGCAAAAACATAGATTAGTGGACTTGGATTTTGTGTTGCTATAAATCTGTTCAACTCGATTAAAGCAACTGTTGCTGCAATGACAAACGTCAAGAACTGAAATAATGTAATTTTTTTTGCAGATTTTTTTGTAATATCTTTTTTAGCTTTTTTTCTTCTTTTTGCCATTCCAATAAATGAAATGAATCTTATTATCTTTTAGGAACAATAGTCATTGACGGACCTTGAACAGTTGAACTTGCGCCATCATCAGCCCTTACACTAACCTTCACATTGTCAATAACCTGCTGCGATTTGATTACTTTTGCCCTGACTTGATAGTCTAACTTTGTTGCTCCCGTTAGGCTATCTACAACATCAGATTGGATTACCTTACCATCCTTTAGTATCTCTAAACCTTCTCCCGTTGAAAAGTCAAGCGTAACTTTCTGTGCTGGACCACCAAACAAAGCTGGTGGTTTGTATTCTAAATTAAGGTACATGTTAAGAGCCTCACCCGATTCAAGAGGACGGCTATTTGTTACGTCTATTGAGCCAGATATAGAAGAGGAACATCCGTATAAAGATAAACTTAACAAAATTAAGGTTATGAAAAGTAGTTTTTTTGATGATTTCATAATACGCACCCCTCACTAGGGCATGGTGCCAACCAGTATTTATAAGTTTCTATATGGAAGGACTTTAGTACACAATTTTGAGTTTCCGTTCATTTTTGAGGTAAACGTTCACAGCAAAAAATTTTAGAAATCTTTATAAATTGCCAATAGTCCCAAAACTTTATTCTGATTAAGATGACAGCAATAAAAAAGAATGATTTTGTGGAGCTTGAATACACTGGGAGAATCCAGGAAGACAATTCTATTTTTGACACTACTGTAGAGGCTGTTGCAAAGGAAAACAAAATATACAAAAAAGGGGAGAAATACTCTCCTATTATAGTTTGCATTGGAAAGCACATGATGATGCCTTCTTTGGAAGAAGCATTGATAGGCAAGGAAATCGGCAAGAGCTATGAAGTCAAGCTTGAGGCTGAAAGAGCTTTTGGAAAAAAAGACGGCAAGCTAATCCAGATGATTCCAACAAACAAGTTTTTACAGCAGAAAATCAATCCGATTCCAGGACTTTCATTAAACATTGACGGGAATTTTGGAGTGATAAAAACAGTCAGCGGAGGGCGATGCCTAGTGGACTTTAACCATCCGCTTTCCGGAAAAGATGTAGTCTACTCTGTGAAAGTCAATAAAATAGTAAGTGACAGCAAGGAGAAGCTTAATTCTTTGGCAAACCTTTACCTTGGGCATGCGCACGTTGAAGTAAACGGCGACATTGGCACAGTAAAAATACACCAAAAGCTTCCAAAAGAACTTGAAGATGAGTTCAACAAGGAAGTAACTTCTGTGATTCCTGAGCTAAAATCAGTCAGCTTTTCTGTTGAAGCTCACACGAAAGAATAGTCCTATACTTATAAGCGGCACTGAAAAGTGAAGGCCGCCATCAACTTTGCGAGCACCATTAGATAAATGGTTTATGCAAAAAGAGGATTGCAAAGTGAATTTTTGCCTTAAAGGTAATATAGAAGAGTGCGAGCCGATGGCAGCCCGAACGAAGTGAGAACTTTTCAGTGCGGATAATAACAAATAAATTTAAATATTAGTAGGAAAGCTAAGCTTTTAGGGTGATTGAGTGGACAGCATTATAAGACAGGCAACAGAAAACACAGAGGAAAGTGACAATCCTAAACTTCTTTCTATAGACAGAAAACAAATCAAAAGGGACAAGGATACTGAGAATATTGACGCAGAGCTTGAACAGTTGCTCGCAAAACAAAGGGCAACAATAAAAGTAATTGGATGCGGCGGCAGCGGAAACAACACAATAAACCGAATGACTGAAGTCGGGATTATCGGCGTTGACACAATTGCAATCAACACAGACGCTCAGGACCTTCTTTATACTACATCCAACAAAAAAATACTGATAGGGCGCGAAGCAACAAAGGGGCTTGGAGCCGGCTCTGAGCCAAGATTAGGGGAAGAAGCTGCGCGCGAAAATGAAGCTGACATAAAAAAAGCGCTTCAGAACTGCGACTTGGTTTTTGTAACATGCGGCCTTGGCGGCGGGACAGGGACAGGTTCAGCTCCAGTAGTGTGCGAGATTGCAAAAAAGCTTGGAGCCTTGACTGTAGGCGTTGTCACAATGCCATTTGCAATGGAAGGACACAGAAGATATGAAAACGCAGTTGTTGGACTTGAAAAGATGGAACAATTGACTGATACATTAATAGTGATACCAAACGACAAGCTTTTGGAGCTTGCGCCGGATTTGCCGTTACACACAGCATTTAAAGTAGCTGACGAAATTCTTACAAATTCTGTAAAGGGAATTGCAGAGCTTGTGACAAAGGCAGGGCTTGTAAATCTTGATTTTGCAGACATCAGGACTGTAATGAAAGGCGGAGGAGTTGCTTTAATCGGAGTCGGCGAAAGCGATTCAGAGAACAGGGCTGTAGAGGCTGTAGAAAAGGCAATCAGCAATCCACTGCTTGACGTTGACATTTCAGGCGCAAACGGCGCATTAATCAACGTAATCGGCGGCGAGGACATGACACTTGATGAAGCAAGAAAAGTTGTTGAGACAATAACTGAAAAGCTTGACGAGGATGCAAGAGTCATCTGGGGCGCGCAGATTTACAAGGACATGGAAAGGACAATCAGGGTAATGCTCATAGTCACTGGCGTAAAATCATCGCAGATTTTTGGCACAAGCAAAAAGACTGTTGACAAGAAGAGAAAGGAAATTGAGCAGCACCTTGGAATAGAATTCCTGGACTAAAATGGATAATAATACTTCTCCTTCATGGACTTACAGGCTTAAGGCATTTATTTCTGAATGCTCAAGAGTTTTGAAGATTACCAAAAAGCCCAATACAAGTGAATTCAAGACCACTGTGAAAGTAAGCGGGCTTGGAATACTTGTTATCGGGATGATAGGATTTGTAATACAGATGATTAAATTATTGTTTTTCTAAAATTCTGATTGTTTTGATAAGAAATGTGAAAACCCATGCCTTTACTTTTCCAAATCAACAAAACTATAATCAAACTCTTCGCTTTTTTTCCCTTCCCTTAAAACTTCTTTCCACTTATATTTGGAGTATTCAGGAAAACAAGCATCGCCTTCAAATTCCTTGTCAATCAATGTAAGGTACAGTTTGTCCGCTTTTGGCAAAAAAAGAGAATAAACTTCAGCGCCGCCTATTACAAAAACTTCACCGTCTCCTGCTACTTTTAATGCTTCATCAACGGAGTAGGCTATTTTACATCCTTGTGCAATAAATTTTTTATCCCTTGTTATTATTATATTTGTCCTGTTTGGAAGCGGCCTTCCTATGGACTCAAAAGTTTTTCTGCCCATTATAATAGAATGGCCTGTAGTAAGCTGCCTAAATCGCTTCATGTCATCCGGCAATTTCCATAACAGCTTGTTTTCGCTTCCAATTACCCTGTTTTTTGCAATGGCTGCAATTAATGATATTTTTTGCATTTTCTTTCTGATTTTTTTGTTTTTTATTATTCAAACAGGAAAATTTGTGCGGCAAATTTTCAATAGTAACGCTTCGGCAAATTTTTTGCCGGTAATAAAAATTTGCCTCGGAACATTCATTGACTTTGACGTTCGTTACAATGTATACCGCGCCAATGCGGGCGCGGGTAACTAAAGCCCGAGGCCTATTTTTAAGTTATATTTCAATTAGAGTATAATGCCGGGTGCAAATCCCATTCGGACTACAACTAAACAGCCATCTCGGCCTTTATTGCTGGATGAGACTGGTAATTTTCAAGCTTTATGTCTTCCATTTTAAACAAGTCAATGTCTTTTACTTCCGGATTTAGCCAAAGGCTTGGCGACTGGTAAGGATTTCTTGATAACTGCTCCTTGACTTGTTCAAAATGGTTTGTATAGATGTGAGCGTCTCCTAATGTGTGCACAAATTCTCCTGCTTTTAGGTTTGTCACTTGTGCAACCATGTGCAATAATAGCGAATATGATGCTATGTTAAATGGCACTCCTAAAAACATGTCGCAGGAGCGCTGATACATCTGAAGCGATAATTTTCCATTTGCTACAAAAAATTGGAAGAAAGCGTGGCATGGCGGCAATGCCATCTTGTCAAGCTCGCCTGGGTTCCAGGCATTTACTATTATTCTCCTGCTTGTCGGGTCTTTTTTAATCATTTCAACTGCATTTTTGAGCTGGTCGAATTCCTTGCCTTCGAAGTTTTTCCATTTTCTCCACTGCACTCCATAAATTCTTCCCAAATCCCCTTCAAACTTTGCCTTTGGCTTCCAGTAATCTGCATTTGCATTCTGGGTCCAAATTGTTTTTTTTGAAATATCTTTTGAACCGTGCAGAATCTCTGCAAGCCTCCTTTCATCATTTGAGCCTTCAATGAACCATAAAAGCTCGGAAACCGTGCTTTTCCACGGCAGTTTTTTTGTTGTGACTGCAGGAAATCCATTTTGCGTGTCAAATCGCATCTGCATTCCAAATACTGCGCGTGTTCCTACTCCTGTCCTGTCCTGCCGGTCCGTTCCATTTTCAAGGACATATTTTAACGCATCAAGATACTGTTTCATTTTATGAATTAGAAATTCCCTGCCATTAAATATATTTTGATTTTTTAAGGCTAAACTGCAAACTTCAAGCCGGGCAAGGGATTACTTATTCATTGTTGTAAATAACCTACGACAAGCAAAAAGCTTTTAAAGAATAAAGCTGCAAATGAGAAAATGAACACCCTCGAAAAAGAGCTTTTTGAGCTTGGAATCCCAAAAGATGAGGCGAATATCTATGTCGCGCTTATTGACCTGGGAGAAAGCACGGCTTCTCAAATTGCCCAAAGGACAGGAATAGGCAGGGTTAACACTTATCAGATTCTTGAGCGGATGATTCACAAGGGGATTGCGTCATTTATAATAAAAAATAACGTGAAATACTTTAATGCTTCAAACCCCGAAAAGCTGCTTAATGACTTAAAGGAAAAGCAGGAAAAGCTTGCTGCAATAATGCCTGAGCTTAAATCAAGGATGGAAACAAGGGTCAAAGATACTAGTGCGGAAATTTACAAGGGAAGGGAAGGCATCAATTCAATTTTCAGGATGATTTTAAGGGACAAAAAGCCCTATCATTTTGTAGGAGGCGTTGAGGAATCCAGCAGACTTTTCAGGCTTGAAAATACAATTTTTGTAAAAAGGGCTGAGAAGGCAAAAATAAAGGGCAAGATTCTTGCAAGAAAGGAAGAAAATTTTTTTGTTGGGGGACATGAGGAATTCAGATACCTGCCTGAAAATGTTGTAATCCCTACAACTACCTGGACATGGGCTGACAAGACAGGAATTTTTGTCTGGAAAGAGCCCTACTATTGTATACTCATTACCAGCGATGAAATAGCAAAATCAAATATTGCGTCCTTTGATTACCTTTTTGAAATGGCAAAGAGGCCCTTGTCCCAGGACATAAAGTCAAGGACGCTTAAGTAATCATTATTTGTTTGCATATTCCGATATAAGTTCTTCTGTTATTTTTATTGGAACCAATCTTATATTGGGTTTGGATGAATCATCCCACATATATCTCAGCACTCTCTCCACCCTCTCAATATCCCTGCGCGTATCAGCTTCATTACTGTACACAGGATACTGATTTAATACTTTAAAACCCTGATCTTTACTTTCTGCATATAATCTTGGCACTTTTACGTCCAATCCCAAATTACTGTCCCTTTTCATTGCCAAAGGCTGATATAATTTTTTTTCATCTGGCTTTCCGTCAATAAGTGGGCCAAGTTTTTTTGTTAGGTAACTATCAGTTCTTATTTCTGGATTGAACCCTTCTTGAAGAATGGTATACTCTCCAATATGTTCCTTTAGTCCCTTGATACTAACTGAATAGGGTCTGACGAAAACACTCGATCCATCCTTTTCCATTTCCAGCACTTTGGACTCGTCCAAACCTGGCGCATAGACTTCACTCTGGTGAGAATGGACAGCCGGAGTTTTGACATCACCTGAATTTTGATTTTCCACTTTTACTCCGCAGCCTCCGCTTGACAAAGCCAAAACAAGGGCAGTTAAACCACCAGTAATTCCATTTCTAATTTTCGTTTTGTCCATTTTCCCCACCTTGTATTGTTTTAATCATCTGAATGGTAAATTCCAGAACAAGTGCCTAAAGCGATGAGCCCTATACCCATAACTGCCCTTTTGAGCATTTTCATAATCCGGCTTGTCTGATTTTTTCTTTTCATTTACCATCAATAAGTGATTAAATTAACTAGAATATATAACTTTGTTGTAATTTTATGACAACAATATTATGAACTGAAAATTAATAATTTATTTTGTGAATTTTTTCGTTGTTTTTATCCTGATTTTTGGCTTTAACACATTAAAACTGTTATTTACTATATTGTAAATTAAATTTCCTTCTCTGAAGACTACTTAGTAAAAACGAAAGATTTATATATCAGTATACAAATTTGTATACAAAACTACAAAAATGATGGATTAATATACATAATCAGTAAATAATAAAATCCGTTAGGCCGGATAGATTCGAGGTGTTTTAGGTGAAAAATGGGCAAGGTTCAATTAAAGTATATGCTACACTGTTAGCATCGGTCGTCAGCTTCTTTTTGTTTGCTACTTATATTTTTGCTGCAGCTTCACAGCCTCAGGGACCTACAAGCCTAACTGTTGATTCCTCAGGAAGATACCAGAACAATTCAAACCCTATAACGGTCCAGGCATTTGCAGGAAACGTGACTGGCCTTACAATTGCGTCAACGAGAGTAACAGAATCCTGGCAGGGTTATTTTGGAAACATAAGCGGTACAATAACACTGGACGACGCAAACAACTTTACTTTCTACGACTGGTCACTGCCATCACCAAGCGGTGAGGTTTATGCTTCCAACGGCAGCAGCGTGACTTGGTCAAATGTGTACTGCATGAATGTTTCAGCAAACGGGACATCTCCTGTAATGGGAAGCGGTGCAGTTGGAAACATCAATGGGACTCAGATAGAGCTTAACTATGGAGTCAATATAACTGACCGCGACGGGCTCACTGAAACTTTCAATGATACTTATGTCAATGCCGTTGGCTTTAGGACAGGATCTGTTGTAATAGACACCAGCGATGGCTGTTCAATGGCACATCCTTATTC
>DATDOM010000035.1:0-23877 GCA_035293285.1 Candidatus Nanoarchaeia archaeon | reverse complement strand
AATCAAACGTATTATTTATGCGGCCCAAATGAAGGCCGCCTATCTAGTGCGGAGCGGATTTTAGAATTATTAAAGAACTAAACTAACATAAAACTCCTAATAAATATTTATAAAGAGTGGTTTATTCTACAAACCATATGACAAAACCCGGTAAAAATAAGATAATTGTAACAAGCGCGCTACCGTATGCAAACGGGCCTATCCATATTGGGCATCTTGTTGAGTACATCCAGACAGACATATTTGTAAGATTTCTAAAGTTAATTGGAGAAGACGCAGTCTATGTATGCGCTGATGATGCGCACGGCGCTCCGATTGAGATAAAATCATCGCAGCTCGGGATAAAGCCTGAACAGCTCATTGCAGAAGTTTTTGAGGACCACACAAGGGATTTTAGGAATTTTCTGATTGATTTTGACAATTATTACACGACAAACTCGCCTGAAAACCAGCACTACAGCGACCTGATTTTTAACACTCTAAAAAACAAAGGGCTGATTTACACAAAAGAGATTGAAGTCACTTACTGCAACCACTGCAAAAGAACCCTGCCTGACAGGTATGTGAAAGGAAAATGCCCGAAGTGCGGAGCGCCTGACCAATATGGGGACGTGTGCGAGCACTGCAACGCAGCATACAAGACAATAGACTTAATTGACCCTTACTGCACTATATGCAAAAATAAGCCGATAAGGAAAAAATCAAACCATTATTTTTTCAGGCTAAGCCAGCTTTCCGCAAAGCTCCAAAAGTGGCTTACAGAGAACAAAAACCTCCAGCCTGAAATCAAGAACTTTGTCTTTAACTGGATAAAAACCGGCCTTGAGGACTGGAACATAAGCAGGGACGGCCCTTACTTTGGATTCAAGATACCAGGAGAGAAAGACAAGTACTATTATGTCTGGCTTGACGCGCCGATTGGCTACATTGCAAGCACTGAAAACTACTGCAAAAAGAACGGGCTGAAAACCGAAGATTTTTGGAAAAACAAGAACTCAAAAATATACCACTTCATCGGAAAAGACATAATTTACTTTCATTTTCTTTTCTGGCCTGCAATACTGATGGAATCGGGATTTGAATTGCCTCACGACATTGTAGTGCACGGCTTTCTGACAGTAAACGGCGAGAAAATGAGCAAGAGCCGCGGCACATTTTTTACGGCAAGGGAGTTTTCAGAAAAATACGAGCCCGAGTACCTCAGGTTCTATTATGCCGGCCTCTTAAGCAAGACAATGTCCGACATAGACTTAAGCCTCAATGATTTTGCAAAAAAAACCAACAACGAACTTGCCGCAAACATAGGAAACTTCTGCTTTAGGACTCTAAGTTTCTTAAACAAGAATTTTGGGGGAAAAATCGGCGAAATTGACTTGCAGAATGAGCTTATGGAGCAAATAAAAGAAAAGGCAAAAATCATTGAGAAAAATTACCGCGAATTAAGGTTCAACGATGTTGTAAGGGACATACTTTGGGTTTCTTCACGCGGCAACAAGTATTTTCAGGACAATGAGCCCTGGAAGCTGATTAAGGATGACAAAGAAAAAGCCCATAAAGTTCTTGGGCTCGTCGCAAATATCGTAAAAATCCTGAGCATACTGATAAGGCCGATAATGCCGAAATTCTCGCTTGAAATCCAGGGGCAGCTTGACCTCAGGGATTTGGGCTGGAAAGACATCGATTTCAAGCTCAAAAACCACAAGATTGGAAAGGAAGTTATTCTGATAAAAAAGATGGAAATAAGCGAAGAAAAAGAAAACAAGGCGACTCAGAAATTTCCTCTGAATCTCAAAGTTGCAGGGATAATCGGGGTAAAAGAACATCCTGATGCTGACAAGCTTTATGTCCTTGAGGTTGACTTGGGAGGAGAAAAAAGGCAGATTGTTGCCGGGCTCAGAAACCACTACACAGAAGAGCAGTTAAATGGCAAGAAAGTAATAATCGTTTCAAACTTAAAACACGCAAAATTGCGCGGAGTTGAAAGCCAGGGAATGCTTTTGGCAGGCGATGACGGGGAAAATGTCGGCGTGCTTACTGTCACAAAAAGCAATGCAGGCGATTCTGTTTATTTTGAGGGGCTTGAAAATGAAACAAAACAGCTTACCCACGAAGAATTTTCAAAAATAAAGATGTCGGTAAAGGGCGGAAAAGTGTTTTTTGACAATCGCGAATTAAAGACTGATTCTGAAACAGTTAAAGTCGAAAAAGCCAGGGACGGCGCCAGGGTAAAGTAGAAATCCGGATTACTGGTTATTTTCGCAGACTTTTTTATGCTCTGCCAGTTTTTCTGCATTGCAGTTTTCATCTGCGCACTTCTTTTCTTCAAGTAAAGTGCAGGTATTGTTTGTTTTTTCAGAACTGACAGCAAATCCCGTGATTTTCTGCTTTTCAAAAGAAGTGTTAACAATAAGGATTGAAAAAATGAATATTGCGCACGCTATCGGCACATACGCGTTTAGAAACTGATTTAACTTGTGCCTGTCTATAAGCGTCTGGATATAATCCTCATCGTAGCCGTGGTTGGAAAGGTGCTGTTTTATTGCCTTATGGGAGTGCCCTTTGGCTGAGTTTCTTTTAATATACTGCTTTAGGCTTTTGTCTAATGCCTTAATTTCAAATCCATGCCCCTTTTTCATTTAAATAACAGGCAATCAGGGTATATTTAAAATTTGCTAAATATCCGTTAACAGCTGGCACCAAGGCTACAAGGTTTCCATGTACCTTAAAACAACAGGCTCCGTCCTAAAGTAGGTTATTGCCTTTTTGCGAGGCCCTGATTAGTTCAGAAGTAAAGCTGACAAAGGGGTTGTTCCTTACGGGAAATGTCAGCCTGCAATTTGAGATGAGGGAGCCAAGCTCGGCAATAACCCGAGCGCTAGCGAGATTTAGGACGGAGCCAAAACAACAAATACATTTAAATACTGGAAAATCAATTGCCATATGTGGGGTTATATGGATAACAAAAAACTAGGAATTGTCATACTTGCGATTACGATAGCTGCAGCAATAATAGCTGTGGGATACACAAAGACACTTGGAGTCCAGCAGACTGCGCTAAATTGCAATCCTACTTCAGAATGCCAGCGCGTCCAGTCATTGATGGGCCTCTCGCACATCGCAGTGGGCCTGATTTCATTCATAGGTGCCCTTGGCATTTACCTGCTTTTTTTCAGCACAAGCGAAGAAGCAATCTTAAGGAGGCTTGAAGAGGAAAAGAGCACAAAATCCGAGTGGGACAAGTTTGAGCTTGTCTTAAAGGGAATGGACGACAACGAAAAAAAAGTGCTCAAGGCAATACGCGAGCAGGAAGGAATAACACAGTCCACACTGAAGTTCAGGGCTGACCTGTCAAAAGCAAAAATCAGCCAGATATTAAGCGATTTTGAGAGAAAGAGCCTGATTAGGCGCGAAGCAAAAGGAAAGACTTATTCTGTTTACTTAATTGATGGATTTTGAAATAATCTCAGTTCTCAAACTTACAAAGGCGGCATTGAAAAATCGAAGGCTGCCGTCAATATGCGAGCACCTTCTTAAAATTGGTTTATGGAAAAAGGAAATTGCCGTGACCTGTGAGCGAGTTCGCTAACGAGCTCACTCGCAAGTCCCCGAATTTTTCCCTTAAAAGAATAATGAAAAAGTGCGAGCGACGGCAGCCCGAACGGAGTGAGGACTTTTCAGCGCCGCTTATTAATCAATAAATATAAAAACCACAAACCAAAGGGAAATTATATGGATTTTCAGATGTCTGTCATCAGCAAAAAAAGGTCTTTTAGGTCGCTAGCTTTAGCAGCGGACGTTGGCGGCACAAAAACCCTGATAGGCATATTCTCAAAATCACAAACTAAAACAGAGATGGTTGCTTTGTTTGGCTTTGCGAGCAGGGACATCAGGGATTTTTCAGACCCCGTTAATTTTGTGCTTGGTTTTGTAAAGAAAAACTACAATTTTGTAATAAGAAAAGCCTGCATTGCAGTTGCAGCTGTGATATCGGAAAAAACAGACTTTGCAAAAACTACAAACCTTAAATGGGATGTAAGTGCAAAAGAGCTTCGCAAAAAAACTTCGCTTAAAAAAATTATCCTTGTCAATGACTTTGAGGCGATGGGATTTTTTATCAACACTGCATCAGAAAATGACATTGTGGAGATAAAAAATGGAAAGAAAATAGGGGGCGCAAACATGGCTGTCATCGGCGCAGGAACTGGCCTTGGCAAATGCTCACTTATTTACAGCACTTTAAAGAAAATCTATGTGCCTTTGCCCTCAGAAGCAGGCCACACAGACTTTGCGCCTCAGGATTCACTTGAATTTGAGCTGCTTTTGTTCATAAAAAGAAAAACAGGGACAAAAGCAATATCATACGAGCACATACTTTCAGGCAAAGGAATTGAAAGTATTTTTCTTTTCCTCCTTAAAAAAAACAGAAAATCAAACAGCAAAATAAAAGAAATCCTGAAATCAGGCAGCAGGACAGAGTTAATCTCAAAATACCGAAAGTCAGACAAAACCTGCAAAAAAACGTTTGAGATATTTTCAAAAGTTTATGCAAGGTTCGCAAAAAACTGTGCTCTGGATTTGCTTGCTTACGGTGGGGTTTACATCACAGCAGGGATTGCGCAGAAGAACAAAGACATATTCAATTCAGTTTTTATCAAGGAGTTCCAAAATACTTATAATCTTGAATTTGTTTTAAGGCAAATACCAGTTTATTTAATCACAAACAAAAACGCAGGACTGATTGGTGCAGGCTTCATGGCGCTGAGGGAAAAATGAAAATTTATGACATATCGCTCGAAATTTCTGAAAGCATGGCAGTTTACAAGAATAAAGAAGAGAAAAAGCCGAAAATTTCCATAACAAGAACGATGAAAGAAGGCTCAAACGAATCCAGGCTTGAGCTTGAAAGCCACACAGGAACTCACGCAGATGCGCCATATCACATGCTAAGAAGCGGAAAAACAATAGAAAAAATTCCGCTTGAAAAATTCTTCGGCAAATGCGCTGTTCTTGATTTCACGAAGGCAAAAGGCTCAATCGGAAAAAAAGACCTTGAGAAGAAAAAATCCAAAATCCGGAAAGATTTTATAATACTTTTAAAGACAAAAAACAGGCAATTGGAATCTTTTGATGTGAATTTTGTTTATCTGGAAAAGACCGGAGCGGAATTTTTGGCAGCAAAAAAAGTCAAGGCAGTTGGAATTGACTCACTCGGCGTTGAAAGGAGCCAGCCAAACCATGAAACACACGAAATTCTTCTGGAAAAAAACATAATGATTTTTGAAGGTCTTGAATTAAGCAAAATAAAAGAAGGAAATTATATGTTTTATGGATTCCCGCTGAAAATAAAAAACGGTGATGCAAGCCCGATTAGGGCAGTGCTTATCAGGCAATAATTATTTAAACCAAAGAAAAACTAATTTTTAAAATGAAAATCGGGTTTATCGGGCTTGGACGGATGGGATTTAACATTGTGTTAAACCTCAAATCAAAAAAAGTTGATGTCGTTGCGCACAACAGAAGCCCTGAGCCGGTTGACGAGATAAAGAAAAAGGGAGTCAGCGTTGCTTATTCTGTTGATGAACTAATGAAAAAGCTCCCAGCGCAAAAAATTGTCTGGATAATGGTCACGGCAGGAAAGCCAGTTGACGCAGTCATTGAAGAACTGCTTCCTTGCCTGAAAAAAGGCGACATTGTCGTTGACGGCGGAAACTCATTTTACAAGGATTCAGTCAGGAGATACGAATATCTTAGGAAAAAAGGAATTAATTTTATTGACATCGGAACAAGCGGCGGATTAAAAGGGGCAAGATACGGTGCGTGCCTCACAATAGGAGGCGACGAAAAAATATTCAGAAAAATCGAGCCTGTCTGCAGAGCAATGTCGCAAAAAGACGGCTATGCCTATGTCGGAAAATCTGGCGCAGGGCACTTTGTTAAAATGGTTCATAACGGAATTGAATACGCACTTTTGGAATCCTACGGCGAGGGATATGAGCTTCTCTTAAACGGCCCCTACAAAAACCTTGACTTTGAAAAAATATCAAAGACATGGAAAAACGGCAGCGTCATAAGGTCGTGGCTTGTCGAGCTTGCAGAAGATGCTTTCAAGAAAGACCCAAAGCTTTCAAAAATCGAGGGAGTAATTGGCGGCGGCGAAACAGGAAGGTGGACAATAGAAACTGCAAAAGAATTTGGTACTGATGTCAGCATGATTGAGCTTTCTTTGGAGCAAAGGAAAAAATCACAGGCAAACCCGAGATTTGCAGGAAAAGTGGTTGCTGCTCTCAGAAACGAGTTTGGCGGGCATGCTGTCATTAAGAAGAAATAATGATTATGTTTTTGATTCTATAATTTCTTTTAATGCAAGGTAGAGTACATCTACAAGCGGTTTTGTATTGCCTGGGCCTATTATCATCTGGTCATCAATCATTGCGTTTTCTTTATTCCATCCATAAATTCTTGCATACCCTGTATACCGGCGGTCCAGGCTTAAATCAGCTTTTTCAGGTATCCCAGTACCACCGCTCTCTGAATAATGGATTATAGAATTATTATCTTTCTTCCCATTACTTTTCGCGTTTTTCCTTATTATAAGGAAATTATGAAGTCCCCTTTCACTGTTAAGGCTTAAAGCAGAGTATTTTGGCTCATTTAAAAAAGCAACATCGGTTCCAGTATCCTGCCTAAGGGTTATGGTGTCCTGCTTTCCAGCATAATCTTCAAATAACACAAAAGCATCAGCGCTAAAAAAAGAATTCCGAATTTGTGTTAAGAACTTTTTGTGGGATTTATTGCTTCCTTGCAGGTACAATACCTCGAGGTCTGATACGCAGGTTTCCAGCCTTATTCCCTCATTTCCACTCCCCATTAAGCACGGAATTGGATCATTGTTTATAAAAATTATTATTGAGAAATGGCAAACCATGGGATTAGAAGGCTAATGTTGCTTTCTGACAAGCCTGACATAATATTCCCCATTGGCTATATTCGGACTTGTGTTTAAAAGAACTCTTTCTCCGTATTGGTCTTTATGAGAAACTGAAATAAGGCTAAATTTGAATGGCTTTGTTTCTGAACTTCCGTTTGCACTGTACATGGGGAATTCCTTGACCCTGGTGCCTTTTGGAACTGCAATGTTCCTGTTTCTCTCTTTTGCCATCCCAGTAAAAGCCTCGGCTCTTTCTGCACCGTTAAATATTGCAATCAAAAAATAACTATCAATCAATGAATTTGAATACCTTGCAGCAAACCCAAAATTGCTGACAACTCTTGTATCATACCTGTCAAACCACGTAATTATTGCGGAATCAGGGCTGGGAATGAATTCTCCGCTGTTTTCTGAATTCAAGACTTTTTCAAGCTCAACATCATTTGCCAAAACCGGAACATTGTCTTTGAATGAGGGATTGTCGGCAACCACTGCAATATTGGTTTTGCGGCCCCTAAACCCATAATCAAGATAGCCCCCAACTGCAGTATTTGCCAGAAAATTAAACCTGTAAAATGAGTCTAGGATTTCAGATGAAATTTTTTCTTTCGGATTATGTAATGCGCTTTTTGCAAGTTCCATATAATCCGAGGCAGTTGCCAGAGTCAATCCCATCTGCCCAAATCTATTGGCTGCGCCCACAACTTCTTCAATGGTTGAAATCCTGAGGGGCATTTTCGTAAATACCATATTTTTACCATCAGAATTCAAAATCTTGTAAAAACCCTGGACCGCTGAGGGACTTTGGCTGCTAATTACTTGACTAACCATAAGACCGGGATTCCCGCATTACTTATAAAAATTTCCCCAATTTTAAACCAATCAAAGAATTTCTTTCCCAAAAATCCAGTGCTCAAAGCTGTATTTTTTAGAGCCCTGCACAAGAATAAGGATAAAGCAGCCAAGATACAGAAGAGCAGGCTCGCCGCCGTTTAAAAGCGGGTTAAACCCGTTTGGAATGTGGATTTTAAAGTAAGCAACCGAAACAACAATTACTCCAAGCGCAGCTCCAATCTTTGCAAAAAACCCAAAGAAAATCAGCGCGCCGCTTATAATCTCCGTAAAGGCAACAATGTAGGAAGCCCACAAAGGAATGCCGGCAAACTGGGAAAATCCTGCAATGTTCAAGTCGCCGAATGCGCCGAGCTTCTCTGCTCCATGGTACAAAAACATAAGCCCGACAATTGCCCTAAAGACTGCATAATACAATTCCTCGTGGTTTTTGTTGAAGCTCTCAAGATTCATCTAAATCACTTCTTTGCCACTTTTTCTTCTTTTAAGACTTTCTTTGCAAAGAAAAAAACTACAAGCGCAATTACTGCAAAGTTTATGACTTCTCCCAAAAATGCGCCCCATCCTATAACTATTGGGCCAAGGGAGAATGTTGCTGTCTTCCACGCGCCTCCGGGAATGAACGGAGTGACTAACGGCATCACAATGTTTTCAACAAGCGACTTTACAAGCGCAGTTGCCGCAACTCCTATGATAAATGCAATAGCCAATCCGATTATCTTATACTCCTGCAAAAACCCCATGAAATCTTTCATTAAGCCCATCCAAACCACCCCAGAAGGGAGATTTTTGAGAATATTTAAAGATGTTGGTAAAATTTAAATAGGGCAGAAAACAAGAGCGGTTATGAACAATTTAGTCCACAAAAATAATAATTCTAAAGTATGCAGTGTATGCCAGAGAAACTTAAGCCATGATGAGTTTGTTCCCGCGTCTGTGATAAGGCCTGCAGTTGCCGCGCTTATAAGAAATAATCACCCGGGCTGGAACAGCCATTCATTTATCTGCCTTTCAGACCTTACAAAATTTAGGGAAGAATACATAAAGCAGGCGCTTGAAAACGAAAAAGGCGACATTTCAGTTCTTGAAAAGGGTGTCTTGAAAAGCATGAAAAAGCACGAGCTGATGTCAAAAGACATAAGCTCCCAATTCTACAAAAAACCCACTTTTGGCGAAAAGCTCTCTGACAAAATTGCTGAGTTTGGCGGAAGCTGGAAGTTCATAATTCTTTTTGGAAGCGTAATATTTGTCTGGATTTTAATCAATGCGATTGCTTTTTTTTCAAGGCCTTTTGACCCGTACCCGTTTATTTTGCTTAACTTGCTTTTGTCGTGCCTTGCTGCACTCCAGGCGCCGATTATAATGATGAGCCAGAACAGGCTTGAATCCCGCGACAGGATGAGGGGGGAATATGACTACAAAGTAAACCTGAAAGCAGAGCTTGAAGTCAGGCAGCTTCATGAAAAGCTGGATCATCTTTTAAGCCACCAGTGGCAGAGGCTTTTGGAAATACAGCAGATACAGACAGACATAATGAATGAGATACGCGAAAAAGGAAAGAGGAAAAAGTAATTTTACCATTAGTGGAAGTTTTAAATACTTAGGTATCCTACCTAATACAAAATTAAGTTCAAGAACGCAATGGAGGGCAAACAATGAAGCCAAAAACTTTGAAGATAATATATTGGGCTGTGACAATACTTTTTTTCGGATTTATGCTCTTTGGGGCATTTAGCGAGCTTACTCAAAATCCTCAGGCAGTGGACCTTCTCAAGCAGCTTGGATATCCTGCCTATCTTAACACAATTCTCGGAACCGCAAAAGTAATTGGAGCGGTTTGTGCAATCCAGTGGAAGTACAAATCACTTAGGGAATGGGCATACGCCGGATACGCAATTGACATAATAGGCGCTGGGGCATCGTTCTTTTTCTCAAAAATGGGAATAGGAACTGCTGTATTCACGCTTGTATTTTTGGTGCCCTTGTTTGCGTCTTACTTTTTGATTAAAAAAATAGAAGGCGCAAAGAAATCAGCCTGATTTCTTATTTTTATTTTTTATCTTTTTCATCAGGAAAAACTATGACAAAAGAAACTGAAAATAGGAAGCGCTGGATGGCACTTATAGTTTTATGCCTCGGTGTTTTAATGACTGTGCTTGACACTACAATAGTAAATGTCGCGCTGCCTTCAATAAAATCAGGCCTTAATTTTTCCGAGACTTCTCTTGTCTGGGTAATAAATGCATACATGCTTGCCTTTGGCGGATTCCTTTTGCTTGGTGGTAGATTAGGAGATATTTATGGACATAGAAAATTGTTTCTGATTGGGATTACCTTCTTCACATTGGCATCTTTAGCTTGTGGTTTAGCAAACTCTCAAGCAATTTTAATCAGCGCAAGGGCGGTGCAGGGCCTTGGGGGCGCAATAGTTTCTGCTGTCGCTCTGTCTCTAATCATGGACCTATTCAAAAAGCCGCAGGAGCGCGCAAAGGCGATGGGTGTTTTTGGCTTCGTTGCCGCAGGAGGCGGAACAATCGGCGTGCTTTTGGGCGGCGTGCTTACAAATTCACTTGATTGGCACTGGATTTTTCTTGTCAATCTCCCGTTAGGGATTGCGGTTTTTGTGCTCTGCCTGTTTTTGCTTCCTGCGCGCTTAACTGATTCGGGCAAAGGCCATCTTGACATTTGGGGTTCAGTGACTGTAACCCTATCCCTTATGCTTGCAGTCTATGCAATTGTTAATGGCAATCAGGCCGGCTGGAAATCAGGCCAGACAATCACACTTCTTTCAGTCGCAGCTGTTCTTATGGCAGTATTCCTCTTTATCGAAAATAAAGTCCGTTCGCCTCTCATGCCGCTAGGGCTCTTTAAGCTCCGCAGTGTCGCAACTGCAAATATAGTTGGAGTTCTGTGGGCTGCTGCAATGTTTGCATGGTTTTTTCTCTCTGCGCTTTATTTGCAGCTTGTTTTGGGGTATACTCCAATGCAGGTCGGCCTTGCATTCTTGCCTGCAAATATAATCATGGCAAGTTTTTCACTTGGACTGTCTGCAAGAATAGTCATGCGTTTTGGAATTAAGAAGCCGATAGCAATAGGGATGTTTTTAGTCGCTTTGGGCCTTGCGCTTTTTTCATTTTCCCCTGACAATGGAACTTTTGTGATGAATGTAATGCCTGGAATGACACTTCTTGGGCTTGGTGCAGGCATGGCATTAAATCCAGTTTTACTTTCTGCAATGAGTGAAGTAAATCCAAATGAATCAGGCATTGCATCAGGAATTGTCAACACGGCATTCATGATGGGAGGCGCTTTAGGCCTTGCAGTGCTTGCAAGCCTGGCTGCTGCGAGAACAAGCCACTTGCTTGCTTCTGGAATCAAATCAGTTTCAGCGCTTAATGGCGGCTATCATGCCGCTTTTTTAGTTGGTGCATTGTTTGCTTTGGCTGCATCAATTACGGCAGCATTATTTTTTCCTAAAGAAGGCAAAAATACCCGTAAATCAAATAATGTCCAGCAGCATTATTAAACATTCATTAATCAACAAACAAGGAGTGATAAAAATGGTAAAAGGAATTTATGTTAATTTGCCTGTAAAGAATTTGAAAAAGACAATTGAATTTTTTACAAAGCTTGGATTTAAGTTTAACAAGCAGTTTACTGATAAAAATGCAACCTGCATGATTATCGGGAAAAACATATATGCGATGCTTTTAGTTGAAAAGTTTTTTAGGGCCTTTACAAAAAAGACAATTATTGATGCCAAAAAAAGCGCTGAAGTGATAAATTCACTTTCTTTTGACTCAAAAAAAGAAGTCGATGTAATTGCCTCAAAGGCCATTAAGGCTGGCGCCAAAATGACAAAAAGTAATGACCACGGATGGATGTACCAAAAAGGCTTTGAAGACCTGGATGGCCACTTATGGGAAATATTCTGGATGGACCCAAAAGGGATGCCTAAAAATTAAGAGGTGAATAAAATGGAAAAATACATTGACGGATTTGTTTTTTGCGTTCCGAGGAAAAAGTTGAAAGATTACAGGAAAATGGCAGAATATGGCGGAAAAATGTGGAAAAAATACGGCGCACTTGAATATATGGAATGCGTTCAGGATGACCTGAAAGTAATGCACGGAATGCTTGCGTTTCCAAAGCTTGCAAAGCCGAAGAAAGGCGAACTGATAATGTTTTCTTTCATTGTGTATAAGTCCAGGGCTCATCGTGACAGCGTTAACAAAAAAGTCATGAATGACCCAAAAATGAAGAAAGACATGGAAAAAATGGTAATGCCTTTTGACACAAAGAGGATGTCCTATGCAGGCTTTAAGTCAATTGTGAGCATGTAACAAATGGACACAAAGCTTGAGAATTATGTTACAATTTCTGAACAAGAGCTTGAAGAATTGCCCAAGCCCTGCCCTAAGTGCGATGGGGAAGGCCAAATAACCCAGCATGGCCCTCTCGGGGTTTATAACTTGATGCAGTGCCCGGAATGCCTTGGAACTGCGCAGAAAACTTTGCAGTTTGAAATAAAAGGGAAGCCCTGCAAAAAGTGCGGAACTGACGGGCATCTTGAGAAGTGGTCAGACAGAAAGAAAAAAAACCTCAAAGATATTGGAATATGCGACAAGTGCAGCGGAAACGGGATATTGTTTCCAGGAAACTTCCAGGAGGATATGGACGTTACATACAAAGAAATCCAGTTAAGAGTTGTAGCTTCGGGAATTAGGGACGGGCTGCATATTGTGAAAGTGATTAGGAAGCTGGATGACACCAATCCTTCTGAAGAGTGATGATTTTCGTAAAAATTGCTAATTCCAGACTAATCTAAAAAATACTTACCCGTATCTGGGCATTGCAAGTAGCTGATTTTTAATGTATATGTTGACTAAATTAAAAAAGACGCTGCATAATATTTAGGCCGCACCAACAGTGCGGCGAATATTGATTCTCAAAATCCGCACATTCGCCTGCATTTGGGCGAAAACTTACATTTATTTTTATATTCCGGATACCACACATTTAATAACTAGGCTAATTTACAATGTTCTATGGGCGATTTCAGGAAAAGCAAAAGAAGTTTTGGAAGGCGGGATTCTCCAGGCAGCTTTAGGAGAGATTCTTCTGACAGGCCTAGGAGAGACTCAGGGGGCAGGTCAAATTTTTCAAGAGACAGCGATTCAGGCAGGAGCTCAAGGCCTGAAATGCACGAGGCAACTTGTGCACAGTGCGGAAAACAATGTGAAGTTCCTTTTAGGCCAATTAATAATAAGCCGGTTTACTGCAGCAATTGCTTTATGAAAAATGACGGCTCTTCTGGCTCAAGCTCAGGCAAAAGCTCATCTGGCGAGCTTGAGCAGATAAATAAGAAGCTTGACAAGATAATGAAGGCATTAAAAATAGAATAAAATTTTATTGAAGTTCTCTTTTTAATATTTTATGCGCCCTGTTTATTGACTTGAATTTTTCAGTGTCGCCGTTTGGCATGTCCGGATGGGATTCTTTTGCAAGCTCCTTGTATGCCTTGTCAATCAATTTTAAGTCGTTGATTTCTTCGCCTAATCCAAGAGTTTCCCTTGCTTTTTTCCTCTGCTCCTTTATGTCCTTGTCTTCAGCAAAGTCGCTTATGAAATCATTTATTGTTTTTTGCTCGCTTAGCACTGCATTGACTTCCGCGTCAATTACTTTTGAAACAATGTTAAGGTTGTCCACAAACCTGTCCTGGGATGAATAGCTGTAGTGCAGATGATATCCTTCAATCCACCATGATGCTGAGGCTGCTAATTTTTTTATTGCATTTGGCTCCATTTCAACTTCCACATCATCTTCTGACAGGCCGATTTTTCCGAGAGATTTTATGATATTATTCATGAATTGAACAGACCTTCGGTTAAACGAATCCCTCACAGGAGCTGCTCTTATCTCATGTCCCTTGATTTTTACTGCTTCCATTTTGAATTTAGAACGTTATAATCGGTAAATTGGCCGGTTTATAAAGGTTGCATGATAAAGGTTTCAATTCATCCTAACTAAATCTTTAGTAGAATAAACTTTAATTGTATTTTGTTTTTCTTTCAAATCCCTATCATTGCTCCACAAACAGCACCTTAGTTTCAGAGCAATTGCTAAATATGGAACATCTTTTGGGTCAGGAGAAATTTCTTTAGCTTTTTTAATAAAAGAGTCAATTTCGCCTTTTGGAACCAATATAACATTTCGTTCAAACAAATCGAAAAGCCCATTAAAATCTGAGTTTGTCCTTCTGGTTTTGCCTTTAAGATATTCTTTGTATTTTTTGAATTCTTCAAATATAAACTCTGGCGCATAAAGAGTATGCTTAAACAAAATATCAGAAGTCCCGCTTTCTTTAATCAGGGCCGCGAAAAGAATATTGGAATCTATAACTAAATCCATGATTAGGCCTGTTTGTATCTTTTTGCCAGGTTTTTGTTAAGTTCACTTCCCAATTTTAGCGCATCTTCTTCAGTCAGGGTGCTGCCAGACTTGAATTTTTTCAAGAACTCAAGATCTGTTATCCTTTGCATAAATGCCTGCCTTGCCACTTCAGACCAATTCATTTCCGGGAATTTCTCCATTTTGCTCTTCAGTTCAGATGGCACTGCCAAAGTCATTGTTGTCATGTTATTACCTCCAATTATGTGTAAATATGTGTAATATGTTTAAATATATAAATATTACGATTTCTGGATACACTATAAGAATTTACAAAGAGAGATATAGAAAACTAATCGAATCAGTTTAAGTTACTCTTCTTATTCTTCCAGCTTCGGCGTCCTTTAGGCTGCTTTCCATCTGAAGAAGTATGTCATCTGAAATCTCTTCCTTCTTTCTTAGCTTAATGTATTCTTCTTTAGTTATTGTAACAGTTTCCCGTTTCATTGCATTTTATTATATTCTGCGCTTATTAAGTTTTTTGCTTAATCAACAATCCCAATAACCCTGCAAGGCGCCCCGTCGCCGTCCCTGATTTTTAATGGAAGAACATAACACTTGAATCTTTTTCCTGCAAGTTTCTTTAAATTGACTAAATTCTCAACAATCAGAATATCATGCTTAAAGAATAGTTTATGCAAAGTATAAGGCGCATTGTCCGGCGTTGGCGCATCAAGCCCCACAATCTTTATTTTTTTATCAACCAGTTGTTGTGCCGTTTTTGGGCTCAGCACAGGATTATTGTCAAAATATCCCTTCTCATAAACTTTATCGCTGTGCCCAGTAAGGAAAAAAACAATATCCCCTTCTTTTACCTCACTTAAATTTGCATTAATCTCCTTCTGCCCCCTGATGTCAAGCACAATTCCTTCGCCAATGAACTTTTCAATAGGATAATCACTTAACGTCTTTCCCTTGGGAATCATGTGTGAAGGCGCATCAATATGCGTCCCAAAATGAGAATGAATTGTCAAGATCTTTTTCCCAATTGAATCCTTCTCAACAGTTGAGAATTGTTTTATACTGATTTGCGGGTCTCCCGGAAAATTCGGAGTTTTATTGTCAATGTCTGAGGTTAGGTCGAGTATCATTTGAGTTATTAACTTGATTGGATATATAAAATTAGTCCTAAAGGAAAATAGCTATTTTAGCATCCTTAGTTTAAAAAAAGAAATGAGGGCAGATCAAATTTGTGTAACATACAGTAAGGCATCTTCTAATTCAAGTTAAGAAACAATTTAATTGGATTTTTGGAACAGTTTATAAGATTGTTAAGAAAGTTTTGACTTAAATAATTTACCCAAATAACCACCTATTATTAGCTTAGCAAAAGTATCCATTGTCCCAAAATACGAATTTGAACTTTCTCCTATTATCAAACATAACCAGAATACTATTATAACAAGACAAATAACATGGGCAATTATCTCAGTTAAACCGATATTCATCAATTTACTTTTTAATATTTCTGAATAAGTCGGTAACCTCAATTTTAATATTTTTTTGACTTCTAATTCAGAACTCTTTTCTTCTAAATTGATTAATGTATCGGATGGCATAAGAGAAAAAATTAAATAAATTCAATTTCCCTTTGATTATTATCTTTATCAACAATAACTATCTTGTTACCTTTCTTTTTCTCTTCTTCTAATTTTTTCACTATTTTTAAACTACTCCTAATAGCATCGGCCATTGTTGTAGCATACAATTGATTTTTTAAATTCAAAAGTTCTTTTAATCCTGCATCTGAAATGTCTAACTGAATCCTTCTTTTAACCATTTAAACACCTCCGCTATGTTTATGGTACTCTTACTCGGTTTATATATTTTGCCTAAAATCCTCATTTTTTAGGGATTTTCTACTCATTTTATACGTATAACCTACTCAATTATCATTTATTATGAAAATTGGGATTTATAAAGATTTCGTTTATATGTATGCACTATATAGGAAAATTATTAATTCCGTTAGTTTATCTCAAACTATGAAGTTATTAAAACAACAAATACAAGAAATCGCAAGTTCTATTTCTAACCCTCTGGTCTTAATTTATAAATCAGATGAAGAATTGGTTCCTGAAGATAATGATTATATTTTTCAATTCTTGGAGGGTAATAAAAAAGAAGAGACGTCTTTAATAATTTCTGGAGGTGGAGGTCATTTTGAGCCATCCATAGAGCTAGCAGCTTATTTAAGACAAAAATTTAGAAAACACCTTTATACTTATATCCCTAACCAAGCTTCATCAGCTCTTGCTTATCCTATACTTATTTCAAATCATGCAAGTTGCTGTAATTCTACACCTCTAAGTCAGTTTGACTTAACTTTTGATATTAGTGGAAAAACTTACCGGGCAAAAAATGAAATTACTAATCCAGACTCAATAATAAAAGATACAGCAAAACACTCGTGGGGGATATCTTCAGATATAATAAGAAATATTATATCTCGTAATGATTCATTGTTTGGAAAGAAACGAGTTTTAGATAGTGACATTTTAGCAATAATGGATGTCTGTATGAGGGATGGGGAACATACAAAACCTATAAGGTTAAAAAAACTTCAAAAACTTGGTTTTAAAATAGACCAATCTAATGAAGATATGTGTAATAAATTAAATGAAATATACAAGAGGACAATGGATATCCTTAACCAGAGTAATGCAAGATTTGTTATAGGGGATGAAGAGCGGGTTATATCGATTAATTAGAAATTTACACCTCATTCTACCAGGCTTTGGCTATAAACCAGCTATTTAGTAGAAGCTTCTTCTTGTAAAAAATTAAAAAATTTTCCCCCAAACTCAGTTTTTGTATACTCAAGGTTTGCATAGGATTCCTCGCTTGGCACGATAAAATCGTCATCTTTTCTGTAACTATTTAGGGCGTCTCTGATGTCGTAAATAGCCTCGTTTATTCGCTCTGTTCTAATTTGCATAATGCCGTAACCTGTAAGCATGCCCATCTTTCTGATTTCATCTTGTTTTAAAGTTTCTTCTGCAAAGATTTGTCTTTGGTCATTGTATGTGTTAAGGAAATATAGTAAATCTTCTTCGGATATGCGGTCAAGTAGATTTAAGAAACCCATTTTCTCATCAAATAGACCTTGCTTTTTGTGATAATTAATAGCTAGGTAAAGGAATCTTTTTCTTTTTTCTTCTCTTGTTTCAAAAACAACTTTTTTTATTACTTCTTGAACAAACTGAATGTTTTCAGCGGATTTTCTTGCGTCATCAATAGTAAAAAGTACCTGGGCTTCATTTAGATAATCGTTTGTCCAATCAATATTTTTCTTTCTCAGATATTCTAAACCTTGTCCTAACACTGAAATTCCACCAGTCATAGCTACTAAGGGAGAACCAAATGCAATGCCAACTAAAGTAGGAAGCCCCTTCATAACCTCAATCATATATTCTTTTTTGTCTTCTTCCATTTATCTCACTCCATTATTTCATTTGTTAATGGATTTAAAAATCCTCCTCTTAAATCATAACTCAATACCACCTCCCACAGCACCGAAACAAATAACCTAAGACTTCATTTTCTACATCTTGGGCCTGTACTGTAACGGATGACTCATATGGCTTGGAAATCGTTCAACTATATAAGATATATTTATATAGAACCAGTTGTATACCATTTGAGCTAGTTTCGAGATAAAATAAAACACTTTGGAGGGTGATTTGAGATGGCACAGCAAATACAGCCTATATTTATTCTGCCAGAAGGCACGCATAGAACTGTAGGAAGAGAAGCGCAAAGGACAAACATAATGGCAGCAAAGATTGTTGCAGAAACTGTCAGGACTACTTTAGGCCCAAAAGGAATGGACAAGATGATTGTAGATTCTTTGGGAGATGTCACAGTTACAAACGACGGAGTCACAATTCTTGAAGAGATGCAGATTGAGCATCCGACAGCAAAGATGATTGTTGAAGTCGCAAAAACACAGGAAAAAGAAGTCGGCGACGGAACAACTACGGCAGTAGTATTGGCTGGCGAATTTCTAAAAAATGCAGAAAAACTGCTGGACATGGAAGTTCATCCCGCAGTAATTGCCAGAGGATACAGAATGGCAGCAGACAAGGCTTTGGAATTACTGAACGAAATGGCAGAAAAAGTAACTCCAAAAGAAGAATCAGTTTTAAAACAGATTGCAGCAACTGCAATGACAGGAAAAGGGGCTGAATACGCAAAAGACACCTTGAGCGAATTGGCAGTCAAGGCTGTTAAAATGGTTGCTGAAGATGACGGCTCAGTAAACATGGACAACATAAAAGTCGAAAAAAGAACCGGCGGCTCAGTTGAAGATTCAGAATTAATCAAGGGAATCGTGCTTGACAAGGAAAAAGTGCACCAAAGCATGCCAAGGCTTGTCAGAGGAGCAAAGATTGCATTGCTTGACCGAGAAATAGAAATCAAGAAAACTGAAATTGATGCAAAGATTGAAATAACCTCTCCAGACCAATTACAAGCTTTCCTTGACCAGGAAGAAAAAATGTTAAGGGACATGGTTGAAAAAATTGCAGCATCAGGCGCAAATGTTTTAATCTGCCAGAAGGGAATTGATGACGTTGCCCAGCATTTCCTTGCAAAAAAAGGAATCTATGCCGTAAGGAGAGTCTCAGATTCTGACATGAAAAAAATTGCAAAGGCAACAGGCGGAAGTGTTGTAAGTAATCTAAAAGACCTTAACAAAGATGACTTGGGATTTGCAGGCGCTGTCGAAGAAAGGAAAGTCGGAGACGACGATTTCACATATATTGTTGAATGCAAGAATCCAAAGGCAGTAACTGTTTTAGTGAGAGGCGGAACAGAGCACATTACAAATGAAATTGAAAGGGCATTGACTGACGCAATCGGCGATATTTCCGCAACACTAAAAGACGGCAAAGTTGTCGGCGGCGCAGGAGCGCCTGAAGTTGAGCTTGCTTTGAACTTGAGAAAGTTCTCAGAGTCCTTAAACGGAAGAGAACAATTGGCAGTTCAGGCATTTGCTGACGCCATGGAAGTAATTCCAAGAACACTGATTGAAAACGCAGGCCTTGACCCTATTGACATGATGACTGACTTAAAGGCAGCTCACTCAAAAAAACAAAAGTGGGCAGGCGTTGATGTGTTTACAGGCAAGATTATGGACTCCTGGAAAAGGGGCGTAATCGAGCCGTTAAAGATAAAGACACAGGCAGTAAGCTCAGCATCAGAAGTTGCCATAATGATTTTGAGAATCGACGATGTAATTGCATCAAGCGGCTCAAAAGACAAAGGAGGCCCTCAGATGCCGCCAGGAATGGGCGGAATGGGTGACATGGGAGGCTACTAAGCCTTTTATTTTATTTTTCATTATTTTTCTCTGATTTTTTAACTTAACAATTCTAAAATCCGCTCCGCACTAGATAGGCGGCCTTCATTAGGGCCGCATATACGGGATGAATCAAAAGTACATTAAACTTGTTTGATTCATCCTGACGTTTAGACACATAAAACATAACTGAAGAATAGTGCGTCTAAACGCATTGAGTTGATTCGTTGCATTGCGAAGGTGAATTCTTTGAGTTAACTGGAAGTTGATTTAATATTAGCTTTCGCCCAAATGGGGCGAATTGTGCGGGTTTGAGAATCAATGTATGCCGAGCAATTGGCGAGGCCTATATATGATTTGGATTTTTCCAAAAAATATTAAAACTTAACAATTATCATAATCCGTATTTTGGTTTAATTCTGGCAGGATTTGGGAAAAAGTAATTAAACAATCGCTCCAGACCTTTGCCAATGGAAACGAGCTTTGTAAAAAAACCAGCAATTACAATAATAGTTCTTTTATTAGTTGCAGGCGGAATTTATTACATTGAAAGCGGCAAGCCTGATTTAAGCAATATTCCAACTATTGTAGAATCTGAACTGGCAAATAAAAACACAAATTCTCCTGCGCAAAACATCCAAAAGGATACCGAAGTCCTGAGTGAAAAAAGCCTCTCCAACATTTCAAACAGCACAAAATCTTCAACTTCTGAAGTTCCAAAAAAAGAAATTAACGAACTAACTCAGGAATCAGCCTGGCCAGAGCCCGAGAACAAATCAGAGAAAGATTCAAAATACAAAAAAGCTCCAGATTTTGCTTACATCCAAAACTGGATTAACTCAAAGCCCTTGACAATAGAGCAGCTAAAAGGAAAAGTCGTATTGATAGACTTCTGGACTTACAGCTGCATAAATTGCATAAGGACACTGCCTTACCTAAAAAGCTGGGATGAAAAATACAGAGACAAAGGCTTGGTAATTGTCGGAGTGCATTCACCCGAATTTGAATTTGAAAAAGATTACGACAATGTAGTGAGCGCTGCAGAAAAGCACGGTCTGAAATATCCAATTGCGCAGGACAATGATTATGCAACGTGGAAGCTTTACAAAAACCGCTACTGGCCAAGAGAATACCTGATTGATGTCGACGGATACATAGTATATGACCACATCGGCGAAGGAAACTATGAAACTACTGAGGCAAAAATACAGGAGCTTTTGAAAGAAAGAATGGAAAGGCTCAACCAAAAAACAAGCATTGACCAAAAAATCTCAAAGCCCGAAGAGGCAGTTTATTTTGACTCGTCAAAAATCTCAACTCCTGAAATATATCTTGGATACGGCACTACGAGGGGGCACTTTGGAAACACTGAAGGATACAGCCCTGATTCAAAAGTAGATTACAAAATCCCGGACAAAATCGAAGCCAATGACGTCTACCTTAAAGGCAAGTGGCAAAACAACCGCGACAACATGGAGCTTGTTTCAAGTGACGGCGAAATTACTTTGAAATACGGCGCAAAAGCACTAAACATCGTTGCATCATCTACTGGCTCAATTGTCGAAGTTTATCTAAACGGAAATCCTGTTGATGAAACAAGCAAGGGAAGCGACGTTTTAATCACGGATGGCGAGCCGATTTCTGCAGTAGGCGAGCCAAAGCTTTACAACCTTGTCTTTGCAAAGGATTACGGCACTGGCACTTTGAATCTCAAGATAAAAGGCGAAGGATTCAAGATTTACACTTTCACGTTTGGATAAACAGAAACAATTAAAAAACAGGCAAAAATCCGATTATAATGAAATGTGCAGTCTGCGATAAATCAATCGAAACAACTTTTCTTAATAAGATACTTGGCACTCATATTAAAAACCAAAAAGGCAAGGTGCACACAATCTGCTTCGAGTGCCAGAAAAAATTCCCTTCAAAAGAAGAAATTTTAAAGGTAATCAAGTAAAATTGAATCCATGGGCATACTTCCCGTCTTGATATTGCAATAAATAGGCGAGGCTTTTTTAGTGCGCAGTCAAAAAAGCCGAGCAGTAATTATGGTGAGCGAAGCGAACAGATTTAAATAATCTAAACTAATCCTAAAAAACAACTGCCTCTGTAGCTCAGACTGGTAGAGCGGCGCTCTCGTACAATCTTTTTGCGTTCGCAAAAAGCTTGACCAAAAATTCGTGGGTTTGTCTGGCAACCCCACAGCTTGAGAGAAGCGCAGGTCGGGAGTTCAAATCTTCCCAGGGGCTTATATATCGTGAGATTGAAAATCTCACTTGAACGCTTTTCGCTAGCCTTTTCGCAAAAGGCTAGTTTACATCTTCCCAGGGGCTTTCTAATTTCAGTTAATTTTAAATAAAGTCTGCCTTAAATCCGTTGAATGTCAATAGCTTCGTTGTTTAAGGAAACTATGTCAAAATTTCCGGATAAAGCTGCGCTTGAATTTGAAGGGCAAAAGGTGACTTTCAGAGAGCTCGATTCAAAATCCAGCAGGGCTGCAAATGCATTTCAATCTCTTGGCATTGCAAAAGGAGACTGTGTCGCGCATTTCCTGCCAAATTCCCTTGAGCTTATTTATTCCATTCTCGGAAATTTCAAGAATGGGAGCATAGTTGTCCCGATGAACGCAGGTTTCAAAGGGCAGGAAGCAGAGCACATTCTCAAAGACTCCGGCGCAAAGGCAATAATCACAGATAGGGAAAGGCTGCATATAATAAAAAACATCTCAAAAAACCTTCCGGAACTCAAATACATTATTTTAACGGACGGAACAGAAGAAGGCACGCTTAATTTTTGTGATTTGATGAAAAATGCTTCTGATAAAACCCCAAAAGCAATAATCAGGGATGAAGATTATTCAATAATCTTTTACACTTCCGGTACAACAGGAAAGCCAAAAGGCGCCGCTTTAAATCAAATCAACGTAACTTCAAACGTCAAGGCGCTCGCGCAGGCCTGGAAGTGGACTAAAGACGATGTTTTTCTTCTTGCATTGCCGCTTTACCACATCCACGGAATCGGTGTTGCATTATGCGGCTCGTTTTATGCAGGCAACACAATAATCCTAAAGAAAAAGTTTGAAGCTGAGGATGTAATAAATACAATCCAGAAAAGAAAGATTACACTTTTTATGGGAGTGCCGACAATGTATTTCAAATTAATGGAGGCAAAAAATTCAGGCAATTGTGACGTGTCTTCAATGCGCCTTTTTGTCTCAGGCTCTGCCCCAATGCCAAAGGAGCTTTTCATGGGATTTAAGAAAAAATTTGGCAAAGAAGTTCTTGAAAGGGCAGGAATGTCAGAATCGATGATGAATTTCTCAAATCCTTACGATGGAAAGAGGATTCCAGGAAGCGTGGGTCCGTGCCTGCCGGGGATAAATGTGAGGATAACTGACAAGAATTTTGCCGAGCTGCCGCAAAATTCTGAAGGTGAAATTTTGATAAAAGGCAAAAATGTTTTTCACGGCTACTGGAAAAGGCCGGAGCTAAACAGTGAAATATTCAGGGATGGATGGTTTGTCACCGGTGATGTTGGTAAAATTGATGAAAACGGCTATGTCTACATTGTAGGGCGCTCAAAGGATGTAATAATTTCAGGCGGAATAAACATTTATCCGCGCGAGATTGAAGAGTTAATTGAGTCGCTGCCAGAAGTCAAAGAATGCGCTGTCATCGGAATTTCTAACAAGGAATTTGGGGAATCAGTCAAAGCCTTTGTCGTTCTTAATGAAAACCAAAAATTAAGCCAAAATCAGGTGATAAGCCACTGCAAAGAAAAACTTGCTTCTTTCAAAAAGCCAAAATCAGTTGAATTCATAAGCTCACTTCCAAAAAACACCATGGGCAAGATTTTGAAGGAAGAATTGAGGAAAAAGAACACGTAATTATCTCTATTCATACCTAAGCGCATCAACCAATTTTAATCTTGATGCCCTTCTTGCGGGAAAGAACCCTGCAGCAGCGCCGACCAAAACTGAAAACAACAGGCATCCTAAAATCAGCGTGACCGGAAACTCGGGCTTTAACAATGCAAATCCGTTTGCAGCTGCAATTGCGCCGCCGGCGCTCGCAACCAAATACCCCGTAATCACTCCGGAAATTCCTCCAAGAAGCCCCAAAAATCCCGACTCAAACATGAAGATAAAAAGAATGTCAGAGTTCCTGGCCCCGACTGCCTTCATAACTCCAATCTCTTTTGTCCTTTCAATTATTGCAGTGTACATCGTGTTCATTATGTTTACAAACGCAACAACCATTGAGACAAGCGCAATTAAAATAAGCACGCTGTTGATTATGCCTATTACAGTTGTAAAAGTCGCAAGCGCGTCCTCGAAAGTCTGCAC
>DATDOM010000034.1:0-10814 GCA_035293285.1 Candidatus Nanoarchaeia archaeon | reverse complement strand
AGTCAACCCCTATCCGATCTCCATTGAGTGGCCGTTACGATGGATCCAAGACCAGCGGCCGGTGCCGGAGTGCCGGACACGGGTGCGGGTTTGGAGCAGAGAGCAAATACATCTCATAGTGGTCTGATTTCTGGCAGACTTTTGCTTCATTCCACCCTGCTGGTGTGTTATACTGCACCTTTCGGCAGCTTGTTCCTTCCATATAATCTCTGACTAGGTTTCCTGATGGCACTGCAGTTATTGACAGCTTGCTCACGTCAAGCACTGAGCCGGTTGTTGGAGCAGGGGCAGGAGCCGGTGTTGGGCTTGTAGTTGTGCTTGTTGTGCCGCTTGTTGAAGTGGTCGTCGGTGAAGTATAAGTTGCCAAAAACCTGCTAAAGCCGCTTAACTGGTCTATGCATCCTTTGTCAAGGCACGCCTTAAAGTTCATTCCACTCGGATATGCCTGCCTGTAAACTTCCACATATCCGCCGCTTTTTTCACAGCCTGCAATTTTTATTTCTCCGCCAAAAGTGCTGAAAACAACGCTTCTGCAAGTGCCGCTTGTCGAGTCACTTTTCACTGAACACGGAGAATTGCCTGCAGTGCAGGTTGCACTCAAGCCTGCAATTCCTGCTGTTTGCTGTGTTGCAGGGGGAGGGCTTTGTTGAGGCAAAGGACCTGTTATTACAGTCCCTCCACTGCTCGGAGAAGGTTGGCTGTTGTCTACTGGAGGCACATATCCGACATCGGAAAACACTCCCAAGTCCCTTCCAAGTCCCATTCCAAGAGCACGCATTGCAAAAGTCTGGGTATAAACTCCAAAACAAGGTGCATTGTCCCATGTTCTTGTCGATGTGGTATAATGGCTTAGTGCGTTGTCCAAAGTCTGCTTGAATAAATTTTGGTTGTATCCTGGCTGGAACAATGCCTGCAGCCCCTGGTAATAATAACCGCTTTGGGCTGAAGCTGCAGCGCTTCCATCAGGCTTATACTGGATTACAATACTGTTTGTATTCTTGGCATATCTATCTCCCCAAAGGGCACAATACTTGTCAAGTCCCGGCAAGCCAATATTCATCTGCTTTGCATAATAATTAGCCTGGCACATTCCAAATGCCCTCGGCGCATCTGCAAAATCCCATTCAACTGGATTGCAGTTTCTTGTGCATACTGCCTGCGGAACTCCATTTGAATCCATGGACCACCTAAATGCAAGTCCCGGCGGGGCCGTAAATGAACCAGAGTTTGAATTCCACTTTGCAGCCTGCAAAAAGTTTAAGGTAAAATGCCTCGCTACGTCGCAGTATTTTTGGTTTCCAGTTTGCGAGCACGCCATAAGCATTGCCTGTATCCCCTCAGCAAAATAGCCTGTGTACGCATAGTCATTTGATGAAAATCCGCCTTTTTTAACCTGCGAGCCGCCGGCCATCCAGTAACAGATATTTCCGTATCCTGTTGTGCTTGGATAGCATTTTTGCTCTACTTCATTTGCAAGCATGTCTGCAGACAGCTGGTTAGCCAGATTTTTATATTCCTGTTTTTTTGCTGAATCAGTAAAATACGGATTGTTTGCACCGGTGTATAATGCGATTATAATTCTTGCCGTTGCATCGCTTGCGGTGTCGCAGTTTCCGTTTATTCCGCTTTTGCAGGGTTCAATTGTATCCCCGTTTCTGTAAATTCTCCATGCAGGAATATTTCCAAAAGTGCTTTTTGTTGCAATTACAGTATTGTAAAATTGATTCATCCTGTTTTGGTCTTTTCCCATTGAAGCAAGCACTCCAACCTGGCTGAATTCGTCAGTTACCATGCAATTATGTGTAAAGTCAATTCCCTGTCCTGAATTGCAGTTATTGCCGCTTTGCAAATCTGACTGCTGGCAGCCTGAGCTTGTCTTAAACCATGGCACCCACAATTTGTCGCCAATTGTTGTGGTTACCTTCCCATTAGAATACATCCCGTTGACGAGTTCGTCATAATTATTGTTTCTTGTTTGTCCGTTAAATCCTATCTCATTCACATTTAATAAAGGCGTGGCAGCTGACACTATTGCCAAACACAGAAATGGCATAAACAACAGCGCGCTCACTACCTTTAACCAACCTTTTTTCATTTATTTCACCTTTTTCGCTTGCTTTTGGCGATGTAAAGCAGCAGTTAAGAACTAATGCTAAAACATCGCAATTCTATAAAAAAATTCTCCAGAAAAATCTCCAGAAAAATCATGAAACTCAATATCCGAAATTTTTGATTGCATAGAATTTTTTTTGTGAAATAAATGATATTTAAACTTAGTGGTTCCACTAGTATAACCAAAATTCATAACAATATGGAAAATATTGCAGGGATTATATTGACAATATAGAAAAAATGTTTTAGAATTCCTAAAATCCCAGAGCTCGTGCTATTTCCGGAGTTTTCCAAAACCACATCCACCCTTTTTTATGTATGAAAATAATTGCTGATGGAAAAAAATAAAAATTAATTTCCCGGATCAGATTCTGGCACTGGAGTTACTGCTCCTGACCTGCTGTCCATTATCATCTCCTGATTTTCAGTTTCAGGGTCAGACTGAGGTATTGTTATCACTTCTCCTGTGCTTGAGTCAAATATCTTGTTGTCGCCCTTTGCAGCAAGTGCAGCTACGGGGAACACTTTGGCATTTGTCGCATCCGATATTTCAGAACTGCCTGCCCCTTCAGGACTCCCCTGGGCTGTAGTCTCTCCTGTTTTGGCTGCATCAACAGTTCCCACTTCATTCTTTCCTGAATCGGAGCCTTGGCCGCCGTTATTCCAGATTGGTATTGTTACAATTGCAAGCAATACGACAAAAATCACGGCTATGACTGAATTCCTTACATAGTTATTTTTTTCATTTTTTGTTTCTTCCATGGTCATCACGGTTTTATGAGTTTCTTTTGGTTAAAAATGATTGTTGGGCATAAAGCATATGCAGGTAGAGAATATAGGCTGAAAATTCTTATATGGTCAAATGATTCAAAGCGAGGAGGTGCTAAAATGAGAAAATCATTATTGATAGAAATTTTTGTGTTTTTTGTCGTTGTGGCAGGAATTTCCCTGGCGCAGCTTAATGACACTAATGAAACAGTTGTTAATGAAACAACTAATACGACTAACGATACAGGTGAGCCTGTGAACCAGGAGATACTTGTAATGAAACATATCTGCCCAAGCAATATCCAGTCTTTGTCCGACTTTAACTCGCTCGGCGGCTTTGTAGAGAAGGAAATAGCATGCCCTGTGGTGGTCTTGCCAAATGACGAGGCTTCTCTGGATGCAATTTCAGGAGGCGAACATGATTTTGACTTTGATGTTGAAGGAAGCGATAACACTGTGCAAAGCATAAGCTCTGCTGGTTTCATTCAGTCAAAAGCGTGCGAAAATGAAGATATCGGTGATTTGAACAATGATGGGAACATCTCAAATTCAACTTGCCTGGACACATCGCACTATGCATATATCAATGTCAAGTCCGGAAATGTCGTCGTCACTGAAAGCGAAATGCCTGAAGGCACAAGATTTGGTGCAGTTTCATTCACGCCAAACAGCCTGATGGCCAACAATGACGAGGACTCGCTTGTGTCAGCTGAGGATGGAGTTATAACGCTTGACACTTCAGGCGACTCGGACGACTCGATAATGCTGCACGTCTATAATTTCAGGAACTTAACAGGCACAGTGCCTGAAACAAACGGCACTAACCAAAGCAACAGTTCCGTAAGTGTGGAGCTTGGCATAATGCAGTGGTATCCAAAAGGCCCTGATTATGTTTTTGTATGCAACCCGGTGGGATTTAACGCAACAAGCTACACCTGGTTTTACGGCGACGGCCATAAACTGCTTGGAATAGCAAACCAGAACACATACCACGTGTATGAAGCGCTTGGCCACTATACAGTAAGCTGCAGTGCAACTGACGGAGTAAACACAGCGTCTGACACGCTTGAAATAAACGTGAACTCGCTTGTAAGGCCTTCAAACCCATTGTTTGGAGGAGCTAGGACTTTTAGCTGCAAAAACGACGCTAACGGACAAAATGCAGCATGCTCTTGTGCCAACGACAATGAGAACGCAGCATCTTGCAAGTGCATGAACTCGTAAAATAAAAATTTATTTTTTATTTTTTTCTTTAATTTATTTTTTCTTTGATAATTTGGAACTATACACCGCGAGAATATTTATTTCTATAAATCCAATCTTAAATATTATAAAAACAGAATCAGGGGTTTTTTCAAAAAAATAAATCAAGCCTTAGTATATATGTCCAAAGTCAGGCTGTTTGGTTCCGAGCTTAACTTTGTGTCTTTAAGCATATCAAGCCTCATTGTAGTGATGTGGTATACCATTTTAGAGGCTTCTTTTATCTTGTACACGCTAAAAATTTCTGAGGGAATCAGGCCTGTGCCAACTATTTCATTAATTTTTTTCCCAATATCTATGTATAATTCAAATGCACGGTTTGCTTTTTCAAGGGTAGCCTTATAGAAAAAAGAATATGAAACATCAAATTGCTCAAATATAAGCTTAAGGAGCCCCAAAACCTCCTTGTTCTTTTTCTTTGATGCTGCAAGCTCCTGCGCAAGCTTTTTGTAAGTGTCTCCCAAGTCTTCAAGCACTTCTATGAGATAATAAAGCACGTGAGACTGCTGGGACTGTTCAAATGGCACATATTGTTCTTTGTTTATCTGCCTCTGGCAAAAATAGCAAAACCTGTTTACCTGAATATCTTTCAGATAAAGATTTTGCAGTGTTGAAGTATCCTCATTTTTGTATGCATCATAGCAATTCTCTATGATCTGCTTGACTATCAAAAAGGCTTTTCTTAATGAGTTTTCAAAATCAAGCTCAATATGGGAAGAAATTGACTGGATGACGCAGTTCTTGTCATTCTGCTCAATTATCTCATATCCAATCAGCTCAAGTATTTTTTCCTGGACTGCTTTTAGCAGCTCCGGATTATTATGTATGAGGTATAACTTGTCATACCCTTTCTGATATGACCTGCCAAGAAATCTTGTCAAAAGAAATGAGTTGAATCCAGAAATATCCTGTGTCAGCGAATAATCTGCGATTACCTTGTCAACGCTGATTATCAGCGTCTTGTCCTGCTCTTTGACATCAAGCTCGTCTCCTTTTCTTACGCCATGCTGTTTTACCCATTGTGAAGGCAGCGATATTATGAGCGTGGAAGGACCGTGTTGCACGATTTTTCTTTTTATTTTGACCACTCCATTGTTAAAAATAGTAAACAAACAAAGTTTAAAAATTGTTAATACAAGAATGGTATTTTAAGTATATAAAGATTACTGCATATGCATATATATCCCCTAAGTCATATAATGGGGTGAAATTACACAAGTATCTCCTAATAACAACAAAATGGAAGAACTTTCATTAACCATTGTATGATCTAAAGCTTATTTTTTTATTTTATTGATTTAGATGAAAATAAGGCACAAAATTGTAAAGCCGCTTGCTTAATTCCCGCTCAATGTAAATTTAGGATATGTGCCATATAATATGGAGCCAAGAAATTTAAAACTTAAAGCCCCTGATGGATTAGGGAGTGTTCACAGAATTTTATTCTCGCGGAATTCCACAAACCCCCTGCACACACCATTGCGTGGAATTTCGCGGATTTTTATAATAGGGTGGTTGAGCTTTGCTCTTCGAATCTTAAGACTAAGGCGGGCAGTTGTCATTGCTTTTGTTCATGTTTTTCAGCTCCTGGCAAAGCTCCCCTATCACCATTGACTTTTCGTTTATTTCGAAATTTGCATCTATTATCCTGACAAGTATCTCATCATACTGCTGCCTCAAAACATCCAGCTCATCATTTTTTCTTTTAAGCTCCTTTTCCATGATTAAATTTTCATTTGAAGCGGTTGTGCTTTGGCTTTTTTTGCCAAGCGAGAAAATCTCCAGATTTTTTTCCTCAAGCTGTCCTGTGATGTTTTCAAGCCTTGACTTCAGCTCTTCATTTTCATCCCTGAACCTTCCGCTTAAAGCTGAAAGCTCATAAAGCTTCTCCTCATATGCCTTCTGCCCCTGCTGAGCCGACCTTATTGCCGTAAGTGTTTCATTTTCTTTCTGCATTACGGCATTGCCGGTAACATCCCTCAAGTCATTTTCCTTCTGCTCGTATTTTGACTGGATGGATGTGAGATTTTTGTAATAATAAACGGTAAATGCGGCAAACTGGAAAATGACAACAACTACCAAAAAAAGCAATACCCTGTTAACGTCTTTCTTCAGAATTTTTATCACCCGCAAAACAACCTAAATGAGCTGTCCTATAAATAACTAATTGAAAAAAATAATCAAGCCGGTTTTATTTTTGAAATTTTCTGCTCTTTTCTGGGAAGAAATATGCTGAAATTTTTTATGGTCACTTAAAAAAAGCAAGATTATATTTGGATTGTTTGTGCATATAAGGCAATCGATTTTTTTATTAAATTGTGGGACTCCTCAGCCAAGGAGGTGAAAAATGACAAATCCGATTTTATTAAAACGCGTTTGCTTATACGACCGGATGGAAGATTTTCTTGATAAGTAATTCCAGGATAAGCGGGCTGAAGAACGGCGGGAAAGTATTTATTTTTTATGGAACCACAACATACAGCTTGTGTATTGGGCTGTAAGGCGTTCCGTCTTCTGTTTTAATCTCGACATTGAAGATGTAAGTGCCTGACAGGGCATTTACAGGGACTGAAATACCGACTCCAAAAACCTTGTTTGTGTTTTTTGAAATTACTTCAGCGGGCCTTTTTTCCGGGACGACTGAAAGACCCTTGAATGCCGCAGTTAGCTGAATCGGCTGGTTGTCCTTGTTGTATCCTACCGGGTCTGACGCAGAAACAGAAACAACAAAACCCTGCGAGTCAAGAATGTTTTGCACCCTTATGTCAAAAAAATCAAAGCTTGAGCGCTTGATAACCTTTCTGTCCTGCCCTATGCACACCCGGTCAGCGCCTTCGCACACAAGGCTTTTCACCTGGTCATCAATGTCTTCCACAGTCATCTTCTGCAAATCATTTGCGTTTGAAAAAAGGGTTGCAATAAACCGGATGCCAAAGCCAAAAATTATTATGGATATTATGAGGACTATGATGAAATTCATGGAAAGCTCAATTGCCTTTTTTCCTTTCATTTTATCCTGACTTGAAGAAAAAAACAGGTTTCGTTGCAGACTTGAAATTTGACCTTACTACTTCAGTATTGTAAATTGTCGAGCCGTCTGGATTTTTGCCTGCTGATATTTTCTTAGTGAATGAATAGTCAATTGAGTACTTTACTGACCCTATCTCCTCTGCCTGTGAAGGCTTGTACTCAAGATTAATGCCGGCATCAATTATCGCCTCCTGCCCGATTGAATTAAGCTCGATATTAAGCGGAATATCAGATATGAGCAGCTCAGAGCGTGAAGCTGCGCCTGAATAAAGCATTTTTATCCTTGTAATCTGCACTGGCAGGACAATGTCTTTCATAGTGTCGTCAAGCGAAATTTTCAGCTCAAACTCATCTTTTGCGACATCAAAGGGCCTGTTGTAGCTTATCACGGAAGTTGCCTTGAAAAATCCGCTGTTTATCGCATCAAGGAAATTCTGCGACTGCAGGTCCGACTGTTCAACTCCGAACACGCACTCATTTTCATCGCTGCAGAAGTTCTTTACGTATCTTGCATCTTCAGTCCTTGAGCCGACTTTTACTTTTGCCTTGCCCTCGCATTTGCCAAAGTCCTGCGGGCAGGTGCACTTGTTTCCTGGCTTTCCGCTTTCAGTGTCGTCTGCTTTTCCGTTTCCGCAGCAGTTTGCAACAGACTCATAAGCGCATTTTTTTTCCGAGCATTTTGCAGTGACGCACGCCCTCATGGCGCAGTCGGAATTGACTTTGCACTCCGCCTTTTCGCCGCAAGCTGCAATCAGGAATAATACGACTACAAGAAATGCAAACATCGAAAATTTTTTATTAATCTCTTTCATCAGCAAACTGACATTAACCCTTTAATCGGCATATTTAAACTTTTCTGATAAACCCAGGATTCTAAGTGTGGTTTAGTTTCTCTGGTAATCTAAAACTCGGCATTTGCAGTTACAAATTGCTCTTAGCTCGTCTTAATAGATTTACTTTTGCCTAAATTAAAAAAGACGCTAAACATAGTTAGGCCGCACCAATAGTGCGGCAAATATTCATATTCCAACCCACACATTCGCCTGCATTTGGGCGAAAGATAATATGCCTATTTTCGTAAGATTCAATCAAGACTGCAATTACCCGCAATGCAACGGGTTGTGTTATAATAAAAGCGGCCCTAATGAAGGCCGCCTATCTGGTGCGGAGCGTATTTTAGTAGTACCCTCAAAAATAAACTAAACGTTTAGGTTTAAAGTCAAAATCCAGAACGGTTTACTCAACAATCTCAACCAGTTCCTTGATATCGCTGATTTCGTAGTCTGCATCAGATGATTTTGTTTTCAAGTTCCCGTATTTTGCAAAGCAGGTTGACATCCCAAGCTTCTTTGCGCCTTCAATGTCCCTTTCCGGCCTGTCGCCGACCATCAGGCACTCGCTTGGATGCACGCCTAATTTTTTAAATGCAACTTTAAACGGCTTTGTGCTTGGCTTTAGCTCTTTTGTGTCCTCAAAGCACACAACAACATCAAATAAATGGTTTATCTTCATTGAAACAAGCCTAATCCACGCCTTTAGCCTTGGGGCATCAGACACTATTGCAAGCTTTATCCCCCTTCTTTTAAGCTCAAACAGCACGTGCGCAACATGCGGATATGGCTCAAGAAAACCGCCTCTCACTCTCCTGTATGCAACAATTCCTGATGCGAGGATTTCATAGTCTATCTTCTTGGCAACTTTTTTCAGAAATTTCTGGAATATCAGCTTGTCCTCAAGCCCGTGCTTGTCATAAAGCAAGAAGAGCTCTTTTGTGGCCTTTTCCTTGTTTATCTTCAGGCCTGCTCCAATCATTGCGTTCACTGCAGCATCGCAGCTTATGCGCTTCATTGTCATGAAGTCAATCAATGTATTGTCAAGGTCAAAGATTACTGCTTTAATCATAATTTGAATAAAAAGAAATCATTATAAAAATTTATTGATTGCGCAGGCAGTTGGAGCAATTTTAAAGATTTTATCTAAAGATAATCGCCGATATTTTTCCTTGCATTGCTTGTAGTGCGGCCAGCTCCATTGCCAAGCGCATGATTGCATATTGCAATATATAATTGCTTCATGTTCTCCGGCACATCTCCTTTTTTATAAGTTAACAAATGCCTTGCAGGTGCATTTGCATTGCCCATAAATAAGTGTATTGTAGCATCATCGTGGTCCTTATGGCCGCTCCAGTCAACGTCGATTATTGCCCCACATTCTGCTTCAATTTTCCTTATTAGTTCCTTATAATCAATAGGTGATCCCTTTGGTTTCCCGTTTGCCGCTGCAACAACCTCTGACATGTATAAAACAGTCGGAGTTTTTCTCTCAGAACCATTTGAATCTTCAATTCCGGCAAACTTGTAAAAATCTTTAACCGAATTATTCTTGTGCCCGGCTAATACTTCCCTTGAATAAAGAATAAACTTGTTTAAATGTTCCATATGCCTTTGGTCAACATTAACTTTTTCAGCTGTATACCTTGCATCAGATTCATCAAATCTTATGGATGCTAAATCTTTTTGGTATATCCCGCCGAGGCTTGGTAGTATTAATGAAACTGCATCGGTTAACATTGCCTGAACATATCCTTCTTTGTTCATCAGCCCGCACATATTTTCAAGGAATTTTGCGGCGTGGCGGTTGTCTGAAGGAGCCAAAGCTTCGAATGTATAATTCATAATGACTAATGGATTCAAAGTTTTATCTTGGGAACTTGGAACCACTTCATAACCGGTAAGCACGTTCTTTCTTGCAAAATGCAACGTTTCTCCAAATAACTGCACGTCTTCGGCAGCAGGCCTGTTATGCTCACTTTGGAGCAATGATTCTAAATTAATTGGATAAGTTATATCCTTTCCTTTAAGAAAACTGACAACACTTTTGTGCAACTCATCTTTTGCAGCAATCTGGTGACTTGACGAAACATAATCAAGTGCAATTTCAAAGCTCTCATCACCCAAATAGTTGTTTCTATGCACCAACGCACTATTCACTGCATCTTCAAATCTCATTTAAACACCCAAACAGGAGAAAACGACTTTATTTTTAAACCTTTTTCTTTTCACCACTTTAAAAAAACAACTATGAATAAATTTAGGCTTCTAAATATTAATGCATAAGAAAAACTTTAAAAACAATACCGCAACCAGAAATCTATATGGAAACTGTTGAATCGCTGAAATGGATTAAGGAAAATAACCTGTATGAACTCTGCGAAAAAGCTTCGGTTTCATTAAGAAAAATTTTTACTCCATGCCTTGCAGTCAAGGACGAAAAGCTGCTTATTGTGGGCGACACAGGCTATGCAGACAAAAACGTGGCTGCTGTGCTTTCAGGCGCATATTATCTTGCAGCGCAAAGCCTAAAGCTTGATGCAAAGCTTATTTTGCAGACTGTAAAATCAAGAGGAGACATTTCTGGGCAGGATGTCGTCTCAAACCTATCAGAATTAAAATCTGGCAATATAATAATACTGAACATGTCAGACAAGCTTGGAAACATACAGGAGCTTGGGAAAAGCTTTAGAAGATGGGTTGCCAAGAAAAACCACAGGTTTGTGTCAGCTATGAGCCTTGGTGATTTGAACACAGGCAGCCTTGACACAGTTCTGAATGCAATCGACGTCAATTACAAGCCTTTTCAGG
>DATDOM010000033.1:0-19120 GCA_035293285.1 Candidatus Nanoarchaeia archaeon | reverse complement strand
TGAACTTGATTACCTGCTTGAAAATAATGAAGTAATTGATTATTTTAGAATTGGGAGGTTTGCTGACCCAAACGAGCAGGTGCCGTTTTTTGAATTGAACAGCTATTTTTATTATCTGGCTGCACGGTCGCATTTGATTGCCAGATCCATTAAACCCCTTGATAAAGTAAAGGTTATAGAATATTTGGCAAGATCGGAGAATTATACTTATAATGCGACCCCTAGGGAGGACTGGAATTCCAGATTCAAAAACCTCCTGACAGGATTTAAAGAGACTGAAGAAGGACTATTTTTTGTTGATTGCTGGCAGGAAACACATCCAAAATCCAAGAAAACCAAAGGGGCCTTAAAATTGATTGCAGGCAAAATGCAGCTGCCTTTCTCAGAAAAATACAGTGAAGAAACACTGAAAGTATTGATGTTATATGAGCTGAGGAGGCATTATGATTATGTTTCGATACCGGGAATTATTATTGGCCCAACACTTTCATTTGGATTAGTTAAGAGAATTTTTGAAATTTCTTGCAGCATCGTAGCCTATAACTCACTTCAAACTGGAAAGTTAGTTCCTTTATTTGAAATGTTGTCGGCACTGGCAATCTATGCGGGAGTTGACATGGCCCTTTACCAAACCCATGGCAAAGGCTTTTTTAAAAGAAACAACCTCAAAATAGGGAGGGAAGCTATGAATTACTTGCAGGAGTAAGGAACAAACTTCTAATACAAAACAACTATACAAACCGAAAGCTTTTTTAGTAAGCATTGCCTGATTTGTTCTATGGCAAAGACGAGCAAAAAAACTACAAATTCAGATTCAAAAGACCCAATACCAAAAGACCTTTTTGAAATACTTGCCTGCCCTCTCTGCAGGTCTGACTTGAAGTATTCTGACGGAAAGAAAAAACTTGTCTGCACTGAATGCGGCAGGAAATTTCCCATTGAGGGAATTGTTCCTGTTTTATTGCCTACAGGATAAATTTTGTTTCTAACTTGTTTAAATTTTTGGAGCCATTCTCATTGTTAGGCTTCGCTAATTGCTCCCGTATACTCTTATGGTTTGCCTAAATTAAAAAGACGCTGCATAATATTTAGGCCTCGCCAATAGCTCGGCATTCATTGATTCTCCAATTCGCACATTCGCCTTCATTTGGGCGAAAGTTAAATATCATTGGGATTCCAGTGAATTCCAAGAAGCAACCTTCGCAATGCAACGAATCAATAGATTATGTATGCGGCCCCAATTAGGGCCGCCTATCTATTGCGAAGCGGATTTAAGACTTAGAGCTTAACTTGATATTTGTCCTGGCTTAAGATAATTAACCTTAAATTTGAGTTTACCAGAAAAACCAGGATGAGGTATTGATTATGTAGATTGCAAGAAGAATATTTGCAGTAAAATGCGCAATTATGCAGCTTTCTATGTTTTTTCTCCTGTAATAAAGCAGATTCAGCAAAATTCCTGTTAGTATTCCCACAAGCCACCTGTTGTGGGCAAGGCCAAAGAAAAGAACTGTAATGAGAAATGAAGCATGCGTGTACTTTCCCAACTTCACTTTTTCATATTTTTGGTTTACAATCCACCTTATCAGGAAGCCTCTTGTGAAAATCTCCTCGATAAGCGGGGCTGCAAAGACAAATCCAAGGAGCTTAAATGCCATCAAATAGCTGTTTGCAGGCTCAAAACTTATGCTGTACAATAAAGGATAGCGACCTTCAAGCCCGATCCACAGGAGGAAAATCATGGCGCCTGTAAGAACTGCAATAAAATCAAACCTGAGCTTAAGCTTATAATCTTTCCAGAAATATCCGAGGAAAGCAAATGCGACAAGAGTGTGGATGGCATAAGCTGCCTGGACAGGATTTGCAACATAATTTTTGAGAAAAAATCCCATTATTGGAATTACCAGGACATAAGCCAAGAAGGGCAGGACATACTTCTTCATAATGGCTGTTTAAAGTGCAAGTATAAATTATTTGCTTTTGGGCGGCATTGAAAAGTCGAAGGCTGCCATCTGCTTTGCGAGCACCTTTGAAGAAATGGTTTATGCAAAAAGGAAATTGCAATGGGAATTTTTGCCTTAAAAAAATAATAGAAAAGTGCGAGCTGATGGCAGCCCGAACGAAGTGAGGATTTTTCAATGCCTCTTGCTTTTAACAATCTTTATAAACAAGTTTATGAATTAATTATCCATGCACGTCGTAATTACCGGAGGCGCGGGATTCATCGGCTCACACATTGCCGGGCTTTTTGCAGGTGAAGGATACAAAGTAACAGTTTTTGACAACTTAAGCTCCGGAAAAAAGGGCAATTTGAGCCACATATCAGGCAAAATAAATCTTGTTAAAGGAGACATAAGAAATTTTAATTCTTTAAAAAAAACATTCAAGGGCGCTGATTATGTTATTCACAATGCCGCACTCATTTATGTGCCTGAATCATTCAAGGACCCTTTTGGATATAATGATGCCAATGTCAACGGGACTTTAAATGTCCTGATGGCTGCGAGGCAAACCAAGGTCAAGAAAGTCGCGTTTGCATCTTCAGCGGCAATTTACGGCAATGCAAAAACCCCGATAAATGAAATGACGCCGCTTAAACCCATGTCAGTTTATGCACTGAACAAGATAGCAGGCGAGCAGTACTGCAAATTCTTCAATGACTTTTACGGGCTAAACACAGTTGTCCTGAGATATTTCAATGCATTTGGGCCAAGGCAAAACCCTGAATCAGCATATGCCGCGGCAGTCCCGATATTCATCAGAAAATTCCTGCAAAACAAAAAAGCTGATGTTTTTGGGGACGGAGAGCAGACAAGGGATTTTATTTATGTCAAAAATATTGCTCTTGCAAATTTGCTTGCGCTGAAAAATGAAAAGGCAAACGGGCTTGCGATGAACATCGCATCCGGCAGAAAAATCAGCATAAATTCTCTTTTGAAAAAAATATCGCCTGATTTAGGGGCAGTTCACTTAAAATCCCGGGAAGGCGACATAAGGCATTCGCTTGCTGACGTGAAACTTTCGAAATCAATTCTCGGCAACTACGAGAAATACAGCTTTGAAGAAGGGCTCAAAGAGACTATTGAATATTATAAAAATTGCCAGTGAATTAAAATCCCTTAGCCTACTTTTTGATTTCTTTATTTATCTAAAATACGCTCCGCACTAGATAGGCGGCCTGCATTAGGGCCGCATACATAATACGTTTGATTCGTTGCATTGCGAAGACTTCTTCTTAGGTTTGGATTCTTACAAATCAAGAAATTAACTTTCGCCCAAATGCGGGCGAGTGTGCGGATTTGATAATCAATGTATGCCGAGCTGATGGCGAGGCCTAAATATTATGCAGCGTCTTTTTAGTTTATCTAAAATTGAGTCTGCTGAAAAATAAATACTAAGAAACAACTTCAAAATCTAATTGCCGTACATCTTTGCAATCAGGTCCGCTTTTGTAATGAGCCCTATGAGGCTTCCTTTTTCCGAGACTACCACAATCGGATAGTGCTTTAAAAGATTTGAAACAACATTGATTGAAGTGCTTTTTGAAACTATTGGCGGAGCTTCCTGCATAATGTCCTTCACAAGCTTTGACTTCTGGTCAAGGATTGCATCGAGGATTATCCCTTCTGAAACAAGCCCCACAAGCTTATGGTTTTCCACAACTGGAAGCTGCGAAATCTGGAATTTTTTCATCTTTTCAATTGCTTCCTTTATCGGAGTCGAGGGCAGGACACTCACAATCTTGTTCGTCATTATCTGCTCTGCCTTGACTTCCTCTTTTTTTTCCATCTCGCTTAGCACGGCAAAAATTTTTTTTGATTTTGTGTATGTCGGGTCAATTCTCCCTGACTCTATTTTTGCTATCAGGGACTGCGAAACTCCTGCGCGCTGTGAAAGCTGCGTTTGTGTCATCCCAAGTTTTTTCCTTATTTTCTTTATTTCCTCAAGCTCGTAAGTCATGGGAATTAGAAAAATAAACTTCTATTTAAATTATTCCTTTTGGAATATTTCTGGCACAAAGCTTTTTAAAAACCCTTTTGAAAATGAATATTTTCAAGACAATTATCTCCGTGAGGTGGAAAAATGGCAAACATAACTTACGTTACAAGCGAAAGCGTTACAGAAGGGCATCCGGATAAGATATGCGACCAGATAAGCGACGCAATTTTGGACTCGTTATTTGCCCAGGACCCTTATTCAAGGGTTGCTGTCGAATGCCTGACGACAACAGGACTTGTTGTTGTTGCTGGTGAAGTCACAACAAGAGGATATGCTGACATACAGGGAATTGCAAGAAAAACACTCAAAGAGATTGGATACACAAATCCTGAATTTGGAATTGACTGCGAGGACGCAGGAGTTTTAGTAAGCATCCACGGACAGTCTCCGGATATTGCGCAGGGAGTTAACGAAGACAAAAACAAGGAACAGGGGGCAGGCGACCAGGGAATGATGTATGGATTTGCGTGCACTGAAACTCCTGAACTGATGCCGCTGCCAATAATGCTGGCTCACGGCCTGACAAGAAAGCTCGCAGAACTAAGAAAAAGCGGTGCAATTGCTGACTTAGGACCTGACGGAAAATCACAAGTGTCAATTGAATACCATGATTCAGTTCCAAAAAGGGCAAGCGCGATAGTAATTGCACAGCAGCACCTTGAAAAGACGAGTGAAGAAAAACTGAAAGAAGATATCAGGAAAAAAGTAATTGATGCTGTCTGCGGAAAATGGATTGACAAGGACACCAAAATTTTTATAAATGCAACTGGAAAATTTGTAATCGGAGGACCTGAAGGAGATTCAGGAGTTACAGGCAGGAAAATAATTGCAGACACTTATGGCGGCGTAGGACGGCACGGAGGAGGAGCATTTTCAGGAAAAGACCCTACAAAAGTTGACAGAAGCGGTGCATACGCTGCAAGATATGTCGCAAAAAATATTGTTGCTGCAGGCCTTGCAACAAAATGCGAAGTTCAGGTTTCATACGCAATCGGAATTGCAGAGCCTACATCAGTAAACGTTGACACTTTTGGCACAAACAAGGTTCCTGAGGCAAAGATTGCTGAGCTTGTAAAAAAACACTTCAAGCTTACTCCAAAATGGATAATTGAGCACCTTAACTTAAGAAGGCCGATTTATAGGCAGACTGCAGCTTACGGACACTTTGGAAGGCATGAAGCTGATTTGACGTGGGAAAAAACTGATTTTGCTGAGACTTTAAGGAAAGAAGGCGGGTTGAAGTAATTCTTATTTTTTTATTTTCTTTTTAATTCCGCGATAACTTCAATATGCGGCGTCTGAGGAAACAAGTCAAAGAATGCAACTGACTCTAATTCATAGTGTTTTTGGAATTTTCTTAAATCGCTTGCCAGTTTTGAGGGATTGCACGAAACATAAATCATCACATCAGGCTTTGTCAGGAGAATGCGGTCTATGACTTTTTTTTCCATTCCGCTTCTTGGGGGGTCAGCAATCAGAAAAAACGGCTTATTGCTTTGCTTTAGGTTTGATATTGCGCCGGCGTCCTTGCACATGGCCTCGACATTTTGATACTTCATTAGTTTTATGTTTTTTTGTGCTGCAGTTATGTTCAACGGCTCGTTGTCAATTATGAATGTTTTTGCAAAAAGCTCTCTAAGGCAAATTCCGAAAGTCCCTGCGCCTCCGTACAAATCCGCCAAAATTGCATTTTTGGTTTCGTATTTTTGCAAAATTTCTTTTGTGTGCAAAACCATTTTTTCCGCAACTTTTGAATTATTCTGGAAAAAAGAATTTGAATTGAATGCAATCCTGTTGCCTAAAATTTTTTCTTTCATATCAACAAGGCCCTTTAATGCAAAGCATTCAATCGGCTCGTTAATTACTTCTTCTCCTTCTTCATCTGGCTCAGGAATCGAAACAACGACTAAATTATTTGCAGTTGTGACATCCTTGTATTTTTTTATCATCTCAATATGCCTTTTCCTGTTTGGGGCATAGTCTTTTAGGACAAAGACCACAGTTGATGATTCCATGAATTCGCTGGAACGTATTACTGCATATTTGAAGTCGCCAAAATATTTGCTTATTTGGGAAGCGTGCAGGTCTTTTTGGTTTTCCTGAACCCACGCCCAGACTTCATCAAGCAAAGTGTTTATTTTTTCATTTGAGATAACACACTTGTAAATCGGCAGGATGTTTTCAAATTCTTCTTTCCTTCTTAATCCAAGCCCGCCGCCCATGAACAAAAAGTCCATCCTGTTTCTGTAATGGTATGGCTCTGAGCCAAAAACCTTTACTTCCCCTTTGAAATCTATTGAATTATTCTTCAGTTCGTTTATTATCCATTTTTTCTTGTTTTCAAGCTGGGTTTCGTATGCTATGTGCTGCGCTGTGCAGCCGCCGCATTTCTTGTAATACTCGCATAAAGGCTTTGCTTGTTCCATTTTTAATTGAATTTGTCGCTGCTTTCTTAAATATTGCTTTAATTTTATTTATTGAAGTTGTATTTTTTATTAATAAAATTCCATATTTTAGTAGTGACAATTACATTTTAATTTCGAAATTGTTATAAATTATTGCAGATTACTTTGAATCAAATGACTTTGGAGCGAGTTGTGGATGCTATTGATGGAAACTATTGGGATACAAACTCCCATCTTCGTTTTCTTATTGAAAGGATAGTTGATAAAAACATAATTGACGAAGCTGTCCTGACTTTAGACGGTGTCGGAAGAGACAGCGCCAGAAAAATTGCCCCTTATGCATCATTAAGTGATTTGGAAGGGTGCAGGATAGCGGAAGTAATTGAACAAGGAACTGGCAAGACTTACAATAATGTAATATTCCCAGAACATACTGGAAGAATTTTAAAATATGTTAGGGAGCAGGGATTGTTCGGAGTCACTCTTCCTGAGAAATACGGCGGCAGAGGACTTCCTCATTTAGTGAGCGGCGCTATAATGACTATGATGAGTCAAGCAGATCCTTCACTTTTCACAACTCCTGTTGTAAGCGACGGAAGCGCTGAAGTTCTATTGCACTTTGCACCTGACCATATCAAAGACAAGTACATACCGCTTCTTTGCTCCATGGAGGAAGATGGATTTACCGGTGCAATGCTTTTGACAGAATCAAATGCGGGTTCTGATGTTGGTGCAGCAAAACTTTCTGCAGTAAAAGGTGAGGGAGACTATTATCTTTTGACTGGCCAGAAAATATTCATAACAAATCCCGGTGCTGATGTTAATATAGTTCTGGCTAGGCAGGAAGGTGCGAAACCTGGAACTGCAGGACTAAGTCTTTTTTTTGTTCCGAAATATGTTGATGACAAAAGAAATGATTATAATGTCCTAAGGCTTGAAGAAAAACTTGGAATTCACTCTTCTCCGACAGGAGTTGTTGAATTCAACAGTGCAAAAGGTTATCTTCTTGGAGATGAAGGAGCAGGCTTTAAGCAGATGCTATACCTCATGAATCGCTCAAGGCTGGCAATAGGGTGCCAGGGGCTTGGAATAGCAGAGAGGTCTTACCAGGAATCGCTAAAATATGCAGGTGAAAGGAAGCAGTTTAGGATTGAGCTTGAAAAAATGCCGCTGATGCAGGAACAACTTGTGGATTTAAGGGTTGAAATTGAAGCGGCATCAAGCATGGTTTTCAATGCTTACAAATTCCTTGATGAATTCTTTCGTCTTGATTTCTTAAAGAAAGAATTGCAGAAAGAGGACAAAGATTTGGATGCGAAACAAGCTCTCGAATATACAAAATATGAAAAACTTGTCAGAATTTTGACTCCTTTATGCAAATACAGGGGCTCTGAGCTTGGAGTCTCAGCTTCATATCAGGCAGTAAATCATTTTGGCGGAAACGGATTTACAAAAGAATATCCAGTTGAAAAACTTTTAAGAGACTCAATCATAGGCCCAATTTATGAAGGTACAAATGATATACAGGCACTTGATGTCGTCACAAGGGCAATAGCCAAGGAAGGCGCTTTGGAATACTTGCTTTTAGAAATTAGGGAAAACCTTGCGAAAGTCACTGAAAAAAAGCTTAATCGCAGTTTCAGACTTGTTTCTGGCGCAGTTCGGAACATAAACTGGTATATGGGCGCGATTGCAAAATCTGCAAATCCAGAATCGGTTGCCCAATCCCAATCAAGAAAACTTTCTGAATACATCTTTAGGACTTATGAAGCAAGCCTTATGCTTGAAGAGGCACAGCACCTTATTGACACAAAACAGGACTGGAGAAAGGCAGTGACTGCAATGATTTACGCTGACAAGTATTTTTCAGGCAAAGTAATTACAACAGACGGATTAAGCCAAACTTACTTCAATAACATAGCACATAATCAGCGTCTTGATGCACTGACTCATTCAAAACAATAACCTTTTTAAATTAGTCAAATATCCGACAACTGCGCTAAGCAATTAGCCATTCTAACACCGCAAGGTGTGAAGAAATAAAATATCAATAAAAACAAATTAGCATTAGGACTCAAATTCAAAATGGCAACAATATACGACGTGGAATCACAGCAGCTCATAGAAAAGACTGCTGAAGAACTGAAAAAAATCCCTGAAATAAAGGCGCCTGAATGGGCTGCATTTGTAAAGACGGGAATGCACAAGACAAGGGCACCGTTAAAGGAAGATTGGTGGTACATGAGGGCTGCGTCAGTATTGAGGACAGTCTACAGGCTTGGGCCAATTGGCACTGAAAAGCTAAGGACAAAGTACGGCGGCAAGAAAAACAGGGGTGTGAGAAAAGAGCACACTTACAAGGGTTCTGGAAGCATACTTAGAAAATCACTTCAGCAGCTTGAAAAAGCAGGCTTCGTCAAATTTGTTGAAAAGGGAGTCCACAAGGGAAGAATCGTGACTCCAAAAGGAAAATCCTTTATTGACAAGATTGCAACAAAACTTGCCCCAAAGCAGGAAAGGCAAGAGCAAAAAGCCGAAAAGGCTGAAAAAGCTGAATAATTTCATTTCATAAAAAAAGATGCCAACTTTAGAGGAAATAAGGCGAAGAAGGCTTGAAGAGCTGATGAACGCGCAGGCGCAAAATTCACAGTCGCAGGCAAGCGAGGAAGCACAACTCCAAAAACAGATTGAGCAGATGGAGGCGATTGTCAAGCAATTCCTTTCAAGAGACGCTTTGATAAGATACGGAAATGTCAAGGCAGCGCATTCGGAAAAGGCAATGCAAGTTTTGGCTGTATTGTTTCAGGCAATTCAGAAAGGGCAGGTCAAAAGCCAGATTGACGACGCAACATTCAAGAAAATACTTGAGCAGTTAACCCCGAAAAAGCGGGATATCAAAATCAACAAGGTATAAAAAATAAAATGGCACGATACAAACATCCGAGCAGGAAACAAAGGCTTGCCAAAAGAAGGACTCAAACAAGATGGGCTCCTTTTTGGACAGTTCCAAAAATTTATGGAAAGACTAGAAAAGTCCATCCAGGACGCCACACTAAACTAAAAAGAAGCTGGCGAAGAACAAAAACCAAGGCTTAATCGAATTAATTTAAACTGAAAATACTAAAATGGCAAAGAAAGAAGAAGCACCAAAAATTGTCTTGGAAAGGACTTATGTAATACCTGTTCACCAGGAAACACTAAAAGTCCCGCCTTTCAAGAAAGCAAACAAGACAGTAAAGGCAATTTTTCAGTTTTTGACAAAACACATGAAATCAAAGGATGTCCACATTGGAAAATACCTTAATCTTGAAATCTGGAAGCACGGCGCAAAAAACCCGCCGCACAAAGTAAAAGTCAATGTCACTAAAGACGATAAAGGGCGAGTTACAGCTGAACTTTTCGGTGCTCCAAAAGACGAGCCGAAAGTAGAATCAAAATCCACAAAGAAAGGCTCAAAGACTGATAGCAAGCAGGTAAAAGAAGCAGAGTTCAAAGTAAAGCCTGCTGAAAAGCTTGAAGCCGAAGTTGATTCTGCAAAAGAAGAACAAGCAGATGAAGCCAAAAAAATAGAAAAAGAAGAGCTTAAGGAATTAAAGAAAGAGCAGAAAGAGCAGCATCCTGCTAGCAAGCACGCTCCAAAAGAAACTCAGAAGACAAAATTCCAGCAGGAGCACCAGGTTGCGCCAAAGCACCTTTGATTTTGTTTAATTACTTTTTCCTAATAATCTTCATTTGTTCTCAAAGTTTTGTTTTAATTGTTTTTTATTTTAAATGGTCGTTTTACGACAATAGTTACACTCGGCAAATTTTGATTAACACTAAAATTTGCCTCGATTTATTGCAATGTTTCGAAACTTTTAAATAAACCCTAAGTTCGATAATTTTCGTGATGAAAAAATGAGCGATGAATCAAAAGGAATGAAAAACGGCCCGAATGCCGGAAACAGGCTGATAATGTTCTCGGGGCTTGAGTGTGTGCACTGCAAGGAAATGGATCCTATTTTGGCTGATTTGGAAAAAGAAGGAATCCACATTGAGCATGTAGAAGTGTGGCATAATGCCGACAATGCTGCCTGGCTTGAAAAAATTGATGCAAACCCTGACGGAAGCGTTTTTTGCGGAGGAATCCCTTTCTTTTACAACGAAAAAACCGGAAAAAGGCTTTGCGGCAACCAAAAGATTGAGAAATTAAAGACCTGGGCATCTGGAGAATTGAAATAATTCATTATTCTTTTTATTTGCAAAACTTTTAAAAACACTCAAAAATAATCAGGGATATGCAGCAAAACGTCACATTAAATCTCAAAAAGCCCGAATGGCTTAAAATAAAACTCAACACGACTGAAAATTTTTCTACAATAAAATCAACGCTTAAAAAACACAATCTTCATACAGTGTGCGAGTCAGCGCACTGCCCGAATATTTCTGAATGCTGGAGCGGCGGCACTGCAACATTCATGCTGATGGGAGACACATGCACAAGAGGATGCAAGTTCTGCGCAGTAAAGACAGGAAATCCGATGAAGCAGCTTGACAAAGACGAGCCAAAGAAGCTTGCACAGGCGCTTTCAGAGATTAAATTGTTTGATTATGTTGTTTTGACTTCTGTCACAAGGGATGATTTGGAAGACGGAGGAGCTTCGCACTTTGCTGAGTGTATTAAGGAAATCAAAAGAGCTTATCCAAAAATGATCGTCGAAGTTTTAATTCCTGATTTTAGGGGAAATGAAGAATCGTTGGGAAAAATTGTGGAAGCGGAGCCTGAAGTAATTGCGCACAACATAGAAACTGTTGAAAGACTGCAGAAAAAAGTGCGTGACCCAAGGGCAAATTATGCACAGTCGCTTAAGGTTCTTGAAAATGTCAAGAAAATGAACCCAAAAATTTACACAAAATCTGCAATTATGCTAGGGCTTTCAGAAACTGATGAAGAAGTTATTCAGTCAATGAAAGACCTCAGGGCAATCGGCGCAGACATCTTTACAATCGGGCAATATCTAAGGCCTACAGACTGGCATCTTGAAATAAATGAATATGTCCACCCTTCTAAATTCAAGCATTTTGAACAAAAAGGGCTTGAGCTTGGGTTTGCTTTTGTGGCATCAGGCCCTTTTGTGAGGAGCTCTTACAAGGCAGGGGAATTGTTTGTGAAGAACATTTTAAAAGCCAGAAGCGGAATTGAATAAAATACTTATTTTAAGTTTAGCCTGTTGTCTAGTCCAGATACCCATGGATCAGCAAATTCTGATTTTGCTCTTTTGAAATAAGACAGCCCTTTTTGATATAGGATTTTGGATGACTTTTCACTCATTGCAGGATGATATATATCGTCGACATTGTTTGAAAGCAGAGTGTTGCCCTCTATTTCACCATGGCTTCCCCTTGTAATCTTCTTAATCCCATCAGGGCTGAGGTATAAAACTATTTCCGGCATTCCGTCGTAATTATTATCCTGGGCAATTATTAAGTGATTATCATCTTCTTTCCATTCTACAGTTTCCCATACAACATTATGATTCAATAAGTATCCAAACAAGTTTCCGAGTGTCCTATGCCCTATGGAGTAACTTACTTCCTGGCCATCTATCTGCCTGTTTGCGTCATGCCAGGCGAAACTTTCTGACGGATGATACTTCTTATTTTTTTGCTCCATCCTCACTATTCTCTCAAGTGGATGACTTGTTGAATATCCCTCAAGCATTATACTTCCAACGTCTAAAGCTCCGCAAACTCCAAACGGCACTGTGAGACTTGCTATGCCCAATAAAGTATTTTTTAAATATCTGTTCATATCCCTGGATTTGAAAGAGTTTTTTTAAAGTTTTCTGCGGGTTTGGCGGCCAATAGGTCAAAGCTGAAAAACCTTTTCAAAATCGCCTGCCTTGATGTACTCAACTTCAAGATGAGGGGCAGACCCTCTTCCTGGATTATACCTTCCTCCAACCTGCACAATCTGGCTTTTTCCATTTGGCCGGATTTTATTGCATATCCCATCTAAAGGCTCATCTCCCAAGTATACCCTACACAGGAGTTCTTCACTGCCTCCACGTTCCAGCTTAATTTCCAAAGAATTAGAATAAGTTGTTCCCGGCCATTGCCTTACCGAACTTACAAACCCTTCTGTCTTATTTTTTCCTCCGGGATTTTGGCAGGCTCTAACAGCCTCAAACCCAATAGTGGTCATTTCCCTGTAATCTTCTAAAATCACCATAAGCCAAGGAAGATGCAGGCAATTTTAAATTTTTTGGCTCCCAGCGTATAATCCACAAAATACGCTGCAATCTATTTTCTTCAATAAACTTTATAAATGGGGCAAAAATCAGTATTCAAGAGGAAATTAAATGCCAAAAAAGGTTTTAAAGGAATTCAAGATTGAATATCTCCAGATTTTAGACGAATCCGGCAACTGTGATGAGTCCTTGATGCCAAGTCTTTCAGGTGATGACATCAAGAAATTGTACGAGACTATGGTTCTTATCAAGGTTTTTGACCAAAAAGCTTTCAACATGCAGAGGCAGGGCAGGCTTGGAACTTACATCCAGTTCAAGGGGCAGGAGGCTTGCCAGGTTGGAAGCGCCTTTGCATTACAGGATGATGATTTTATCTTTCCAATGTACAGAAACAGCGGGCTTTTGATTGCAAGAAAACAGCCGATGATGCAAATTCTTCAGTACTGGAACGGCGACGAAAGGGGAATGAAAGCACCTGACGGCGTGAACAATTTTCCAATTGCAATTCCTGTAGGGACTCAGATGATTCACGCAGCAGGCGCAGGCTGGGCGGCAAAACTTCAGGGAAGAAAGCAAGTTGCAGTTACTTATTTTGGGGAAGGCGCAACTTCAAAAGGGGATTTTCACGAGGCAATGAATTTTGCAGGAGTTTACAATGCAAATACCGTTTTCATCTGCGAAAACAACCAATTTGCAATTTCTGTTCCAAGATCAAAGCAGACTCGCGCTGAAACAATCGCGCAAAAGGCAATAGCTTATGGTGTTGAGGGAATCCAGGTTGACGGAAATGACATTTTTGCAGTTTACAAGGCCACAAATGATGCAGTTGAAAAGGCAAGAAACGGAAAAGGCCCGACATTAATTGAATGCCATACTTACAGGCTTTGCGACCACTCAACTTCAGATGATGCTTCAAGATACCGCTCAAAAGAAGAAGTTGAATCATGGATGAAAAAAGAGCCCGTTGACAGGCTTGAAAAATACATGAGAAAGAAAAACCTGCTTGATGACGCTTACAAGCAAAAGGTGCTTGAAAATTCCCAAAAAGTTGTTGAGGATGCAGTAACCCAGTTTGAAAAAATCGGGAATCCTGACCCAAAAGACATGTTCACATTTGTATTTGCGGAATTAACTCCTCAGCAAAAAGAAGAAATGGAAGATTTGTTTGGAAAATAAAATTTATCATGATATTTTAAAATCGTTACAATAAATCGGCGAGCAAATGAGCGAGCGTAACATCTGCCGAAGGCGGGTTTTAGTTCGTGTCAAGGCAAAAAGTTAAAGACAATGGCACTAAACGACGGCAATAACGAAAAACAGTAACAAACGACAATAAACAAAAACATTAAAAAATTTTAAAATCAATTAAAAAAATAACAAACTAAAATGGTAGTAGCAAACGTTGTACAGGCAGTAACAATGGCACTTCGCCAGGAACTGAAAAGAGACAAGAAGGTAGTTGTTCTTGGAGAAGATGTAGGATTAAACGGCGGAGTTTTCAGATCAACAGATGGACTGCAGAAAGAATTCGGGCCTGACAGGGTTATTGACACGCCACTTGCAGAGCTTGGAATTGTAGGCGCTTCAATCGGAATGGCGGTAAACGGAATGAGGCCAGTTGCAGAAATACAGTTCAGCGGATTTTTATATGGTTCTTTTGACCAGATTTTGTCTCACGCAGGACGAGTTCGAATGAGGAGCAGGGGAAGATTTACCTGCCCATTAGTTGTGAGGGCCCCTTATGGCGGAGGAATTCGTGCGCTTGAACTTCACTGCGAGTCTGGCGAAGCAATTTTTGCACATGTTCCTGGAATTAAAATGGTAATCCCTTCAAATCCTTATGATACAAAAGGACTTTTGGCAGCGGCAATAAGAGACCCTGACCCGGTTATTTTCTACGAGCCGATGAGAATTTACAGGGCAATAAAGCAGGACATTCCTGAGGATGATTACATTGTTCCAATCGGAAAGGCAAATGTTGCCCAGGCAGGAAATGACATTACGCTTGTTGCATGGGGGGCGATGGTAAAAACCTGCGAAGATGCAATCAAGCAATTAAACGGAAAATATTCTGTTGAATTAATTGACATGAGGACAATCAGTCCATATGACGCTGAAACTTTGTTAAATTCAGTAAAGAAAACCGGAAGATGTGTAATTGCGCATGAGGCGATAAGGACATGCGGATTTGCGGCAGAACTTATGGCATGCATAAATGAAAAGGCATTGTTAAGTTTGCACTCGCCTGTTGTAAGAGTAACTTCACCTGATGTTCCGTTCCCTTTTGCAAAGCTTGAAAGCTACTTCATGCCTGATGTCGCAAGAATTGTGAAAGGAATTGAAAAAGCAATGAATTTTTAATTTGTTGTAATAAATCCGCGAGCTAGTTGCGAGCGTAACATCTGCCGAAGGCGGCTTTTAGTTAATCAAAAATAAAAATAGCACAGGCAGCAAATTTTTGCATATCGAAAAGCAATTCAGAATTTTATTACAATCATGGATAATATAAAAGAGGATGTGAAGTTCCTTCTTGTCTCATATTTCGGGGAAAAAATAGGCGAGCTTGTGGAAAAATACTATGACGAAGAAAATCTCCAAGAACTTATCCAAATGGCGCAAAGTATGATTTCCGGTTTACTCGGACCCCAAAACTCAGTGAAGCAATTAAAACCTATATGTGATAAATATTCCGTCAAAATACAGGAGATTTAAAATGAAGAAAAAAAATATTATATGGGCTTTATTGGCATTATACCTGACAATTGTGATGTTCTCATATGTCGTAAACCTATTCACAGATTTTATTCCCGTGAATTTATGGTTCATATGGATTAATGCGGTCTATCTTACGTCGCCTACAGTTGCCGTTTTAGCAGGCATTTATGTCTTAAGAAAGTATGGCATCAAGGGTGTGCATGGCAGAAGTTTACTCTTCATAGAATTAAGTATGGCGGCATTCCTTATAGGAGAATTCACATGGATGTTATATGAAATATTCCTTGGGGAAAAACCATTCCCCTCAATTGCAGATTTATTTTATTCTGTAGCCTACCCTCTGATTATGGTGGGGGTAATTATAGGACTTAAATTGGGAAAAATTAACTGGACAAAAAAAAGATTATTTTTGACCGTCTCTGCAATAATTGTGTTATCTGTAATAACCCTTTATTATGGGATAATTGCCGCATATGACCAAGGCGCAACACTTCTTGAGAATTCTTTGTCAATTGGATATGTAGTGTTGGATATCCCTATCATAATTGGTATGGTGCTTTTAGTAAATTTGGCTTTGGAATTTCGCGGCGGTGCGTTTTCCGGCGCATGGGTTTTGATGGCAATAGGGATGCTGGGACGCTGGATTTCAGATATCTTATTTGCATATTTTTATAACCAATATTCAGGAGGGCTGATTGGAGGAACCGCGGCCTACAGAATGATAGATTTTGGCTGGATGGCAAATTACTTATTAACGGCGCTTGTATTTATCAGGCAAGGAATTGCGCTTGAAAATATGGACGGAATTGTTTTGTCGAAATTTAAAACACCAAAAGGTATAAAAACCAAATGAAAAATTTGCTATTAGGTGATTAAAATAAACTGCAGATGTTTTTGTAGTTTGTTTCAGGAAAAAGTGTGGCTTAATGTATAATCAGGTAGAAATATGAACATTAAACGGCGGCAATAACGAAAAACAATAACGAGCGACAATAAACGAAAACATTAAAAATTTCAATAATAAAAATAAAAAACGATGAAAAAAGTAAAATAAAATGGTTTACGAATTCAAGTTTCCGGATGTCGGAGAGGGAATCCACGAGGGCGAGATTGTCAAGTGGTTTGTAAAGGAAGGCGACAGCGTGAAGGCTGACGAGCCACTAGGCGAAGTTGAGACTGACAAGGCCGTTGTCGAAATGCCGTCGCCAAAGACCGGCAAGATTCTAAAGCTTCACGTTCCTGCGGGCAGCACAATACATGTCGGCGAAAACATGGTCACGATACAGGTTGAGGGAGAATCTGACGAGGATGCAAAAAAGCACATGAGCCAGCAGCAATCACAGCCTGCACAGGCTACTCAATCAGCAACAAAGAGCGGCGACGTTCCTTACACGGGCTCAGTTGTTGGATTTTTAGAAGAGGCAAAGGAAGTCCGTCCAATTATTCAATCTGCATCTTCTGCACCCAAATCACAATCAGTTTCATCAAGCGAGGTTATGGCAACGCCTGCAGTAAGAAACCTTGCAAAGCAAAAAAATGTTGACCTTGCTTTGGTAAAAGGCACTGGACCTTCCGGAAGAATAACAGTTGAAGATATTCAAAAGGCAGCTGCATCAGGAACAGGAGCAGCTCCAAAAAAAGACGGAACAGAAGAAGCACATTCAGAATTCAAGGTTGTCAGAAAATATGATTTTTTTGGATATATTGACAGGGTCAAGCTGCACGGGATAAGAAAAGCTGTTGCAAACAGGATGACTGAATCGATTTTTACTGCAGTGCAGCTTACAAACACCCACGAAGCCGATGTCACAGACCTTGAATCATTAAGGCAAAAAGAAAAGAAGGATTTTGAAAAAGAAGGAATCAAGCTTACAACAATGGCTTACCTCACAAGGGCAGTAGCGCTTTCGCTTCAAAATCATCCATTTTTGAACTCGTCGCTTGAAGGCGAAGAAATTGTGCAGAAAAAATATTACAATATTGGAATTGCGGTTGACACTGAAGAGGGCCTTATGGTGCCTGTTGTTAAAGGCGCTGCAGCCAAAGAAATAAAAGTCATTGCAAAGGAAATCGAGAATCTTGCAAATGATGTCAAGTCAAGAAAAGTTAACATGATGGACCTCAAAGGCGGCTCGTTTACAATCAGCAACCTTGGAAGCGTCGGCGTTGAATTCTTTACGCCGGTAATTAATTATCCTGAAAGCGCAATACTTGGTGTCGGCAGAACGCTTGAAAAGCCTGTTGTCAGAAACGGTAAAATTGAAGTAAGAAAAATGCTCCCACTTTCATTGACATACGACCACAGGATTGTTGACGGAGGACAGGCAGCAAGATTCATGATTGAAGTGATTAAAAGGCTTGAGACTTTAGACTTTAAGGCAAATCCCGAGAAACATTGATTTATCCTATTTTTAATTTATTATTCCAAAAATTGCCAGTTTAGTGTTGCCCGTTGTTGTCAGCCTCGTTATTGCCGTCGTTTGATTTCGGTTGTTTTTGATTTTTCCTAACGAGCCAAAACCCGCCTTCGGCAGATGTTACGCTCGCTCATTTGCTCGCCGATTTATTGTAACGATTTTAAACCGGAAAATTTGCGAGCAAATTTTCAATAGTTTCGCTCGGCGAAAATTTTGCTGCCAATAAATTTCCGCCTCGGAACATTACAGTAACCTTATGTATGGCGGCTAATTTCCCCCTCGCTCAACATAACAAACCCCCTTGTTTTTTGAAAAAGAAAATCTTGATGCAATTATTGTTGAGTACTTTGATTCTGACAAATCCCTTGCCCTCATTTTTTCGTAATCTGACAAAGCTTCAATTTCAAAGTCTTTTCCAAAAAGAAAGCTGCTTTTTAACTCGTCATAAACTTTTTCCTGCGACACTTTCTTGTAATTTCTGATTGATGTTGCCTTTTCCCTGACAAGCGATTTTTCAACATTTAGGACTTTTGACATCAATTCAGCATCCAAATCATAAACCAGGGTGCCGTGCTGAAGGTAAACCCCCTTCTCCATCAGCTTTGACGCATTTCCTGAAATTTTCCGGCTGCCTACAATTATATCATTCTTGTTTTCAAGCGAGGATTTTATGCCAAGGGCACCAAGAGCATCAATTATACAGTAGCATATTTCGCTGTATGCCCTTGAAATGTCGTAGCTGAAAATCTTAATCGGCGCAACTATTGAGTAAGTGAAGTCCTTTTTGTCGTGGTAAACTGCCCTTCCTCCTGTCAGGCGCCTTACGACATCCACATTGTTTTTGCGGCATTCGCTTACATTTACTTCCTTTGGATTCTGGTATGCGCTGATTGAAACAGAATTGTTCTTCCACCTGTAAAACCTTATTGTCGGATTCTCGCGCTTGTTCGCAACGCTTTCATAAATTGCATGGTCTATTGCCATGTTCATGGGAGCATCAAATGCCTCCTGCTCTATAAGGCGCCATTTCATAAGCTTATTATGAACTAAACATTTAAAAATTTGTTGGTTTAGGGAGCTTTATGGCCAAAATGAAACCAATTTATCTAAGGTACCTTCTGATATTTGCGCTGATATTGGCAGTAGCCTTGATTCTAATGTTTAACACCTCAAAACTTCCTTCAATAAATGAAAAAAAGCAAAAAGAAACAATGCAGAACATTAAGCTTCCAACTAACTTTGGCATAAAAGTTTTTGCATCCGGCCTTGGAAAAAGCTTTAGCCTGCCGGGTCCAAATTCCGGCCCAAGATTCATGGGATTTTACAAAGACACCTTATTTGTCTCGATTCCAAA
>DATDOM010000032.1:0-16279 GCA_035293285.1 Candidatus Nanoarchaeia archaeon | reverse complement strand
TTTCCAAAATCTTACAGGATAAAAGAAATAGATGAAAGGCTCAGGGGCTTCCGGACTAGAAGGGAGGCAAAAGTCCTGCAAAAGTTAAGCGCCATAAATTTTCCTTCTCCAAAACTGATTTCAAATGATGGAAAGGAAGTCATAGTCATTGAAAAAATAGAAGGCAGCCTTGTAAAAGACATTTTAAAAAAGTCAAATGGGGAAAAACTGTGCAAAGAAATCGGGGAAAACATTGCATTACTCCACAATAATTCAATAATACACGGCGATTTGACAACATCAAACATGATTTTTAACAAAAAAGTTTATTTTATAGATTTCGGCCTGTCTTTTTTTTCAGAAAAGGCCGAAGACAGGGCTGTTGACCTTCATTTGCTAAAAGAAGCGCTTGAGTCAAAGCACTATAAAATATGGGACAGCTGCTTTAAGGCAGTCATAGACTCGTATAAAAAAAATACAGATAATTCAAATGAAACTTTGGAAAGGCTTGAAAAAGTGGAAAAAAGGGGAAGGTACCGTGCAAAAAAAGGAAGTTAAGGCCGTGTTGTTTGACATGGACGGGGTGCTGGTAGACTCAGTCGATGCGTGGTTTCATGTTTTTAACGACACTCTGTCAAAATTCGGCAGAGAAAAGCTTTCAAGAAAAAATTTTGAAAATGGATTTGGCTCGCCAATACAGAGGGACATGAAAGTGCACTTTAAGGGAAGAACAATTGATGAAGTGATAAAATCCTACAATCAAAGTTTTGTGAAAAGAAAAAAGCTTGTAAAGCTGTTTCCCCACTCATTGCCGGTTCTCAGGGAAATGAAAAGAAAAAAAATAAAAACAGCGCTTATAACAAATTCCTCAAGAGGTATTGCTTTTGCAATTCTAAATCATTTTAAGCTAAGGAAATATTTTAATGCAGTTGTTACAATCCAGGATGTAAAAAACGGAAAGCCTGCGCCGGACATGCCGCTTTTGGCATGCAGAAAACTAAAAGTCAGTCCGAGGCAGTCAATTCAGGTAGGAGACACTCAAAATGACATGGTTGCTGGCAAAAAAGCCAAGTGCATAACAGTCGGATATAAGACGAAGGGGGACTTCACAATCAGGAAAATGGAAGAGATTTTGGAGATTATAAAATGAAAACGCTGGTTCTGGATTTTGACGGCGTAATTGTCGACAGCATGAACGAGGGGCTTTTCACGTCATTTAACACCTATATTGAGATTAATCCAAATACAAAACTTTTCGGAAATAAAAAGTTCTCTTTTAATGATTTTAAGAAAAAAATTAAGGATCATAAAACGGAGTATGATAAATTCAGGGCGTATAGGGCGTACCTAAAAAACGCAATTGATTATTATTACCAGTTGAATTTGATTGAGAGCAATACAAAAATAAAAAATTATGGTGGCTTTAAAATCCAAGCAGCAAAAATTGGAGTAAATAAAAAAGAGTTTATAGAAAGATTTTACAAAAACAGGAAAGGCTACATAGCAAATGATTTTGAAAATTGGGTTAAGCTGACTCCAATTTTTAATCACATGAAAAGGCTGTTTGAGAACAAAAAAATCCAGCTCTATATTTCCACATCAAACAGGTCTGAGACAGTGCAGAGGACACTTGGCCATTATGGCATAAAATTTAATCCAGAAAGCATAATGGACAACACATTCTCGCTTGACAAGAATGACCACTTCAGGAATTTGATGAAAAAAAACAATGTAAATTCAAAAGATATATTTTTTGTTGACGACCAGGTTGACCACCTGATAAATGCAAAAAAGCTCGGGATAAATATAGGTCTTGCATCATGGGGCTATAATAACAAAGAGCAGAAAAAAGAGGCAAAAAAAATCGGCGCAGTTATGCTAAGTGAAAATAACTTTTATTCAAAAATTGGCATATAATTATTTCTAGTAAGTAGTAACAGAAACATTTATATACATCCCCTTCTTTTCACGAATCTATGGCACGAGTTGATTATATTCATTGTCGTAGAATTTAGTTCTTACTTTAATAGTTTAATCTCTTTAATTTCAAACAATTTTAAGATTAGGGATAGTTCTTTTGTTTTTCATCATCATTGCTGAAATTCTTGCATTGTTTAGTTTAAAATCTGTTTTTGATTTTATCATATTTATTTAATAAAAATATATGTCGGCGGACTTTAAGCGTGGAGGAGATTAAAATGGTTGAAAAAGTAGAGAGAAAATTGCAGATTGGCGTAATGGGTTCATCGCAAGACCTTAATTACGGTGAACAGTTTGAAAAAATAGCAGAAGAAGTCGGAAGTTGGATAGCCAAAGGAGGTGCTATCTTAGTCTTTGGTGCAGAAAAAGACTATGATAGTTTATCAACAGCAGCATGCAGGGGGGCAAAAAAAGAAAAAGGCCTTACTCTAGGGTTCACATATGGCAGGGGAAAGGATATTTACCAACGCGACGCTGATTTGATTGTTGTTACGGGGATGGAACGAGGAGGCGGCAGGGAATTTGTACTTTCTGCAAGCTCTGATTGTCTTATATCAGTAAGCGGTGGTTCAGGTACGCTAAATGAACTTGCTGTTGCTTATCAGCTCGATATTCCAATGATAGCGCTAAGAAACACTGGTGGTTGGAGTGAGCGTCTTGCAGACCAATATTTTGATGCAAGAAAAAGGCGTCCCGTAATTGGAGCAGACAATCCAAAAGAAGCTGTTGAAACTGCTTTCAGTGAAGGTGCAAAGTATATTGCAAAATTTGGATATACCCCCTACATTGCGCCAAATAGTGGCTTGGAATTAAAATTGGAATAAACGTATGGCTGCGGTAGTTTAGTGGTAGAATACTGGACTGTGGCTCCTGTGGTGCGAGTTCGATTCTCGCCCGCGGCCCTTTAATAAAAATACGGAGGAAACATGGACAAAAGACTGGAAAGAATTGTCAACGAGATGAATCCCTTGGATGATTTTGCAAATAACTCAAAATTTAATTGTGAAAATCTGTTTGAGTTTGATGTCAAGTCCAATTTGTATAGCAAGTACTATCTTGGACTCAAACCTATTGTTCGTGGAGGTGCAGCAGGGGCAGTTGCCGGTTGTGGGTATTATCTTGTATCAAAGCTCGGTTTGTATGATGCATCTTTGAGTGACATAGCAATAGGCGCAATAATTGGTGCATCTGCGGATATGGTACAGTATATCCCAAGAATTTACTATAATGAAATTAAAAAATTTATTGAATCTGTCAGGAATTCAAGTAACGGAGGAAAAAATGAATAGTATGGAATTAGCCGGTGATTGTATTCATTGTGGTGCCAAATAATAAAAGCCTTGGCAATTATGTAGAAATCACGCTAAATTATTTGGGAAACCCGTCAAAAGATAAGCTTGTAGTGTCAAGAGGCGAAGATGTTCCATTTATTGTGGAGAGCCTGCCGCAAAACGGAAAAGTCGTGCTAGGCCTGACGGGAAGGGACTTGTTTAAGGAGTATGAACTTTCAAATTACAATACAAAGCTGCGGATAATCAGGACAATAAGCTGGAAAGACAATAAAGCAATGTTCGGAAAGCCTGCATTGTGCCTTCTTGGTCCAAACGGCAAAAAACTTACTGACCTGCCAAAAAAGCTGAAAGTCTGCATCAACTCAAAATACAAAAACCTTGCAAAGAAATACCTAAATATCCTTGAAGACCTGGGCTACAGGTTTGCAAAAATATACCTTTCAGGCTCTACAGAGTCTGCTTTTTCCAACGGAATTTCTGATTTGGTCATTGACATTGTGTATACGGGCTCTTCAATAAAAAAAGCCAATTTGGGAGTGTATGACAAGATATTTGAAAGTGATTTTGTAATAATAGGGAAAGAAAATTCTTTGGAATCATTGCAAGGTAAGGGTGAAAAATATGATTAGCCCAAGAAAAGCAGTCATAAGGATGCAGGAGTATAAGCCGCCAACTTCCGGGCGTGAAAATTCATTAAGGCTTGATTTCAATGAAAACACTGTCGGCTGCTCGCCTAAGGTAATAAAAGCACTGTCAAGAATAAGAAAAAATATTTTTTCTGTTTATCCGGAGTATGAGGCACTGAAAAAAGAAATTGCAAAATATTGCAATATAAGCCCTGGTGAAGTCATAGCTACAAACGGCACTGATGAGGCAATAAAGACAATAATTGAGGTTTACTCAGAAAAGAGAAAAGATGAGATAATCATTCCTGTACCGACTTATGCGATGTTCAAGTTTTACGCAGAATTGAACGAAGCTGTGATAAGAGAGGTTTTGTACAATGAGGATTTAAGCTTCCCGACAAGCAGGTTGCTTAGTGCAATAAACAAGAAAACAAAAATAGTCGTTCTTGTAAATCCAAACAACCCGACAGGCACTTCAATAAAAAAAGAAGAGATAAAAAAAATAATAGAAAAAGCAGGGAAATTCGGCGCTTTGGTTTTAATTGACGAGGCATATTACCAGTTCTATGGAAAAAGTTCTATCCAGCTCATAAAAAAATATGACAACCTGTTTGTAACCCAGACATTTTCAAAAGTGCTTGGACTTGCAGGATTAAGGCTCGGCTACATAGCATCAAATGAGAAAAACATTTCAGTTGTACAAAAAGCTCTCTCTCCATATAGTGTCAACGTTTTTGCAGCAATCTGCAGCGCTGCGGCATTAAATGACAAAGAGTACATAAAAAAGTACATATCGGAAATAAAAAAAGGCAAGTCAATGCTTTACAGGGAATTAAAAAATCTTGGAATAAAATATTGCAAAAGCGATGCTAATTTTGTATTGCTGAGGATAGAAAAAAATTCTTCTTATTTCTGCAAAAGGCTAAAGGATGAAGGAATACTTGTAAGAAACAGAAGCAGTGATCCACTTCTTGACGGGTGCGTAAGGGTAACTCTTGGAACTGTAAAACAGACAAGGCAGTTCATATGCAGATTAAAGGAGATTATAAAAGAAATAAACCCTGTCCTGATTTTTGACATAGACGGTGTTCTTGTTGATGTTTCCAAATCTTACCGGGCTGCAATACAAAAAACCTGCGAGTATTTTGCAAATTCTCAAGTGTCATCTAAGGAAATCCAGAATTACAAAAACAAGGGCGGCCTTAACAATGACTGGGATTTGACAGAGGCAATAATCAGGGCTAAAGGGGTTTATGTAAAGAAGGAAAAAATTATAAGAAAATTCCAGCAATTTTATGGCAAGCTTAAGAACAAGGAAAAGTGGATGCTCAAAAAGAAAATTCTGGAGCAGTTGTCAAAAAAATACCGTCTTGCAATACTGACAGGAAGGCCGAGGAAAGAAGCAGCCTGTGTTTTAAGGAAAAATGGTGCAACCAGGTATTTTAAAATAATTGTTGCAATGGAAGACGTTTCAAAGCAAAAGCCAAATCCAGAAGGTTTTCTGAAAATTCTGAAAAATCCCAATAGGGAAAATGCTTTCTATTTTGGGGACACAATTGACGACATGAAGGCAGCAGTTCTTGCAAACATCAATGCAGTCGGAGTTTTGCCGCCGCAGGATAAATCAGCATTTCTAAAAAATATTCTCTCAAAAAACGGCGCAATCAGGGTGCTTGACAGCATAAATGAGTTGGAGGGTGAATTAAATGAGAACTTGTAAAATAGACAGAAAAACAAATGAAACTGATATTAAGGTAAAGCTCAATGTTGACGGCAAGGGAAAATCAAAAATCAAAACTCCTATAGGATTCTTCAATCACATGCTTGTGTCATTTGCAAAGCACGGGCTTTTTGACCTGGAATTGGAAGCTAAGGGAGACATTGAAGTTGACCAGCACCACACAATAGAAGATATTGGGATAGCGCTTGGACAGGCTTTTTTGAAGGCGCTTAAAGACAAGAAAGGAATCAACCGCTCAGGATACTTCATTTATCCGATGGATGAGTCTCTGGCAATAGTTGCAATAGACATAGGGGGGAGGCCATACCTGAAATTCAGCGGAAAATTCAAGCGAAGATTTTGCGGGGATTTTGACACTGACTTGGTTGAAGATTTTTTTTATGGGTTTTCAGTAGGGCTAGGTGCAAATTTAGCAATAAAAATTGAATATGGGAGAAGCGACCACCACAAGATAGAGGCAGTGTTCAAGGCTTTTGCAAAATCAATGAAAACGGCGTGCTCAATTGACAAGCGTGCAATAAATGAATTACCGTCGACAAAAGGACTGATATAATGATAGCAATAATAGACTACGGAGCAGGGAACTTAAGAAGCGTGAAAAATTCGCTTGATTATCTTAAGGTAGACAGCATAATAACTGACAAGCCCCAGGACATTGCCCGGGCAAAAAGGATAATCCTTCCAGGAGACGGCTCTTTTGGATTCATGATGAAAAATTTAAAGAAAAAGGGCCTGGTCAGGCCGATTAAGGGTTTTGCAAAGTCAGGCAAGCCGTTTTTGGGAATATGCCTTGGCCTTCAGGGATTATTCGAAGAAAGCGAAGAAAGCCCTGGAGTAAAAGGATTGTCAATATTTAAGGGCAAGGTTGTAAAATTCAGAAAAGGAAAAATCCCGCAGATAGGATGGAATAAAATAAATCCTTCCAAAAAAAACATTTTTGAAAACAGTTTCATGTATTTTGTCAATTCTTATTATGTGATTCCAAAAGACAAGCCAATAATTGCCGCAACAACTGACTACCGGGGAAATTTTGTAAGCGCAATACAATTTGAAAACATAACTGCAATGCAGTTTCACCCTGAAAAAAGCGGAAGAGGGGGGATTGAAATCCTCAGGAGATGGCTAAAATGCTGACGAAAAGGATAATCCCGTGCCTTGACGTGAAAAACGGACAGGTTGTGAAAGGCACGAGTTTTGCTGACCTTAAGTACGCTGGAAACCCTGTAAAGCTTGCAAGGGATTACTATGAACAGGGAGCTGATGAATTGGTATTTTTGGACATAACGGCTTCTTACGAAAAAAGGAAAACTATGATTGGACTGGTTGAAAAAGTTGCAAAAGGGATTTTCATTCCGTTTACTGTCGGCGGAGGGATAAACAGCGCTGGAGACATAAGAAGTTTGCTCAAGGCAGGCGCTGACAAAATTTCAATCAACACTGCTGCAATAAAGAATCCGAATCTGATAAAGGAAGCTTCAAAAATATTCGGAAGCCAGTGTATTGTAGTGGCAATAGACGCCAAAAAAGTTAACAGCGGTTATGAAGTTTTTATAAATGGCGGAAGGACAAAGACCGGGCTTGATGCAGTAAAATGGGCAAGGAAAGTTGAAAATCTTGGAGCAGGAGAAATTTTACTGACATCAATGGACAACGATGGCACAAAAGAGGGCTATGACCTGGAATTGACAAGAAAAATTTCACGAAGTGTCAACATACCGGTAATAGCTTCCGGCGGTGCCGGTACATTAAGCAGCATGGCAAAAGTATTGAAATATGGAAAAGCTGATGCTGCGCTGGCAGCCTCAATATTTCATTATAAAAAGTATTCAATAAGCCGGGTGAAGAAATATTTGAAAAGAAACGGAGTAAGGGTAAGAACATGATAATTCCAAGTATTGATTTAATGGGAGGAAAGGCAGTCCAGCTAAGGCAGGGCAAGGAAAAAGTGCTTGAAAGAGAGGACATATTAAGCCTCGTCTTTGAATTCAGGAAGTACGGAGAGATAGCGCTAATTGATCTGGACTCAGCATTCGGAAAAGGCAACAACCTGGAGTTAATCAAGAAAATTTGCAAACTTGCAGACTGCAGGGTTGGAGGGGGCATAAGGACAATTGAAAAGGCAAATGAAATTCTGAGGGCAGGCGCTAAAAAAATAATAATAGGGACAAAAGCAACAAAAAGCTTCCTAAAGCAGCTTCCCAAAGAAAGGCTGATTGTGGCAGTAGATTCAAAAAACGGGTTTATAGTCAATAAAGGATGGACAAAAAAGACCAACAAGAAAACAAAAGACCTGGTAAGGGAGCTTGAGCCCTACTGTTCAGGATTTCTTTTTACAGATGTTGAGCGCGAAGGCTTAATGAAAGGAATTGATTACAGCAAAATCAAGAGGCTAAAAGAAACAACAAAAAACAAAATTACTGCTGCAGGAGGAATCACTTCACTAAGCGAGATTAAGTGGCTGGAAAATGAAGGCATTGACTCACAGCTTGGTATGTGCATTTACACAGGAAAAATAAGTCTTAAGAATGCTTTTGTCTCACTTTTGGATTTTGAAAAAGGAAGTGGATTGATCCCGACAATTGCCAAGGATGAAAATGGTCAGGTATTGATGCTCGGATTTTCCAATAAGGAGTCCTTGTTAAAAACATTTGAAAAAGGAAATGCCTCGTATTACAGCAGGTCAAGAAAAAAGCTTTGGACTAAAGGCGAAACATCGGGCAATTACCAGGAAATACTGAAAGCGAGGTATGATTGCGACAGGGATTCATTGCTTTTTACCGTAAGGCAGAAAAACTTTGCGTGCCATGAAGGAAAATACTCCTGCTTTGGCGAGAAAGAATTTAGCTTTGAAGAGCTTTATGAAACAATAGAAAGCAGAATAAAAAATCCAAGGCCGGATTCATATACTTCAAGGATTGCGGCAAGCGAATCCAAAATCAAGCAAAAAATAAAGGAAGAGTGCACCGAAGTTTTGGAATATAGGGATAAAGAAAACCTGGTTTGGGAAATATCAGATTTATTTTATTTTGTATTTGTCCTTATGGCAAAAAAAGGAGTTGATGTCAAGGACATTGAAAATGAGTTATGGAGACGAAGAAGATGAAAAAAATAAACCAAATTGTCCAAAAAATCATTGAAGATGTAAAGGATAATGGAGATTTTGCAGTTAGAAACTACACCAAGAGATTTGATAGTATAGACTTAAGTTCATTTCTCATCACAAAGGAAGAAATCAATAAAGCCTACAAAAAAGTTGGCAAAGAAACGATAAGCGCATTAAAGTTTGCAAAAAAGAACATAGAATTTTTTGCAAGGCAGCAGTTAAAACAACTGAAGAATTTTGAAGTAAATAAAAATGGCGTGACTTTAGGGCAAAGGGTTATTCCAATAGGAAAAATAGGCGTCTATGTACCCGGGGGAAATTATCCGTTGCCGTCAACTGCACTGATGTGCATCGTGCCTGCAAAACTCGCAGGAGTAAAAGAAATCATAGTTTGCTCTCCAAAGATAAAGCCTGAAACAATAGTGGCTGCAGACATTGCTGGTGCTGATAAAATCTTTAAAATAGGGGGAGTTCAGGCAATAGCGGCTATGGCTTATGGGACAAAACAGGTTCCAAAAGTAGACAAGATTGTCGGGCCCGGCAATATTTATGTAACTGCTGCCAAAAAAGCAGTTTACGGGGATTGCGGGATTGACTTACCCGCAGGGCCAAGTGAAGTTCTTGTCATTGCAGACAGATTCTCAGATTGCAGGTTTATAGCTTCTGACTTGATTGCGCAGCTTGAGCACGATGCCAATTCTGTCGCAATTCTTGTGACTGATTCAAAAATTATTGCAAAAAAAGTGTCCGATGAAATCAGGATGATGTTAAAGAGAAATGAAAACACAGCAATACTTGGAAAATCAATAAGGAATCTAAAGATAAATGTAGTTAAAACAGTCAATGACGCGATAAAGATTGCCAACGATGCCAAGCCAGAGCACTTGGAGCTTTTGGTAAACAATCCTGAAAAATATGTTAACAAATTGGTTAACTACGGCTCATTGTTCATAGGAGAATATTCGGCAGTTGCTTTTGGAGACTATTGCAGCGGCACAAACCACGTTTTGCCGACAAGCGGCGCTGCTAAATTCAGCGGAGGGTTGAGCATACGAGATTTTGTTAAGTTTCTTACTTACCAGAAAATAAGCAGGTCTGGAGCAATTAAACTGTCAAAAGCTGCGCTTATAATGAGCAGAATAGAAGGGCTTGAAAACCACAACAGGTCAGTTAGAATCCGGACGGCGAAACAATAATTATTTAAACCAAAATCCAAATAAGAATCAAAATGGAGCTATCACTGCCAAAAGGGACAAGAGACTTTGCGCCTGACGAGAAAATATTAAGGGATAAAGTAGTTTTTACTCTAAAAGAAGTCTTTGAGCTTTACGGCTTTGCGCCCCTTGAAACTCCGGTATTTGAGAAGTTTGACGTTCTGTCATCAAAATACACAGGCGGCGCTGAAATCCTAAAAGAAACTTTTAAGCTCAAAGACCAGGGAAATCGCGACCTTGGATTAAGATATGACCTTACTGTGCCGCTCTCAAGATTTGTTGGAATGAACCCAAACCTGAAGATGCCATTCAAGAGATACCAGATGGGGGAAGTTTTTAGAGACGGCCCTGTTTCTGTCGGAAGGTACAGGCAGTTCACGCAGTGCGATGTTGACATTATAGGCAGCAATTCGCTCGCATCTGACGTCGAGATTATGAGCCTCATAGATTTTGCATTCAAGAAGTTCGGGCTTGATTCAGTAATAAGGTTCAACTCAAGAAAACTCCTGAATGACATGCTTAATTACTGCGGAATTGAAAAATCAAGGCAGGAATCTGTGATTTTGTCATTAGACAAGCTTGAGAAATTCGGAGCGCCTTCTGTGAAAAGTGAGCTGGTAACGCAGGGCATTGATGAAATGAAAATAACAAAAATCCTAGGGATTGCAGGAATAAAAGGGACAAATGAAGAAAAAATAAGGCAGATTAAAGTGCTTCTAAAGGAATCAGAAGGCGTGCTCGAAATTGAAAAAATCCTGGAGCTGCTTGAAAAATTTTCACTTAATGCAGAGTTTGATGCGTCCCTTGCGCGCGGACTTTCATATTACACAGGCACTGTTATAGAAACATTTCTGAAAAACTCAGGAATAAAAAGCTCAGTCTGCTCCGGCGGAAGATATGACAACATGATAGGCTCGCTTTTGGAAAAAGAATCAGTGCCTGCAATGGGCGTAAGCTTTGGCGTTGACAGGATTTACGATGCAATGCTAGAGAAAAATGATGAAAAGCCAAAGACAACAGTAAAAGTCTACGTTATCCCGATAAAGACAGTTGACGAAAGCCTTGAAATTGTAAAAAAATTGAGAGATTCCGGAATAAATACTGACATTGACCTGATTGGAAAGGGCCCAAGCAAGAATCTTGATTACGCAAATGCACTCAAAATACCTTATGTTCTTTTTGTCGGCAAAAAAGAGCTTGAAGAGGGAAAATTTAAATTAAGGGATATGAAGAGTGGAAAAGAGGAGATGGTTGAATTCGAAACAATTAAGCGTAAGCTGGAAAATTAGCCTATTTTTTAGTAATAGTATCAAGCCTGCAGCGACCAATGTCCAATGATCTCGCCGCATCAGCTCTGTTAGGGTGTGATTCAATTCTAAGATTGGCGACGTATTTTTCAATCTGGTCTAAAGTTCCATTTGCCAACAGTGAATCAATATCGCTGTTGTCTGCCAGATTAATGTCTCTTGGTTTGACGTCTGTGTTACTTCTTAATCTTGCCATATATCTGCTAAAAGTACCTGTAGCCAAACCAAGACTTGCGGAAGTTTCTCTGTCAGTATTGTACATTGCAGCCCTTCTCTCTAGGATGTGTCTTAAAACATCATTGAATGTCGCATTATCATAGTCGAAGCCATCATTCCTAGAGCCGCCATTGCTTCTTTTCTTCAAAAATTGGCTTACATCGTCTTCTGTCAGTACTGGAACTTCCTTATCGCCAGTTTTATTGGAGTATATTATTGCTCGCTGCATTATATTCTCCAGCTCCCTTACATTTCCAGGCCAATCATAAGAAGACAATGCCTGGATAAAGCTATCATCTAGTGATACCTTTCTTTGGTATTCACTTGCATAAATTTGATTAAAATACTCTGCCAATTCCGGGATATCCTCCTTTCTCTCCCTGAGAGTTGGCGCCTGAATAGGGATTACATTTAGCCTATAAAACAAATCTTTTCTGAACTTACCATTTTTAACTTCATCGTCCAATGTTTTGTTTGTTGCAGCCACGATCCTCACATTACTCACATTTACTCCTTCATTACTTCCCAAAGGATTTATGATTCTTTCCTGTAGTACTCTTAATAGTTTAGATTGAAGGTAAAGGCTCATCTCCCCAATTTCATCGAGAAAAATAGTCCCTCCACTGGCATGCTGGAATTTCCCTTTTCTGTCAGCATACGCTCCAGTAAAAGATCCTCTCTTATAGCCAAAGAGTTCGCTTTCCAATAATTCATCTGGTATTCCTGCGCAGTTAATAGCAACAAAATGTCCACTACTTTGGCCCGGAGTATATTGCTTTCGGTGCATTGCCTTTGCTATCAATTCCTTCCCGGTACCATCCTCACCATAAATTAATACAGTTGCTTTGGTTGGGCCTACCAAATCAATCTCACGGCGGAGTGCCAGGATTTTTTCAGAATTCCCAATAATCCCATAGTCTTCCCTAGAAACAGTCTGCTCCAATGCATGTCCGGGTGCAACCATTTTAGTCTATAGTCTTATTATTTTATTTATAAACTTTTTCTCGCCACAACCACTTTATAGTTGTTAAAGCATGAAAATGATAAAGTACAGAGATACAGGGTAATTAACGTATTAAGAATCGGAACAACCAAACCTGAACTGGACAACGGAGCTACCACCTTTTTATCTAATAAACCACTAACTTAGTCATAATTATGAAGAAGGTAATATTTATAGCTATCGTTTTTACTAATTAGGGTATAGGAACTAAATGTTTTCAAGTGATTTGTTGGAGGTCAATATTTCGTGCACCATTTTTATTGCAAAGCGATTTCTTAATGTTTTCAAAACTTTTGAAACTCCCTTTATGTAATTAATTGACTATTATAACTTAGTCAGAACAATAACTTCCCCAGAATCATCAATCAAAACAGAATGCTCTGCCTGGCTTACGATTCCTTTGTTGATTTCAACAAGCGGCGGAAATTCATGAATCATTCCGAGTTGAAGCAATTCACGGATTGCATAATTTGCCTTTGCGCCGAATTTTTTTGTAAGCCACCATTTTGCAAAAGGCAGGTTTTCATAAGTCTCAATTTCCTTTAAAACTTCCCTCGTTATCGGGCTTCGAACTGGCTTTTTTCTTTCTAGCACAAAAACAGTAGGCACGCCCGATTCATGGATCACTCCTGATGCAGTCGATGCAAAAGGCTCGATTGCAAATGCCATCCCTTTTTGAAGAGTTTTCTTATCCCCATTATCAATATTAGGAATTGTTGGGTTTGTGTGAATGTTAAAAATATCAAGCCCGTGCCCTGAAAGGTTTCTCACAGGATTAAACCCATAACCCTGGATTGTGTCGTTTATTGTCTTACCAATTTTCCTTAGCTCAGTTCCGACAGCTACAGTTTTAAGCGCTTCTTCAAGCGCCTTTTGTGCTGCCTTGACAAGCTCAGAATGCTTTCCGGACAAGTCTATTGTATAAGCATTATCTCCAATAGCACCATTTACATGAACTCCTAAATCTAAACTAACAACCTGGTTTTCAAAAACAGTTTTTGTGTCTTCTTCGACACAGTAATGTGCTGCAATCTCATCGCACGAAATTTGTACAGGAAACGCAGGTTTTCCACCAAGCTCATAAATTCTTTTTTCAATTTTTTCGGTTGTTTCAAAAAGTGAATTTCCTTTTTTAATTAGTGTTTTGCCATACTCCAAAACTTCTGCTGAAATTCTCCCTGCTTTTATGTAATCTTTCTTTGTTTGGTCGTCCATGAGAAAAAAATATTATTATTTTATTTAAAGGTTGCGAAAATTTTACTTAGGTCTTTGAAGACGTAAATCTTGGATTATAAATTCAAAAACATTGTCAAGTCCTTCGTATAATGGATAGTCCTTGCAAATTTCGTCGATTTTAGGTCTAAGTCTTTTTATGATGTCATTCGAAACATTCGGTGTGTGATTTTGATTTTCAGAAATACTTGAGAATAAAGCATCAAGACTATATGCTATTTCCAAAGTTGCATCTTCTGTTATGCCCCTTGTAGTCAATGCCGGTGTTCCAAGCCGAAGACCTGACGTTACAAAAGGGGTTTGAAGATCATAAGGGATAATATTCTTGTTTGTAGTTATTCCTATATACTCAGTTGCATATTGGGCGCACTTACCTGTTAGACCTCTTGGGTTTATTACTAAAATCAAATGATTATCTGTGCCGTTACTTGAAAGAGTATAACCTTTATCCAAGAAAAATCCTGCCAGTATTGAAGTATTTGCAAGAGTTTGCTGTTGGTATCTCCTAAATTCAGGATTAACTCCACTTTCTTCTTCATTTAATGCTTCTTTAAATGCTACAGCCTTGGCAGCTATCACATGTTCCAGTGGCCCGCCCTGCATGCCAGGAAATACTGAACTGTCAACAACTTTATGGAGGTCTTGAAGGGGCCTATTTCCTATTTTGCTTGGAACTTGCATATCATAGTCATTGCCCAATAAAATCATTCCACCCCTTGGTCCTCGCAATGTCTTGTGTGTTGTCGTAGTAGTTATGTGGGCACAATCTATTGGAGAAGGATGTAAACCTGCTGCAATCAGTCCTGCTATGTGAGCAATGTCTGCAACCAAATAAGCACCAGATTCATCTGCAATTTGCCTGAATTTATCAAAAAATATTGTCCTTGGATATGCGCTGCCTCCTGCCACAATCACTTTAGGTCTTTCACTTAGTGCTAAATCCCTAACTTGGTCATAGTCTATAAAACCGCCTTCATTAACACCATAGTGAACAATTTGATATATGTTGCCTGTGGCATTAAACGCTGCGCCATGGCTTAAATGCCCCCCGTGACTGAGATCCATGCTAAGAATTTTATCTCCTGGGTTCATTAAAGCATAGAAAGCCGCTTGATTTGCTTGGGTTCCAGCATGTGGCTGGACATTTGCGTGCTTGGCTCCGAAAAGTACCTTTGCCCTTTCAATCGCAAGCCGCTCGGAAATATCGACAAATTCGCAGCCCCCATAATATCGTTTTCCTTGACCTGGGTAACCTTCAGCATATTTATTGTTGGCAACTGAAGATAGGGCTGCAAGAACTGCCTCGCTCGGCATATTTTCTGATGCAATCATTTCGAGCCCATTTTTCTGCCTCGTTAACTCATCATAGGTGGCCCAAAACGTCTTTATATCGGTTACTGCCAAAAGATACCAAGGATTATTAAAATAGAATTCTCTTGGCACAAGAACATTTCCTTGGATAATATTGACCATTTACAAACCACCAATAATTTTCTACAATTTACCTCAAGAATATCGAGAGGCCTGTTTATTTCTACATTTTTACTATTGTAATTAATATAAATATTTAAACCTTCTTTTTAGATACGAATTTTTAAGCTACTAATAAGTAGCGAAACAAATTTAAATCGTGATAGATTCCAATTATTATGCAGGAATTAAAAATTAGACAATACCATCACTTAGACTTAAAGCAGGTTTGGGAACTCCACATAGCTGGATTAAGGAGTGCTGGTGTTTTTAGAGAAATGAGTAAAGAGCTGGACAAGGATTTTGATGATATAGAAGGCACTTATCTTAAAGGAGGCGAATTCTTAGTTGGTTTGTTGGAAGATAGAATTGTTTCAATGGGGGCTTTAAGAAGGATTTCTGATGAGCGAGGCGAAATAAAAAGACTGAGGACCTATCCAAAGCATCAACAATCTGGTTTTGGAGGAGAAATATACGCAATGCTGGAAGAAAAAGCTCGCCAATTGCAGTTTAAAGTATTGCAAGCCGATACAGACATCGGCAATACCCTAATGCAAAGATTATTGCCAGAAGCAGGGTATAGGGAGATAGAACGAAAAAAACTTGGAGGCATGGATTCAATAATTTATGAAAAATTTTTATTATAAAAGAAAATAAAGTAATGCTGTTTATTTAACCCTAACAGTCTCCAAATTCCTAGGCGCTACAGTCTCAATTCTGAAAGTCTTGTGAATTGAGCTTGCCAAGTCAAGGCATCTTGAATTCTCGCCGTGATTAACTATTACTTTTTTTGGCCGGGGTTCGCATTTTGCGACAAAATTCATAAGCTGGTTTCTTGACGAGTGCCCTGAAAATCCCTCAACAGTGTAAAACTTCATCTTTATCTGCAAAACTTCGTGCTTTCCGCCGTCTGAAAATGTAAATTCCTTTTCGCCCTGCTGGATTCTCTTTCCCATCGAGCCTTCTCCCTGGTAGTTTACAAACGCAAGCGAATTTCTTGGATTGTCGCACAAGTGTTTTAGGTATTCTACAGACGGTCCGCCTGTAAGCATTCCAGAAGTTGCAAGTATAATGCACGGGCCAGTGTTTTGGATTACATCCATTCTTTCTTTTTG
>DATDOM010000031.1:0-17834 GCA_035293285.1 Candidatus Nanoarchaeia archaeon | reverse complement strand
GGGGTCGTGACGCTGGGCGCGGGGTGGCTGTTCGCGAGCTTGCCGCCGGCGATTCCCGGGTTCGAGATCGAGGGGACGGTGGTGCTGGTCTACGGCGTGATGGCGAACGTCTGCTACACGGGTGGCTGGCTGGTCGAGATGGGATTCGAGACTCTCTGGCGTCGCAAGGCCCCGCTCGTGGGGCCCGCCCTGTTCCGGCAGGGATTGAGCTTTGCGGTCGGGCTGACGCTGCTTCCGCAATTGTAGTTGAAGGGGATGCAAAAAACCTGATAAAAGAAATCAGCGACAGCATCAAGAAGTAATTTACTGAAAAATGGCCAAAGAAGAACCGCAAAAACAGGAAAGGCCTTCGCACCAGAAAAGGCCTCAGAAGCCGCAGGGACCTCAAGGAGAAGAGCAGGCAAAAGGCTCAGTGTTTTTTACTCAGGCAACTCCAGCAAAGGTTGAGGAAATTATAGGAAGGACCGGAGCACGAGGAGAAGCTATCCAGATTAGGTGCAGGGTTCTTGAAGGGCGAGACTCAAACAAAATCCTCAGAAGAAACGTGAAAGGGCCTATAAGGATAGGCGACGTGCTTATGCTGCGTGAGACAGAATTTGAAGCAGGGCAGTTGACAAAAGGCGGAAGAGGTACAGGATAAAATGGTTAAATGCACATTCTGCGGAAACACAATTGAGCCTGGAACCGGCAAAATCTATGTACAAAAGGACGCCAAGGTGCTTTATTTTTGTTCAAGCAAATGCGAGAAAAACCACATCAAGCTTGGAAGGAAATTCCTTGAAACAAAATGGAGCAAGAAATTCAAGCGTGAAAAGCAGGAAGGTACAGAATGATTGAAAGAAGCCTAGTGATTGTAAAGCCTGACGGCGTGCAGCGTTCACTTGTTGGCGAAATCATAACCCGTTTTGAAAAGACGGGAATGAAAATCGTGGGCATGAAAATGTCCTGGATAGACAAAAAGTTCGCAGAGGAGCACTACAAGGCTCACAAGGCAAAATCATTTTTTAAGGAACTTGTTGATTTCATTTCCGAAGGGCCTGTTGTTGCTTTTGTTGTTGAAGGAGTCCACGCAGTTGAAAACGTAAGAAAACTTGTTGGAAAAACCTCACCCCATGAGTCTCCGCCAGGCACAATAAGGGGAGATTTTGCGCACATAAGCATGGCATATGCATCTAAGAAAGGAAGCGGCGGCAAAAACATAATCCACGCATCAGGAAGCAAGCAGGAAGCTGATGAGGAAATAAAGCTGTGGTTCAGCGACAAAGAACTTCACACTTACAAGACTGTGCATGAAGAGCATACGTTCTAAAATGGCAGAAAAAATGGCTGATAAGGTTGCAAGGATTGTAAAAAATCCAAAGTTCATAAGAAATATTTGCACTTCCGCCCACATTCACCACGGTAAAACAGCATTCACAGACAACTTGCTTGCAGCGGCAGGCCACATGTCATCAAAGAATGCAGGCGACTTAGAAGATGGAATGACAACCTGGCAGCACAAAGACGAGCAGGAGAGGCTAATGACAGTTGACGCTGCAAACGTTTCAATGGTTCACGAGTTTGGAGGGCATGAATACTTAATCAATCTTATCGACACTCCCGGACACGTTGATTTTGGAGGAAACGTAACACGAGCAATGAGGGCTATTGACGGAACTGTAGTTTTAATCTGCGCAGTAGAAGGAATAATGCCACAGACTGAAACAGTTGTAAAGCAGGCATTAAGAGAAAGAGTAAAACCAGTTCTTTTCATCAATAAAGTTGACAGGTTAGTCAAAGAGCTTAAACTTAGTCCAGAAAAAATACAGGAAAGGTTCATCAAGCTCATTGCAGGATTCAATAAATTAATTGAAGACATTGCAGAGCCGCAATTTAAGCAGGCATGGAAAGTAAGCATTGTAGACGGCTCAGTTGCTTTTGGAAGCGCAAGAGAAAACTGGGCTTTGTCGCTTGCATTCATGCAGAAAAAAAATGTCGGCTTTAAGGACATTCTCAGGATTTATGAAATGAGTGAAGAGGAAAGAAAAGAATGGGTTTGGCAAAACGCAGCCCTTCACGAAGTTATTTTAGACATGGTAATTAAGCACCTTCCAGACCCGATGGATTCACAAAAATACAGGATTCCAAAAATCTGGCGCGGCGAGCTTGAGAGTGAGTTTGGACAAAACCTGATAAATTGCAATCCACTGGGAAAAATTGCATTTGTCATCACAAGAATAGTTGTCGACCCAAAATCAGGAAAAGACATTTCAGCAGGGAGGTTATTTTCAGGAACAATGACTAGCGGCACAGAAGTTTATCTTAACAACGCAAAGCAGCACCAGAGAGTCCAGAATCTATATATCTACAACGGAATCAAGCCTGAATTGATTGACTCGATTCCAGCAGGAAACGTCCTTGCAATTTCTGGAGTTTTGGGAAATGCAGGCGAAACAATCACTCTTGAAGAAGAGCATCCTTTTGAAGAGCTAAAGCACATCTTTGAGCCGGTCATCACAAAGGCAATTGAGCCAAAAAAACCAAGTGATTTGCCTAAGCTAGTCGAAGTTTTAAGAAAAGTAGGACGAGAAGACCCGTCAATCAAGATTGAGATTAACGAGGAGACGGGAGAAAACCTTATCAGCGGAATGGGCGAGCTTCATCTCGAAATTATTGAAAACAGGATTATCACTGAAAAAAATGTTGAAGTAAAAACTTCTCCCCCGATTGTGGTATTCCGTGAGTGCATTACAAAACCTTCTCCTGAATTTGAGGGAAAAACTCCAAACAAGCACAACAAGTTTTATTTTACAGTTGAGACGCTAAATCCTGAAGTCTACAAAATATTAAAAGAAGGAATGGTTCCTGAAGGAAGAATCAAGAAAAAGAACCTTGAAATCAGGCAGACTTTTATGTCAGCAGGAATGGATTCAAAAGAAGCTGACCAGGTCAAGGACATCTACAACGGAAACATTTTTGTCGATAAGACTAGGGGGCAGGTTCACCTTGGTGAAGTATTGGAAATGGTTCTTGACATGTTTGAAGAGGTAATGAGAAAAGGTCCATTGGCAAGAGAGCCTTGTGTTCAGATAAGGGTTAATTTAACGGACATGAGTTTGCACGAAGATGCAATCCACAGGGGCCCTGCGCAGGTTTATCCTGCAATAAGGGAAGGCATCAGGGGCGCAATGATGAATGCAAATCCAATAATGCTTGAGCCGATGCAGGTAATGCTTATTGAAGCTCCATTAGAATACATGGGAAGCATCACAAAACTGGTCTCAAGCATGAGAGGCCAGCTCCTTGACATAACTCAAGAAGACAATCAGGTATATGTAAAGGGAAAATTGCCGGTCATGAGCATGCTTGGCTGGAGCTCAGACTTAAGGTCAGCAACAGAAGGGCGAGGAATATCTTCATTAGTTGACCAAAGCTTTGAAAGGCTGCCTGTAGAGCTTCAGACAAAGACTGTTGGAGAAATCAAGCAGAGAAAAGGCCTTACTGACGCGATGGTTGGGCTATAAGGAAAATAGTTTTCTTTTAACTTTTATTTTTGTCTTTTTGTTCTCAATTTCACATTAGGATTACCTTAGCATTCTTTTTTTTAGCTCCCCTCTGTCAACTCGCCCATCAATGCTTTTTCTTATGGAATGTTTTGTAATTCCTGCATTTCCTGCAGCAACGGTGCCATAGCTTTGTCCGGCTGCGCCTTCTATGATTCTATAAGTTGGTTCCAGCTTTCTCCTCTTTCCCCTGATAATCTCTGTTTGCAGATTGTTTACGGATTTGAATCTCCTTTCAGCAGAACGGCAAAGGTCATGCAGGTGTGTGGTCATATAAGTTGCAGAGCCAAGCCGGTTAGCCCCATACAAAAAGTCCAAAGACTCCCTAACTCCGTCCTTATCGCTTGTCCCCCTTGTTGGTTCATCAAGGAGAAGCATGCTGTAATAAGTGGCGTTTTCTACTATCTCCCTTAATCTTTTTAGCGAGCTGTCATGGGTGCCCTCTCCCATTCCGATGTCATCTTTTGATACGAAATGAGTGTACAATCCATCAACTACACTAATAGAAGAGCCATTTCTTGCAGGAATGTCAAACCCTCCCTGCGCCAGAATATAGAGTAATCCTACTGATTTTATGTAAACTGTTTTTCCTCCGCTGTTCATACCCGTGATTATCCTGATATTCGATCTTGGATTATAATCAATATTGTTTGCAACCAACTCATAGCCTTCTTTAACTCTTGGCAATAACAAAGGATTAGAGGCATTATGAACATTCCAAGCCCTTTTTTTCATTGGGAGCATTTTTGGAGTAGTTGTCTCAAATCCGTTTTGTGCTAATTCAGTCATGAAACCAGTCCCGTAAAAATAATAAGTCAGCTGTTCAAACATTTTTCTTGTTTCAGAAATTTGGGGGAAAAATTTTCTTAAGTAGCCGTCTATAACAATTTCATACATGTGATCGTGGAAATGTGTAGCTACTTTACCAGGATCTCCCAGGCTTGTCCCTTGAATTTTTTTAGAGTGGTGCAGGGAAACCTCATTTGCCCTTAAACGCCCATCCAGCGAGAATTCAAGTTTTAGATTATTGCCAGATAAATTGATTAAAAATTCCCTCAGTTCTGTATAGTTCCTGCTTTTCCTTACATTTATGCAGTAATCTCTCAACCTTCCAAGCCCCTCAGAAGGTGCGCCCTTGAGCTCTTGGGATAAGAGCTCTACAAATAAACTATGGGAAACCATGCTTTGAATCATACTTCCTGCTGCCCCAACTTCAGAAGAATCAAGATTCCTCAATTTTCCAGGAATAACCACTGCCAAGTCAATTGCTTCCTTTATCGTCCCCAGTATTCTTTCATTCTTTAAATCAGAAAAAATTTCTTGTCTGTAAAGTATGGTATCAAGGTCGGACGTCGGATTTTCCAAAATTAAGCTTGTAAATTTTCTTGATTGTTTATTTTCATTAAAAGGGTATTCCAAAGAATGTCCCCCGCTTTGTTCAATACTATGCAGTTCTGAAAAAATCAGCTCATCCACAAGAATGTCTATTCCAAGGTCTGTAGCAAGTGTAGGGGTATGCCTTACTAAACTATCTCTTGCCGCAGGAGAATAGTAAACCAAATCAGGCGAGTTTATCATATTTTCAATTCAGGGAAATGAGTATGGCTTTAAAACTTTTTGCGATGTAACTACTTTTAAATTGTGACTAAGGTCTGCAGCAGTGGAGAAAAACGTTTCTTAGAAGTTATCGTAGCTTGCTTTTATAATCAAGTAAAACATAACCTTTATAAATATCGCTAAGTTTCCAAGACAGCTAAAATAGAGGAATTTGTGAGCGGGATTTTAAAATCGGATGAGCTCCTAATTAACTAAAAAACTCAAGGGAGGGCAAATTAAAATGGCTAAAGGAAAACCACACATAAACATCGTTTTTATCGGTCACGTTGACCACGGTAAATCAACTACAGTCGGTAGGCTTTTGTTCGACACGGGAAACGTTGACGAGCAGGCAATGAGAAAGCTAAAGGACCAGGCAAAGGAGCTTGGAAAGGCTGGCTTTGAATTCGCATTCGTCATGGACAACCTAAAAGAAGAAAGGGAAAGGGGAGTTACCATTGATCTTTCCCACAAGAAATTCGAGACGCCAAAATTTTATTTTACAATTATCGACGCACCTGGCCACAAGGACTTCATCAAGAACATGATTACAGGCGCAGCACAGGCTGACGCAGCAGTCTTGGTAGTTTCAGCAAACCCAGGCGACGGAGTTCAGGCGCAGACTAAAGAACATATTTTCTTGTCAAGAACTCTTGGAGTCGGGCAGCTTATTGTTTATGTCAACAAGATGGACATGGCAAAGTTTGAAGAGAAGAGATTCAACGAAGTCAAGGAAGAAGTTTCAAAGCAATTGAAAATGGTCGGCTTTAAGCTTGAAGAAGTAAAATTCGTTGCAGGCGCATCGTTCCCAGGCGACAACGTTGCAAAGAAATCAGCAAACATGCCCTGGTACAATGGCGGAACTTTGCTTGAGAACCTTGATATGCTAAAAGAGCCCCAAAAGCCAACACAGCTTCCATTGAGACTGCCTATTCAGGATGTATACAACATCACAGGAATTGGAGTAGTTCCGGTTGGAAAAGTTGTTACTGGAGTAATGAAGCTTAACGACAAAATCATAGTAGTTCCTGCAAGGGAAGGAAAGGGAATTGTCGGCGAAGTAAAGACAATCGAGATGCACCACGAGCAGCTTACCGAAGCTGAGCCCGGAGACAACGTTGGTTTCAACGTCAGGGGCATCGAAAAGAAGGACATCGCAAGAGGAGACGTTCTTGGCCACGTGAGCCACGCTCCAAGCGTTGCAGTTGAATTCACAGCACAGATAGTAGTATTAAACCACCCGACTGTCATAACTGTTGGATACACTCCGGTTTTCCACGTTCACACAGCACAGGTTGCCTGCCAAATCACAGAGATCGTGAAAAAGCTTGACCCTGCTACCGGCGGAACAAAGGAAGAGAAGCCTGACTTCATAAAGAACGGCGACGCTGCAATCGTGAAGATTAAGCCAATCCAGCCTCTCTGCATTGAGAAGCAGTCTGAGATTCCACAGATGGCAAGATTTGCCGTCAGGGATTCAGGCGTAACAGTCGCAGCAGGCATGTGTATTGACCTGGTGAAGAAGTGATTCTTCGCATACCATCCTCGAAAGGGGATCACGGTAAACTGGCAATTACCATGACGCAAAAACGATTAAACTCCACAAACTAAAATGCAAAAAGCAAGAATAAAACTGGCGAGCATTGACATAAACAAGGTCAATGAAGTTTGCAGCTACATAAAAGATATTTCTGAAAAGACAGGAGTTGACATGCGGGGGCCAATTCCATTGCCAACAAAAAGATTGAAAGTCACCACAAGAAAAAGCCCTGACGGTGAAGGAACTGCAACGTGGGAAAGATACGAGATGAGAGTTCATAAAAGATTAATTGACTTAGGCCTTGATGAACGTGCTTTGAGATTAGTCATGAGAGTTCCAATCCCAGAAGGTTTGAATATTGAGATAGAGATGATTGAGTAATTGTCTATTTTCTTCCAGAATAAACTGCAAATCCCCAAAATCTAAAACTTACAGCCACATCCCTAAAGCCAGATTGAGCTAAATTTATTAAAAGGTCTTCCAAGGGGGATGGATTGTCTTGCAGTTCAATATGCCTTTCCCAAACTTTGATCGCAGATTCATCACAGAGATTTTCTCTTAAAAAATCCAGATACACTTTGTGAGCTTGACCAGAATATTCCGGTGACCTGAATTTTACAATATCGGCATTTATGAAAATTCCACCAGATTTTAACGCAGAATGTAATTTTTTCATCAACCTTCTAATATCTTCAATCTTGTAGTGATGAATAGATAATGATGAGATTATAACATCATACTTCCCAGGTGGCAACTCAACGTCCATAAAATCTGCTTTTAGGATTTGCAATTTTTTTTTATATTTTTTTAGTTTATTTTTCGCTAACTTTATCATTTCATCCGAAAATTCAATTCCTGTAATATTTGTGTTTGGATAATTCGACAAAATATGTTTGGCAGTTGTGCCGCTACCCACTCCAAGCTCAAGAACATTTATTGATACATTTTTATCAGGATAAAAGCAACCAATCACATTGATAATCTGGGTTTGCAGCTCGTCATAGAAAGGTACAACCTTAGAGATCCAGTCATCATAGTCCCCAAAATGAGTATCAAAAAAATCTGAAACTTCTGATCTGCCCATATCTTTCTGATTCTTCATAATAAGCTTAGATAAATATATAATTATTAAATCTTTCCTCAAATTTCAAATTAAAAATAAAACCTCAATTATATTTAGGCCTCGCCAATTGCTCGGCATACATTGATCAGCAAAAGCGCAAATTGCCTTCATTTGGGCGAAAGTCACTTGTTTTCACATAGATTATTTTCGGTAGAAATTAGAACACCCCGCAATGCTGCGGGTTGTGCGACTATAAATGCGCGCCAATGCGGGCGCGCCTAACCTTTGTCGGAGACCGATTTAAAGTTTAAAAGCAGAACTATGAATTTAAGAGTAGGTTTAAGTAAAAACAAATCAACTTCTTATGCACAATATTTAAAAACAACATTCCAATCTGAGAGATTATGACAAGATTAGCAATTGTGGACAATGAGAAGCTCAAAGATATGAGCCTTAAAATCCACATAAGGAACATCTGCCCTGTTAACAGGATGGGAAAGGAGTGCATCAAGATTGAAGAAGATTCGAAACTTTCAATTGATGAGCTGCTCTGCACAGGATGCGGAATCTGCCCAAAGGCAGCGCCTTTTGCAATAAAAATAATCAATCTTCCGGAAGAGCTGACGACAAAGCCGCTTCATCGTTATGGAGAAAACCAGTTTGTCCTTTATTCAATTCCAACGCCGACTTTTGGAAACGTCACAGGAATTCTTGGAGTAAACGGAATCGGAAAATCAACTGCAATTAAAGTCCTTGCAGGAGTGTTAAAGCCGAATTTTGGCGATTATTCAAAAAAAGATGCAGATTTTGAAGAGCTCATTTCATTTTTTAAGGGAACAGAAGCCCAGAGCTTTTTTGAAAAGATACACAAGGGAGAAATAAAAGTTGCCTACAAGCCGCAGCAGGTTGACTTGATTCCAAAGACTACGAAAGGAAAAGTAATTGACCTTCTCAAAAAAGTTGACGAAAAAAACGAAGTTGATAAAATAGTTGAGGAGCTTGAATTAAAAGAGATAATGAATAATGAAGTCTCGGAAATTTCAGGCGGCGAATTGCAGCGTGTTGCAATTGCTGCAACTGTGCTAAAAAAAGCAAATTTATACATTTTTGACGAGCCGACAAGCTACCTTGACATAAAACAAAGAATCAAGATAAGCAAGTTCATAAAAAATCTGGTGAGCGAAAAAAGCGCAGTGCTTGTTGTCGAGCACGATTTGGTAATCTTGGATTACATTGCAGACCTGATACATCTTATGTACGGAAAAGAAGACGCTTATGGAATTGTAAGCGGAGTAAAGCCTGTGAGAAACGGGATTAATGTTTATCTGTCAGGATACATAAAAGAAGAAAACATAAGGTTTCGCGATTCAAAAATAAAATTTGCAGAAAAGCCGCCGATTGAAAAAAGGCACAATCCGACAGTAATCACTTCGTGGGAAGGTGTTGAAAAGAAGCTTGGTAATTTTTCGTTGAAGTCTGAAAAAGGGAATATACACAAAAACGAAATCATCGGAATTTTGGGCGAGAACGGAACAGGAAAAACAACTTTTGTGAAAATGCTTGCACATGTCCTCAAGTCAGACAAAGGCGAGATAAGCCAGAAAATAAAAGTATCCTACAAGCCCCAATACCTCGGGGTGTCTGACGAGCTTGTGATTGATGTCCTAAAAACTGCATACCAAAAATATGAAGTCCAGATTATCAGCCCTCTTAATATTGTGCCGCTGGGCTTAAAAAAATTAAGCGAGCTTTCTGGCGGCGAGCTTCAAAGGGTTGCAATTGCAAAATGTTTGGAGCAGGACGCAGATTTGTATCTTCTTGACGAGCCTTCGGCATACCTTGACTCAGAGCAGAGGCTCTTGCTTTCAAAGACAATACGTGATTTTATCGAGCATAAGGCAGCCTCTGCATTAATTGTCGACCACGACCTGCTTTTCATTGATTACATAAGCGACAAGCTGATTGTATTTGAGGGAAAGCCTGCAGTTAATGGAACAGTTACAGGCCCTTTTGAAATGGAAGACGGCATGAACCGCTTTCTAAAGGAATTGAACATCACATTAAGGCGCGACCCTGAAACCAACAGGCCGAGGGTAAATAAATTAAATTCAAGGCTTGACAGGGAACAGAAAGACAAGGGGAAATTTTACTATAGTTAGGTTATTGAAATAAATCGAGGCGGATTTTAGTGCTAATCAAAATTCGCCGAGCGAAACTATTATCGCCAAACGACCGATTTATTTAAAAAATCAAAGTAAAAATCCTCAGATATTCCAATATACAAGTAAAGTCCAAACTTTTAAATACCATAATTTATTCGCGTTAGTGATGAAGGAAAAAAAAGGAAAGAAGAACTGGTGGCTTATCGGTTTTATGATAATGATAATGGTTGGGACCTCTTTTAGCTTTGTGTTCTACGGGTTTTCCCCGTCAGCAGAAAAAGTGGTTTACAACGGAATAAAATTTACAATATTCCAGGACAGGATTGAAGCCAAGATTAACGGAAAAAATGCAGCTTTCAGCTTTCTGCCACAGGATGTGCTTTCGATTAATTCAAGCGTGGACTTTAACCTATTAAAAAACAAATATGAAATTGATTCAACCTACGACTACAACTCATCAAAAGCGCAGTATATTGCGCTTGCCCAGCACCAGATGTCTCTAACACTCGAGCAGTATGGTATTTTTTTAAGAAGGGGGTTTGTAAAGAATAATACTTACAATATGCCGATAATTACATGCAGCCAAGCATCTCAAAATGTCCCGGTAATTCACTTTTTAGAGGGAAACCATACAGAAATAAGGCAGGAGGGAAACTGCATTGTTGCAGAGGCATCAAAAGAAGCTGAATTCATCAAGGAAAAAGACTACATCCTTTACGGAATTTTGGGAGTTATAAAATGAAGAGCCCAAGAATATCCTCAATTTTGCCGGCAGAAAGCAATCCAAGGGAAAAACTGGATTCGCTTAAGGAAAGCCTGAACAAAGGGCTGATTAGCAATGAGGAGTACGAAAAATCAAAAATCGAAGTAGAAGGGCAGATTGCAAAGTTTGAAGAAAAACGTGAAAAGAAGGCAAATGAAAATAAAGATTCGGAAAATAAGGAAGAGCCAAAGTTTTCCTCTGAAAAGTCGCTGATTATAGGAATTATCGTATTAATAATACTGTTTTTTGCAGTTTTTGCATATTTTAAGTTCTTCAAGGAGAAGCCCCAGACTATCGAAGACCTTCACCTGCTTAACCTGAAAAACAAGCTTAAGCCCGAGCAGGGATATGTCTACAAGGGAGTTTACAGCTTCATAACGCTCGACGATGTCTGGTACACCCAGCTAAAGTCCCCAAAGGGAACAAGGGTTTTTAATCTTGCGCTGAGATATTCGCCAAGAGACCTTGAGAATATAGAGATTGAGGGAAACCTTGACAAGGATTTTTTTGACCAAAAGCAGGATTTCTACGTTACTTTCAATCCAGAGGGAAGCGATTTTTCCCATATATCACTTGCAGTTGCGGATTTTGACACCCACATGGCCAAAGTTTTTGACAAGTTGCCCATTGCGTCATGCGACAGGAACTCGTCAAGCTCATCAAAAATATGCGAAGGCAGGCCGATAGTGACCTGTGATGATAAAGACAAGCTTGTGGTTTACTTCAAGGAGTCTCCAAGGTTAAGGGCATACTACAACAAGAACTGCATCGTGGTTGAAGGCAGTGAGCTTGACTTTGTAAAGGGCATTGACAGGATACTTTACAATCTTTACGGAATAATGGAGCAAAAAGAAAAATAAGATGGAACATTACTATTCCAAAAATCCCTCATCAGAGCTAAAAATAAAAAAGATACAGGAAAATATAAGCGGCAATCTGTTTGAGTTTTATACTTCTTCAGGGATATTTTCAAAAGACAAGGTGGACAGCGGGACTATGCTTTTGGCAAAGAGTATGATGGTTTCAAAAAATTCTGATGTTTTGGATATCGGCTGCGGGATAGGAATTCTTGGCATAGCTGCCGCGAAATTATTCAGGGCAAATGTGCAGATGACTGACATAAACCAGAGGGCTGTGATGCTTGCAAAAAAAAATATCAGGCTCAACAATGTGGACGGGGAAATTTTTTGCGGCGAATTGTATGAAAAAATCAAGAAAAATGATTTTGACTGTGTGCTTTCAAACCCCCCGCATAATGCAGGAAAAGAAGTCTGCTTTAGGATAATAGAAGGAGCTTTTGAGCACCTGAAAAAAAACGGGACTTTGCAGCTTGTCGCAAGGCGCAACAAGGGCGGCGAGTCATTAAGCAAGAAAATGGAAGAAGTTTTTGGAAATGTAACTGCGATTGCAAAACAGTCAGGATACTGGGTTTATCTAAGCGAAAAGTCTTAGTTTGGTTATTGCTATGTTCCGAGGCAAAATTTAGTGTCAGTCAAATTTTGCCGAGTGTAATTATTGCCGCCAAACGGCCGATTGAAATAAGACTTTTAACCGAATGTTTATTTTATCTTTAAAGGACTGACATAAATAGGCCTCGCCAATTATGCTCGGCATTTATTTCTCACAAAACCCGCACACTCGCCCCATTTCGGGCAAGAATTAATAAAAACAAATTCCAATAAACGCAGAGCAAGGACTCTCAAAAAAAACAAATTCAAAATCTACAAAGCAACAACCCATCTTAAGAACAATCCCACATAATATGCGATTATTGCAGCAGCTCCTCCGACAAAAAGCGCCTCGACAACAGATTTCCACAGCTCTTTTTTTACAACAGCTGCCTTTATTACACCAATAGTAATAAGCGCAACTATTGTCATCCCAATAGCAATCGGAAAAGAGTTCTCTCTGAAAAATTCTGAAAAAAATGAGAAAATGTAAGTCAGCAAGGGTATCACTCCAATTATTATAAAACCCAAAAATGTGCTTAATGCCGTCTTGAAAGGCCTCTTTGCGCTTCCAATCAGACCAAGCTCGTCGGCCATCATTGTGTCAACCCAGACTTTTTTGTCTGAAGTGATTATTTTAACTGCTTTTTCAAGGTCTTTTCCCTTAAATCCTTTTTTCTTGAATATCTGCCTTATCTCCTCACGCTCCCCTTCAGGAACCGTCTCAATCTCCCACTCTTCCCTTTTCCTTTCTTTTTCTACATAGTCCTGGTCTGCTTTCTCGCTAAGATAGCTTCCGCTTGCCATTGAAAAGCCGTCTCCTAAAAGATTTGCAAATCCCAGCACAAGCACTACTCCAGGGGACAGAGAAGCGCCCGTTGCTCCCGCAACTACTGCAAAAGTCGTGATTGTGCCGTCCATTGCGCCGTAGACAAATTCACCCAGGTATTGGCTGTTGCTCTCAGCATGCTCATTCTCATGGATTTGTTTTTGTATAAGCGCTGCATCGTGGGATTTCCTTGCAAGTTCCAGGTTCTTCTCTGAAAAAGCCCGCCGTGCCTTCTGGATTCTGGAATTCATAGGGGTATTATTTTGTTTTTATTTATAAAACTTGACAATTCAAAGCTACTCTGGCACAACTGGAGGTTTTATGTTTACAGTGCAGAGTTCTGCATCGCTGATTATCTTGGTTATATAACAGCCTGACTCGTCTTTTGACCAGGTTTCAAAAATATAGTCATAGTAAACAGGATGCCACAGGTTATAAACTGACACAGGTATTGTGACAGGCTCGTTTAGCCTGTACCATATGTCATCTCCGATTTTAAATGAGTAAGTCACGCTAAAATCAAGCAAAATAATTTCGTAATTTACCTGCCTTGCCTTCAGTAATTCATAATTAAACCTTGTAGATTCATTGGGAAGGGTAAATGCAAAAGTTCCAAGGGACTGGCGGAAGTTTGCATCTGTCGAGAAAATGCCGTCCATGAAATTCACATTTGCGAGGTTTCCGTCTTTCATTACATCCTGAAGTTGTTTTTTTGTAAAGGGTGAAGATTTTCTTGTCATGTTTATTAGCGCCTGCTTTGAAGAAGTGACAAGAATCTGCCTAAGGTACTGATTTTCAAAATCATCGACAAAATGGTCCATTGCAAGCATCTGCGCGCGGCTTACATACGCATCGCGGTCAATGTTTTCGACTTCGGACTTGTTCTTAAAAGAGATGAATAGAATAAAAACAAGAAGCGCCGTAAAGAGCGAAAAGAGCATTGATTTTTTATTTTTTATTTTTGTTAGTTTCATTTTTTCTGCCATATCTTTGCTGTAAATATGTAAGGCCCCTGGCTGAATACAACTCCGTCGCTTTCAAAGTATCCTGCAACAGATTTCGAGCCTGTTACAAGCAGGTCAGTGCCGGGATCGGCAACTTTCTTGCCGACGTCAAATGACAGCCTTGTCAGTTCCGCACAAGCCCTTGCGCTTCCCATCTCCCCTAGGCTGACATTCATGATGCTTGCGTTCTTGTAGTTGTGCGACGCATTGTTGCCGGTAATCAGGAAAACAGAATTTCTCGAGTCAAGGGAAGTTATGTTGAATTTTGGCGAAAGCGAGTAAAATGATTTCATCTCATAAGGCATTGACATGGGAGGCAGCATTCTTGAAGTTCTCATTGTCGAGCCCCTGTTAAATACTGAAACGTTTTGGTCAATGCACCCTTTTGCAAGAAGGCATGTGTAATTTGTGCACTGGTCGCACACTTCCCTAAAGCAGTTTGCGTTGAATGCATAAAAATGAACTGGGCAGTTTTCTGAAACTATGTCGTTGTCCGTAGTGACTTTTATGTGGACAATTTCGTCCATAATAAGCTTGTTGTTCCGGACTTTTATGTAGTCGGGCCCGTCCAGGGATAAGTCAAGCTTGTCTGAAGAGTCTTCTTCTATTTTTATAACTTTTCCGGGCTCGCCGATAACTTCAAAAGTGTCATTTATTTTCATGCTGGTATTTGAAACAAAAGGCCTCAGGAGTTTTTTTACTGTGGAGTTTTTGCATTTTAATTCTCCGCCTCCCTTGTAGCTTATCACCAGGTTCGCTTCAGGTTTCCCAAGGTCCGGATAAAGAGGGTCAAATGCCTTGACTTTTACAATCTCAATGCAGCTCTTCCACTTATTTTTTGGGCTTATTCTTAAGGTAGTCGGGGACGGCCCTGAAAATGCAAAATTAAAGCAATCTGAAGGTCCCATTTCAAATTTAAGTCCCCCTTTTTCACCAAGAACTATGTATTGTTCAACCATGTCAATTTCAATCGGGTAATCAATATAAAGCGAAGGGTAAGCGAATGCCACTGAGCTGTCCCTTAATTTTAGTTTTCCGGGAGGGCATCCGGGAAGGTCGATACTAAGCCCGCTAAGCCTTACCTGCCCTTTTGTTTCACCTAATACACACATTTTTACAGTGCAGAATTCCTCAGTGCATGCATTAATATTTTGCTGAAGAATGTCCTTATAATTGGTGCATGTTGCAGGAGCTCCCCCGCATCCGTTGTTTATCCATGCCTTGCCGCTTTTTAATTCTTCATTGGCCTGCCACCCGCTCAAGGAAAGCGGGCTTGAAGAAGAGATTGAAACTCTTGGACCGCCCACTCCAGTATTGATATCGTTGGCAAGGTCTCTGTAAACATCATCCAGATTCGCCCAGCTGCTTGCGTCAGTTGGATTGACAGAAACCACAATTATTCCTTTTGACTGCGCTTCGCCAATTTTTTGTAAAGCATAAGCCGCAGCTATGGGCCAGGGACCGCATCCTGTTGCAGTTGACTCAAGTTCGCAGTCACCATGAGCAGTAGGCTCTCCATCTGAGAAAATGATTATGTATTTTTTGTCAGCAGTGCTTGAAGACAATGCCTGGATTCCGCGGTCTACACCTCCGCCGATGTTTGTAGCTCCTCCAGGTTCATAAGTGTCTATAATCGGAATCAGCAAATCTTTGTCGTGAGTTATTCCTCCTCCCCCGGAACAGGTTGAAAATGCAGCCATGCCAACTCCAACATCAACCATGTTTACAGTATCAAGAAAAGTTGCAAGTGCACCTTTCACGGCATTTATCCTGCAGCTGTTGCCGTTCGGAGCGTTGCAAATGTCAGGAGGGTCTGCAGTGCAGTCCCAGCTCATGCTTCCGGAAAGGTCAGTAACAAGAACAACATCAGCAGTGTTTCCTGAAGTTCCTCCTTTTCCCTCAATGGTCATTGATGCGGAATTAACAGTGCAGCTTTTCGGCATGATTATGTCAAAGCATTCGGTCGAAGGTGGATTAATGTAGGCAATATTTTTTTCATTCTTGTCACCGTCAAATTTTGTTATCACAAAAGCATTGGCAGAAAATGCAGTTAGGGCCAATAGCGCTGCTATTAAAAAAGCCATTAACTGTTTTTTGGAGTTTTTCATTTTGTCAGTGAGCGACTGAAGATTTGCATCTATTTTTCAGGAGTTCATCATTGATTGGCTCGCAGAAAAAAATTCCGAATTTTTGGGACATTTCAGCATAGTATCCATCAAGGCAGGGAACTTCATTTCCAGAATTCCTGCATGATTCTTTTTGATTTTTCATCTCATTAAAATTGTTAAGGTAATAAAACTCATAGCAGTCGATTTTCATCTGGGCATTAGTTAGATTATAGCAGCCATGCAGGTACTCAAGAATTATCAATTCTTTTGTTTTCTTGAATCGTGTAGGGACTTCATCACTCTTTCCAGTCACAACGTCATTCACAATCTCAAGATAGGTCCTTGAATCTCCGTTTAGTCCTGTTTTTTGATCTTCCTGGCTTGTTTTTTCATTTAAGGGTGTAAAAACATTGTCCCTGTTTGCAATAATATAAATTACAAATGCCATCATTATCAAAATCGCAATGGACGTAAAAATTCTGTTTCTTGGTTCCATTTTAGTTTTATGTCCTCATCAGCTGTAGGTTTCGCTGTTGTAAATCTCAAGCGATTCATAATTTGCCGGGTTTGTATAAATCACCGAAAACCCGAATCTTTTCTCGTCAATTACGTTGTTTTTCACGAATATCTCGTGTATTGTGTCTTCAATGACTTTTCCCGAAACTGAGCCGCGCTCTATAGATTCACTCATCATTGCCAAAAGAGTTGCATTTGAATTTTCGTATGTTGGGTCATTGCAGACAATTTGAGTCACGTTTGTGTAGCGCGGGCATTTGCATCCGGATGATTTTGAAAGGCCGGGCTTTATGCATAAATCCGAAATTTTGGTGTATGCCATCACGCCTATCACATCTTCTGAAAGCTTGTCTGCATAGAATACAGCTTCGTTTCTTGGCTGATACCTGTAATAAAGGACTGCAAGCGCTATACCTATGATTATTATTGCAACTACCACGTCCGAAAGGAAAAGATACGCTTTTTTTGTTTTCATTTTTGGATGTTCTTTTTTATTTTTATAAGTCAGATTTTGCAAAGCACTATGTTAAGCTGGAGTATCCGGTTTTTCAGGACATCTCCCTCGTCAAGCAAAACCGGCTTTGTAAGCGATATTGCCTGCCTGTAATTTTTGCAGGGATTTTGCTTAAGCCTTATTTTTTCATCGCATGTGCTTCCCTTGACAAGCCCTGTTGCCGCGGCTCCCGAAATCTGGTATTCTGACAAGTCGTTGTCTGTAATGTAAATGCATGAGTCATAAGAGCCTGAATCAAGCCCTATTCCGTGGGCCCCTGCAACATATGAAACCACAAACTGGTCAACATCCTTGTTTTTGAACTCAGAATAGAATCTTGACAGTTTTTGCCGGTTTATCCTGTACCCCCTGAAAAAATCAAAATTTGTCAGCGGATTTGCGCTTTGGTAAACTTCAAGATTTTTTTCAAGGTTTGCATAAACATACTCTATCTCAAAATCATATTTTTCGTCAGGCCCATTGTTCTGAAAATAAAAAAACAGGCCGACAAAAAGCCCTATAAAAAGTATGAAAATCATTATTCCTATGATAAGGTCGAAAGTCACCATCTGCGCGCGTTTTTGGCCAAGCGTCATTCTTGTTTACTCCTTTATCAAGACAAGGCCAAGTGAGTCTTTTCTGATTTTGAGCCTTGTTCCGTCTGGGTTTGCAACAACGACTGAATCCATCTTTGGCAGGAATGCTTTTGCAAGGACTTCTCCGCTGTTTTTGTTTTTGATTAGGACTATGTTGTCAGGATTTCCAAAAAT
>DATDOM010000030.1:0-3326 GCA_035293285.1 Candidatus Nanoarchaeia archaeon | reverse complement strand
CAGAATTCAGTGCTTGAAAATGATTTTAGGGAGCTTTCAGGATTATTCAATAAATCAAAAAACAGGCACATAGACAATGAGCTTCTTGACTTGTTTCAGTCATACGGCGAAAGGATGTCATCAAAAATTATTTCAGCTTATCTAAACAAGTGCAAAATAAAATCAAAGGCTTTCTGCTCGTGGGAGCTTGGTCTCAGGACAGATTCTGATTTTGGAAATGCAGAACCGCTTGAATCTTCATACCATTCGATAAAAAAGAAAATAAAAACTCTTGATTTGGTCCCTGTAATAACAGGATTCATAGGAAAAAACGAAGACGGCAAAATAACAACACTCGGGCGAGGCGGCTCTGATTACAGCGCAGCAATTTTTGGCAGCGCAATTGATGCCGGCGAAATACAGGTATGGACTGATGTTGACGGAATGATGTCAACAGACCCGAAGCTTGTCAGGGCTGCAAGGACAATAGGGGAAGTTTCGTTTTCAGAAGCATCAGAGCTTGCATATTTTGGGGCAAGGGTGCTGCATCCAAAGACAATGCTGCCTGCAGTGAAAAAAAACATACCGATAAAAATATTAAACTCCTTTAATCCGAAAAATCACGGGACCACAATCCTCAGCAGGTCATTTTTAAGCAGGCAGCCTGTAAAGGCAATTGCATTTAAAAAAAATGTTACCCTTGTGCATATAGAATCAACACGAATGCTAGGGGCAATAGGATTTCTTGCAAGGATATTCTACATTTTTGACAAGAACAGAAAAAGCGTTGATGTTGTTTCAACATCGGAAGTAAGCGTCTCAATAACACTTGACAACTGCGGCAGCATTGACCACATAATAAAGGAGCTGAAGGAATTCAGCAACGTTGAAATCTCGAAGGGAAAATCCATAATATGCGTCGTGGGAGAAGGAATAAAAAATTCCCGGAATCTCATCAGCAGGACTTTTTCATCGCTTGAAAAAAGCAGGGTAAACATAGAGATGATATCCCAGGGAGCCTCAAAAATAAACCTGACGTTCATCGTGAATGAAAAGGACCTGGAAAAATCAGTTAAAATCCTGCACAGGGAATATTTTGGTGATTGAAATGGAAAAATTAAAAGTCGGAATTTTGGGAGCAACAGGGATGGTTGGGCAAAAATATATTTCTCTTCTGGAAAACCACCCCTGGTTTGAAGTTGAGCATCTAATAGCAAGCCCCAGTTCTGCAGGCAAAAAATACTCTGATGCAGTCTTGGGAAGATGGCACATGCAAAAGGAAATTCCCGAAAATATCAAAAGCCAAAAAATATTTTCTGTTGCTGATTTGAAAACTGCCTCAAAAAACTGCGATTTTGTTTTTTCAGCGCTTGATTCAGTAGTAGCAAAGGAATTCGAGGAAAAATATGCAGAATCCGGGATTCCAGTAGTTTCAAATGCATCAACTCATCGCCATACAAGTGATGTTCCAATGATTATTCCTGAAATAAATCCCGAGCATACTGAAATAATTCCGGTTCAGCAAAAAAACCGCGGCTGGAAAAAAGGTTTCATTGCAGTAAAGCCGAATTGCTCAATACAAAGCTACATGATTCCGTTTTTTTCACTTTACAAAAAATTCGGCCTCAAAAAATCGATAATAACAACGATGCAGGCAGTTTCAGGCGCAGGGCACCCCGGAGTTTCATCTTTTGACATAACTGACAACATAATACCTTACATCGGAGGGGAAGAGGAAAAGTCAGAGCTAGAGCCAAGAAAAATACTTGGAAAAATAAGCGGAAACAAAATTGAATACAACGAATCATTCAAAATTTCAGCCCACTGCAGCAGAGTTCCTGTAATTGACGGCCACATGGCGTGTGTTTCAGTTGAGTTCGATGAAAATCCCGGCAAAGAAGAAATAATCAGCGAATGGAAAAATTTCAGAGGAGTCCCGCAAAAACTAAGGCTTCCATCAGCCCCTTCAGTTCCGATAATTTACAAGCAGGAACAGGGCAGGCCACAGACAAGGCTTGACAGGGACAATGGAAACGGAATGGCAGTAACCGTCGGGCGATTAAGGGAATGCAATGTTTTGCATTGGAGGTTTGTCGGATTAAGCCATAATACGGTAAGGGGGGCAGCTGGCGGCGGAATATTGAATGCAGAACTGCTAAAGGCAAAAAAATACCTTTAAAATATTTTAAACCCATTAAAAATTTATTTTTTAAATTTTTTAATTTATTTTTTTGAAATATTTTTAATACAAATTCCAAAATGTTTATATAATGATTAATGTTTTGTAATCTAATGCAGAATCATAACGGCAATGACAAGGATTTCTCTGATATTTTTTGGGCTGACCAGCTCGCAAAGCAGATAATATCCAGGAAAAAATTTCATTATGTTGATAAAGAGATTCCGAATTTTGGCACATACACTGTAAAAACTTCCGCGTCATTGTCGGGAGTTTTGCACATAGGACGATTAAGCGACACGATAAGAGGCGAATCTGTTGTGCTTGCATTAAAAGATGCTGGCGTGAAAACAAGATTCATCTGGGTTGCAGAAAACATGGACCCGCTAAGAAAAGTTCCAAGGGGGGTTCCTTCTGACTATGACAAATACATAGGAGTTCCTGTAACTGACATTCCTGACCCTAAAGGGTGCCATTCATCTTATGCAGAGCACCACATGGAGCAATACTTCAAAGTCGTGGACGAGTTTGTCGTCACAGAAATGGAAAAGTTTTCAATGCGTGATGAGTACAAGAAAGGCACGTTCAATGAATACATCAAAAAAATACTTGAAAAGATTGATGATGTCAGGGAAATACAAAACCGCTACAGGACAAATCCGCTGAAAAAAAACTGGAGTCCCTGGACGCCTATCTGCGAAAACTGCGGAAAAATCGTGACGCCGCACGTTTTGGGATTTGAAAACGGCATTGTGAAATATGTCTGCAATGATTATGAGTTTGAATCGGCGCTTGCAAAAGGGTGCGGCCATAAGGGAGAAAATGACCCGCTTAAGGGAAACGGAAAGCTTTTGTGGAAATCGGAATGGGCGGCACAGTGGGCAAGATGGCAAGTCGTGAGTGAAGGCGCCGGAAAAGAATACCAGGTGCCAAACAGCGCTTTTTGGATTAACGGCGAGATTGTCGAAAAAGTCCTTGATTATCCGATGCCCGAGCCCATCTTTTATGAGCATCTCACAATAGACAACCAGAAAATGTCGGCGTCCTTAGGGAATGTTGTTTATCCAAAAGACTGGGTTGAAGTTGCGCCGACAGAAATTCTCAGATTGTTTTACAACAAAAGGCTTATGACTACAAGAAGTTTTTCATGGAAGGACCTGCCGATACT
>DATDOM010000029.1:0-2555 GCA_035293285.1 Candidatus Nanoarchaeia archaeon | reverse complement strand
CAGACATAAGTCAGGGCAACAAAAGGGTAAAGCACGGACAAATCTCCGCCTCTTAGCGCAGGAATAAAAAGCATAGTCCCAACACCATAAAGCGCAACACCTCCAAAAAGATGGTAGTTTGTAAGCAGCGAGTTTATTTTTGAAAGTTTTTTCGCACTGGCTTTTTTTAATAATATTGGGCCAAATGAGCCTATAAGTGTTGCAAGGATTACAAGCCCTATTGCCCAAAGTGCAGTTGCCATTTTACATGACTCCAGGAGCAGAATTCCTGCTTCTGCTTCCAAGGCCAATTGATGCAATTCCTGCAATTATCGTGACTACTCCAAGCCACTTGAACGTGCTCATGTGCTCATTTAGGAAAAATATGGACAAAAAACTCACCCAGACATAGCTTGTTGCTATGATTGGATAAAGCACAGAAACTTCGCCTCCCCTAAATGATATTATCATAAGAATTCCGCCGATGGCGTAAAGAATCATGCCGCCGATGAGGTACTGGTTTGTTACAATGCCTAAAATGCCTGAGCCAAATGAGTCAACTCCTTTTTTGTATAAAATCTGCGCGCTTGATGTAAGAAGCGTGGTGAACAATAAAGTCAGTATTGCCCATAATTTGGTTGTCATTTTTAATGAAGAAAAAAGGTAATATTTATAGGTTTAGATTTATAGTTTTAAAGGGGTTTGGTTGCCAAGTTTATTTTGTATGGAAAGCCATTTTTTCCAGGGATTCCAATGTAATGATATTGGAAGCAACTGGGCCTGCTGAATGTATAAACCTGACAATTCCGCTATAAGAAGGATCTGCTCTTTTAACTGCATGGTGTACAGTTAGCCAGCACAAAGCACTATCACTTGAATACGCCTCAACAACAAATTCATAAGGATCGTCCGCAGGGCTACTCCCCGCCACTATTCCCAAAGAATAGTTCCTTATACCTATCCCATTACTGCCATTAAATACCGGGTCGACTTTAGATTTTAGGGCGACCAAATAGTTTACTTTGGCACCTAAATCTGGAATATCTGGAGACGATTCATTGCTGCTCATCTTATCGTTGGTATAGTTATTTTTATTTAAATTTATCCAAGCTTGATTGCTTTTCAAGCCAAAAAATGGATTCGCACACGGGTTTTGTCTGCCAAAACCCTACTCGCAAAGGATTTTTCAGGACTGTGTAACTGAAAAATCCTCTGCACTCGATGCTCATCCACGGACCGTTAAATTTAATGCAATGTTCCGAGGCAAATTTTTACTGGCAGAAAAAAATTTGCCGAGTGTATCTATTGGAGCGAAGCGACGGATTTAAAGAAGGTCATAATAAGTCATTTTTTCGGTGGTATTGAAAAGTTCCGCATTAGCCCAGGCTGCCGTCAGCTCGCACTTTTATATTGTTTTTTTAAGGGAAAAATCTGGGACGTGAGCGAGCAAGAGGCGATCTCTTGCAAGTCCCTGCAATTTCCTTTTTCCATAAACCATTTTCTTAAAGGTGCTCGCACATTGACGGCAGCCTTCAACTTTTCAATACCGCCATTTTTTCCAAAACTTTAAATACAAATTATCAACTGATATTATTATGATACAGAAAATAAGGGATTTGATGAATTCAAAAGAGGAGTTGGTTGCTGCAAACAGGAATGTTATTGAAAGCAACAAACAGATTGATGAAGTGAAAAAGGAGCTTTCTGAGTTAAGAGAGCAGCTAAGAAACCTAAACGAAAGCCAGCAGGAATTCCTGAAAAATTTCAAAAATGATGTTTCTTCAATCAAAAGCCTGAGGGAGGATTTTGAGCACGAGATTTTTGAGTTTAAGCTCCTAAAGTCACAGATGCAGAAAAAGCTTTTGGACAAGTTTGAAGAAGAGCTGAAAAAAGACCTTGATGTAAACAGGGAAAGCCTCAAAAAGGATTTTGAGGATTACGAAAACACAAGAAAAAAAGTGCAGGAGTTTTTTTTAAAATTGAATCTGACTTCAGGAGAATTAGGCAAGTTCATCGAAATAAGCAAAAGCCTGAAAAAAGAAGACTTTGAATTGGTGCGCCACCAAAGAAACATGATTGATGCAAACAGCGAAAAGCTCATGCTTCTAAGAAAAATAGATTCGCTTGAAAGGCTTGTTTCTAAAATAAGAAGGCACGAAATGGTCAGATAATGGCAAATCATAGTGGCGGACTTCACCATCTTCACTTAAGAAAAAGAATCCATCAAAAGCACGAGGAGTACCCCCATCCCGAAAAGTGGAAAAGAATTGTTGACCGGCTTGCTTACGTTTCAATAGTTTTTGGAATTGTCATGACACTTCCGCAGGTCTGGAAGATATTTGGGAGCCAGAATGCACAGGGAGTTTCTGCACCTTCCTGGGGAGCCTACACAATCAACTCAGCTTTCTGGCTTGCTTATGGGATAATGCACAAGGAAAAGCCCATAATATTTGCAAACGTCGCATTTCTTTTTCTTAACGGGCTTGTTTTCATGGGAGCCGTAATGTACGGATAGTCACCTGAGGCCAACAGAATAGCTAAAATTATTGTAAGCCGACAAGGAATCAAGCAGGCCT
>DATDOM010000028.1:0-6235 GCA_035293285.1 Candidatus Nanoarchaeia archaeon | reverse complement strand
CACAGCACGAGGCAGTGCGGCAAAAATTAGACACGGCAAAGGAAATAAGGGTTACAACCTCAAAAGGAACTGATTTTACATACAACAAGGAAGGAATTTCTGCAATATCTGCTGATGGCAATTACACTTTGCAGGGTACTGGCGGAAACCTTCCAGCTGGAGAAGTTTATTCCGCCCCGAGTGGCAGGAACATCAATGGAAAGATTGTGATTGATGCAAGCTCAAGGACTCACGAGCACACAGTTCTTATAAGGGACCCGATAGAGCTCACAGTTGTCGATGGGGAAATTACACAAATAAAGGGAAACGAAGAGGCAAGGCAGCTTGAGGCAACGCTGAAATGGGCAGCCTCGCTTGCAAAAAATCCCGGCAACGTAAGAAGAATATGCGAGCTTGGAATAGGCCTAAATCCAAAAGCTGACGTTATAGGCGCGATGATTATTGATGACAAGACCCTCGGCACGGCGCACATAGGCATAGGCTCAAATTACTGGTTTGGCGGAAATATATATGCAATAATCCATCTTGACCAGGTTTTCAGAAACCCAAAAATCTATCTTGACGATGATATATTAAAATTATGAGAATTTTATTTTCCTGCTTCTTCTGACTGCATCCACTTTGGGAGATTAATTCTTGGATATTTCTTGTCAGACCCTTCAAAATAAGTTCCCGGCTCTTTTTGCTCATCCATAGAAAACACTAATCCCGGCAAGTATTTAATGATTGTTTAGCAGTATTGAGTGATTACACCCATTGACTCTTGGCCAGAATCCAAAGACATTGAAAAGTCAAAGGCTGTCGTCAATCTGCGAGCACCTTCAAAGAATTGGTTTATGGAAAAAGAGGATTGCAAAGTGAATTTTTCCCTTAAAAGAATAATAGAAAAGTGCGAGCTGATGACAGCCCGAAGCGAAGCTGAGGACTTTTCAATGCTCCAATTTTTAGTAATGTTTTTAAAAAGCAGATAAAATGATTAAGCCATGCAATATAAACAGGTTATACTTGTAAGGGAGGACTTAAAGCTTCCAAAAGGAAAAATGGCAGCACAGGTTGCTCACGCTTCTTTAGACTCTGCATTAAAATCAGAAAAGAAACTTGTTGAGCAGTGGCGCCAAAGTGGTGCAAAGAAAGTTGTCCTCAAAGCAAATGACGAAAAGGAACTTTTCAAATACAAGCAGATTGCAGAAGATGCAGGATTAAAGACTGCGCTCATTAAAGACGCCGGCCACACAGTTGTTGAGCCAGGAACAATAACTTGTCTTGGCATAGGCCCAGATTCTGAAGAAAAAATTGATGAGATTACTGGAAAACTAAAGATGATGTAAAACACTTCTAGTTTTTGTTCGGATTAAAAATAAAATTGAGTTACCTTTTTAAACCCAAATAATTTTCTAAAAGCTATGGGCCCATAGCTCAGCCTGCTTAGAGCACAAGACTCTTATAAGTTTGGAGTTATCTTGGGGTCAGGGGTTGAAATCCCCTTGGGCCCACCTTTATATTTTTGAAGTCTAAGAATATTGTTTTGGTTGCTGAATCCTACAAGTTTAATGTATTTGCTGATTTTTTTCCTCCCACTTAAATACAGATAGTTTGTTATAAACTTCCTTTTGGTAACATTATGGATACGAACACAATCTGTTTTTATGCTGGTTTCTATTCCTACTAACTTAAATGCCTTTTTACAATCTTTTATTAGCCTCTTACTGGCGCACGCCAACTTAATCTGGGGATAGTTTCTAATTCTTAACTGAAAACTGCCATCAGTATCTATTATCCCTCTTAAACACGCCCTGATAAACCTCTTATCGGCCCAAATGCAACTAGGTATTTTAATTTCATTTTTCTTGCCTAATGGAAGTCCAATAATTTTGCTGTAGAACTCCACCAAACCTTGTGAATAAATTCTTATACGCATCTCATTTCTATTTTTCTTAAAATCGGAGTTGAAATTGATATTATAAAGTTTAAATTTTAGGCTTGTTACAAATCTTAATAAATAGTCTTTGTCATTTATAGAATTACCATCTACACTAATAAAATGATGATTTAGGCCATTATACGTCTTGGCACTAATGCAACCATCTCCAATCATTATTCCAATATCTTCTGCCAAATATTCATTCATTTTTGATGGCAGAACTAATCCTCTTTTGACGTCTTTCCTGCTATAATTAACAGATCCTAAATCAAATTTCATCTTAATCAACCTCCAAAGTTTTCAATACTTTCAAAACTTTGGAATGGATAGAGAAAAGAACGTTAAGCGAAACTGCCTAATAGATTTTTGGACTGTAAGCCGAAAATCTTAATTTGGCAGTTTTGCGTGTTCTTTTTTAACGAAGAAAGAATATATAGTTTAAATATTTGAAGCAAAGATGTCCAGTGCTTTATATAAAAATTAAACAAAAAACTAAAAAGAAAAGAATTACTTCTTTCCTTTTCCTGTGATTATTGCCTGGCACTCTGGGCATGACTTCATTGCAAGCCCGCCGATTCCAAGCCAGATGAACAAGAATGTGTACCAGCTAATGTTCCAAAAATTCCAAACCTGCATATCCTGCAGCAAAAACAAAATTCCTGCAACCAAAAACCCTGCTCCGCATATCCCCTGGCATTTTTTGCATCCCATCATATTAAATACACCTCATTTACTATCCTGAAATAACTAATATTTAAATCCTGCGGTAAAAACGGCATTGAAAAGTCCTCAGCTTCGCATAGGGCTGCCATCGACTCAGCTATTCCTGGAATCTTTGATAGCAATTTTCTCTCTGGAATGTCGGAAATCATAGATTTCCGAACACCAGTAAATCTTTGATTTACGCGGCTCCGAAAATTGCCCGCTTCTGTTGATTTCTGAGCTTCGTAAGTTGATGGCAGCCTTCAACTTTTCAATCCCTCCAGTAAAAAACGGCATTTTACGCCCTATTTCCCGACCATCTCCTGCAAAACGCTGTATGCCCTCATTGAATCCTTGTTGCTCAGGATGAAGGTAAGCTCAGTCATTGTTGATACAATTTCATAAATGTTGATGTTTTCCCATGCAAGTTTTCTCACTGCATTAAATATGACCCCTGGCGTGTGCGTGAAGTCATCTGAAGTAAATATTATTGTAAGCGCAACCAATCCGCGCTCCTTGTTTATCACTTTTTCGCCCGCAAAAAACTTCGAAAGGCTCATCACATATTTTTCATTTATTATGACGCTCACCTCGTTGTTCCCCAGTATGATGTTTAAAGTATCTCCTCTTTCAAAATTGACAAGCGAATGCACAGTCCTCAGTTTTTTAAGCATGCTTGGGGACTTCACAAAAGTATAGTCGCATAAATTGCTCTTGACAATCAGCTCAGAAGTATAGTCAAACTTTTTGCTTTTTTCCCGGTGCAGGGCAACTTCTTCAGAATACCTCCTGAGCGCCATGACAACTGCAGGCAGATTTACCTTCTTGGAAAGCTCCTTTTCAATCCTTGGCAAAAGCTCTTCAGCAAGGTTTGCAAAATTTATTATGTTGCTTCCAAGGGCTTCTTCCACAAAAGGCTGCTCGCTTACAATTTTTTTTACTATGTGGCTGACTGTTACCATTTTTTGTCTTTTGTTTTTCCGTGAGGCTTTATGCCTCACTTGATTCCGTCGTCAAGTCGCGGAAGGGTTGTTTGTTATAATAATAACATAATGTTTATATAAATATAAATGTTTCTGTGCCAAAATGAGCACTCAAAGCATTAACTTGAACAAGATTCAGGAAATTTTTCCTTTTGACTACATAAAGAGCTACCAGGACAAAATGTCCGACTTCTTGGAGAAATAAGCTTTTAAACGCTTTAACGTTTAACATTCTTTTTTACAAAATGAACATATCAATCGTGGGCTATGGAAAAATGGGGAAGGAGATTGAAAGAATTGCATTACTTAAGGGCATGAACATAATCTCGACAATTGACCCTACAGACAAAAAAGCAACTCACAGGGAAATAAATTTATCTTCGATGAAAAATGTGGACGTCTGCATAGAATTCACAAATCCAGGCTCTGTAATAGGGAACATAAAAAAACTCTCATCATTTGGAAAAAACATTGTTGTAGGAACGACAGGCTGGCACGGCAAAACTGATGAAGCCAAAGAAATTGTAAAAAAAAGCAAAATAGGCCTTATCTACGCATCAAATTTTTCGATTGGAGTCAACGCATTTTTCAGGATGATAGAAAATGCTTCAAGAATAATGGACAAGCTTGAGGATTATGATGTTTACGGGTATGAAATGCACCACTCAAAAAAGCTCGACAGCCCAAGCGGAACTGCAAAATCAATTGAAAAAATAATCACATCAAACATAAAAAGAAGGAAAAGCGTTGATTTTGCGTCTGTGCGCTCAGGCTCAATTCCCGGAATCCACGTTGTAGGATTTGACTCAGGTGCGGACACAATAGAGCTAAAGCACCAGGCCAAAAACAGGGAAGGATTTGCCCAAGGCGCGCTCCTTGCAGCAAAGTGGATTAACGGAAAGAAAGGATTTTACGAAATAAATGAAATGATGAAGTCAATCATTGGAGAATAAAATGTTTACCGGAGCAATAACTGCAATCGTGACGCCTTTTGACGAGAAGGGAAACCTGGACTTAAAGTCTCTGAAGAATTTAATTGATTTTCAGATAAATGAAAAAATTGACGGAATTGTCCCCTGCGGAACTACAGGCGAAAGCCCTGCCCTGAGCAAGGACGAATTCGGGCAGGTTGTAAAGTCAGTAGTGGATTTTACAAACGGAAAAGTCCCTGTCATTGCCGGAAGCGGCAGCAATTCAACAGCCCACGCGGTAGAGCTCACAAAAATGGCCAGGGATATCGGCGCAGATGCTTCGCTTCAGGTCTGCCCTTATTACAATAAGCCGACGCAGCAGGGCCTTTTTTTGCACTTTAGCGAAATAGCGGGCAAAGTTGACCTGCCGATTGTAATCTATAATATCATGGGAAGGACAGGAATAAATCTTGAAACAGAGACACTCGTCAGGCTTGCAAAAGAGCATTCAAACATAGTCGGAGTAAAAGAAGCATCGGGAAATATTGCGCAAATGATGGAAGTGATAAGTTCGCTGCCAAAAAATTTTGATGTTTTGTCTGGCGATGATAATCTTGCATTTCCTCTTATGTGCCTTGGCGGAAAGGGAGTTATTTCTGTAGCAAGCAACATAATCCCGAATAAAATGCACTCGCTCTCAAAAATGCTCTCAAACGGCGAGATTGAAAATGCAAGAAGGCTTCATTTTGAATTGCTTCCATTATTCAAGTCAATTTTCATAGAGACAAACCCAATACCTATAAAATCGGCGCTTGCAATGAAGGGGTTGATAAGTGAGACTTACAGGCTGCCGCTTTGCCAGCTAAAGCCGGAAAACAGGGAAAAGCTCAAATCAGTTCTAAAAAGCCAAAAAATAATCTGATTGAATTCTTGAGATTAAAATGGAAAAAAAACTGCCCTTCACAAAAGAACAAATGATGGATATAATGAAGGAATATCCGACTCCGTTTCACATTTATGACGAAAAAGCAATTCGTGAAAACGCAAGGAGATTTCAAGAGGCATTCAGCCCGCTATGCGGATTCAGGGAATACTTTGCAGTAAAGGCAAACCCAAATCCCCACATAATTAGGATATTGCAAAGCTGTGGATTCGGAGTTGACTGCAGCTCACTTGCAGAACTGATGATTGCACAAAGACTTGGAATAAAAGGAGATGAGATAATGTTTTCATCAAACGACACGCCAAAAGAGGAATTTGCAAAGGCAAGGGGGCTTAATGCAATAATAAACCTTGACGACATAAGCCACATAGAATCGCTTGAAAAAAGCGCAGGAATTCCTGACACGATTTGTTTTAGGTATAATCCCGGCCCTTTAAGGAAAGGAAACAGCATAATTGGAAAGCCGGAGGAGGCAAAATACGGGATGACTAGGGAGCAGATACTCGAGGCCTGCAAAATTATGAAAAAAAAAGGCGTAAAGAAAATAGGGCTCCATACCATGATAATTTCCAACGAGCTTAATGAGTCTTACTTCATTGAAACTGCAAAGATGATGTTTGAACTTTCACTTGAAGTAAGCAAAAAACTAAGGATAAAGATTGATTTTGTCAATCTTGGAGGGGGCATCGGCATTCCTTACAAACCAGAACAAAAGCCAGTGTCCTATGGAAAAATCGCCAAAGGGATTCAACAGCATTACGACGAAATAATTGTC
>DATDOM010000027.1:0-12914 GCA_035293285.1 Candidatus Nanoarchaeia archaeon | reverse complement strand
CTCGCATAATTTATCTGGTTTTCAAATCAGTGATGGCTCGCAGTGCATTGGTTGGTTTTCAGCTCTTGAATGGCTCAAACATCATCAGGTTTTTTATCGTAAAATGGTTGAATATATTCATCGTCATCCTTGTGAGGATATGGGTTTCTTATTGGTAAACCTTTGATTTTCCTGCACTGCATCCAATAATGAGATAAAAATATTTTGACCATTTTCCTTCTTGCCATATTAGCGGCATGCCCTGTTTTTCCTTTGCATTTGGGATTTTCACAACACCCTCTTTCAAGTATTCTGTTCTTGTATGGGTCATAAATTCTCTTTTTGTAACTTTTGTTCGATTTTATTAAACATTCTCCAATAACTCCAAGTACACCTGTCTTTATTTTAAGATTATACCCCAATATATCTCCTTTTTTTCTCTTTACAGCATGCCCTTCTTCGACTTTGAGACCACTATACGCCCAGAGTTTGCTCACAGTATCAAACCTTTCGCAATATCCAAAATATTTTAGCAATCTGCAAGTATTTCGTGTTGATATTCCATTGACATAGATGAGCCATTCCTTCCAAATTTGTTCTTCATCAATAAGTGGCTTAAGGTAGTTTTCGTATTGCTTTTCTATGTCAGTTTCGTTTTTAGCCAATTCGAATGAATCTGAAAGAAAATTATAATCAGCATCGCTTAACAATTTCTTTTTTTGCGCATCAACCATCATTTTTTCTAATTCTTCATCTGTCCATTTTGGTTCCGATTCATCATCATCTTTCTTCTTTGTTTCAGGTTCGAATCCAAGTTCCAGCAATTTTCTCCTTATGAGATTTCTTACTCTGTTTAGACTTGATATTCTAACATCTTGATGGTCATAAAGCGCTTCTGCCAATATTCTTAATATCTCATATCTTTGTTCCATTAAAATACACCTACTTTTTTATTTTTTCTGAGGTCCCAAACCACTCCTATTTATTTGTTTTGTCCTCGACAAATCCTATTCTCTAACATAGACTTCAGTTTACAACAGACTTTAAATAAATGAGCAGTTTTCCACTCTTTAGTTGTGAATTTAAGTGAGTTAGTTGGAGGTTGTCCTTCAACATGCGCTAACTGCACAAAACTAATTCATAACTTAGACTTTGTAAAATTGCGCTGCGACGAGAACATGATTAGTTTTCTCGCTTACTTCTATCATTTTGACCTTTTTTCGCAATTTTGAAGGTATTTTTATGAGTGAAACGGCGACAAAAGAAAACAAATATAAACCCATTCTTAAGGTCAAAAAGTAAAATTTGGAGGGAATCACAATGACTTAAAATAAAAAAAGAAAGGTAGGAACACAGAAAGTTCTGCATCCCAAGCCTTCTGACATTTTCGAAGTTTGTCGAGGGTATTGGGGACAGAGCTTCTATATAAATGTAGTCTTTTTTGATAAAATTTGAATAAAAAATTGAATTTTGTTAGATGCAAAACTAAAATTTTGCAATTCTTCAATTTTCGGTTTTAAACGCAACAAAAAGAGTTAGTGATAACTCTAAAAAATTTAGGAGGAAAATAAAATGAAAGAAATAATTATAGATATTGAAAGTCTTACACTAAATCCAGTGGAAGATGAAGCGCAAGTCGTTGCAATAAGTGTAAAGTGCGGCGAGTTTGAAGAAGTTTTGATGGGGGCAAATGAAAAAGCATTGCTCACAAAATTCTGGGGACTACCGTTTTTTGAAGGACATTTTAGAGTCATAGGATTTTGCATAGCGGAGTTTGACCTTTATTATTTGCTTGTTAGGTCTTTCAAGCATGGTGTGAGGGTTCCTGACTTGAAAGGTCGAATTTTGGATTTGAGATTGGTTCTAAATTTCGGTAACAAATTCAAGAAAGGAAAATTAGAAGATTTTGCAAAATTGATTTTAGGAGAGAAGGGGATGAAGAATGGCAACGGTGCAGACGTAAAATCTCTTTGGATGGCAGGGGAGATAGATAAGTTGCGAACATATTGTGAGCGGGATTTGTACTTAACTTTCAAAATCTTTGAAAGATTAAAGCAAATGGGTGTAGTCTAAAATGGACGGCTATAATTGGGACATTCCCAATTACTTTACTGGCTCTTCCGATGAAGATTTCTGGGATAATTTTACTTTGGAAGAGCCGTTAGAACCCAAAAGAGTAAGGGAAGTTATTAGGGATTATAATGTAATCAATGCAGCGCAGCAGTGGGAAAGAAGAATATTCTTCAAGATTCTTGATGCTGCAATAATGTTCATGAGCATTCCAGATGGCTACAAAGGAACAGGACGACCTTCCATACCTTTGCAAGAGAAATTGAAGATTTGTTGCATAAAGCAGTACAACATGAGAGGAGCCAGAAGGTCGGTGTATGATGTTGAGACTGCAAGGAACAATGGCTATTTGTTTGTTCCAAAAATATCCAACAACTATTTTAACAGAATCAATGACTACATGAAAGATGAAGAGTTAACTCCTTACTTACAGCAGCTAATCCATGTACTAAGCGAGCCTTACGCTGGGTTGGAGAAGAATTTTGCGGTTGATGGTTCTGGTATGAAAACAAGCTATGGCAAATATAGTTACAGGTACATAAGGAAGGACAAGAAGGAAAAGAGGAAGTATATTGGACTCCATCTTATAACGGGAGTTAATAGCAAGATTGTGCCTTATGCGATTGTATCTAAAGGTTACAAGCATGATAACAACTTCTTCAAGCCATTAGTTAGGGAAACGCTAAAGCTTTTTGAAATTAAGGAGATTTACGGCGATTCTGCTTTTTTTGATGATAGCAACCAGAAGTTCTGCCATGCTCATGGGATAAAGGAATACATAAAGCCCAAGAAAAACACGATACTTCACAAGTTTGGCAAGGAAATTTGGAACAACTCGATTGACCGTTACATGAAGGACCTGCATTTAGGGGAAAATAGAAGGTATACTCTAAGGAACAATGTAGAGTCTTGCTTTTTCATGGTAAAATCGGTTTTTCTTGACTTTTTGAGGCATAAGACGTTTAGCGGAAGGGTAAACGAAGCGCTTACTCGTGTTGCGTGCCACAACATACGTGTCTTGGTTTATGGGTATTTCAAAAAAGAGATTAAGTTTCCGTTCGGTGATGTCTAGTTTTCGTTCACAGCAAAAATTTTTAAGTATAATTATATCAACAGAGTTATTGCAATATTCCGAGGCAAAATTTTATTGGCAGGAAAAATTTTGCCGAGTGTAATCAAGGTCGCTTAAAGCGACAGATTTAAAGTTTAGAAAGTGTGGATTTACACCCATTAAAATTAAAAAAACATTTTTCTAAAGTTAAAAAGATAAAATCAGTGTTTCATAATAACAACTTTGCACAGGCAAAGTTCCTTGAACTTCTCAGCGTCCAGTGCAGTCCCTACAATGCTGCCGTAATGCATCGGTATTGCAACTTTTGGTTTTATCATGTTTGCAGCATTTGCAGCTTCTTCTGCAGTCATCACATAAGTGCCTGAAACAGGCAAAAGCGCAATATCAATGTTCTTCAGATTTGACATTTCAGGAATGTTGTCAGTGTCGCCTGCGTGATAAATCCTTCTTTCGTCAATTGTTAAAACAACTCCCATCCACTTGTTGTGCTTTGGATGGAATTCCTTGTTTAAGTTATAAGCAGGCACTGCTTCAATTTTGATTCCGTCAACTTCAAGAGTCTGCCCAATGTCAATTGTCCTCACATTCCCTGAAACCTTTGAAAAGCAGTCTTTTGTAGTAATAATCACAGTATCGCCAGTTTTTATCTTCTTTATGTCCTCAACAGAAAGATGGTCAAAATGCTCGTGAGTTGCAATGATGATATCAGCGGGCTCATCATCGTTAATTTTAAAAGGGTCAATATAAACAGTCTTGCTTCCAGTTATCTTAAAGCCGGAGTGTCCAAGCCATTTGATATTATCAAGCAACATTTTATGAACTAAATAAAGGTAGTTTATATGTTTTTTGAAAGAAATGGAAGATTAGCATATTTAGCGCATCGGCATATTGGATGGCTGCCGTCAATTTGAGAGTATCATTAAAAGAGAGTTTAGGTTAAAATAGGAATTAAAGATAAATAATGTAACTAATTAAAAATTTATTCTCGTTTTTATTATAAAGCAAAATTTAAATAGTGTTAATTCAGTTTTATCTAAATGTTATATAAAGACAAGCTTTTGAATGATTTGAGAATTGTGGAAAGAAAGCTGTCTTCAAAAGGAGAAGAAGTTCCTAAAGAAATCAGCAACATGGCTTCTTTGTGCGAAAAAAATGATTTTTCTTCAGTTGAGTTCAAGACAGTTGCGGACTTATGCTACAAAAAACTCATTGAGCTGGCTAAAGGAGGATATCTTTACTTTCCAAATGCGGTTCAAAGGGGACATTTTCTTGGATTGTTCCAAAATCGTGCAAAAGTAGTGTATAAATGTAAAATAGTAGCTGAAGATTTTAATGTTTCCCTCCCTTCTGCAAACAAAAGGGCGCACTTTGTCAATAAGTGGAAAGTCCTAAAGCTCGGAGTCTTGAATGCAGAGCAAAGGAAATCTGAAAGCGTGAAACCTTTTTTTGGTGCTGCCAATGGGTACTATTATGCCATTGAGATTGATAAGAAAGTATATGCAGTAGTTCCTGTGTTCGGATATTCAATTGGACCGCTTCTTTACGGAATTCATGCAATGAAGGATGTGTTTGAGTTTTCTGAGTTTAAGGAGGGAAAAACTTATTCTTTAAAGAAAGTTGAAATGTGTGCTTTGTTTGAATCTGATGGCAAGGATTGGAGCATTATTAATAAAGGGAGTTTGGTCGTCGGTGAGTCAAAGAGAGAAGTGGGAAGAGCTGAAAAACCGGCCGGTTTGAAAGTCACATTTGACCTACACATCGCTGTTTATCATAAGCCAATGAATCTTCAGGAAGGGGTCTATATGGGAGATACCATATATCCGGGTTATCGCCTTGAGAATTCAGAAGGCCCTATAGAAAAAATAGAGATTGTTGATACTGACAGCAAAGGAAACAAAAGGAAATTTGATGGTTATCCGGGTTCGCTGAATGAATTATCTGATAAAAATAATATGAGGCATGGTGCCGCGTGTTTTAGCTGCCTCACGCCAGGCAAGAGCAAGCTTGAGATTTACATTAAAGAAATTAGTGGAAGGGAAGCGAGGGGCTCTATCGAGTATACCGTAAAAAATAGAGAGAGTTATAGCGCAGTAATTTTGACTCCTAAAAATTGTCATCCTAAAAATACAATAATGATTGTTGGCATGATGCATTCTGAGGGTTCAAGTGTTACTTTTGGAGGCAAAAAAGGGAGTGACCACATAATGCTTGAAGACAGCTCTGTTCCAAATTATCATCAATGTTGTTTACAGTTAGACGGTTGGAATTATGATAATGGATTGTATACAATATCAAATGAGGAAACCTCAGGCTTCATACTAAAAGTCAATAATCAGGTTGTAGAGAGGGGAGCTAAGAGTGTTTTAAAAGACAACGATGAACTTAGAATTCACGAGTATACTTTCAATGTCAGGATAGAAAAAAGGCATTTTAATGATTTGTCGGATTATTACAAGCACTTTCCCCACAAGTTAAAGCTTGATTAATAACTTCAAACTTGCTCAAAGTCATAGCGATATTTAAATACTTGAATATATATCTCAAAATCAGGTAATTTAAATGAAAAAAATTACAGTTATTGCGGTTTTGGCATTATTGGTGTTATTGGCAGCGTGCCAGAAGCAAAGTACAGGCGCAAATGACAATGCAAATTGCAATTATGAAGACGGCGTGAATAAATATGTTGGCAAAAGCACTGATGAATGCTCAAGGATAAGGTTTGCCTGCGAAGAAGGGAGCGAATATTTCTCAGATGAATGCGGCTGCGGCTGCAAGCCAAAAGAAGCGCCTGCTGATGAAGGGACAGGCAAGCTAAAGGCAACTGACTGCAAGCCTGAGCAGAGAAATGTAGAAGCTTGCACTCTTGAATACATGCCAGTATGCGGATGGTTTGACCCTGCAAAGATACAGTGCGTAAAATATCCTTGTGCGCAGACTTTTGGCAACGCCTGCAGTGCCTGCTCTGACGAAAAAGTCATTTCAATTACCCAAGGAGAATGTCCTGAATAAATTTTTTTATTTTTCCAGAACAATTGAAATTTTGCTTGATTTTTTTGGAAATTTCAAGTGGAATCTTCTTTTCACAACAGCTTTGTAATAGAACTTCAAATCAGCGCATGCCAGATGTCTAGTGTCCAGTGCTTAAAACATATAGCTTAAAAACACCGCTCGGCATCAAAGCCTCGCTACGTATAACAAGAATTAGACGGTTCCGCCCTTGCAGGGCTTCACCCAAATTTTTGCCAGCTCTAAAGAATTTCCCCAGTTCTATCGATTTTTCCAGCTCGTCGCTTCGCTCCAGAGAGAAAAATCCTCACGAGGTCGAAATTCCCGAGGACAAAAACTTCGCCTAATTCTATAAGTTAAACTCAATTATCACTTAAAATCTCTGTATGTGCACAAACAACCGAAATATTTATATAGTATGTGCCCATACAATATTATATGGCCTACATAGAAACGATAAAACGGAACAAAAAGGAATATTACTACATCACAAAAAACTTAAGGCTGAGCTTAAACAAATGGAAAAAAATAAGGATTTTTTTAGGAAATAAACAACCTTCACAAGAAGAACTAAAAAGGCATACCAAAAAAATAGAAGATAAATCAAAACCATTCTTAAAAATATCAAATTATGCTTACCTTTCAGAAAATGACGCAGAAACTTTGCAGGACTTAAAAGAGAGCTACAATGTATGGCTAAAGCACATTCCTAAAAGTGTAAGAAAAAAGTTAAATGAGGATTTTGTAATACGCTTTACATACCATACCAATGCAATTGAAGGCAACAGGCTTACTTTAAGACAGACTGCACTTATTTTGAAAGATAAAGTTATACCAACAGGTGTACAAGCAGAGGATTATAATGAAGCGATAAATGGAAAAGAATGTTTGGATTATATCAAAAATTACAAAGGAGACTTAAATACAAAATTTATTGAAAAAATCAACGAAATTCTTACAAAAAATACAGGCGTTGTCTATGGAGGAAGAATTCGGTTTTTTGATGTGAAAATACAAGGCTCGACACATGTTCCTCCACCACACTCCGAAGTAAAAAAACATTTGCTTAACTTCTTTAAATGGTATAGTGCAAATAAAAATAAGTTGCATCCTTTTGAATTAGCCACATTGATTCATGCAAAATTAACATGGATACACCCATTTGAAGATGGAAACGGCAGATCTGCGAGGGCAATTATGAATTTTATCCTAATCAAAAAAAGTTTCCCTATGTTTTTTATTCCATTCGAGAAAAGAGAAGAATACTATCAATCATTAGAGATTGCTGACAAAGGAGAATACAAAGACTACGTTTCTAGAATTTTACACTTGATAATTGACCAAATAAGAAGTTACGGGCACAATAAAAAAGAATAAACCTTTTAATGTGCACATACAATAATTCTTATAAAAAGCGCATTTCAAGAAATCTGTTTTAACCCTATAAAATCTCTTTAACCATCTCTTCAGCTGCTTTTTCCATATCCTTAGATTCATAAATTCCCCTGCCGACAATCGCGTGCCATCTTTCAAGCTTTTTTGCAAGGTCTGAAATTTTCCCGCCCTGTGCAACTAGCCCTGGAGAATAATAAACTGGATTTTTTATTTTTGATTTTATTGCGCTGTCATAAAGCAATACCTTTTCAGGCTTGTTTCCAGGAACAACAAAATCACTTACGCCAAGCGAAGCAGCAATGTCATAAATTTTAAATGGTGCATCATCGTCAATGAATCCGCCGGTTTCCTTTAGATATCCAGGATGAGTCATTTCGCCGCCGACAATCACGTGCATCGAAAGTTTTTGCGCTGCCTTTATCCATGCTTTTTCTGTTTCAGGTCCTGCCTGCGGAAAGAAAATAATCGAATCAACGCCCTTGCAGGCCTTGACAAACTTCTCGCCCATGTCAGGAATGTCTGTTGCAGCCTTCTGGTGGTCATAAATTATCGGAAGCTTTGTGTGCTGCCTTATTGTTTTTACAACTTCTTTCATTCCAAATGGAATTACAATTTCAAACCCAATCTTGTATGCACCGATTCCTTTTACATTGCACGTTGACTTAACTAAATCATTCAGCTTTTCAAGGCTTTCAACATCACAGCTTGGGATGATTGATTTTTTTTGTTTTATCAGTTGCATTTCATTCAACACTGTCCAAATCATTTAATGAATCGTCAAGCCCCTGGGTTGATTCTATCTCCTTCGGGATTTCCACGGTATTATCTTTTGGTTCGGGATTTGCTGCTCCAGCATCGGGATTTTTAGGATCCAAAGGTATTGACGGGCCGTTCATTTCCTTTTTTGCGCATCCGGCAACAACCATTGCAAAAATCAGAAATACTGCCAAAATTGAAATTATCTTTTTCATTGTTTCTCACCTTTTGCGGAAAGAATAAAATTTTTCCATAATTCCTTTGCGCTCATTATTGACTGTTTTCTTTCTTCCTTGGTTTTTGCATTGTTGAAGTTTATTTTTTCCTCTTCAAGCGAAGCAATAACGTCAACTGCTTTTTCTTTTGTAATTATTCCTTTTTCATAAAGCCATTCTGCGCGCTCTTCAAGGTCATAAAACCCGAACTTTATCAAAGCATATGCATTTTTCCTTAAGGAATTGATGCACTGGTTGTCGTTTTTGCAGTTTTTCCTGTCTTCCTTGAGGTCTTTTACCTTCATTAAGTTCTTGAGGCAGTTGTTTCTTTCATTCCCAATTGCAAGGCCCCAGCATTGCTGCGACCTTGAGTAAAGCAGGACGCATTCTTCCTTGTCGCCTGCAAACGTGATTGACCTGCACTCTTCGGGAAGGTAGGCAATTTCAAGCTCGTTTTCCAAATCCTTGTCGCTTAATCCAAGCCTGCATGAAATTCTTTCCTTCATTGTCCCAAGGTTGTGGCATTTTAAAGACGAAAGGACTTTTGAAACATAAGTGCACCCTTCTTTTTCAGCGGGTTTCTCGGTTTCAACTTCAGTGCAGTCATAAGTCATTGTGCAGGTTCTCATTTGTTCTCCTTGAGAATTGCATTCTCCCCATTCACTGCAGCTAAAAGTGTCTTTGCTGCAAGCAGGCTTTGGATTTGAGCTTCCGCCGCCTCCGCCTCCGGCAGCAAATGAAAAAGGCAGTGAAACAATAAGCATAACAAAAAAAACTTCCAATAAATTTGTAGTTTTTACGATATCAGCCACCTCCATAATTTAATAATTTATAGGCAAAAGCAGTCACGAGGACAAAAAGCAGCACAAAAAAAGGCCAAAAGTCGCCTGCAAGTTTTTTGAGTTTTATTCGTTCATTCATTTTTTTACTCAGCCCCGTATTCTGCCCTGTATTTTTCAACTTTTGTTTTCATTTCATCGTCGATGTGGATTTTTCCGCCGATTTTTTTGTTTTCCAATACCTGAACAATCTCCTTGAAATTTATGATTGAAAAAATTGGAATTCCAAGCTCGTCTGCGACTTCTTTCAGTGCATTTTTTCCGCCCGGCCCTTTTTCCTGCCTGTCGACAGAAACAATTATCCCAATCACTTTAGGATTATCGTATTGTTTTAGTATATCAAGCGATTCCCTGATTGCAGCGCCGGAAGTGATGACATCATCAACCAGGACAAGCCTCGTGTTTTTGTCAAACTTCATCCCGATTATGTTGTCCTTGAGTGCATAATCTTTGAGTTTTTTTCTGTTAAAAATATAGCCTTTGTTTATTCCAAGCTTTTCAAGGCCAATCACAGTTGAAACGCATAATGGGATTCCCTTGTAGGCAGGGCCGTAAATTCCGTCAAAACCATCCTTGAAATGATCTTTTACTGCGTGCGCATAAAATTCACCCAGTTTTCTTATTTTTTCTCCGTCGTTAAACATCCCTGCGTTGATGAAATACGGCGCAACCCTGCCGCTTTTTAATTTGAATTCGCCAAACAAAAGTGCATTGCAGTCTATAAGAAATTTAATGAAGTCTTCCTTGAGTTTTTCCATTGAAAAACAGGTGAATCACAGGTTTAAATAGTTTTTGCCGCTTGGGCTTTCAATCAATAAAACTGAAATTGCAGAGAACCAGATAGAGGCACCTAAACAGAAATTCACTTGTCGTATTTCAGTGCAAATTAAAGTATGTGCTCTTCCTCGTAAAGCTCGTCAAGCATTGCCTTGCTTATCTTTGTCCTTTCCCTTTCAAGCCTCATTAGGTTCATGTGAAGCCTTCCCATCTGCTTGTCAATCTCCGCCATCCTCAAAATGCCGTCACTCACCTTTTTTGCTTCCATAATACCACCATTATCAATCCTGGAAAAACGAGTATAAATAGTTTGCTATTATACTTAAAATTAAAATCATTAAATCAAAAGCCGGTGCCGTCATAAGGTCAAAATGCAATTAAACTGCGAATGAGAATGCGTCGGCGAGGGGTTGCTCCCCAACCCTTCCGCGAGTTGACTAAGAATCAAGTGGGACATGAAGTCCCACGGAAAATTACAAAACAAGTCCGTTGCGGGACGGCAGCCTCAAAATTTTGCTTTTGCGCGCATTGTCAAGAACAGCAAGCTCTTGACTCAGCGAATTCCGCCACTATTTTTTAGTAATTCATAGACTTGGCGGAATTCTAGCGCATTGAAGATGGCACTGGCTTTTTGGAAGCAAATAAATCATCGGTCAAAAATCCACTTTACTTATTATCCGTTGTCATCAACAAATTCTTCTTCTTTGTTCAAGAGAATGTTTTTCTGGTCCTTCTTTTCCCTAAATGTTCTCGGCACGTGGATTTTTTCTCTAGTCATCGGGTTTTCTCCAGTATAATACATTGCCGTTGACAAAGTCCCAGCTGTCGGCGTGAATACCTGCGTCAGGTTAACAAAAATGCCGTTATCATTGCAGAATTTTTTTGTCTCTTTCATGTCCTCTTTTGTGCTGCCTGGATGCGCTGCAACAAAATAAGGAACAAGGTTTTTGTCTGTCCCCTGCTCAATATTGACTTTTTGGTATTCCTCCAAGAATTCCCTGAACGCACTTGCAGTTGCCTTGTTCATCTGCTTTAGCACTGTGTCGCTTAGGCTTTCTGGCGCAATCTTGAGCCTTGACACAAACTGCATTATTTTCCTGAAAAGCTTTTTTTGGTCAAGAATTATATCATGCCTTATTGCGCTCCTTATCTCAAGTGTTGTGCCCTTGTATTTTTGGTTTAGCTTTTCAACTTCCTCGAGAAGCGGGTAAAGGTCGTCGCTTATCACCCTGAACTGGCAGCCGACGCAGTTTTGGTTGCAGTAATCTTTTTTGTCGTGAACTGTAATTTCCTCGTCAATAATTGGAGAATGCATCCTTGACTCATATTTGTATAAAGCGCATCTTGAGCCGTACATGTTAATTGTTGGAAGCGTTAAGTCATTGATTTTTTTGGTGCCGTCCTTGTACAAAGTTTCAATTTCCCTTACAATGCTTTCCTTGCTCCTTTTTGCAACCTCTTTTCCCTGCACAAGCGGAATTATGCAAAACGAGCATGAGCCCCAGCATCCTCTTCCGATTATTACAGAATCTTCAAGGTTCCCAATCATCCTTTGGTTGAATTCAAAGTTTTTTGAATTTGGATGAAGCTTTCTTGTGAACGGCACGTCATAAATAAAATCCATCTCTTTTTCAGTCAGCGTGTGGCACGGCCGGTTATGCTGTATAAATCCCTGTCCGCTCGGCTCGATAAAAGAATCATCAGGCAAAAGATAAAAAGTTCTGGTCAGAAGGCCAAATTTTTGCTTGTCATTTACGCACTCTTCATACGACGGCAGTTTTCTTATTTTTGGGTTAATTTCATTTTTTTTGACCCTGAAAGAGACTCCTTCAATCGACGGCAAGTCAAGTGAATCCCTGGTTTTTTCAAAAAAGAATTCCTCTTCATTTGATTTCCCCATCCTCTGGAGCAGTGTCAATATCGACCGTTCTGCATTTCCAAATAAGAGCAAGTCGGCTTTTGTGTCATTCAATATTCCCCTTCTTAATTTATTTTCCTTGTAGTCAAAATGGGTAAACCTTCTGGTTGTCGCCTCAACTCCGCCGATTACTGTGATTGATCCCTTGAAATATTGTTTTATCTTTTGGGTGTAGACCATCAATGCACGCTCAGGCACAAGGATGTTTTCCCTTTTCTTTAGCATCGGCGTGTAATTTGCAAGCATTGAATCAAGAAGTCCCGATGTTATGCAGAAAAAATATTTGGGCTTGCCGCAAGCTTTGTAGTCTTCGTCTCTTACAGGCTGCGCCGCAATTCCGACTTTATAGCCTTTTTTGTCCAAAAGCCTTGCAAGCATCGCAGTCCCGGAAAGCGGATGGTCATAATAAGGGTCGCCTGTGACAAAAATTACGTCAAATACTGAAAAATCAGAATAGTAGTCTTTTCCTTCTTGAGTTGAGGTTGGCAAAAATTCGCTCTTCATTATACTCTGTACGTAATATTCATTTATAAAAGTTCTTGATTGGGTTTTGGTAAAATTAAACTGCCCAAGGGTTTAATGTATAGCCTATCTAACTTTCAAATATGCTCCGCACTAGATAGGCGCGCCGCATTTGGCGCGCATACATAATACGGTTGGTTCGTTGCATTGCGAAGGTGACTTCTTGGATTGGTTGTAAAAATAAAAACAATCTAATTTCGCCCAAATGAAGGCGAATGTGCTGGTTTGATGAACAATAGATGCCGCACGCATTGGTGCGGCCTAAATATTATGCAGCATCTTTTAATTTAGGCAGACTAGATTTTAAGACTAGCTATTGGCGGCGGCTTATTGTACGTCCTAGATTTTTAGTCGTAGTGTCTTTC
>DATDOM010000026.1:0-5666 GCA_035293285.1 Candidatus Nanoarchaeia archaeon | reverse complement strand
ATTGGAGAGGCGCCTATGTATGCTGCAACTTTTTTCATGTCGTCGGCAAATTCCTTTGAGATTGAATTTGCATCTTCCAAAACTTTTATAAGAAGAATCTGGGAATCATTTCTTGCCAAGACATCAAAGCACGCCCTTGTGAGGTTTTTCACAGTGTAGTTTTGGCGCAAAAGAAAGCTGTTGATTCTGTCAAGCAGGTTTTGTTTCATGGTTTTAGCTAAAGAATGGCATTATAAATATTTTTTGGAAAAACGACGGCATTGAAAAGTCCTCGCATTCGCTCGGGCTGCCATCAGCTCAGCTATTTCTGGAAGAGTTAAATGCAATTTTCCCTCTGGAACCAGGAAAATTGCGCACATCAGATTATTTCTTAGCTTCGCATATTGATGGCAGCCTTTGACTTGTCAATGCCACCCGAAAAACAAGATATTTAAACCCTTAAAGAATTATTTTTTCAATGATAATAACAGTTTCAGGAAAAGCAGGAAGCGGAAAAAGCACTATTGCAAAAATTCTTGCAAAAAAGCTGAAATTAAGGCATTACTCCATTGGCGACCTTATGAGGGAGATGGCAAAAGAAAAAAAAATAACGCTGCTTGAGCTAAACAAGATTGCAGAAAAGGACGAGTCAATAGACTTTGAGCTTGATGAAAAATTGAAGGAGCTTGGCAAAAAAAGCGACAATTTCATTGTTGACGGCAGGCTTACTGCCTTTTTTATACCAAATGCAGATTTGAGAATATTTCTTGATGCTGACGACAAAACAAGGGCGACGAGAATACTAAAAAACAAAAGAAAGGATGAGAAAAACTTAAACCTGGCTGACACGATGAAAAACATCCAAAAAAGGGAAGAAAGCGAGAAAATAAGGTATCTAAGGTATTATGGGGCAGACTATACTGACAAAAAACTTTACAATAAAATCATAGACACTTCAAAACTGGCTCCGGAGCAGATTGTCAGGCTCATTTGTGATGCGAAGAAAATTTTATAGCCATTTTTCACAATTAATTCTCAAATTTATATAAATTATATACTTAAGTTTTTATAAACAAAAAGAGAAACGACTGGGAATGGCACTAAACACAAAGGATCTTTCAAAGCTCTCGCCTGAAGAAAGAATAAGCAGGCTTAAGGCGCTTGAAACCGAAAACAAAAAAAAGCTTGAAGAGCAAAACCGCGAAATTGATGAAATTGGAAAGCTGATCAAGGATTCCATCAAGGAGCTAAATACCAACAAGATTGCAAATGAGATTGCGCCAAACAACAGGGTTGTTGACATATCAAGGCTTTTTGAGCCGCAGGACAATGAGACTATTTCCAAAGACAGGCCGGACTTCTTCGATATTGGGACAGAGTCCTACAGGCTGTTTTCCCAGCTAAATAATGATTACAAAGAGCTTAAGCAGTTTGACGGAATAATCTCCGGAGGGTATGCACTGAATGAAAACCAGCGAAATATGCTCGGGATGATTGGCGAAAGAATAAACACGATAGAAAAATACATGACAGAATCAGAAAAACAGGCAAGCAAGCTTGACGCAAGCAAAAGCGTCCTTTACAAGCTAAAAAAAGAAACAGGGCTTGACTAAGAGGTGGAGGTCTTTAACCTGTACATAACAGGGTCAATTTTCATCCAAAGCTTGAAATCCTCCCACTCGCCGGAACTCATGCCGGAAACTGGCACCATCGAGATTGTGTCTATGTTGTTTGAAGGCGAGAAATATTTAAAATGCCTTATCGCTTTCTCCATCGACTGCATGCCACCAAAAAAGAAGTTGTCTTTTGAGCTTGAATCCTTGATATGCCCAGACCCGTTTTGGGAATAGGGGGATGAATTTGCCTTAAAATCTCCCAAATAGCTAAAAAGCCTGTCATAGTCGACATAGGAGCCTGATTGCACGGTTCCGTAATTTCTTGAAACTGTGCCGTAGCCGCCTGCCTCAGATTGCACTTCTCCAATTATCCTGTAAGAATGCTCTTCTTTAGGCTTGTTTTTCTTTTCATCTTTTGCAGACTTAAAATTTTCAAGAATTTTTGAAAATAAAATGCTTGCAATTGACGGGTTAATGGAATTTTTTCCGTGGATTATTGGAGATAAAATATTTTTGGACTTTGTATTTTTCTTTGCAGGTTTGGCATCAGTGCCGGTATGCCCTGATTCCAGCCTCGTTTCAAGACTAAAAACGGGTTTTTTTGCATGAATTGTTTTCTTATTATTATTTTCTGCAGATTTTTTGTTGGTTATCCTTTGATTTTCCATTGTTGGATATTACATCCAACAACTATTTATATCTTTTGGAATGATTATTACAAATTCAATGAAACATTTATATATCAATCAAAAAAGAATAACTGCATGGGATTAAAAGAAATTGCCTCAAAATCACTTTTTTTGTCAGGTGCAAAGTCACTTTTCAAAAATCCCGGCAAGCTTTGCCTGATTGTGCTTTTTGACCTGTCTTTTTTCCTGACGTTTATTTTCATTATGCCGAACCTGGCACAGTTTTTTGCGCAGGGATTTTTATTCCTTGATGAAAGCTTTATTTCTTATGTATATTTTGCAATGTCAGTAATTTATTCCCTTTTGATGATGTTCATTTACTCATTTTTCAAATACGGGATTTTGGAGTTCATAAGGTCAATGCATTCAAAAGGGCAGGTCTCGCTAAAGCGCCTTTGGAAATTTTACCTGCTAAACCTCGTTATCTACGCGCCGCCATACATAATTTTCAGCTCGTTTATCAGCGGAATCAAAGAAGAGTACCGCGTATTGGTTTTTGTAATAGCAGGTGTACCGCTTGCACTTTTTGTTTACCTTGCTGCCAATTTTTCACAGACACTTTTTCATAAGGGGAATACATTAAAGGACTCGCTAAAAAGGTGCTTTGAGCTTATTGGAAAATTTAAGCAATACTTTGAAATAATTGCAGTTTTAGTCTTGGTTCCGCTGGCATTGTCGTTATTGTTCTTGATTTTTGTGTACCTGATTAAGGTTTTTACAACTGGCAATTATCCTTCTTATCTTGTTGCCTATTCATATTTCAAGGCAGCTTCAGTCATTACATTTGATGCTTTGGCTTATTTTGTTGTTGTTGTAAACCGGGTATCATTTTACCAGATTTGCAATATCCAAAGCGCCAAATCAAAAAAATAATTTAAATCCAAAATGTTTTACCACAACATAAACCCAGTGCTTTTGCAAATCGGGCCGCTCCAGGTCAGATATTATGGGCTCTTTTACGCCCTCGGATTTGTCATAACTTACTTTATGGTTTATTACCTTGCCAAAAGAAAACAAATCAAGTTTTCAAAAGATGATGCAGCAGACCTCATAATCTACCTTCTCTTTGGAATAGTTATTGGCTCGCGAATAGTGTATGTCGTGTTTTACAATCCGGTTTATTATATGTCAAATTTTCTTGAGATATTTGCACTCTGGCATGGGGGCTTAAGTTTTCACGGCGGGCTCATTGGAGGGATTACTGCAACATACCTCTTCAGCAAAAAGAAAAAAATGCATTTTTATGACCTTGCAGACCTGATTGTAATGCCAGCTGCGCTTGCACTTGCTCTTGGAAGAATCGGGAATTTCATCAATGCAGAGCTTTACGGAAGGATAACGAACGTTTCTTGGTGCATTGATTATTCAAAAAATAAGTATATGTCTGAAATTCCTGAAGGCTGCAGGCACCCTTCGCAGATTTATGAATCCCTGAAAAACATTTTTATTTTCATAACCCTTTGGTTCATCAAGGACAAGAAACTGCCGCGCGGATTTTTGTTCTGGGCTTTTGTCGCAATGTACGGGCTTTTGAGGACAGCTTTGGAGTTTTTCAGGCAGCCTGATGAACAGCTCGGATTTATTTTTGGAAACCTCAGCATGGGGCAGCTTTTGAGCTTTCCATTGTTTTTGATTGGTGCATATATGATGATTAAATTAAAAAGAAAAAAAGATTGATTATTTTATTAAATAAATTTTTTAAGCGTGTTTGATGTTTTCTATAGTTTTATTGGTGCTTGCTTTCAATTCCCAAAACGTGATGAAGCCAGCAGTAGCCCAAAAAGCTCTCTATAAGCGCAATCCAGCCTACAATAAAAATTGCCCAATTAACCCACTCAAAGTTATATTTCGGAGCCCATGGCCCAAGCCACCAAAAAGCCAAAGCAAATCTTAAAATTCTGTCTGTTTTTCCAAGGTTTTGTTTCATTTTACCGCCTCCTAATATTAAAACATTTTATCCTTTCCATCTCCTCATCAAAAGACTGTTCGATACAACTGAGACAGATGAAAATGCCATAGCAGCCCCTGCAATCATTGGATTCAATAAAAATCCAAAAAATGGATATAAAATTCCTGCTGCAATAGGAATACCTGCTGCATTGTAAAAGAACGCCCAGAATAAATTCTGTTTTATTTTTTTAATTGTGTAAGAACTCAGTTTTATTGCAGTTACCGCGTCCCTTAAATCATTTTTAATCAAGACTATCGAGCCTGTTTCAAGCGCAACATCAGTTCCTGCCCCAAGCGCAATGCCCACATCAGCTTGAGCAAGAGCAGGAGCATCGTTGATTCCGTCTCCAACCATTGCAACAATTTTTCCCTGCTTTTGCAGCTTCTTTATTTCTTTCTCTTTATCTTGGGGCAAAACTTCTGCTATCACCCTGTCAATTCCAACCTGTGCTGCAATTGCTTTTGCTGTTCTTTCATTGTCCCCCGTAATCATGACAACTTCTTTCCCAAGCTTATGCAATTCGTCCACTGCTTGTTTAGAATTTTCCTTTAATGTGTCTGCAATTGCGATTAGTCCTGCAACTGAATTGTTTATTGCAACAGCAACTGTTGTTTTTCCTTCTTCCTCAAGTTTCCTGATTTGATTTAATGAATCTCCCTTTAAGTTGAGTTTATACTGCTGCAGTAGTTTTGTGTTCCCGACTAAAATGGAATAATTCTTGTATTTTGCAGTTATTCCTTTTCCGTGCACTGCCTGAAATGAACTTGCCTTGCCTATTGTTATTTTCCTGGACTTTGCAAGATTAATAACGGCATCGGCAAGAGGATGCTCTGAATTTTTCTCTGCAATTGAAGCAAATTTCAAGACATCATTTTCAGAATATTTTTTATCAAGAACGATGAAATTTGTGACTTCTGGCTTCCCTTTGGTCAAAGTGCCTGTTTTATCAAATACAATTGTAGTTAATTTATGTGCCGTCTCAAGCGCTTCTGCATTTTTTATCAGTATGCCATGCTCTGCACCTTTTCCGGTGCCAACCATTATTGCCGTCGGCGTTGCAAGACCAAGAGCGCATGGGCACGCAATTATAAGGACGGCAATAAATATGGAAAATGAGAATATAAAAGGGCTAAATGGCAAATTGAATAAGCCTGGGCCTACAAAAAACCAGAACAGAAATGATAATGATGCAATCAGTATTACAACAGGAACAAAAATGCCCGATACTTTATCCGCCAATCTTTGTATTGGGGCTTTTGAGCCTTGGGCATCCTCAACCAGCTTTATTATCTGGGCAAGCATTGTATCGCTTCCTATTTTGGTTGCCTTGACGTTTAATGCACCGCTTTTGTTTATTGTTGCTCCAATAACCTTATCCTTGGATTTTTTGGAAACCGGCATGCTCTCGCCAGTAATCATTGACTCATCAAC
>DATDOM010000025.1:0-35296 GCA_035293285.1 Candidatus Nanoarchaeia archaeon | reverse complement strand
GAGCTTAAGAATCTCGGCGGTGATGTCTTTCCGATAACTACATCTCCTTCCTTTACTTTTGCCTCAGGATAAATTATTCCGTCATCTTCTAAAAACCTGTAATCTTTTTCAGTCTTGTATCCTTTTACATCTTTGTCGGGAATGCAAACTTGATCAATAAGTCCGCCTGCATATCTTAATTCTTCTGCGATAGCCGGCCTAAAATATGTTGAACGACCTAGTCCTCTCTCAATTGAGCCCCTGTTAAGGATGATTGCGTCCTCCATATTGTATCCTTTGTAGCTCATGATTGCAACAATAAAATTTTGTCCTGCAGGGTGCTTGTCATAGTCAGAAATTTCGTGCATTATTGTGTTAACAACCGGCATCTGGGAATGATGTAAAATGTTTACATCCATATCCATTCGAACCGAATAATTAGAAGCATAGAATCCTAGCGCCTGTTTTTGGTTTTTTGCGCCTGCGTTAAGCCTTGTTGACTGGTTGAAGTTTCCGTAAGGAACAAGTGACGCGCAGTAGCCAAGCATTGCTAGTGGTGTTATCTCAAGATGAGTGTGTTCAGGTGTAAGCTCGTTTTCCACAAATGCAACAAGTGTGTTTTCTTCTTCTGCTGCATCAAGATATTCAATTACTCCTTGTTTTACAAGGTCAGTCCATGAAATTTCGTTTTTCTCAAGCTGCTTGATGTGCCTTTCAGTCAGTGCAGGCACTCCGTCTTTTACAATTATTAAAGGCCTTCTTGCTCTTCCTTTTGAAGATTCAAGCTGAACTTCATTTGAAGTCTTGTTATAATATACATTAAGAGTGTCAACCATTAATCCCTTTCTTCTTTCATCCCTGATTTTATGGACGAATTCTATTGGGTTGTCAACGTTTCCGACAAATTTGCTGTTTAGGTATACTTCCGCCATTTTTAGTCCTACATTATTGTTTTTAATCCGACTGATTTAAGCGACTTTAGGAGCTCTTCTTCGTTTGTTGAGCCTGAAATTGTGCATAATATTGCAAGGTTTTTTCTAAGCCCGATGTTAGTTCCTTCTGGAGTCTCAATCGGGCATAACCTTCCCAAGTGCGTTGAATGTAATTCTCTTGCCTCAAAATTTTCCTGTGAAGCACTAAGCGGACTTACAACTCTTTGCAAGTGTGATAAATTTTCAAGATAGTTTAATCTCTGGATTCTCTGGCTTATTCCTTTTCTGCCGCCAACCCATACTCCAGTCGCCATTGACGAATAAATCCTTTGAGTAAGCAGTTTGTCCCTTATGATTACTTTTATCGACGGGAATTTTCCTCTCTTTACTATTCTCTGGAAATTGTAAAGAAGGTCTCCGATCAAAACTTTTAAGTTAAGCCTGATTAAGTCGGCAAGCAAGTCGCCCGACATCTTTAGCCTCTTGTTCATGTAATGGTCCTTGTCATCAACGCCAATCTCGCCGTTCATTGCCATCAGGTATTTTTTGAGCATCTTGCATAAATTGTATGCCTTGAAAATCCTGTCCTGCTGGTTTGTGCCAAGGTGCGGAAGAAGGTACTTGTCCATTATCTCCTTCATCCTTTCAATCCTGATTTCCTTTGACTGAGTTATTCCTATTCTCTTTGCAATGTAGTCCATTGCATCCTCTTCAGTCTTTATTGCCACAAACTCAAGAAGATTGATTATTACCTCGTCAAACTGCCTTTCAGAAAATATGTGCTTTGTGATTTCCTCATCCTTCAAAAGTCCAAGCGCTTTTATTACAACAATTATCGGGATTCTTTTTACCCTTGTGAAGCTTAGGTAGAAAATTCCGTCCTTCATCTTTTCAATTGAATGCGGAATCTTGAACGAGCCGAATTCAGAAAATAATTTTCCCACAAACTCGCTTGGCCCTGTCGAATCTTTTTCAATCAAAAACCTGTTTGATGCCAAATCTTCAATTGTGATAAGAACTTTTTCTGTTCCGTTGATTATGAAATATCCTCCCGGCTCGTCAGGGTCTTCGCCTTTTGAGATTAACTCATCCCTGTTTAATTTGTTTAAGTGGCACCACCTGCTTTTGAGCATTATAGGCAGGTTTCCGATTTGTGTGTCAAAACTTTCCCTTTGAACCCCGTTGATGTGTGCGCTCACTGTTATCCAGCAAGGCGCAGAATAAGTAATTTTTCTAAGTCTCGCTTCCATCGGGTAAATGTTTCGGCTTGAACCGTCAGCCTCAATCATCTTTGGCTTTTCGACCCAGATTTTGTCAAGCTTGATTTTGAATTCGTCAATGTTATGCGGAATGATTGTCGGGATAATTTCCTTGTTTTCCTCAATGATTAAAATAAGCTCCTTTTCAACAAAGTTGTTGAATGATTCAATGTCAGAATCTACAAAACCCTGCTCTTCAAAGTATTTTTGGATAAGGATTTTCCCGTACTTATACATCAGCTACCACCCTGTAGAAAAATGACTGCCCTGCTGTCGCGCTTACTCTTGTTACCTTTATGACATCGCCTACTTTTGCGTCAAGCTCCCTAATTGCAGCATCAGTCTTGAAAACTTTTGGAAGCTCTTTTTGAGTTACATTGTACCTGTCATACAATGCCTGTTTTTCCTTGTCGCTAAGTTTTGAGTGCTTAGGCGTCAATATGTGCTTATCAACCTTGAATTTCGTCTTTTTCATATTTTTCCAACGACCCCAACGATTTTTCCTTTTTTCTTGTGAGCTTAAATGGGCCGGACGAGATTCGGACTCGCGACCACCTGATTAAAAGTTTCATCCAACCACGCTTTGCAGCGACAGATGCTCTACCAGGCTGAGCTACCGGCCCGTGTGTGAAACGAAATTTTACTTCCGCATCAATATAAGAGCGCCCTGGTCGGGACTTTCAGGCATAAACTTGACATTTACTGCTTTTGAACCCGAGTCGAAGCCGCGACAGGGCTTCATGATGGCTCCTGCAGCGCACTTTTGCGCCGATCCAGGCTACACTACCAGGGCAGCTTTTTGTGTAAACTCGCATCCAAATGCGCATGAACAGCATAGCAATCCCTTCAGTCAACAAAATAGTACGAAATCATAGTACTTTGTCTACAGAAGGATTGTCTTGCATCAGATGGGGAATTGCGATGATATTTATAAAGCTTGTGGATTTTAGCACAAAACCTATTTGGACAACCTGTTTTGGCATTAAAAGTATTTAAATCTGTTGTTTAAAGATTATATAATTTGATTTTTCTAGAATTGAGTGCAATATAGAAAATAAATCTTTTCATCTGACTATGTAATGAGTTAATTTTTGATTTGCCATATTTTTAATAAAAACACTGTCATATTTACACCTCGCCAATAACCTGTTCTATATTTTTACTTTTGGCCCTAAATTAAAAGACGCTGCATAGCATCTTGGCCGCACCATTAGTGCGGCGAACATTCATTCTCAATTCCACACATTCGCCTGCATTTGGGCGAAAGTTAATGTAAATTTCGTGGATGAACATCGAGTGCAGAGGGAAAAACTCGTGTGCAGTGCGAGTTTTTACCTTTGCGAGAAGGGTTTTGACAGACAAAACCCGTGTGTGAATCCTGAATTCAGAAAACGATTGAATTTTGATCGCCTAACATTCGTCGAAGACCTATTTTAAGTTTGAATACAATAAATTAATTTTTTCAGCAACCTTTAAATACCGAAATTAAATTCTTAGTCTAATGAAAAGAAGTTCACGACGCTGGAAGAAAAAGCGCCAGATGCGCTGGAAATGGCAGCGCAAGAGAATGAAGAAAGAAAGAAGATTAAGAAAGCAGCATAGGTCGAAGTAAACTTAAAATTCTGAATTTTATTTTTATTAATTTCTTGTTTTAATCTTATTTCAGATTTTATCCTTTCTTAGAAGTTCTTTTAAATTTAGGAAGTCTTTTTCAATCTCATTTTTCAGGCCCGGCATGTAGAGCACTGCGGCAGGATGGTAAGAAAACATATATTTTGTCCCGTCTTTTTCAATTATTTTGCCGTGCTCTTTTGAAATCGAGAATTTTTCTTTGAGAAGCGCAAGGCATGCAGTGTTTCCAAGCAAAACAACAACTTTTGGATTTATGATTTTTAATTGTGCGTTAAGATGAATCCTGCCGTGTTCAATATCAACAAGCGTCGGGGTTTTGTATTCAGGAAGATACTTGACAGGGCTTGTGATATACACATCATCTTCTTTCAATCCAATATCATTAATCAGCTTTCTCAATACTTTTCCCGCGCGCCCGATAAAAGGCCTTCCGGTTATTGATTCCTGCCGCCCGGGTGCTTCACCAATGAATACAATGTCAGCATCAGAATTTCCTTCGCCAACAACTGCAATTCCTATCTTGCCTTTTTTGCACTCTTTGCAGTTTTTTATCTCTTCAGCAATTCTATCAAGTTCTGCTCGCTTGTCCATAAAACTGAAATAAATTCAGGTGATATAAATTTATGCAGCTATTTTACAAGAGGAAGGTCTCCAGTTACTTTTCTGACGGCGCTCAATTCCCCAATAACACCAATTCCTAAAATTTCTCTGTTTTCTGTGCTTGTGGCCTTTAAGTCATTTTCGTATTGATTGTAATCTCTGGCCCCGACAGCACACTCATCGTATAAAACAAAATCCAGCTTATTTCTTTTAGCCCTCCTAATCACTTCAGGAATTCCTAACTTATTCACATTAAGAACTACAATCGGAATTTTTGTGATTGCCTTGTACAAAAGGTCTTCAGTTTTTATGTCGTGCCCTATAATTCTGCTGTCAACTTTCATTATTCCTGTCCCAAGGCACGCGCATATGTTTCCCACTAAGCCAACTGGCAAATCTTTTTTTAATATTATAGCTATTGAAGTTTCCATAAAGTTTTGATAAAAGAATAAGATTTATTAACTTAATGTTAATTTTTTAACAATATGGTAACAATTGCCAATATTGTCAGAAAACTAATGGACGACAAGCCTTTTATCCAGGAGTGCGTCAACAAGTCACTTATAAATTTTGGAGCTCTTGCTGATTACCTGAAGCCTGCAATAGAAAAAGAGATTGGCAAAAAAGTCAAGCTTTTAGCCATTTCCATGGCCCTACGCAGATTCGCGGAAAAAAAGAACAGCGTTCCATTGCCAAAAATAGACCACAGAACAGACATAACAACTAAATCCAATTTAATTGAGTACACCTATAATAAGTCGGCAACTTTCTTAATAAAAATCAACAGTTTGTATAAAAAAATTGACGTTCAAAAAGGAGATTTCTTTTCCATCAATCACGGGACAAATAATGTAGCCATACTGTGCAATGCAAGATACGAAAACAACATAAACAAGATTTTGTCGAGCGAAAAGCAAATTTCAAAAATTAAAAATTTAGGCGGATTGTTTATGTCAATCCCCTCAAATTACAGAGAATGCCCTGGCTTTTTCTATTTGCTTACAAGGGAGCTGGCTTTCAGTAATATAACCATAATGAGCATTTCCAACATAGAGGCAGAAGTTGTGTTTGTTTTCCATGAAGATGACATTTCAAGGGCACATAAAGTATTATTGAACTTAATTCCAAAGGAATAGCTAAACCATGGAAAATCTTCCCAAAATTGTTTTAGTCCTAAAAAATAGTAAAAATTATATTCAGAAAGCCCTTTTTTGCAAAAATGCTCAAGTTTATCAGGAAAATCTTTCAAGAAGACCAAAAAGGGCAGAAAGAATCATTCTCAGTCAGCCTCCAGTACCTTGAAGAATGGGTATCTGAAAAATCAAAGCCCGCTTTTGAGGAGCTTAAGCAGAAAACTGACGAAATCCTTATGCACGTTGGCGAGGAGCTCGAAAGGACAAGAACTGACCTTGAGCGCCTGGAAAATGCCAAGCTCCAAAATCCAAACATTCCTTTTAAGGCAAAACAGTACATGGAGGGCAACAGGAAATCCTATTCCCGTTCAATGAACTCATTTCTTGGAAACCTGGAGATAAACAACCGCGATTTTTTCTACCTTACTGATTACTGCGACAAGTTTGACCAGAGGCTTGACGAGCTCGGAAAATCCACGATACGAAGCTACACAATACTTCAGGAATTTTTTTCAAACGAGACTGACAAGGTTACAAAGGACATAAAGCGCTTTGATGACCTGTTCCGACAGCTTAAGTCTGAACTCAAAAACGAAAAAATAGTTTCAATAAACCTTCTAAAGGAAAAGGCACAAAGCCTCAGGTTAAAATCAAACGCCCGCTTAAATCTTCAGATGGACCTAAAGAATGCAGAAGCAAGCCTTGCAATTGCGCAAAAGGAAAAAGAGGATTTAATGCGCTCAATCGAGTCGTTCGAGAAAAGCGAGGAGCACAACAATTTCCTGAAATCAATTGAAGACAAGAAAACCAGGGCAAAGGAGCTTAGGGATTTTGAAGACGGGCTTTTCCAGTCATTTTCAGTCCTTGAAAAAGCATTGAGAAAATATTCGCACATTGCATTTGAGCACGAAGAGATGATTTTAAAATACCTTCACGATCCAATAGGCTCAATTTCAGACGACCCCGAGCTGAAAATCCACAATGCCCTCACAAGCCTCTTGTCAGTTTTGGAGGAAAACAATCTCAACATCGAGGAGAAAAAGAGGGAAAAGTCTATTGAGGAAATAAAAAAACTGAGCAGGGATTTTCTTTCCCAATTCCGGGAAAATCATTTTGCACTCAAGGACGGCCTAAAGGAAGTCGAGGACAGGCTGAACAGGTCCGGAGTCCAGCAAAAATTCCGCGAGCTGAACTTAAGGCTCCAGGACACAAATTTAAGGACGGAAAAACTTTCAAAGGAATGCAATCAGAGCAAAAGCGATGCATTAAAGATGGATGAGGCCATGCTCACGCTTAAAACCGACATTGAAAAATCCGTCAAGTCTTTGTTTAATGAAGAAATAAACATTGCTTTCTGATTTAATAACAGTCTTCAACTGCCTTTATTCCTGGCAGTGTCCCTTTTTCAATTAGCTCAAGCGTTGCGCCGCCTGCATTTGACACAATAGTGAATGCATCTTCTGCATTATGCTTCCTTATAATTGCTGAAGTGTCTCCGCCTGCGCCGATTGTGACAGCGCCGTTTTTCTTTGCCTTTAATATTGCCTCAAAAGTTTTTTTGTTTGAATTGGAAATTTTTTCGACATTGTCGTCTTCAATTGAAAGCGGGCCTGCCAAAATCAGCAGCTTTGATTTCAAAACTTCCTTGCAAATTTCATCAACTGTGTTTTTCCCCGGGGCAACTCCCAAAAAACCCTGCGGGATTCCCAACGGACTGCCAAACGTCTTTATTTCTGCGTCAGATGGAAGATTGCCTGACTTGTCAGGAAACTTGTCTGTTATTGTGTGGTCTGAATTCAGCAAAACACTTACCTCTTTTGATTTTGCCTTCAGCATAACCTGCGCGGCAAACGCAAGCTGCTCGCCAATTTCTTTCCATTCCATGAAAGAGCTCCCGATTAATGCTTTTATTTCATCTTCTTTGATTCCGATTATCTCGAGGAGCTTATTGCTCTTTTGCTTCTGCATTAAAATCTGCATATCTACAGTAAGCTGCGATGCATTAGGGTCTTTTTTGCCCTTTATTTTCTCAGTTTCTTCCTTGATTTTATTGTTGCAGGCATCAATTATTTCATTTACATTTGGCATGTTTTTTTCCATTGTTGCAAGGTACTTGTCCGCAACCAAAAATGTGTAAGTGACAGCACCCTGCACAACCAGGACATCCTCTTTTCTCATTTTGTCTAAAAGTGAATTTGTCACAGAAATTTTTGAAGTTATCCCAACCTGAGTCTCAATTTTTTTACCTGACAGGAAAAATACGAATGAGCCTCTTTTTTTATCAGAGAGAATTTTTGAAATGCTTCCGATGTATTTTATGACGTCTTCACACTTAAATCCAAAAACTGCAGCTCCTCCGTTTCTTGCAATAATTCCAGGAACTGTCGTGATTGTCGCCTCAGGTCTGTGGTTCTGCGCTTCTGCCTCGTTTACATAAACTGCATTTTTCCCGCAAAGCGATGCAATGTATTCGGCAAATTCGCGGCTGTTGGCATTTGCTTCTGGGTCAAACCTTACATTTTCAAGCACAATAATCTGGGCTTCTTTTAATTTTGAAACATCTTTTTTCACTTCTTCTTGGTTTCTGTAAACGCTTCTTGGCCTGCTGCCATCAAGGGAATTTGGCGTCAAAAGAATAGGATGTTTTAGGGCATTTTGTTCCTTGAGAAGTTCTGAAAGCCTAAGCACAACAGGCGCCATTCCTAGTTCAGGATCTTCTCCTTTTGGCCTTCCCAGCCATCCGGGCTCAAGAATTATTTTTGCATTTTGCGATAAAAGATATTTCAAAGTCGGAATTGTATCCGATATCCTTGAATCATCCCTCACTCTTGTTGGGTCAAGAGGTTTTTTGGAAGTGTCTAAAGGGACATCATAAGAAGTTCTTACAAAAACAATTTTTCCTTTCACATCAACATCTTTAAGCGATAAAACTTTTGCCATCTTGGGGACAAATCTTTTGCTATTTTAAAGTTTTGCGGTATTAATCACAGTATAATTATTTATGCCTCTGGCTTTTTACACTTAGAATTCCAATTGCTAATCCACTTATGCCAACAATTGAGTGAAGTATTGTGTCTAGTCTGTTGAATGCATCAAGTCCTCCAAAATCCGGAAACATAAATCCAAAAGCAGCAACAAAAATGAAAAAAGCGCCATTAGAAAGGCAAAAAGGCTTCCAAAATTTCTCATTGCTCCAGCCAAAATATAAAACAACAGTTCCAAGCAGTATGTGGAACAGTTTATGCCATGTTTCAGGTCTATGCCCAAACTTAAGAAAATCTGTAACAAGCGCAATAAAAACAAGCACAAAGAATACTCCAATTATTCTTGTATACCATTTTTGAAAATTAAAATATTCGGCAGCCATACAATCGGTTTTAATTAAAAATATAATAATTTTTCCAAAAACTAATCGAAAGCTATAAATACAGCAATCTTACAGATTATTAAAACAAAATGATTAAAAGAGGATTATTAGTATCATTAGTTCTGTTTCTTGTTCTGATGAACCTCTCTTATGCTGAAACTGTAGGATACAAAAGCGCATCCTGGGAGTGCTATGACGGCTACAAATCGTCTCAGTCAAATTCAGGGTCATGCTATACATATGACGAATGGTGGAAAACTGCAACATCTTCCTGCAGCGGACGCTGCTCTGGCAGTAGGGATGTCATTGATAATAACGTGAAATGCGGTGTAAATGTATTGAGTGTGGACGGGCAATGCCAGCGATACCCTTGTACTGAAACTGACTCAGGAAAAGACTATTCCAAAAAAGGCACAGCAACGGGATATCTTGGAATTTCATCTCCCGGTTATAACCCTGGCGAGCTTTACGGAAATTTCGATGATTACTGCGCCGCCCCGACTTCAACTGCCATTTATGAGTTTTACTGCGATATAAATCAAAACGGAGACAAATGGGTTTACCAGGGCTTTTATTACTGCCCAAACGGCTGCAAAGACGGAGCGTGCATTAAAGGAGAGTTTGACTTAAAAGTAGACAGCATAACTCCAAAAGAAACAAACGAATTTGACTCAAGCGGCAAAAGGCTAGTTTACTTTCAATATATTGTGAAAAACATAGGCAACTCAGTATCGGAGAAATTTGATGTTTCAAACTATGTGGATGGTCAGCCTGCAGGGGGCACATCAAACTATCAGCCACTCGCAGCCGGACAGACTTTGGATATTGCCTCTACGAACACAGGATATTACCTGACTTCTGGAAAACACACATTCAAAATATCAATCTCAGTTACAGGCGACAAGGACAACACAAACAATGAACTAACAATTGGAGTTTATGTAAATCCTAAGCAGGCAGCTTCATGCACGGATTCTGATGGCGGGAAAAATTATTATCAAAAGGGAGAGGCTGTATACATCTCGAATGAAGGTATTAAGTCAAGCGTGACTGACTCGTGCTGGGACATAGGCGGCCAGACACTTTCAGAAGCCTATTGCGAAAATGGAATGCTAAATACAGATTCTTTTGTGCAATGTGATTATGGATGCTCTCAGGGCGTCTGCCTTTCAAACCCCCCCGTATGTTATGACAGTGACCAGAACAATGACCTATACCTGAAAGGGTATGCTACGATCGATAACGGGCTCACAAAAATCTATGACCAATGTGGTTACGAGCAGGGATACCAATCAGACAGCTTAATTTTGCAGTCTTACTGTGATAATTACAAATTGAAGGTAAGTTACAGTGATTACTGCCCCTATGGCTGCAAAGACGGAACCTGCTTAAAAAAAACTATATGCCCGTTAATAAAATGCGCAAATCCCCCTCAGGGATGCAGATACGAGCCGGCCTATGATGAGAATGGATGTCAAACCTGCGGAACTCTTGTCTGCGACAAGGAATGCGAAACTGATTCTGATTGTCCTGTAATAAGCTGCATAACAACTCCTTGTCCTCAGAATAAATGCATTAGTGGAAAATGTGTACAAACACCTACTTGCAAAGATTCCGATGGTGGAAAAAATTATTACAAAAAAGGAAAGACTGAGGCTTCAGATGATCATTCCGGAGGAGAGCCTGGCACTGATGGATGTTTACTAATAACACTATCAGATGATAAATCTACATCTGAGAATGTTTTTGAGTGCAAGGGTGAAAGTTGTTATGTTGAAGAACATTTTTGTTCAGAGGGTAACCCTTTTAATAATATTGTAATATGCCCCAGTGGGTGTAAAGACGGTCAGTGCAATCCTAGTGATATTCAAATTAAAGGGAGATGCGAGGATTCAGATGGAAGGGATTACTTTACAAAAGCAATAACTTGGTACACAATAGAAGGGAGTGGCGGGGTTGTCGGGGCTAGCGATGTGTGTTGTAAAAGTTGTTTTGGAGGAACAACATTATCTGGGCCTTACGTAATTGAAAATTATTGTGAAAATGACGAAATAAATCGCGATCTTGGTTATGAATGCCCAAACGGCTGCAAGGACGGCGCTTGCCTTTCAGATACCCCTACGATACAGGATTCATGGGAAGTAAAAACAGAAACAAATTCTCTTGAATTAAGCGAGAATCTTAATTATAATATCCCAATAAATCGGGAAATTCTTTCTGATATTAAGGATTCAATCGGCCAACCTGAATTTAAATTATTGAGCTCCGATTCAGTTGTCAACAGCAAAGGGGAATCAAATTACAAACAAACTCTCTACCTATTAGGGCCTTCAGCCAAAGGCAATAAAGCAAGCGGTTACGTTGTTTATACGGAAAACGAAAACGATGCAACTGCAGATTTCCTATATTTTGCAGGCGGCAAGGAAATCGGAAAATATGAGCTTGAATTTGAAAATCCTTTCCAGAGCGGCATAAATGGCTTGGAATTGCCGGATTTTGAAAATGTGCCAATTGTAATGTTTGGCAAAAAATATACTATTGTAAGGGCGCAAAGAATTTCAGCGACAGAGAGCAATGGCGCAAATATTTTGCTCGTATTGCTAAGTGGAAATATAAAAGACATTTTGCCGGAAAAGCAGACAAAAGTTTACATAATAAACGATAAATATTATGAAGTTTCGTTGATTAGTGTAAATTCTGATGGCGCGCAATTTGTCATAAACGGTCAAACCACCAGAAACATGAAGAAAGGAGAATTTGACAGGTTAGCAGACGGGACAAATGTTGCAGTTGCCGACCTTTTGCTCCAGGATTACAGCGGCGGAATCAATACTGCTACTTTCTATTTGGGCGCTGAGAAAATAGAATTAAGAGACTTAAACGTATTAGACCCTATGTCTTCTCATGAATTAAAAGTAAATGATGAAGTCATTGAAGATGCTCGTGTAACAATCATTGGCACGGAAGTAACCCAGATTTTCAAAATAAAAAAAATAATTGTCGAGATGTTTGCAGATGATGATTTTTACGTTCCGGCTGGAAGCGCTTTAAGCAATCTAATCAAGAATGAAGGCGGACAGCCGCAAGTCCTGTTCACAGAGAACTGGGATATTGAATACCGGGGCTTGGCAAAGGCAGATGTTTTCAGCGAAGTTATAGAAGTCCGTCCTGATATTCAGAGTAGAGGCATTTACTATTTAACCAATTTTGATGGCAAAGGCCATGAAAAACAAATTGCTTTTGCTAAACTTGTTAATGGAAAGGTTGTATTTGATTATACATCTAATTTTATAACAACTTTTTTCGGAGCTAAAATAAGTATAATCAATGATACAAATAAAATAAATTTTGATATAGCTACGCCAATCGATAAGGTCGATAATCTTATTCCAACGCATATAACTGGATTTATAGACGCCCAGCAAAATGCTCTGCAATTAACATATACTGGAAATTTGAACCTTATAAGCCCTCCCCAATTAGACGAGGTATTACAATCATATACGAGCTATGGCGCTTTTGCCACGGTACAGGATCAGCCATCAAATCAGAAGTCATTGAGGATAGAATATCCCTCTAAACAGCGGCTTCCAAGAGTTTTCATAACTTCAAAATTAAAATCGCCTGGGCCTTCCTGCGGCAATAACATCTGCGAGGCTGGAGAAGACGATTACTGCCCGCCATGCACAGCTGATCCATGTCCTGCAGGCGCATGCCACCAGGGAACCTGCCCGCAGGACTGCAAGAAATGCATAGATTCCGACAAGGGATTTGACCAATTTACTAAAGGATACACCTATTACTCCGACAAGTCTGAATACTATGAAGACTCATGCCTTGGGGAAAGCTTGAATGAATATTATTGCGATTCAGAAAGAATAAACAACGGGTTCTCTTACTGCGATTATGGATGCAATGAAGGAAAGTGCAATTCTGAGCCGCCCTCTTCTCCAGTTGAAGTAGTGGACGCAAAAACAGACAAAAGATTTTACGATGTAAATGAAAAAGTGAAGATAACAGCAGTCTTGAAGTCAAACACAAGTCAATTCGGTAACGTTTATGCAGTAATGCACCCTCCGTACTGCGAATTCTGCGAGTCAAAAACTTATCCAATGACGCTTGTAGGGTGCGATGAATCTGAAGATGAGACCGGAATACCAAAAATTGAGGAAGAGGTAAAATGCACTTACGAGCTTGATTTTGAAGACACGGCAAATGAAGGATTTTACAATGCAGAAATAACTTCGGATTTGATAACCTTCCCCTACTTATACGGAAAATATGTGTACTTTTCAGTCATAGACCTGAAAAAGGCAGCAAACTACTTAATTTTGAATGATATAGACAGAAGCAAGATAGAATCTATATTTCACGATCAAAGAAACGATTACTCATCTTTTGAGTCTTACAGCGCAAGCTATAATGATGGAGGAAGTTACTCATATGCATTTGTGTGGGTATTTGACACAAGGGACAAAGTCGAGAATTTCTTAAGAGAAATTGTGCTAAACGAATTAGGCGGCATCATAAAAAAGGAAGAAATTGACGGTAATGTTGTTTATAAGGTGATGTATGGGGAAGAAGAAGGAGTTGTATTCTGGACTAATGAAAACTTATTTATCGGGACTGAGCAGGAGCAGAACAGGATTTATTCCCTGCACATAGAAGAAATAGAAAAAAATATTTTTGTAGGGGATTATTACAAGGGAGGAGATACCTACAAGCTAAAGGCCGACCTGAACAATAATATTCTTTCAATCAGCGATGGCAGCAACATAGTAGAGCTTGCCATCAGGCAGCAAGATGATTATTATACAGCAACATGGAATCGTGGAGATTTGGATTATGAAATCAGGATAATTCCCCAGCTTAACGAGATAAACATAAGATTGACTGGACCAGGATCCGACTCAAGGGAAGTCCTGCTTGCGTATCTCAAAAAACACCCAAGCGACTTGGACAAATTCAACCTAAACGAGTTTAAACTAAATTTCAAAAAAGGCTGGAATCTTTTCTCAACCCCAATAACAGATTCAGGCTCCACATCATTTTTTTCCTATGATACTGACTGTAGCTTCCTAAGCCCGCTATGGAAATTCTCTAACACAGAAAAGAAATATGAAAAGGCAGAAAGCGTAGCAAATTCAAAGGACGGCTATTGGGTAAGGGTAGAAAACGATTGTATTGTAGGGACATTGGGGGACGGTTTTGTAGATATGGATAATTTCTTTGACGACTTTAGGCTAAAGGCTGGCTGGAATATTATAGGAGGAGCCTTAACTCCATCAAGATGGGTGTCGCCTTACTTTGAAGATATAAAAGGAACCTGCAAAATAAACAGGGGGCCTTTCCTTTACAACGCCGAAAACAGGAGATATGAAAAAGCTGAATTCATGGAAAGTGGAAAGGCATATGTGCTGCGGGTTGAAGGGGATTGTGCTTTAGGTTATCCAAAAGAAACAACCTACAGAACCGCAGATTGGGAATGCACTGACGGCGTAAAGAGATCAGAGGTGGCAGAACAAATATGCAAGACTAACGAAGAGTGGAGACAGGTGGCCTTGGACTATTGTATCCAAAATGGCCACAATGACTTAAGTTATGTTAATGTAAGGGAAGAATGTAACGCTGAAGAAGGGCCCCTTACATCTGCTATCGGAGTAAAAACTTTGTTCTCTTCAGCGATAACCGGAGACGTTATTTGGAGGAGATAATGGGTCAATATGACTTTAAATTCAACAGTGGCGGCGTTTATAACCCGAGCATAAATCCTTACATCCGGAGGCCGCAAGCTCAGCAATTACAGCCACAGCAGCCTCTTCAGAAGAACCATCATTACGTGTTGCTTGGTGCAGTCCTGATAGTGGCAATTCTGTTCTCAACTGTTACAATCAAATATCTTGCAGACGATTCTGGTTCAGCAGCTCTTGAAAATGATTCTCCTCCTCTATTTCCATCTGACGATACGGGAAATTCAGGCGGTTCTGATAATTTGGCAGGGGGAGATTCTCCCCCTCCGCTTCCAGCCGGATAAAATCCCTTCAAATACATTTTTAAATGATGATTGATGACTTTTTCTATTCTGGGCCAGTAGCTCAGCTTGGATAGAGCGACCTAGCAAATCAACCGGTTTGCTGCGCTAAAGCCTTCTAAGCTGAAGGTCGGGAGTTCAAATCTTCCCTGGCCCGCTTTATTCATAAAATAATCTTGGTTCTAACTTTCCAGCCAACATCTGTTTTCTTTGTTCTAAAGTTGTGTTTGGAGGACAAAAGCCAAATTTTTTCCATACGAGGTACTTTGTAAAAAGTCTGGGATTGTTAAATCCTATTAAAGAAATCCATCTTTCTAAATTCGCCTTTCCAGATAAATATATTGAATGTCTTTCATAATTCTTATTAAATCTTTTATCCATATTACTCTCATAAAGAACTAAATAAGGAGTAAACCCTAAAGCTATCAAACTGGTATACAACTGTTGTATTAATATTTTAGATTGTAAAGATCCTTTGATTACTGGATAATCATTATAGTAATTTTTTCTTTTAAAACTTAAAGAAAAGTCTGTATCAGCTAGGCCTCTTATAAAAGACGCTAATATACCACGCTCTGATTGAATTATATTCTCCGGCATTGATATATTACATGTTTTATTTCCTATAGGTATATTGAAATTTACATTGAGAAATTGAACTATAGACTTTGAGCATTTTACTGCAATAAAATAGTTTTTACCTTTTGATTGGATTATAGATAAACTCGAATTAAACAATTTTTCAAAAATAGGGTTTATTACGAGATTGAAATGAGAGACATCTTCGGTAAGATTACAACTTATTCTCAACGAATAAAATTTAGAAGTTTTTCTGATTTGATGAGCCAAATGACCGTCACCAATAACTATTCCAACAAATTCCGCTAATTCTTGATTTAATACACTAGGTAAGATTATTTTTGTCTTTTTGTCCTTTGTACTGCACGATATTTCTGTTATTAATTTCACTTTAACCATCCTCAAAAGTTTTTTATTTTCTTTGAAAACTTTGGCGATCTATGGAAAAAGAGAACGTTAAGCGAAACTGCGTAATTGATTTTCGTGTCGAAGACCGAAAAGCATTATTTAGCAGTTTTGCGTGTTCTCTTTTTCAAATTTAGAGAAATGGTTTATTTAAATAGTTGACGTCGGAAGATGTCCAGTGGTTATCATACCTAATCGTCAGAGAAAGGCTTTTGTGCATCAGGAGGTAAAGTTGGTTTTGTCAGGTTACTATTGTCTATAAAATTCGGCTTTGGATAAGGGTCTTTAAACTGACATAAACCTGAAGTTCTGCATTCGACACCTTCATAACTTACAGTTGGATCAGCCTTGCCGTCACACATCTTCTCTTTAATTTCATCTAAATGATTAAGGGCATTTTTGTGAGTTATTACACTTCCATAATTTTGACATGATACAATAATACAATCTGCATCTGTATTGCATTTGCCATAAGAAGGAAGTTTAGGCCAGTCCATATCAGAATCATTTTTATCTTTTAATACACATCCGCTTAATAATATTATCGCAGATAATAGGGTTATAACAAACATTGAAAGTTTCATTGTTAGTCTATCGGATTAATGTATATAATAATGTTTCCATAACTTCAAGCTAAGTTAAATACTTACAAATTTAGCGTGTCAACGGAGCTAGCCGTTGGTTTATATCCTCCCTGGCCCGCTTCACTATTGCGTGAAAACGAAAGATATTTAAATATTAGAATATTCTAATATGCTTATGAAAGAACTGTACCAGATGCATTCAGAAATGTGCAAGGTATTTTCAAACCCAACAAGACTGGAAATATTAAACCTTTTGAGGGATAATGAAATGTCAGTAACGGAATTAATAAAAAAAACAAGGCTCAGCCAGGCCAATATCTCCCAGCATTTGTCAATTATGAAAGCTAAAGGCATTGTTGAGTCAAAGAGAAGCGGCAAAAACATCAATTACAAGATTTCAAACCCAAAAATAATCAAAGCTTTTGACATAATTAGGGAGGTTTTATCCGAACGGATGAAAAAAGACAGTAAAATATTTCCCGGAGGCGAATGAACATGAAAAAAATAACCCTGTTGCTGATTGTTTTTGGTATATTGATAAGCTCGCAGGCATTTGCGCAAGAGCATGATTTTACTCAAACAAAGAAACTTATTGATTCCGGCATTAGCTGCAACAAACTTACTAATGAACAGCTTGAAGAAATTGGAGATTATTACATGGAGCAAATGCATCCTGGCGAAAGCCACGAACTTATGGACAACATGATGGGTGGAGAAGGATCTGAATCTTTAAAACAAGTGCATATCAATATGGCAAAACGGCTTTACTGCAAAGAGAATGTTTATATCGGCTATGGAATGATGGGTTCTGGCGGCATGAGGAATATGATGGGCGGCAGCATGATGGGAAATTACCCGCTTGGTTACGGATACAGCAATTATGGCTATTGGAACATTTTCTGGATATTAATTTTTGCAGCAGCCATTTTTTTAATAGTATGGATTGTTTATAAATTTGGAATAAAGAATGAGCCATCCTCTGAGACTCCGCTAGGCATCTTAAAGAAAAGATTTGCTGAAGGAAAAATAACAAAAAAACGATACGATGAAATGAAAAAGGAGCTTATTTAGGTGAATCAGATGAAAGTGGAAGATTTTGCTTATGTCGTTGAAACAGATAAAAGCTTTGACGAAGCTGTAGTTTCTGTCCTGAAGGCAGTAGAGCAGAAAGGCTGGAGCTTGTTCCAGATTTATGATATAAAAGAAAGGCTGGCTGCCAAAGGATTTGAGCAAAAGCCGCTAAAAATTATTGAAATTTGTTCAGGCAAATATGCAAATCAATTCTTGAACAAGAATAGGCTGATTTCATTGTGCATGCCCTGCAAGATAAATGTTCTTGAAGACAGCGGAAAAGTCAAAATAGCCGGAATGAAGCCAACAATGATTTCCCAGTTCTTTCCGGAAGTTGATCCAAAAGAGGCCGAGCAGGCGGAAAAAGATGTTTTAGAAATTGTCAATAATGCAAGATGAAACAATGAAGATAGGGATAATATTAAACACAAACGAAGCAGAAACCTGCTGGAATTGCTTTAGATTTGGAAATGAGGCTTTGGCCAAAAATCATTCTGTAAAAATATTTTTGTTAGGCAAAGGTGTTGAGGTTGAAAACATTAAAGATGCTAAATTTCCAATGCTTGAAGGCTCAATCAAAAAATTCTTAAAAAACAATGGAGCGGTTCTTGCATGCGGAGCCTGCCTTAAAATAAGAGAGAAGCAAGAAAGCGGAATTTGCCCTGTTTCCACAATGGAAGAAATGCTTGCATTGGTTGAGGAATCCGATAAGGTAATTACTTTTGGATAAGCTTTGCCTGTTTTAAAAAAAACTTCAAATATAAGGCACATTGTCATGGAATTTTATCCCGTAAACAAAGACATAATTCCAGAACAATCCTTTTTTCCTTATTACATAAACTGAAAATCCGGCATCGCGGAAAACTTTTTCTATTATCCTGTCATTTGAAAGCCACTCTACATTCGGAATTACCTTGAAAAAGTCAACATAGTCGACAAAAACAATCTTGCCGCCGTAAGGAATGAGGCTTCTCATTTCCTTCAGGACTTTTTTTACATCCTGAAGATATCCCATCATGCCTATGCTTACGATAGCATCAACATTGGGAATTGACGGATGAATCCTGTTGACCTGGTGCTCATCGTGAATGATGGTAACATGGTTGTGGCCCATTTTCAAAAGCCTTTTCTGGGTTATCATCAGGTCTCTTTTTGAAAGGTCTGTTGCAAATACCTTTCCTCTTGGATTTACGTGGTCTGCAAGCTTAATAGTCAGGGTGCCGACGGAGCAGCCAAACTCAAGAATTTTTTTGCCCTTTATATCCCCTAAAAGTGCGAGTATTTCTTTTATTATCGAGTTTGGCAGGATGAATTTTTCAGTCCAGAGGGTTGCATATGCCAGAAGGTCGTTGATTTTTATTATCGTGTCGGGATTGTAGTATGTTTCAAGCAAAAGGTATATTGGAATTCCTGCAAATACAAACGAAAGGCCCATCTGCAAAGTTCCAAGCGCACCGGGCTCGTATTTTATCCATGCAATAGTCACCAGAAATATGAAAACCACGACAATGAGGGATGATATTCCGACTAAAGGCACTTTATAGCTTCTTTTTGTCTGAGGCTCTTTTGACCTTAGAACAACAACTGAAAGCACCACAAAAAAATACATGAAAAATGCAAGAGGCAAAACAAGGCTGAGAAGCAGCTTGTACCTTCCAAATGCCATTGCAAACACTGCAAGCGAGACTATTGTCTGGAATATTATTGCCTTGAATGGTGTCTTGAATTTGGGATGGATTTCGCTAAACTGGGCAATGAAGAGCTTGTCCCTTGCGAGGGCAAGTATGAGCCTTGGCATTGCAATTATTCCGCCGGCAGCAGAGCCGATGAGCGAAATAAAAATGCCGACATTAATCAGATGGGTTCCAAGATTTCCAAGTATTCTTTGCGTCACGATTGAAAGCGGCGCAATTGAATTGGCAAGCTCCTGCCAGGGAACTACTCCAAGCGAAACAAAAGTCACGAGCATTCCAAGAACCGCAACTATTATTGTGCCGATTATTATCGCTTTTGGAATTACTTTTTCAGGCTCCTGCGTCTCTTCGGCAAGGTAAGTTGCACTTTCCCACCCAAAAAAGCTTTCTGAAATGAAAAAAAGCGTTACAAATATGCTTGATATTCCAAAAGTAAAAAACGGATGGTAATTTGAAAAAGTGATGTGCGACAATCCAGGAATCACCGGCATGAGAATTACCCCTATGGATATTACGGCAAAAAAAACAAGCACAAATCCGCTTGCCTCAATTCCTAAAAACGCAATGACGTTGAGTATTATTATGAAAGCCACGCATATGCCGACTTTAAGGAATGCCTGAGACTGATTTGGAATCAGATAATCAATCGCGGCAACGACAAGGAGCGCAGTTGCGAGATTTCCGACAATCCACGCAACCCAGCCCATCAGGAATGAAAAAAACCTGTTATAGGCGTGCTTGCTGAATTCATAGATGCCGCCTGCCTTTGGGTACATTGAAGAAAGCTCTGCGAAAAACAGGCTTATCAGGATTGCAATGAACCCCATTATCCCCCATGCAAGAATTGATGCGTTTCCTGAGTATCTTGAGGCAAGCGCAGGGCCAAAAAACAGCCCCGTGCCGATTATGGAGCCTATTGAGAGAGAAAGTATTGTCCAGAAACCAAGCACTCTTTTTAATTCAGACATTTTTGTTTATTATTCAAACCCCATTTAATAAAAGTTGTGTATACTCAGCTGTGGTAAAGGGGTTTTAACTTGTTTTTTAATTTTTCAATTAAATAGGTCGTTTGGCGACCCTAGTTTCGCTCGGCAAATTTTGGCTTGCACTAAAATTTGCCTCGATTTATTGCAATAATCAATGAAACGTGGATGAACACTGAGTGCAGAGGTAAAAACTCGTGCGCAGTGCGAGTTTTTACCTTTGCGAATAGGGTTTTGACAGACAAAACCCGTGTGTGAATCCTAAACTATAAAAAATAAAAATCAATTGATGATACCTTTGTTACAATGCAGACTCACATTCTATGGCCATAACTTACTTTTTCTCTATAAATTTAAATACTATATTTGCTTACTTCAAATTATGGATTCTGAAAGGGTAAAGAAGGCAGTAAGAGAATTACTCGAGGCAGCAGGCGAAAACCCCGACTCGCCTGAGCTTAAAGAAACTCCAAAGAGATTTGCTGACTTGTTTCAAAAGCTGATGTCTGGCAAAACTACGGATGAAAAAGAAATCCTCAAGACTTCTCATGAGCTAAAGCACGATGAGATGATACTTATCAAAGACATCCCTTTCTATTCACTTTGTGAGCATCATCTTCTGCCTTTTTTCGGAAAATGCCACGTTGCATATATTCCTGACAAGAACAAGATTGCAGGCCTTGGAAGGATTGCAGAACTCGTTGAAAGCAAAAGCAAAAAACTGCAAATCCAGGAAAGGCTCACAACCGAGATTGCAAAAAGCATAATGGATAATCTTGAGCCAAAAGGCGTCGGTGTCGTCCTTGAAGCAACGCATCTTTGCATGGAAATGGCTGAGACAAAGCACACCGGCGCAAAAGTGGTTACTTCTGCTGTCCACGGCCTTTTTCGGCAGGACCAGAAAACAAGGGAAGAATTTTTGCAATTGATAAAAGATTAAAATGAAAATAGGCAATTTCTCGCTTGACAAAAAAAAGACTGCAATAATGGGAATCTTGAACGTGACTCCAGATTCGTTTTCTGACGGCAACCTGTTTTTTGATGCAGACTCTGCAGTAGAGCGCGCAAAAGAAATTGCAAAAGAAGGCGCAGATATTATTGACATAGGCGCAGAAAGCTCAAGGCCTGGCTCGCAGGCAGTTTCAGAGGAAGAAGAGCTTAGGAGAATTCTTCCTGTAGTAAAATCGCTTGTCAAAGAACTCAATATTTCTATTTCAATTGACACTTATAAGCCAAAAGTCGCGGATGAGTGCCTAAAGCTCGGCGCCCATATGATAAATGACATAACCGGACTGACGAACAGCAAAATGCTTAAAGTGATATCCAGCCATGAAGTTCCGGCAGTAATTATGCACATGCAGGGCACTCCAAAAAATATGCAGAAAAATCCGCAATACAAAAATGTTGTTTTGGACATAAAAACTTTTTTTAAACAAAGAATCAATCAGGCAAAAAAGTACAAAATCAATGATTTGATTTTAGACCCAGGCATTGGATTTGGAAAAACCACTGAACACAACCTGCAAATCATAAAACACCTGAAAAAGTTTGAGGACCTGAATTATCCAATTTTGATAGGAACTTCGCGTAAGTCTTTTATCGGAAATATAACTGGAGATGCTGTAAATGAGAGGCTTGAAGGGACAATTGCATCAATCACCATAGCGGCATTAAACGGCGCAGACATTGTGAGAGTTCACGACGTCAAGGAATGCAGAAAAGCCCTGCAGGTTGCTGACGCGATAAGGCGGGCAAAATGAATGGAAGAAAAACTCCTGACAAAATAATAATAAAAGATGCAAGATTTTACTGCAAAACAGGCGTCAGGGAAGAAGAGAGAAAACAAAAGCAGGAACTAAGGATAAGCCTCGAAATATTTTGCGATTTAAGCAAGGGCGCAAAAACTGACGATATAAAAGACACGATAAACTACTCTGACGTTTACAAACTTCTTGAACAAATCATTTCAAAAAACAGGTTCAAACTGCTCGAATCATTGGCTGAAGATATCTCAAAAAAGATATTTGAAAACTTTAATGCCGGAAAAATCACTGTAAAGATAATAAAGTCAAATGCGCTGAAAAACAAAGCAGACAAATGCGGCATTGAAATAACAAGAACGAGATGAATATGCCTCAAGCTTTTATCGGCGTTGGCTCTAATTTGGGAGACAAGGAACAAAACATAAAAAAAGCAGTTTCTGAAATCAAAAAAATCTCAAAAACCATAAAACTATCTTCCTTGTACAAAACAGAACCCGTGGGATTTAAGGAACAGGATTGGTTTCTAAACTGTGCTTTGGAAATTGAAACTAAACTTGCCCCTGCAGATCTTTTAAAAAGCTTAAAAGAAATAGAAAAAAAGATGGGACGAGAAAAGACATTCAAAAACGGGCCGAGGATAATTGATTTGGATATGCTTTTTTACGGCAATACGGTTCTGAAAAATAAAACTCTGAAAATCCCTCATCCAAAAATCCGTGAAAGAAAATTCGTACTGGTGCCTCTTAACGAAATAGCGCCGGATTTTATCCATCCAAAATTAAAAAAGAAAGTAAATGATTTGCTTAAAGAAACAAAAGACAAAAGCGAAGTTGAGCTTTATGCTTAGCAGGCTTTTCCGCATAATTTCTGAACGCCAGTCAGCATGTTCCAGTAGGCGTCAAGCGTGCTGTCAACAATTTTTAGCACTTTTTCCTGCTCTTCTTCTGTCTTTGCGTATTTCATTATGAGCTTTCGCTCTGCCTCTGAATGCTCGATGTCTGCATGCATGTGCACTTTGAAATATTCAAGGGCATCCCGGCTGTCGATTCCATAAAATTCTATGAGGCCGCAGATTTTTTCCTCGCTCACTCTTGGTATCTGGGATTCATAAGTGTAAAGCGCTGCAATGCCTTCGGCAATTGTCCCGTTTGCAGTTGCATTTTTGAAGTGATTGACAAACTGTGTTGTCTCAGGCGTCGGAGTCGTTGAATTTACTGCATCTCGTGATATTCCAAGCGACTCTGCAAACCTCATCCAAAGTTCAGGGTGGTTGTCAGGTCCGTTTTCCTCGTCCATCAGGTTTTGCAGCACAAGTTTTCTGTCTTCAAAATTATCCATCTTGAAGTGAACTCCGCTTAAGTATTGCGGAAATGCGGCAACGTGCTTATAATACTGCTTTGCGTACTCCTTTAGCATCGGAATTGTTAGTTTTCCACTTTGCCAGTCAGCGTAAAAAGGATGTTTTAAGATACTCCTTTCGCATATTCTTTTGTCAATTTCAGAAACCAAGTTTTTTGTGTCCAATTTCATCACCCTAAGATATGATAAGCAGTTATAATATAAATTTTACTGTTAAATATCTAAAGTTCCATCGCAAAAGTTGCAATCATGAGAAACAGCCCCTGGGCAATTAACACTAATTGGTAGACTAATGCGCTGAAAACTTCCATTCCAAAAAATGGAAGTGCGCCTATAATCAGGGAAACTGCAGCAACTCCAAATGAAAACCATCCCACAACATTGCTGTTTGTAATCTCTACAATTGAATTCCAAGCCAGGTAGAGTCCCGCAATCAGGACTACCCATCTTAATATGGTATTGGGAATCAGGTCTTTTAGAAAACTTAGCTTCCCCCAAAACACGGACAGGCCGAGGATAAATAATACAATGCCGACTGCTCCTGAAACCCAGTCGCGCATCTGCATCATTTTAATTGCCTCTTTTTCAAGTTTTTAATAAACAAACTATTGATTGCCTAGGTAGATTCGATTTCTTTTTCTAACTTTTTTGCCTCTACCTCAAGTTTGCTGATGTCGTGTATTACAATTCTGAATTCCTGGGACAGCGTGTTGTGAAAATCTTTCCCGATATGGGCTACAGCCTCTTCCAGGGCTTTAAAATCCTCATTGACGGGCGCACTTGGTAAGAAATGCTTATTAACTTCTTCCCTGACACTTTTTTTTGCAGTGTCTGCAATATAAATAAGCCTAAAAACCATCAATATAGCCCTTTCTTTTACAAGATAAGACTCTTTTACCATGAGTGCCACATTATCCCCGATTGCATTAAGCTGCACTTCAAGCTTAATGGCATACTTTTTCATTTCATTTTCTTGGGTGGATTTTTTTGATGCTTTCTTCAAAATAGCCCACATCTCATTACGGTGAGCCTGTGTAGCTTTGATAGCCCTTCTAACTAGTTTAGAGCCTCTCCTCCAGGCAAGGCTTTCAAACATATTGTGCATCTGTTTTTTTTGCTTAAATCTGTCGCGTATCGTGGCCATGAAATCTTCGTGCTCCTTTTCAACATTTTTTGTATTTGCTTCGTTGATAATAGCTTCAACTTCTCTGTACTCTGCACGATCCTGCACTTCATCAGACTGCAATGTCTTAATTAGCTTAAGAAGAAACTCAAGCTCCAACTTCCTGAAAATTTTGTGGCTCGGCATCTTTTTCCAAAAATCATCAAGCTCTTTGAGAATTTCATCAACCTCGTGAAATTCAGACATATCCTGAGTCATTTCATTAAAAAGTATCTCAAAACAATTGCCGCCAATACCTTTTATTTCTCTAATAAATTTGACAAACTCCTTTAGAAATTTTGTGACTTTGTGCTCTTTCTCAACCAATTCGGGAAAATCATGGTAGAGTAAGTTTTCCGCCCTTTTGGACAATCTTTCTATTTTTCTTATCCTTCTCCTTATCTTAAAAGCAGTCGGTCCGGGAGACTTGAACAAAGTACTCCAATATTCTGCATAAAATCCCATTTTCAGCTCACCTTTTTTGATTTTGATATATTTCCCAATATTATAATTTCCTCAAACTTTCTTTATTTAAACCTTTCTTTTTTGGTGAGCTTTGAAAAGTGGTGAATTGACTTTAACCAGTCGGCACCGTTCAAAATCTCACTTCGTTCGGTTAGCGGCTTCAAAGTTCTCGCTTCTGTAATTTAATCGCTGACATTCCCCGTAAGGGACTCCCCCCTTGTCAGCTCTGATGTTTAAAATTAAAGGAACTTTGACTGATGCCGCTAACTACATTTTGAAAGGTGCCTTTAATCAATCATAAGGTATAAATACAATCAAAACTTACCAGTTTTTCCATTTGGAGGTGGACAAAATGAATACATTGCCAAAATTGCCATACGCATACGACGCTTTAGAACCATACATTGATGCAAAGACTATGGAAATACACCATACAAAACACCATCAGGCATACATTGACAAGCTCAATGGAGCTGTAAAGGGAACAGAATTTGAAACAATGGATGTGAATGAACTCCTCAAAAAAATCAATGATGTCCCTGAAAACATAAGAAAAGTTGTTCAAAACCACGGCGGAGGCCACTCAAACCACTCATTTTTCTGGCAGATTATGGCAAAGGACGCTGGAGGAAACCCTACAGGGCACGTCGCTGAAGCAATAGACAAGACATTTGGCTCTTTTGACAAATTCAAGGAAGAGTTCTCAAACTCAGGTCTTAATCGTTTTGGCTCAGGATGGGCTTGGCTTGTTTCTGAAAAAGGAAAATTAAGCGTGATGAGCACTGCAAACCAGGACTCCCCTTTAATGGAAGGAAAAACTCCAGTTTTGGGAATAGATTTGTGGGAACATTCGTATTATCTCAAGTGGCAACAGCAAAGGGCTAAATATATAGAAACTTGGTGGAACGTTGTTAATTGGCACCAAGTTGAAGAAAATTACAAAAAATCAATGAAAAAGTAGTTATTTACCATTATTGAGCCAATTTTCCAAATAAATTGCTTTTTCTTCTTTTAATTTTGTCGTAGAGATATATTCAAAAAATCTCCTAACAAATTCTTTTTTATAGATTCTTAAGTGGTAGGCTACTTGTTTATTCTTAGCACTATCGGCTTTTTGAATAGAGTATCTTGCTTCTATTCCTAGTCTTTCTTGTAACAATTTCCTTACTAATTCCAATAATAAGAAATTAGTGTTAGTAATATCAAGACATATTTTAGGTGTTTTTCTTACGTCTTCTTTTATTATCTTTACACAACCCTCCGCGTCAAAAAACCCTTCAATAAATAGTAAGAATGATTTAGGTTCATTCTGATGCATCAATAGTTCCAAATAAAATAAATCTGTCCGTACTTTTTTGAAAAGTGAGTACAACTTAAAATTATTGTGACTTACAAACCATATATTTTTACTGCGGTTTATATAAGGTCTAACTTCTTTACCAACACACTTAGAAAGCAATTTAGCATATTTGGCAGTGAATTTATCATCTCCGACAAGAATAGTATAATTTCTTGTAGTTTTGTAATTATAAACGCAACCATCTCCTAATAAAGCTCCTAAAACATAAAATAACTCTGGAATATACAGTATTTCTTCTCTTCTGCCGAATGGCTTGTAATCTCCAGAGTACCAAGAATAAATAGCTCCTTTTGGAACTCCAAATTTAGCGTGAATTTTGTCTATTGCCTCTTTTCGAGCAACATTCTGATTTTTAAATTCTTGGAGCAAGTCAAATGCCCTTAACCTTAATTCATGATTTTTTCTAATGTTTGTTTCCATTTCAATCTATCTCCAAAGTTTCCAATTTCCGGAACTTCGGAGTTTGTCCCAAAAAGAGAACTTTAAGCGAAACTGCGTAATTGATTTTCTGGCAAAGCCGAAAATCAGTATTTGGCAGTTTTGCGTGTTCTCTTTTTTTGATTTGAAGAATCAGTTTATTTAAATAGTTGACATCGAGATGTCCAGTGGTAAACTGATATGCAGACTAAGACATAGCATAATTATTTAAAATAATAAATAGATTCACAAATATGAAGAAAAAGGTAAATAATTATTCAAGAATTTTTAAGATAACTATGCTTATTGCAATTTTTATATTATCTTATTTTATAACTAACTTAATTAGAGAACAGTTTCCTAGTATTCAGATAAAAGAAAGCACATTAATTTCTATTTTACCAGATGGAACAAAATGGATTTTTGGTCAGCCCATAAATACCTCTTTTAGCAGTATAGGAAAATCGGAATTGCACCACTATTGTTCAAAAAATAATGAGAGTAGCCTTACAATAAAAATATATGACTTGGATAAAAATTCCATTAGAATAGGCGACCAAGTTATAGTTACTTCAAATGTTGAAACTGAAGGTGAATTATTCAATCATGTAGAGATATTTTCAGGAATTCACAAAGAACGATTAAAAAAAGTCAATAAAGGCAACACAGATTTAGAGATGATTTATTTTGATGGAAATAATATAACTACCTATACGTTAAGTTGTATGAGCTTAGAAGATTTGGGAAATCCTAAGTGGAATAATAGCTCCATAGTCTCAAGAAATAATTTTAAAAGACCTTCATTTATTGATAGTAAAGTGGGCTTCTGGATTGTATTTATCACAGTTTTCGTTTTATTAAGTCAATTTTTTGAACAAATAAAGAAATTCTTTGAATAGGGATGATAATCAAAATGTTAGAATAAAGAAAAAAATAAAATTAAGAAATTAAAGCTCATTAACAGTCAAAACGCCTACTCTGGTTTCAGATGGCTTTACTTTTGAGTCCATCGCAACCAAAAACTTCACGTTAGATTTCTCGGCGGCTTCAACCATAGGCCTTTCTATGCAGCCGTCAAAAACAACGGCATGTGCGTTGTTTATGCTTTTTAGCGCTGTCTGAATCTCGCTTATCGGAACTTTTCCCAAGACTGCAAGCTTGCTGTCAAGTATTTCAGCTCCTCTTGTGCCAATCAAATCCTCAAGAAGCGACTTGAAAACTGCTTTTTCTTCATTGGTCACCTGAGTTTTCCTCGGAGCAGGAGCTGATTGCGCCTGGCTGTGTGAAAATGGTGGCCTTGGTCCCTGACTGCTTTGCATTGGAGGCCTTGCCTGGAAGTTTGGTGAAGGCTGTGGTCTTCTTGTCATGCTCATTGAAGTCCTTTCAGTTTCTTTTGAAAGCTCAAGCTTTGCCTGCTCTCCAGAAATCCTGCTTCTTATTGCCTTGTGGATTTCTTTCTTTGTTATCTCCTCAACTTCCTTTCCGTCAGGCGCCTTGGTTACAAAATCTATGTCTGCAACCATTGTAAGTTCCTTGATTATCAGGTTTCCGCCTCTGTCTCCGTCAACAAATGCAGTGCACACTTTTTTTTGCGCAAGCTCGATTATTGACTCGGGAACTGAGGTTCCGTTGATTGCTATTGCATTCTTAAAGCCATGCTTTAAAAGGTTAAGAACGTCTGCCCTCCCTTCTACAATGATGATTTCATCACTTTCGTTTATTGCAGGGCCTGCGGGAAGCCTGTCAGCTCCATACTCTATAATCTCCATTACCCTGACTGATGCAGTGACTTCGTCAGCCAGTTCCTGTGAATCGGGCATTGTTGAGTCCATCATCTTTCTCAAAAGCTCTTTGGCACGCTCTACAACCATGCTTCTTTTGCTTACCCTGACATCTTCAATTTTTGTCACTTCGATTTTTGCGTTGCATGGCCCTATTCTTTGGATAATCTCAAGCGCTGCACCTACAATAGAAGTTTCTGCCTTGTCAAGAGAAGATGGAATTATGATCGAACCTTTTGTTTTTCCTGACCTTGTATCAGTGTTAACTTCAATTCTCCCTATTCTTCCGGACTTTTGAAGCTCCCTTAGTTCCAAATCTTCGCCCAAAAGGCCTTCGGTCTGCCCGAAAATTGCGCCAATTACGTCTGGCCTGTCAACAACACCTTCAATATCGATATTTGCGTGAATTATGTATTTTGCCGCTACCGGGCTTATTTTTCCCATTTTAATCCTCCAACCATAATCCTGGTTGACTGTTTTTTACAGAAGAAGCTATCTAGCAAATCAAGTTTCCATTGAATAAATGAAACAAATTGATGAACATAATAGCTCCTTTCTGTTTTTGTGCATCTAGAACAAGCTACCCTAATACAATCAAACTATATTCAAACTAACTGTCTTATTTACTGATATACGAATGATGATATTGAATAATCCTGTCCTAATGCTTAATAATAATGCGGCCCGTGACACTAACCCCAAAGCTCATCGCTTGAATTTATCGTGAGCTCCATTTGGTACTCTCGTGACGGGCTGATGCTTGGAATCTTTACAAACTATTTAAATGTTTGGTTTGATTATTTTCAATATAGAAGATAAATTATTTATTTTACTATTAAATTTGTTAAATTCAAGAACACTGAAAAAATCGTCTAAAGGTATCTTTTAATAATCCCCATTTCTGATGGATTTAAACTCCTTGGGCGAGGCAGCCTTTCACTTGTAGCTAACCCAAAATCAAATGTGATTTCCTCAAGAGTTTTCATTACTGTATTTTTTTTGATATAATCTATGGACCCCCCTATTTCTCCTAAATTCAAAGATGATTTAGTATAAATCTCTTTACCCTCACCATTAAATGCAATTACCTCATAAGAAGTAACGCAAGAACTAACTTTCCCTCTTCTAATTTCGCGTTCGTAAGCATTTATTATAATTATATTTTTGCATTCTTCCATTTTAAGAAAATAAAAACCCTAGCGAAGCTCCTTGCGAAGCCCCACTAGGGAAAAAGAGGTGATTATGAAGTGTTTTTTGAGAATGAATAAATGTTGTCGACGAATCTAGACACCCCAAAAAACTATATCACTATGAAAATGTTCCCCAACGCTTTATGTTACTACTGTATAATAAGACTAGTATATAAATGTTTCGTTTTTGTGACCATTTTAGAGTAGTTAAAGAGTAAAGTATTAAAACTGATATCTTTATTGTTTTATCATGACATTGCAAGTGCCTATAGTTTATGGTATTGGGAATTTAGACCGCTCCCTGAATGTCACAAAAGAAACTACTATGCTAAAGTATGCTGGCAATATCACAGTTTCATATAATTCATCATTCTCCCTTTATCAGGCGGCCTACTATGGAACTGAAATTACAGTTATTGGGTTGACTGGTCCAAATGAAACTAAAGCTGTTGAAAACTTGGAATCAGCGATTGATTCAATAAAGTCAAGAGACAGGGATGTATCTGGCCTTTTACCACTTTTATTAAAAATTTAATTTTCCAGGATACTCTTATATACCTCTTTTTTTATTCAATAGATAAATGAAACACTCAAAGCCAAAAGAAGAATTCAAGACATGGGGTGATGTATTTGACCAGTTCACCCAAAGAGTTCTTTACAAGCTTATCGGCCAGGGATATTTTGAAGGGCTTGAAAGCCCGATTTCAATCGGCAAGGAAGCAAATGTATTTTCTGCAATTAGAAAAGACAAGTCAAGAGTAATGGTCAAAATCTACCGGCTTGAAACCTGTGATTTTAACAGGATGTATGACTACATAAAAGATGATGTCCGTTTCCCAAAACTAAGAAGGGGCAAGAGAAACATAATTTTTTCCTGGGTACAGCGCGAGTTTAGGAATCTCATGAAAGCGCGCGAATCAGGCATAACAGTTCCAACGCCTTTCACATTTTCAAAAAATGTTCTTGTGCTTGAATTCATCGGAGATAACGGAGTTGCAGCCCCAAAGCTAAAAGACTCTATTCCAAAAAATCCAAAAGATTTTTATGACAAAACACTTGCAAACATGGAAAAAATGCACAAATTAGGATTAGTGCATGCCGATTTGTCTCCGTTTAACATTCTAAACCATAACGAAACGCCTGTTTTTATCGACTTCTCCCAGTGCACTTCCCTTGAAAGCTCAATGGCAGAAACTTACCTGATAAGGGACATAAAAAATATCTGTGTTTTTTTCAGGAAAACCGGGCTTAATGTTGATGAAGAGGCTGTAAAAAAACACTTTGACAAGATTGACAAAAATTCTAAGAATTGATTTAAGTTTAAAATCAAGCATTGGAAATCTGCCGTTAAGTCATTGCAATGTTCCGAGGCAAATTTTTAATGGCAGAAGAAAATTTGCCTCAATTTATTTCAATAATCTTGTGGGGCGATGAACCACTTTCGCCCAAATGAGGCGAATGTACGGGTTTGATGCCAAATGTATGCCGAGCGAAATGGCGAGGCGTAACTATTCCTCAAGGTTTATAAGATTTCAAATTATCAACAAAACCCGTGTGTGAATCCTAATCATAAGCAACCAAGAGTAGCATACTAATTTACTGATAAATAAATACCCCAAACAATAACCTTAAAAATCACTCAATCTTTCAGGAATAAATGGCCGAATACACTTATGAGCTCAAAGTCCCAAAAAGCAGGATTGCAGTAATTATAGGAAAAGAAGGCTCAGTTAAGAAGGAAATCGAGGAAGGCACAAAAACTAACCTAAAGATTGATTCAAATGAAGGCGATATTTTCATCACAGGGGAAGACGGCCTTGGAATCTACTCTGCGCGTGAAATAATTAGGGCAATTGCAAGAGGATTTAATCCGGAAGTTGCAAGAAACCTGCTTAAGCCTGATTACGTTTTTGAGATAGTTGATGTTTCTGAATATGTCGGCAAGTCAAAAGAGGCAATGCTCAGGCTCAAAGGCAGGGTAATAGGCAAGGAAGGAAAGACAAGGCACCTAATTGAAGAGCTTGCTGAGTGCAATATCTCTGTTTTTGGAAAAACAATCAGCATTATAGGAACCGCAGAATCCGCTGCAAACGCGCGGCGCGCAATTGAATCATTGCTTAGGGGCTCAACACACGCAAACGTGTACAAGTGGCTTGAGCGCAGAAGGCGTGAAATGAAGAAGAAGTCGCTAATGGAAATGTGATTGGTTTTTGTTCTAATAATATTCTAATTTTACTAGTTAAGAGTTAATTATTTAAACCCCTGCTTTGACTTTTTATAAAAAATGGCAAAACCAGTACAGGATTCCCAGTCAAAAATTCCAATAGCATTTGAGCTTGCAAAAAAACAAAAGGAAATTTCAGTAGCTGAATTCTTCACAAAAAACAGGCACCTTTTGGGATTTGACAATAAAAGAAAAGCCCTTTTGATGACTGTAAAAGAAGCTGTGGATAATTCACTTGACGCATGCGAGGAAGCAAGCGTCCTGCCTGAAATAAGCGTTGAAATCATAGAAATGGGAGAATTCAAGTTTAAAGTAATCATCGAAGACAACGGCCCCGGCATTGTAAAAAAGCAAATCCCAAACATTTTTGCAAAACTTCTTTACGGAAGCAAGTTTCACACAATGAAGCAGGCACGAGGCCAGCAGGGTATTGGAATTAGCGCAGCAGTCCTTTACGGACAATTGACAACAGGAAGGCCTGCAAAAATAACTTCAAAAATCTCGCCAAAAGAGCCTGCTCATTACTGCGAGCTCCATATAGATACGCAGACAAATAAGCCTGTCATCACAAAAGAAGACATTGTAGACTGGCCAAAAGAGCACGGAACAAGGGTTGAAGTTGACCTTGAGGCTGAATACATCAAAGGAAGACAGTCAGTTGATGAATATCTAAAGCAGACTGCAGTAATAAACCCTCACGTCACAATCATTTACACAAATCCAAAATCAGAGCAGATTATTTACGCAAGGGCAACAGATACTCTTCCTGTCCAGGCAAAGGAAATCAAGCCCCACCCTCACGGAATTGAGCTTGGAATGCTTATGGACAAGTTAAGATTTACTGAAGCAAGGACTCTCCAGAGTTTTTTGACAACAGAATTTTCAAGAGTTGGCCCAGGCACTGCAAAGGAAATATGCCAGCACGCATCAATTTTGCCAAACACAAAGCCTGAAGATGTTAGCCGCGACATGGCAGAAAAGCTTCTTTTGGGAATACAGCAGACAAAGATAATTGCGCCGCCAACAGACTGCTTGAGCCCGATTGGGCGCGAGCTTTTGGAAAAAGGCCTTAGAAAAGAATTGCATGCAGAATTTTACTGCACAACTTCAAGAAGCCCGGCAGTTTATCGTGGAAACCCATTTGTCATTGAGGCAGGGATTGCATACGGCGGGGAGATACCAAAGGACGAAAAGGCAACAATTTTAAGATTTGCAAACAGGGTTCCTCTTCTTTATCAGGAAGGCGCTTGCGGAATGACTGAGTCAATCACTGAAACAAACTGGAAATCATACGGACTTCAGCAGTCAGGAAATTCGCTTCCAGTTGGGCCGATGGTGATTGTAGTCCACATGGCATCAGTCTGGGTTCCATTCACAAGCGAAAGCAAGGAAGCAATTGCGCATTATTCAGAAATCACAAAAGAAATCAAGCTCGCAGTGCAGGAATGCGGAAGAATACTCGGAACTTATGTAAGGAAAAAATACAAGATATCGGAGCAGATAGAAAGGGCAAACATGTTTGAGAGGTATATTCCGGAAATTGCAAGTTCATTGGCAGCGCTTTCAGGGGAAAAAAAGGAAAAAATCCAGCAGGGGCTTGTTAAAATGCTTGTAAAGCCTGAAATCAAGAAAGAGATAATTGTAGATGACGCTGATGACAAAATGTACAGGATGGAATTCAAAAAGAAAGAAAGTGATGAATTAGAATCAGAAAAAGAAAATGAAGAAGCAGGAAACTAAGCCGGTAAAAAAACTTGAAGATCTCGGGAAAAAACTTGTCGGAGATATTGACAAGGGGAAAAACCCTACAATAGAATTCAGCCTAAGAAGCGTCTCAAATGTAGTTTTTGATGAAAAATCAAAGACACTCGGGCTTGGAGACAAGCAGCAGCAAAGGACTTTTTTCAATGTGGGCCACGCAAAAAAATTCCTCCAGACTCTCGAAGTCGCAAAAGTATCAAAGAATCTTTTGGATGTCGGAAAGCACGCAAGCTTAAGGGATGTCTTTTACATGGTAAAAAGGACTATTCCTAATTCAAACATCAACATAGTTGACGACCAGATGGAAAGCGACAAGGCGCTCGAAGACCTTGAATTAATTACAGACAGCTCAAGAGAACAGCTCAACATAAACGCAAACAAGATGGGCTCTGTTGCAGGAAATGTGGTCATTGAAGACTCGGGCGATTCGATAAACTGGGCAAAGCTTGGAAGCGGCGGCTGGAGCATTCCGTCAAATGTAGAAGATATTGAATTCAAGAGCATAAAGGCAAAATATGTAATCTACATGGAAAAGCAGGCAGTCTGGGAAAGGCTGCACGAAGACAAGTTCTGGGAAAAGCAGAACTGCCTAATTGTTACTTCGCAGGGCCAGACAACAAGGGGGATACGAAGGCTTCTTCAAAGGCTTTCACAGGAGCACGACTTGCCGATTTATGTTCTTGCAGACTTTGACCCCTGGGGATTTTACATTTATTCAGTCCTAAAATTTGGCTCAATTAACTTGGCGCACATGTCAGGCTCAATGACACTTCAGAATGCAAAATTTTTGGGAGTAACAGCTGATGACGTTGAAAACTACGACTTGAAAAAACAGTTCATCAAATTCAAGGATGTCGACTTGACAAGAATAAAGCAGCTTTCCGATTATGACTGGTTCAAGAAAAACAAGGACTGGCAAAGGCAGTTTAAGATGATGAAGGGGTTTGGCGCAAAGCTTGAAATCCAGTCGCTGTCTTCAAAAGGCATAACATTTATATCTGACAAGTACTTGCCTGAAAAGATAAAGAGAAAGGAGTTTTTGGATTAAAATGAGTGATGAGCAAAAAACAGAACCAAAAAGCGTGCCGCTATGTTGCCGAGGCTGCGTAAGGTGGGAGCGATTTGGAAAACAGTGCCATTATTACTGGGAGCTAAAAAAACACTGCACAATGTGGGCAGGCTCATGGGACCAGGTAGTGCAATAATTCTTTAGCAAGTTCTTTAAAACTAAACTCTTTGAAAACCTTAATTTGATTCTAAATAGGTCGTCTTTAAAACGACAATATTTACACTCGGCAAAATTTGACTAGCACTAAATTTTACCTCGATTTATTTCAATGATCCTACGTAACGTGGATGAACACCTATACCATTTCGTGAATAACCAAAGTAATAAAATGTAAGTTAAAGTTCTAAAAATAAATTTTCGCCCAAATACCCAGAAAGTGTTCCTCGCACTTTAGTGCGAGGGCAGCAGAAACTAATTTATTTCTACACTAAATAATAAAAAGCGCGCGGCGAGCCGCCCGCTTTGCAAAACCCCTTTTGCGTAGCGTTAGCTCTGC
>DATDOM010000024.1:0-3837 GCA_035293285.1 Candidatus Nanoarchaeia archaeon | reverse complement strand
ATGCTAGCATTCACACCCGCCAAAAGCGCCTGTTCCCCTTGCAAAAAGTGCTGAATTTCATAAAAGGTGGAAATCGCACAACCAAACAGCCATGTCGTCAAACTCACTTTCTTTTCATGCGGACGAGGCCTATGCTGAATAATAATCCGCATCAAGTATGCCAGCAGCAACACAATCCCTAAGATTGCAACATAGCTATTCGTAAGCTCTTGCATGAACTGTACAGGAGTCGAAACCTGTACAAAAGTATAGATCAAAGTCCCAAACAACCCAATGATCGCATATTCTTTGCCGCTACCAAGGTGAGGAATGATTGCTTCCCAGCAAGCAGAAGCTAAATAGATGTTCAACATATTGGAAAATGTTACATGTAACAGAAAATATAATAAGAGGAGAATTAGAGGATAAAGAAACAGTGAACTCGCTGGCAAAGAAAAATCCATCCAAATCGTGGAAATTTCAAAAAAAGTAATAAAAATGGTTAAAGTTGTCAATGCTAAGATGGAATGAGCTTTTGAGCGAGAATGGCGAAAGAATGTAGGAAAGTTAATATATCCTGGAAAAACGGTTAATACAGTGGAGAGGACAGCACCAAAAGAGAGGCCCCATGTACCTTCAAGAGTGACCGTTTTATGCGCTGTCCAAAGAGCGTATATGTGGTAGAAAAATAATAAGGGCAAGAAGAAAACCGTTAACCGGTGCAAAATACGGATCCCGCCGATGGATAGCATTGCGGCAAAAAGTCCTAATACGGCTCCAAAACGAATAATCATATCTTTTTGTCCAGCCACTTCTTGAGGTAACAGTCCGCTGACCTCCCCAATCGTAAAGTTGATCTGGAATGCATACCAATTTAAAAAAGCCCAAAGTAAAACTAATGCCGCTATTATCCCTCCATATTTCCCTATGTAGCCCTTGATGTTCTCAATGGCATTCATATGAATCTTGTCAACCATAGATATAATTGCAATAGCGATTAACCATAAAATAAGATTACCTATCACGATGGAGCAAACTGCCGTCCCAGCTCCATATAACTTTGCTAGTTGCTGACCAATAATAATACTTGCGAGTCCTAAAGCAACACTGGGTATGCTTGCTAGCTGAAAAAAATGCAGGCGATCGGAGTGGAATTTTTCCTCAAATTTCTTCATAAGTCCCTGTAAGCAAACTGAAACAGTGTCTATCGCTATTAAAGTTTGTTATATAGTCCTCGTTTATTTCTGGCCAGAGTTCTGGCAATTTTATTGCTGTAAAAGATTGTAATTTAGAAAAGTAGCATGAATTATAAAGTGTTTTTTTATTGAATTATTTTTTTGTATATTAAATATTTTGACTTTTAAAAAGTAAAATAATATAATTACGCTCGAGTTCTAATCCTAACCTTAAACAAGAGGTGATATGAAAAATAAGAAAATTAAAAAACAATTAGAAGTATATGGATTAATTGGCAAAGTCTTAACTGGATGCGCTGGTGGAATTGTCGGGTTTGTTGTGGGAGGGCCATTTCTTGCAGTGCCAGGCGTGATTGTCGGGATTGTAGGGGGGCATCTTTTCCAAAAGGCTACGACGAAAAAGATAGCATAAGCATTTATTTTTTAATGGCTAAATTTCATAATGCCATTATAAATAATGACGTAAGATGATAATTCGAAGTTATAGACTAGAACATTGGTATTTGATATAACTTCACAGATTAATATTTTGATTCAGCATTGGTGGTTTAATGACTACAGAAGATCAAGAATGCATTAGTCAATTATTGCCATATGATCTCGAATCCAAAAAGAAAAAGAACATTCTAACTGGTCTAATAGAATATCGAGCTCTTGTGGAAGCTGGGCTCAGAGCAATCCGTTCTTTTCAGACTTTTGGCCTAGAGAAGTTTGATAGCCTAGTAGGAGAAAACGCCTGCCAAATCCGTGCGGTATGGATAGCTATGAAAGCTGGCAAGGGGTTGCGTAATTTAGATGGCCTCTGCAGGCGTGTTCAATTTGTCCTTGAACGAATTGATGCATTGCTTGAGCTGAAACTGATTGATTCAAAAGTTCACAGGAATGGATCACTTCAAACCATTATCGATTCTGAAGCTTTGAAAGTTCCCTTAACTCAGGAAGAAAAGTTCCTGATCCTGTCCTTTCTTCTTTCAGAGATGAAGTCGACTCGAAAGACTAGTGAAAATTCCAGTTCAATTTATCTCACTGAAATCGCTGAACCAAAACATTTCCAACGTTATGGGGATGTTTCTGTAACATTTGCGAGGAATTTGATAAGCAAGTTAAGGAAAAAGCTCGCAAAGGCATCCGTTTCATTCATCAGAGAAAATTCTCCCACCGATTATGAGATGGTCTCCGATCAATTCACTTTTAACCACAATGACCTGCCCTGCATTCCATTATTTTGGTCCTGTAAGACCGCTCTAAATACTGCACAATCTGCCCGACTTCCTTTTGTGCTGTATGCCAAGTTTCTCTCTAAATCACCCCTCGGTTTAAATGTCGTCCTAGAAGAATGCCTCTTTTTCAAGCCTACAGCCGAAGGGTTATATATCAAAGCCCTGCCTCAATTATCAGATCTCAATCAGCCAGCCTGCATCTTCCAAGGGATTGTAACGGAGAACTCAGAAGGCGCCCTCCTCAAAAAATCAGAATGGAAAGCCCGTATCCAAGAGCACGGCCTCTTCAATGTGATCTTAGCCGGAGCCGCAGATCATCGCCAATACCCCGACTCAGCTCTCGATGCCCACATTACAGCGCTCAACAACCCCGAATACAACAGCTACAAAACACTCGCCAAGAACGCCGGCTTCTCAGCCGACAACCCCACGACATTCTTCATCCAGCACGTCTACGCCAGCACCCCCGGTAAAATTCTCGCAGAGATCGAGCAAAGAAAACAATCGCCAGTGACGCAAAATCCTATAGGGAACTTGGAATCAATCCACTTTCTTAGGCATGCCCATGCGGGAATAGGAGGAAGCTAAAATGCTTACTAGAGAACCAGATATCGCAAACGATATTACCCTCCAGATGAATACAGCAAATGAAAACTGTTTGAGTGATTTACTCCCATATGATACTGCATCAAAGACTGGAATAAGGCTTAAAGATGGTCTCAATGAGTTTTTAGTGTTACTAACAGCTTCTGAAGCTGCAATAGAGGCCTTCCTAAATGGTAATCTCCACAACTTTGATCCACTCGTAGGCGAAAATGCATGTCAAATTAGGGCAATTAAAATTGCTCTAATAGCTCTTGATCCTCCTAAGGACATACCCAAATATTTGCAAAGTTTTAAGAGAGCTAAAGAGAAAATTGAAAAATTTATTCAAAATGTGGAAGATTTCTCAAATATAGAGATGTCGTTGAAATCGTATTTATTTAATGAGAATGTGGATTTTGCATTAAGTGATGACTTGTTCTTTTTAATAAAGTCATTTATTTTAACTCGAACAAAGATCGTTCTCCCATTTTATAAGGATAATATGCCACTCGTGGAAAATGCATATACGGATTCAAAGAAAATCAAGGAAATTGGAAAGGTAGGCTCTTCTTTTTCAGGGGAATTGGTAAAAAAGGCTCGCAAACGACTTTCTAAGAGTTCTGCAAAATTTGTGCAAGAACTTGCACATAATTTAGATTCATCTGATTCAGCTAAAAAATATACAACGGATCAGTTTGCAATTTCGCATAATGGGCTGAAGTGTCTTCCTTATTACTGGTTAACTCGGGTTTTAATGATCAAAGCATTAAATAGTGCAATTCCCATCGTTATGATTGCTCAACAAATCGCCAAGGATCAAGCTTACCGTAAGGTCGAGAATACGATCATTTGCTTTC
>DATDOM010000023.1:0-30419 GCA_035293285.1 Candidatus Nanoarchaeia archaeon | reverse complement strand
ATCCTTCTTATGATTTAAATTACAGAAGTCCGAGGGCAAAAAAACATCCCTACAGGGATTTCCATTTTATGGTGGACGCAGTTTTGGCATTAAGCCTCCTTAGGGGAGATGACTCAGTCATAAATGAAGCTGCAATTGAGCTTTTCCAGAATCCTAAAAATCTTTTTCGTTATGCCCAGGGCAAACAGCGCCAAAATTATGATTTATACAAGCTAATCCAAAGAGTGGATTTCAGAAAGCGCAATCACAGTCTTGAAACGTGGGGAAAGATATTAGAAATTGCACTAGAATACTACCACTCAGACAAGACCATTAATGCAGAGCCAATAGTTATCAAGCCTTCAATAAGTCATGACGAGAGAGTCCCATTAAAAATAGTAGCCTAAATTTATTTTTCCTTAATCTCGCCGTAGCCAATCAGCCTGAATCGGTTTCCGATTCTTCTTGAGATTGTCACTCTTGCTTCAGAGTCTGCGCATACAGGAAGTTTCAATTTACACCTTATCCTGTTTTTTCTAAGCTCAACAACCATTCCTACTGTTGCTGCAGAATTAACGTTAAGCATCAAAGCTTCACCCATTTTAACAGGCTCGACATTTAATTCATCCTTGGACCCTACAACACGCTCCAAAAGATGAACTTCAAGCAAAAGCTCGCTCCATACAGGAGGCAACTGCCCTAGAGTTCCTACAACTGAGCCTGTCAACTGGTCTGATTTTACAACTGAAGGGTCTAAAGAAGTCAATACACCTATTGATCCGCCTGGAACTACTTCATCAAGATTTGCGCCGCCAGAATTTACACTTACTATTGTAGCAGTCAATGGCTTGTAAGTCTGCTGGTTTTTTTCGATAAGTGTCCTTCCTGGCCGAATTTCAACAGTCATTCCAACTTTTAATATTCCCTGCTTTAGGCTTCCCCCAAGAATTCCGCCGACAAGCTTATCGGAAGTAATGCCGGGCTTATTAATGTCAAAACTTCTTGCGACAAGCATTATAGGAGTTTTTTTAGAGTCTCTTTGCGGCGTCTGTATGTATTCGTTGATTGCCCAGAGAAGATAGTTAAGGCCAACCCTGTGCTGGGCTGAAATTGGGATAATTGGCGCATTCTCAAAATCAGTTCCTTTTAAAAACGCCTTTATCTGGTTGTAGTTTTTTAATGCCTGCTCTTCATTGGCAAGGTCAATCTTGTTTTGCACGACAATGACGTTTTTTATTCCTATAATCTGAAGCGCTGTCAGGTGTTCCCTTGTCTGGGGCTGGGGGCATTCTTCATTTGCAGCAACAAGGAGTAAAGCGCCGTCCATGATTGTAGCGCCTGCAAGCATTGTCGCCATCAATGATTCGTGGCCTGGGGCATCAACAAAGCTTGCCTTTCTTATTAATTCAGTTTCAGATTTGCAGGTTGGGCAAGTTGCCTGAGTTGTAAAAGCATTTGCGCCCTCACATTTTGGGCATTTTCTCAAGTCTACGTCGGCATATCCAAGCCTGATTGTAATACCTCTTTTAAGCTCTTCAGAATGAGTGTCTGTCCATTTGCCGCTTAATCTTTCAAGAAGGGTTGTTTTTCCGTGGTCGACGTGCCCAATCATTCCTATGTTTAGCACAGGCTGCAATGGCACTTCGTCACTTTTCTTCTTCTTGGTCATAATTTTGGTATAATCGAGTTTTAATTTGTCGGAACTAACGTGGAAAATGAAATAAAGATATTATAAAAAAAGTAAAATCGGATTATTTCTTGGCCTCAGCTTTTTCTTCCTTTGCGCCATCAGACGCGCCAAATATTTCAGTGAGTTTTTTTGAGCCTGGCTTTGTGACTTTAAGGTTTATCTGCGAGATTTTGTCGTGAACCTTGTGGCCGCATACAGTCTTTCTTTTCTTTATTCCCTTTGAAGCTCCCTTAAAACCGACTCCGCCTAGAATTGCAATCTTTTTCCTTGCACCAAGTATTCCCTTTCGCATTGGAAAGCCGCAGTAATCTGAGCCGCCTGTAATCTGGAGCTCGTATCCTGAAAGCTCAACAGTGTCTCCCTTAACTGTCTCGCCAATGTTTAGGCCCAAGAATCCCTTGGCCATGTCGTCTTTTACTTCCTTTTGGAATGTTTTTCCAGTTGCCGGGTCTGAAATGCATAATTTAAAGCTAGCCATAATTTATTTCCCTCCGCAATCAATGGTCTTGTGAAATAAAGCGGCTTTAAAAAGGTTGTGATGGATTTTTCACAAAAACTTTGAAAACACAAGGCTTGGCTTGTGACTTATGCTTACGCTGTTTGAGCCTGCATCAATTAGGTTCATTACCTTCTTCAAGTAATAAAATGACAAAAACAGTATCGCAAAAGGTATGAAGTTTGCCCAAAATCCAAGGTTGAATGCAAATATTGCAAACGGGAACAGCATTCCTGCAAAAAACATCACAAGGGCCTTAAGCATGCAGTTTAGTATCTTTGTGCATTTCCTTAAGTTTCTTGAGCTGTCAACGTGAGTTAGTATAACTGACAATGTCGAGTGCACCGCCAAAAACTTTGTGTAAAGTACATAAATCATATAGAGCACGATGCAGCCATAGATGAAATACACTGCGTAATCCACATAGGATGGGACTAATCCCACTATAAATGAAGTTCCCCTCCTCAATGCAAAAAGCAAAAGGGTGAAACATGAAAGATACAAGAATGCAACTCTTGATTCATGCCTTAATTTTTTTGTAAAAAAGTTTTCAATCTCCAAATAGTCAAAAAACCTCCTTAGGTAGCTTGCTATGCTTTCAAGCTTTAATATTGTCAATTTCGGAGTCCTTTGCACTACTTTGCTTCGCACATTTTCACTGTAGTTTATTCCAAATGACATTATTATTGCGCTTAAGAATATGATTGACGCTGTTATTGAAACCAGATCTGTTTCAGGAACGAACTTGTGGCTCTCTTTTGCAACAAGGAGCGAAAATTCGCCTACTGATATCATTGCTATGCTTGAAAAAAAGGGCTGGTCATTTTTGAAGTTTGCAACAAGGTAAGTCAAAAATCCAATTGCTATAAACCTTGATATTAATACGGTTACCAAGAGCACAATTATCAAAGGCAAGTTTACATGAACTGCCTTAAGGTCAACCATAGTACCCATTGATATGAAAAATATGGAAGTAAAAATAAGAGAATACGGATGAACTGCTTTTCCGTATTCTTTTGAGTTAGGAAGTGATGCAATAAGGCTTCCCGCCAAGAAAGCTCCTGCTGATGGGCTTATCCCAAGTGATGCTGCGAAATAACTGAATGATGCCCCTATAGCAAGGGAGAGGAATGCAAAAGTGGATTCGTCTTTGTTGTTTTTAAGTATCAAGGGAATGAGGTATCTCAATAATTTCATTATTATGATATAGCTTATTACCAGCACTGCTATTGAAAAAATTATATTTTCAAAAGTTGAAAGCAGACTTACACTTGTATCTTTTATTCCTGAAAAGAAAGTCAGGATAAAAACTGCAATTATGTCTTCGATAATAAGTACAGAGATTAAGAGCGGCACTTCTCTCCTCGAATACATATGTTTTTGCTCAAGAACCTTAACAACAACAACTGTTGAGCTAAATGAAAGGATGGCCCCTATGAATAAACCCACTTTCGGCCCAAGCCCCAAAAGCAAAGTTGCCTGGTAGCCGAAAAAGAGGACAAATGCGAATTTCATAAAGCCTATCAATAGGGGCCTTGCACCAAGGTTTATCAGTTTTGATGCATCAAATTCTAGTCCGATTACGAAAAGAAGCAAAATTGCGCCAAATTCAGCCATCATCGAAACCATACTTTGGTCTTCGACTAGGTTTAATGCGCTTGGCCCTGCAATAGCACCAACTAAAAGCAGGCCAAAGACAGCAGGCTGCTTGAACCTGTTTGCAATTATTCCTCCTATGATTGCGCACAAGAATAGTATCCCTAAGCTTATCAGTTCAGTTGCCAATTTTCCTCACAGCTATCGCTAATTTGGTTGTTTTTTATATGAAATTTAAGCAGCTACTGCTAAAATTTTTCTTTTTATGGCGCTTGCTCTAGAACACTTTCTCTGACATTCCCCTTCATTTGCGCTTACATTTGCCTAATACTTGATATATTAGTATACAAATTAGTATATTAGTTTACTAACTTATATTTAAAGCTTTTGGTATTGTGAGTGAAAACTAATTATTTTCATACATAATAAGCACTGAATCAGTAGGACTAGTGGTTTTAGAATCGGCTTCCAGAATTTAATTGTAAAAGTAAAAACAAATAACTTTCGCCCAAATGAAGGCGAATTTGCGGGTTTGAGAATTTATAATTGCCGCACTATTGGTGCGGCCTAACTATAATGCAGCGTCTTTTTAATTTAGAGTGAATAAAACTATTAAAAACTAATGGCGAGGCTTAACTATAATTTCAAATATACTTTTTTAGTAAAAAACAGATAAAATAAAATTTAGATATAAGGCCACTTCATCAGGCTGCCGTCGCTCGCACTCTTTTGTTGTCCTTTTAAGGCGAAAATTCCCATTGCAATTTCCTTTTCGCATGAACCAATTCTTCAATGGTGCTCGCAAATTGACGGCAGCCTTTGAAAATGCCTACTAACTCTAATTTAGATCAACATATAAATTCCAAAAACTATTAATACGAGTATAACGATAACTTTTCAAAAAAGGTGGACAATGGATTTTGGAACTCTTTCGTACAGGGGCGGTGTAACTGATTATTTTAACGCAATGGACCCAATTGCAGGTGAGGTGTATCAAAGCGGCCATTCGGGAGGACAAGGTCACAGCCACAGTCATATTGACAAGGATAATTATGGTGTTTCTGACGACTTAAATCTAGGCATTAAAGACATAGGAATGAGCGTCCCTATGGGAATTTCTGCGCAAAACGTTGCGGGCATTTATTCCAAAATAAGGATGGGCGCAGGCAACATAGAAATCCAGTTTCCGGGCTACCGAAGCGGAAACAGAAATGCCCAGACGCCGGAGATGTATGGCGAGGACCAAAGACAGGCAATCAGGGAATTGTCAATGGCTAATGAAGTGAAGTTCACGACCCACGCCTCATTTCAGTTAATGGGCTTAATGGGGAGGGATGAAAGGGGAAATTTTTCTTTATACAATGCAACTCAGGACCTGTTTGAATTGAAAAGGGCAATTGATTTTCAGGGAGATTTAGGCGGAGGCTCTGTTGTCATCCATTCCGGAGAATTTGAAAGGCCAATGACTGACATGTACCTTGATGATGAATCTGGAAGATTAAACCTTGCAAGGGACCAAAGCGGAAGGCTTCTTTTCAAGCAGGCGCACACAAATGAGATGGATGCAAAGTTTGAGCTTCTTGACGACAGGACATCTGCGAAAATAGAAACTGTGCAAAAAGACAGGCTGGTTGCTCACCCTGTATGGAACAAGGCAGACAATAACTATCAGGGATTTGACCAGGATGGAAAGCCTATGTGGATAAAAAGGGGAGATTACATAGACTATGATGGAAAATACATTAAAAATCCCTATGATGTTGATAAGGGGAGGGTCCCGCGATTTGACCCAATAAAAAGGCTGTTTGATATAAAACTTAAATCTTTTGAAGATTTTAGAGTGGAAGCTGAGGAGTTTAATAAGTGGTTTGAAAAACTAAATGGAAGAAAACCCACCTATTATGAGAAAATGTACCCGGAAGAGGCTTATATCAAGGCAACCTTAGATTCGCAGGAAAGTGTTGCAAGAGGGTGGTCACTGCAATTTTCAAGAGATTCTGAATCACTTGTGCAGTCACTTAAAAAACTTGAAGAAGCGGAAGAGTATTATAAAAAATTGGATGCAGAACTTCCAGAAAATGAAAAATGGAAAATATTCAGGGAAGACAGAGAAATTCAGCAGATTACACAAGGTTTTGCTGCCCCTGAAATGAAGCATCCTTTGGAACTTATCCAAAAAGCAAAATTTGATGTAAAAAGAAGGCTTGATTATGACAGGTCAACAGCAGCAGGACAAGAACAGCAAGCTAGAGACACTCACGAGACAAAGGAGCACATAATCACTCCAATAAAAAGATTGGAAAAACATGGAATAAGGCTTTACGCGGAAGCTGCAGTGCACGCAATAAGAAAAACAAGCGACCCAAATAATCCTGTTGTCCTTGCCATCGAACATATTTTTCCCGAAAGGTTTGGCGGCCATCCAGAAGAGCTTAAATGGATAATAAGCAAGACAAGAGAAAGGGTTGTTGACATGCTGACAAAGCCTGAAATTCCTTATGGCGCAAGCATGCAGCCTGAAGAACTGACAAAGGAGAAACTAGACCTGATAAGAGAAGATAAATATCTTCAGCCAAACCCATATTATATGGGGGTAAGCAGGGAAGAAGCAGTAAAAATTGCAGAAAAGCACGTCAAGGCAACAATTGACACTGGCCACATAAACCTATGGCGAAAATACTGGCAGGAAGACCCAAGAAAATCCAAAGAAGACAATGACGCAGCTTTCAACCACTGGGCCGTAAAGCAGATTGAAAGTTTGGCAAAAGACCATATGGTTGGAAATGTTCACCTTGCAGACAATTATGGGTATCACGACGACCATCTCGCGCCGGGGCAGGGTAACAGCCCTGTAAGGGACATTCTGTCGACTATAAAAAAATACGGCTATGACAAGGCAATAACTGTAGAACCGGGCGCTGACGCGTCAACTGACTTAAGCGACTTTCACGGATTAATGAAGACGTGGAAATATTTCGGGACTTCTGTTTACGGGATGGGATTTAAAGGAAATTCACCTCAAGCATGGGGGGATGTGCAATTTGGATACTTCGGGCAGGCAAAGCCCCCAAATTATATTTTCGGAGGATATGCGCCGTCAAACGACTGGACTTTGTGGAGCCAGGTGCCGCTGGAATAAAGAATTAGGCTGTTTCAAAGGCTACGCAAATTGTTCCTCAAGGTTTCTTAATTCCCGGAATTTAGCCTTCATATCTTCGCTTATTAGTTCCTTCAATCCTGACATCATTGACGCGACAAATGAACCAACTCTTTCTGAAGTTTTCATGAAAAGAGACCTGCGAGAATCCTCCGCGTAGCTTTGCGCAAAAGAATTCATTTTTTTTATGAGGTCCCCTATCTGTTTTTTTAGAGTTTCGTCCGAAATAAATTTTTTTAATTCTTCAAGTTTATCCCTATAAGAATTAAGGTCGCTTATAAGGGTAATTGCATCATTTCTTGATGCCCGGTTTCTTATTTCAAGCAAGTCCTGCATTATAGCCATATAAAACTCTTTGAGATATTCCTCTTCCTGGTGCAGCAGTGCCAGAATACGTTTGTGATTTCCATTGATGTATCCTTCAATTTTTATTGCTGCAATCATTGGCAATCAATAAATGCCGAAGTATATTAATTTTTCCTCAGATACAATAAATTTATAAAGTATTACTAATATTATAAGTATTACTTTTAATGCCGAAGACAAAAATCACAAAGGACAGGGTAAGCATCACATTAGACAAGTCACTACTAAAAGAACTTGAGGGAGAGTGCCTGAAGAGGACGATGAAGCTTTCAAGCTACATTGAAAAACTCATCAGGATAGGAAAAAAACATGAAAAGTAAAAAGAGCCAGATTTCACTCATCCTGATAATATGCTTCGTGGTTTTTATAGGAGCTTCTTTTGTGATATACCTGCAAAAGCCAAGTCCTGAAAGCCTAAATTCCGGGCTTGAACAAGTCACTGATTTTTCACTCGACTCTTCAGCTGTCCGCAGCTCGCTTGAAATCTGCCTCAAATCAGTCGGGGAGCAGGCAATAGGCATAGTAGCCTCCCAGGGAGGTTATTTTAAAATCCCGAAAAATATTGCCACCGACTCTTCACTAAAAACTTCGTATCATTTTTACAAAAATAAGTCCACAAATCCTTCCAAGGCGATAATTGAAAAAGAAATTTCTGATTATATTGCACAAAACCTGCATTTTTGCCTTGAAAGCCTCAGGGAATTTGAAGACTATAAAATTTATTTTAACCAGTCCGGCATCAGCATTAAAACATCCGTGCAAAAAGAGTATGTCATCCTGGATGCTATTACTGGCATTGAAATAAAAAACAGCGAAAACACTGCATCTGTCCCTAAGATTGAAGAAATCATAAACGGGCCTGAATTTTATGACCTTTATGAAAGCGGAAGGGAAATAATAAATGAGCAGTCAAGAGACCCGTACAATTTCTGCCTGAGCTGCATTATTGAATCTGCAACAAAAAGAAATGAAACTTTTAGCATAGTGCAGACTGGCGATATGGACGTCACTGTGCTGCTTTCAAGAAACAGCACATCGCAAAACAAAAGGCTGGTCTATGCATTTTCAATAAAATATCAAAACACTTCCTGTGATAACCTTCCAAAAGACATTCCTGAAAAAAGCTTTGAAAGGCTCGTTGCCAAATGCGCTGATGAAAAAATAAGCGCAACCGATTACAAGCCAAGGCTGGATTTGGACCCAAGGCTTCAGGCATTTTCCGGGAAGGAGTTTTCATATCAGGTAAGGGGCAAGGGATTTAATCCTGTTTTTTCGGACTTTACGGAAATATTTGAAATAAGCAAAAACGGCATGATAAAGTTCACGCCTGAAAAAAATCAAACCGGAAACTACACAGTCTGGATAAAAATTGAAGATTCGCTTAAAAACAAGGATTACGGCTCATTTGAAATGGAGATAAAAAATGAATAAGAAGAAAATAGTTTTATTCGCTTTTTTTGTATTTATCAGTCTGCTGGCAGATAATTCAGTTGCGCCAAGCCCTGAATACAGCTCAGTCGATACTTACACAAACCCTTCTCTTGACTGGAGCAAGATAGATTATACCAAGGTTGACTGGGGGCTTATAGAAAGCCAAAACCTGTTCAGCAAAGTAGACCTGCAAAAATATGTAGGTGACTTCTGCAAAAGCTGCAGCTTTGATTCTGCAAATTCTGACAAATCGCTTTTTGAATTCTCTTCCCAAGGGATGAGATATGGAAAATCATTTGTATCCCCTTTGAGCTATTCAAATGTCATATTTTATGTAACAAAGGAAGGCTCAATTGCTGTTCGGCCAAAAGAGGCAAAGCTGGAAATTCCAAATGACAACAAGCTCGAAGTTGAATCCGGAAAGGATGTTACTGTAAGCGTAGTTCCTGTTTCTTTTGAAATGCAGGGTTCGGTGAATGTTGACAGTTCAAAAACAAGCGTGCGCGAGGGAGAAACTGCAATAATAAACGGAATAAAAATCACGCCAAGAAGCGGAGATGTAAGGGTATTTTACAACGGAGAAAAGCCTGAAGGGACAAACTATGTTTCCTTTGACAGCCAGAACAGCGTGGCCTTTTCGACAGGGCAAAATGGGGAATTTGAAGTGATTTTTGAACGCAGCAATACAAAGAGCCCAATAAAGATAGAAGACGGAGATTCCGTAAAACTTTATGTCGGGCCAAATACTGCAATATCTATTGAAAACAGGGAAAAAACAGGTGAGATTCCGCTTGTTACGGCAACTCAAAAAGGGAGCAATTCCTATTTTGAAATTAATTCCGGGCTTACAAGCGTGAAACTCGAAAACTCAAAAGTCCTTTTTGACATCAACCAGCTTGACTTGAGATGGAACGGCAAGCCCCAAAGCTCGCCTATGACTGTAGTAATAAAAGACAAGGAAGGCAACTCGCTTCTTTATGACAGGAACACAGGAACTGCAAGAAAGATAATTGTAAGCAATTACAATGAAATAGGGGTGGTTGAACTGGGTTCCAAGGAAGGAATGTCCTTGTTTAACTCAATCTCTGGAAAAATAAGCGAGTCACTAAAATTTAATTACGAAGATTTCAGGGATTTAAGCAAAATATTTCCTGCAATAAAGATAAACCCAAAGTCCGAAAAGCTTGACTCATCAAGAGTCAAGAGGATGAGCGATTTGCTTGGCGCGCTTACTCCTGAAATGAGGAGCGGCGTAAAGGAAATAATCATACTAAAAAATGATGATTTTGAAAGAATTTCGCCTGAAGGCGGCAAAGGCAGCGTTGCATGGACAATGGAAGACAGGGTTCTAAGGCTCAGGTTTGAAAGCCTGCTTGGAAGCCTTAATGAAGAGGCAACTCCCCATGAGATAGCACATACTTACAATTTTCTTATAGAGGAGAAAGAAAAATCTTTGGCAAGGTCAAAAAAAGACTACCAGTCGTTTGAGAAGAAATGGAATGCAGCTGCAGGGGAAAACAAGCTCGGGGCCGATACAGACAATCCAGGAGCAGTCTATGGAAATGATATGGGCCCATTGAGAGATTCTGAAGGGCGGGTTTCAAGGACATGGGCAGATGGAGGCTCAAATCCAAGATATGGGTGCCTGGATCCCCATTCCTGCGCCAATTATTATGAAGACGTTGCTACAATAACTGCAAGGATCCATATGTTTAGCCCTGATTATTTCAGGAAGTATTACCTTAATGGAGACCCCGAACATTCTGAAAGAATAACAAACAAGCTGAAAATACTGAAAGAATATAAGTTCATTACAAATGAGCAGTATTGCAGGATAGCCGGATGCAGTTAAAAGTCAAACATACTTTCTTCTTTCCTCATCAAAGAAATGCCTTATTGTCTTGAACAGGTCATGGCCCTGCCCGCCAACCGTGCCGTCCCATTTAAAGCTCCAGAAGTTCTTTATGAACCTGTCAACCATTGCCCTGTAAAAATAATAGACCGGCCTTGAATGGTAAAAGGTTGCGTGTATATGGGACTGGATAAACGCATCAATATTGACAAGCACGTCGCCGTTATTGACAAGATAGTTTTTCTTGCCTTTTTTCATTGTTACTTCTGTTATGTTATCCATCAAGACACGCAGGACAATGAGGCCGTGGTGCAGGTCGTCAAGATGTGTGTGTATCTGGACAAGCCACTCTATCTTTTTCCCGCCCTGTGTGACGTGCTCAAGCTTTTTTTTGTGTTCCTTGTCGTATCCGTGCCCTGTAATCCACTTGTCCACTGCCGCATAAAGTTCCTCGGCAACAAACGGGCCGCTGTAAGAAACCCTTAAATCATAAAGAACCTGTCTTCTTTCTGCCATTTTAGTTTTTTAATGAACGTGACTTGATATGACTGAATAATGCCTGTACATATTGAAAAATTTTTCTATGTGGTCATATAAATGGTTAATGTCGTGCGAAAGCTTTTGCTCAAAGTTTTCAGTATAAACTTTGTTTATGAAGTAATCATAAGCAGTCCTCATCAGGAACAAAAAAGGGTTGTCTTCCCACCTGCTTTCGTAATCATACTCGATAAACCCGTCAATTACTATTATAACTCTTCCCGTATCAACTTTCTTTTTCTTGCCGTCAACAACAAGGTCTGTCTTGACTATTTCGTATCCAAGGACCCTCACCTTAACCATGTACCTTACGTAATCTGTAATTCTTTTCCAGGGGTTTATCTGCCACTCGATGAATTTTCCATTTGAAGTGTTTTGCTCAAAATCCTTTTCCTGCTTTTTGTCAAAGCCGCGCTCCATAAGAAAGTTCTCAATTGACTTGAAAAGGTCATTTGCACTGAAAGGGCCGCTGTATTCAAGCTTTTCGTGGTCAACAATTATTTTTACGTGTCCCATTTGGTTTCTCAATGCACCCTTGAAAAGTGCCTGTGCTCATAACCTTCCGAAGCCATTTTCAGCCTTTCTTTTATCAGCGAATGCAGCTTTAAGACTATGTTGTAATAAAGCTCATCCCACCACACACCTTCAAGGTTTTTTCTTATGACATATTTATTGTAAAAGCTCTTTAGCTTTGCCAAGAATGCAGTCTGCTCCCATACCTTGTCGTAATCAGTCTCCACAATGCCGCTAAGCTGTATCCATATCCTTCCCTTGTCCATTTTTTTCTTTGTGCCGTCCTTTTGCACTACTTCTACAGTGTGCATGTCATAAGTTTCAATCTTGATTACAAGCTTCCATTGATAATATTCTTCAACTTCCCTGATTCCCTCAAAATGGTGGAATATTTCAGGGCCAAAAGGGCCGGGCCTTCTTAACCTCTGCTGTTTTTCATAAAACTTGAATTTTTTTTGCCTAAAGAAATCCGCTATTGACTGGTATAGGTCTTCCATGTCAAAAATTCCCTTATATTGCACATAAACAGTAGGTGTCGCGGCATCCAGGTTTTGTAGAAAATCACTTAGTTTTGGCTTAGGCATCATGGTTTTTTCGGAATAAATGTATTTAAAGCTTTCTAAAAAATCAATTCGGCTGCATGGGAAAGATTTATATATCAGTGAGGCAATTTAAAAAGCATAAAAAAGGTGCATCATGAATACAAAGTTTAAGTTCTCGATTCTGATAATACTGTTTGTGTTACTTTCAGCTTCTGCTTTTGCATTCTCATTTCGGGCCGAAGTCCAGCCGATAAAAGACAAGATAACTGTGGATGAGGTTGCAGAATATAACATTACGGTATACAACGACCTTGACACTAAAGAGGAGTTTCTTGTAAAAAAATCCGGATATCCTTTTTGGGACATGTATACAGTGCCATTGCAAAATCCGATATCCATTGTAGTGCCGGCAAAAAACTCTGCATCGTTTAGCCTTTTTGTAGATCCGCTTTATATCACCTCAGTTGACACATTTACTCTTGACTTGGGAATCGCGCTTCAAAGAACAGAAGAAGAGCAGAAAGTTCCTGTGACAATCGGGATAAAGTCAATTGAGTCCCTCATAAGCGGATACAAGCCAACAGTGCTTCCGAGCTTAAGCATTGATGATAAAATAGACCCAAGGCAGGAATTTTCAATCAAGATTGGCATAAACAACCAAAACGTGCTTGATTACAAAAATCTCAAAATCGTGCTTGACAGCAATTCATTAAAAGAAATATTCAACACAACCCTAGGGCCGCAGGAAGTAAAGACAATTGACCTGAAAAAGAAGTTTGACGACCTGCAATTGCCGGCTTCTGACACCCTCACAATGACTGTTTTCCTTAACGAAAAGCTCATAGCAGGCCCCGTTTCTTCAGACTTTATCGTCACTGAGTATGGAGTGCTCACAGAAATCCCAAAGCAGGAATCATTTTTAAAAGTCAGGTATGGCGCAAGCGTAGTTTCAAACAATCCGGATTACAAAAGCACGATAAAAATCCCGACAGGCTCGATCAAGATGCTTTTTACAACAACATCCCCTAAAGCCCAGACGGCAACGGAGAACGGCCAAAAAGTATTTGTGTGGCCTGTCAAGCTTGACAGCGAAAGGAAAATGGAGGTTAGGGTAACTGAAAACTACAGGCCTATCCCCATAATCATTGCGCTTGTAATAATTTCAATAGTGCTTTACTTTCTTTTCAGAAGCCCCATGGTTGTATCAAAAAGCGTTTCGAACGTGACAATGAAAGAAGGCGCAATTTCGGAGGCAAAGATTGTGATAAAGGTCAAAAACCGGAGCGCAAAGAAGCTTGAAAACATCGAAGTCATGGACAATGTCTCCCATATAGCACACGTCGAAAAAGAAGCCGCCGTCGGCTCAATACAGCCTCACGCAATATTGACCCACCCAAAGAAAGGAGTCATAATGAAATGGAAAATAGAGTCCTTAGAGCCGGGAGACGAGCGCGTTTTATCATACAGGATGAAATCAAGACTGCCAATTCTTGGAGAATTCAATCTGCCTTCGGCTTCTGCCCGTGCAAATTCCGGCAAGAATGTTGTTTTGGCAAATTCAAACAGGGTTACTGTTTCTGCTTAATTAGATTTTAAGAGAGTTTTTCTCATTTTTAAATTGTGAGAGTTTATCGTTTTAGGATTAATATGGCAGCAATTTTTGCAATTTAGGATTCACACACGGGTTTTCTTTGTGAAAACCCTACTCACAAAGGTAAAATCCACACTGCGTATGGATTTTCCCTCTGCATTCGGTGTTCATCCACGTTACGTAAAATTATTGAAATATTCGAGGCAAATTTTAGTGCTAATCAAAAAATGCCCGAGTGTAACTAATGTCGCAAAGCGACCGATTGAATTAAAAGATGCTGTTAAAATTTTGTTTAGTTAGAATATACGACCAATACAATAAACTATAAAAACAATGGAGAATACAATCAAGATATGACAACAATTACACTTGAGCTAAAGAAAAGCATTGAGGAAAACGCGTCAGCTTATTTTGAGCGGGCCAAGAAGATAAAGAAAAAAATTGAAGGTGCAAAAGAGGCCCTGAAAGGAAACCTCAAAAAAATAAAAGAGCTTGAGGCGAAGCACCAGAAGAAAATCGTGGAAAACGAAAAAAATGAGGCATTTTCAAGCCGCAAAAAAGAATGGTATGAAAAATTTAGGTGGTTTAAGAGCTCTGAAGGGTTTCTTGTGATTGGTGGACGGGATGCCACATCAAACGAAGTTGTGATAAAAAAGCATACTGATGCAAATGATTTAGTGTTTCATACAGACTTGGCAGGCTCGCCTTTTTTTGTGATAAAAAGCGAAAACAAAAAAATCGGGGAAAACACGAAGCTTGAGACTGCGGATGCAACCTGCACTTTCTCAAGGGTCTGGAAAATGGGGCTTCAGACAAGCCCTGTGTTTTATGTGTCCCCTGAGCAGGTCAGCAAAAAGGCTCAGTCAGGGGAATACATGAGCAAGGGCGCGTTCATGATTTACGGAAAGACAAATTACATCGACAATAAAGTCAATCTTGCAATCGGAATTACCAAAGAAAGCCAAATAATGGCAGCGCCGCTTGAATCTGTAAAAGCGCACTGCGAAAAATATCTTGTCTTAATCCAGGGCTCTGAAAAAGTGAGCTCGGCTGCTAAGATTATAAGGCATAAGATAGGAGGGACTGTGGACGACATCATACGTGCTTTGCCGTCAGGCGGGTTTAAAGTCAAAAGTGATTAAATGTTCATAAAAATAAACTCAGGAACACCTGCATTCAAATGCAATGCATGCGGCACATGCTGCTCGCATATTCGCGGCATGATTTCAAATGACGACAAGAAATTCCTGCAGGAATTTGCATTTGGAAAGCTGCCTGTCGTCCAGCTTGTCCCAATAGAAAAAATGACTTTTCCGCTTTGGGACTGGGAGGCAAAGCGATTCAATGAATGGCAGAAAGAGGCAAATGTGGATGCAAACGTCAAGCCGCTCAGGGTGATATTTGACTTAAACTCTGGCAGGTCAATAATCCTGAATTATTTCATGGATTCAAAAACTGACGCATGCCCTTTTTTGAAAGAAAATAAATGCTCAATTTACCACACAAAAAGAGCCTATGTATGCAGGCTTTTTCCCTTTAACAGAAGCCCTTTTTCAGAAAAAGACCCAAAAAAAATGTTCGGGGAATGCGGGGCAATGAAAAATATAACACCCCAGATACCCGGGGATTTTGAAAAAATGATAAGTTTTTTAAAGGCTGCATTTCCGGATGAATCTTTGGCTAATGCAGTTGAGAACGACTTGATAATAGAGTGGTCCAACAATTTAATAGTTGACCTCATAAGGGAGAAGAAAATAAGGCCTGCAGTCAACCATCCTTACGAATTTTTGCTTAAAAGAATTCAGCTTTCGGAAAAAATAGACTTTACGGATTTTTTGGCTGAGTCTGGATACAAAAGCAGAGATGAAATTTCAGCACTAATTGAAAAATTTGACAATAATGAGCGGGCAAAGGAAAAAATAGCGCAGGTTGTAAATTTAAAATGATAACAAGCCAGGAAATGAGGAATTTGGAAGAGGCAAGCGGTGTTTCAAGAATTGTCCTGATGGAAAACGCCGGAAAGTGGGTTTACCGCATAATAAAAGAAAGAATCGGCATTGAGCAGAAAAGAATTTTGATTGTGTGCTACCACGGCTACAACGGAGGAGACGGGTTTGTTGCGGCAAGATACCTGTCGGAAGAATCTGAAGTTGATGTTCTTTTCATTGGCGACGAAAACAAGCTCAAAAAAGAATCGCTGGCCAACTTCAAAAAGATTGAACATAATGGCAGGATACAGTTTCTTGTGGATGAGGAAGTCAATTTTGATGATTATGACATAATAGTTGACGCGATTCTCGGGATAGGCATTCACGGAAGATTAAAGCACGAGATAGTGTCAATACTTGACAAGATTAACGAGTCAAAAGCCTACAAAGTTTCAGTTGACATACCTACAGGCGTTGACCCCGACACAGGAAATGTAGTTGAAAACTTTTTAAACGCAGACCTCATAATAACTTTTCACGACATCAAAAAAGGGCTTGAAAAATTTGCGGACAAGACAGTTGTTATTGACATAGGGCTGCCAAACCCGGCAGTTTGATTTTCATAACATTTAAGAATTCTTAAATCAAACAGACTAAGATGGAGTTTATAACAGGAAAAGATATAAGACTGCCAAAAAGAGAACAAAAAAGCCACAAGGGCGACAACGGGCTTGTTTTGGCAGTCGGCGGTTCTGAAGAGTTTGTCGGGGCAATAACCCTGTCAGGCCTTGCAGCACTAAGAAGCGGCGCAGACTTGGTCAAGATAATTGCACCAGAAAAAGTCGCATGGGCAATTAATGCTTATTCTCCTGATTTAATGACTATAAAATTAAAAGAAAAGTTTTTTGAGCCGGCTCATTTTGGAATTATAAAAAAAGAAATGGAAAAATTTGATGTGTTATTGATTGGCAATGGTATTGGCTTGAAAAAAGAAACCAAAAAATTTTGCAAAGAGGCAATAAGCAAAATTAAGAAATTAAAAGTAATTGACGCCGACGCAATCAAATCAATATCAATGGACGGCTGCGAAAACTCAATAATAACTCCGCATTCAAAAGAGCTGGAAATTTTTCTTGCAAATTCAAAAATTAACAAAACAACAATAAAAAAAATCATTAATGAAAAAAACATTGCGAAAAAAGCAAAACTAATAAAATCCATAAACCAAAAATTTCTTGATAAAAACAACATAATCCTGCTAAAGGGAAAAATCGACGTGATTATCTCCAAAGATAAAATAATTTATAACAAAACAGGCAATGCCGGAATGACAAAAGGCGGAACCGGCGATGTTTTGGCAGGCTTGTGCGCAGGATTTCTGGCACAAAGCAGGGATTTAATGCAAAGTGCAGTCAATGGGGCATACTTTAACGGATTGATAGGGGATATTTTACTCAAAAAGAAAAAAGGGTTTACTTACCTTGCAAGCGACATGGTTGAAGAGATTAAAAGGATTGTTTAATATACTTATTCTATAGTGGTAACAATAGTAAAGCTTTTAAACTTCCTTCCTGTTCCAGAGACATGAATTCAGGCGAACTTAGTGTGCAAGAGTTGAACAAATCGCTTGAGGATATGCTAAGATTGATAAAAACAGCAAGCGCAGGCTCAAGCGTCTCAATATACAGAGAAATAAATGAAATCTTGTATTCTGCAATTCGGGATTATCCTTCGCAAGTCAATGCGGTAAATGTTGAGGTGTTGATTGATTCATCTGATTCTTTCCAAGAACTTCCAAATTTCGGGTATAGGGGTAAGTTGGCAGATTATATGGAAAAAGCACTTATGCAAGGTTTTCCTACTGGAAGAAATGCATCATTCAATGTTCACCTTCCCTACGAGTTTAAATCAAAAGAAGAATCTGGAGGAAATGACGCAAAAAGCGCTTCCTTCAGGAACATTGAATTTATGCCGCTAAACGCCGACTATAGGATTCCTGCAACATTGAGGATTAATTTTGGAAATGACCAGCTCCTTTCAGAAGGATTTTACTTTTTGCCGGGTGAAGTCAGCGCAATAAGATTATCAAGAGCTAAAGATTCTTCATTCAGCCCGGTCGACAAAGGAATCAAAAAAGGGTTGGAAAATTCCACTTCAAGCTTAGCGCATTATTTGTATTTCAAGGGATTTACAAAGGTGGTTATTGACCAAGATGAAATGCCAAGAATATCTAACCAATTGATTGATGAACTTGCAGGTTCTGGCGTAGATTTTAATGACTTCGAAAATGATTTTCATTATTTAATCCGTAATATCCTTGTGCCCGATAAATCAACACAAGGACTTTTTGTCAGGAGAGATAATCCTTTGGAAATTGTATCAGCTTACGCTGCACTGCCGACAAAAAAAGGTTTTGTACTCTACAATTTTCAAAACGTAAGATTGCCGGAAGACCTTAGGAGAGTATATTTTTTAGGAGAAATAGCAGTTCCTTTGGCGTACCTTATGGCCCTCGACAGAAAGATGCATCATCCAAATATTTTCCAAAGCACAGGGGCAAGTGTAATTAACAACCTTCATAAATCCGGAAGCATAAGGAGTTTCTGATAATACAGATATCATTCCTGCACATACTCTTTTCCTTCAGCAAGGCAAATCTCAGCCTTCTTTAGCTCTTTTCCAAGATAAGCTGCGTGGTCAAGCCTTGTAAACCAGTTTTTATTGTGCTTAATGCTGTAATCAAAAATAGTCTGGTAAATATCCTGGGCCCTTTTGCCTCGAAATTCCATTGAGATTGTATGTTTGTAATCGCATATCGCAACTCCTATTTCTTTGGTTTTCTTGTAATTTTTGAGAAACATATAACGGCCATTATCAAATACAAAATCCCTAATACCATCCCATTTTTTGGATTTTATTATCTTAAAGTGCTTTGAAAGTCCCTGTTTTTTTACCCATTTTGGATTGGATTCCATACCAGAAATTTGTTGGGCACCCTTTAAAATTGTTGTGGTTTGTAATAAAATTTCTGAGAACAAAAGCTAAATTATGGGATTGGAGCTGCATCCTGCATATTTTTGGGGATGAATTGATTGTATGTGGCAATACGCTCCTTTCTAACATCCGGATGCATATTCTGAAATTGATTGGGATTCAACAATAATTTATCTTTATCCGGAAGCCTTACAACATTTACGTGTCTATCAATTCCTTCTTTTTCTGTGTGAAAGAATATCCCATATTGCTTTATCGGTTTTCCACCCTCAAAAACTTCAATTATTGGGACAAAATAGTTAGGATGGTTTGCACCTATCCAATGGGTTGGATCATCGATATATGCACATCCATCGTACCCCCCATTAAAAACAAGCTTGCCACCACTCACTATATATTGTGGCTCATAATCTTCAAGATACTTTCTTATAGCCTTGCCATCCTTTAAAGCTCCAGTAATAAATTGGATTTCATTTATCTTATAACCTGAATATTTTTCAGTAATTATTTCATTACTAAGTGAAACCACTTCCTCCCCAGAGAATCTATTAAAGTGTGATAACACACGTTCCAAATCTGACGATTGAAGGTTCTGTGCTGCGGCTGCTTTATTCTTATTATTTTGACTGGGTGCATTATCCACACATGACAAAGAAGATGCAGAAGATACTGCCAACCATGCAGCAATTGCTGAAGTTAATACCTTATTAGCCCCCATACCCAATGGAATCCACATTAGGTATTTTAAATTTGCTAATTTTGTTTTTTGTCTTCAAAATTTCCAAAAATGCGCAAAATCGGAAGATTTAAATACTATTAATTAAAATATTTCGTAAACAATTTATTAAAACATCTTAAAAATGGCTTTAAAAAACACTTATTTCAATCTTTTTTCAACTGATTTTTATAATATTAAAAATAATAGTTAAAATACTAGTTTAAAGATGGTAAAAGTACAAAAGCTCCCAAGTGGCCAGCTTGTAATTACCATCCCAAAAATTCTCGCAGAATACGAAGGCCTTGGCAAGGGAATGGAGTTTGAATTCAAAAAGCACGATAACGGATTTATTCTGGAACTAAAAAAGAAGAAAGGCGGTGGTAAAAGCTGAAAGTGGAAGATTTGGCGAAGCTTCTCGGGAAATCGAGATTTGAGGTAGAGAGAATGTTAAATGACAGCGACGTGATTGAGCTTAACTTAAGTGAAAGGCAATCGCGAAAATTTGAAGAGAGGGATGACTTAAGGATAATGGAATAGTCAGGTAAAACCAAAGCATGGCCGAAAATATTTTTTTTGAGCTGAGCATTGTACTTGCAATCGCTACATTTGCATCAATGTTCATGAAATCCATAAAGCAGCCGCTCATAATAGGCTACATAATAAGCGGCATAATTGCAGGCCCGTTTGTACTCGACATTTTAGGGTATACGGAAACGCTCCAGATTTTTTCCCAGCTCGGAGTTGCGTTTTTGCTTTTTATTGTGGGATTAAACCTGAACATTAAGAATGTCAAGGAAGTTGGTTTTATTTCTTTGGTAGGCGGAATTGCACAGATTGTGCTGACTTTTGGGCTTGGGTATATGTTTTCATACCTGCTTGGATTTTCGCACATCGTCTCAATGTATACGGGAATTGGCCTTTCATTCAGCAGCACGATAATCGCAGTAAAGATACTCTCAGACAAGCGCGAAATTGACACTTTCCACGGCAGGATAATAATGGGAATTTTGCTTTTGCAGGATTTGGCTGCTGCATTCATTTTGGTGTTCATGGCATCAGGATTTAGCGGCGGCTCGGCATCTGACATGATCATATTTACGACGGCAAAATTTCTTGGGATAGTGGTACTGATGCTTTTTGTCAGCAAGTATTTTTTGAAAGGAGTCTTGCGCTTTATTGCTACATCGCAGGAGCTTTTGTTTCTCTTTGGGATAAGCTGGGTTTTTCTGGTTTCGCTGCTATTGACAAGGATAGGGTTTTCAATAGAGATTGGAGCATTATTTGCAGGAATAAGCATGGCTTCGTCTCCTTTTAGCATTGAAATAGGCAACAAGCTTAAGCCGCTGCGCGACTTTTTCATCACTCTTTTTTTCATACTTTTAGGCTCGCAGCTTGTGATTACAATGACTTCAGGCTTAATATTAAAAATAATTGTACTTTCAGCTTTTGTATTATTAATCAAGCCCCTGGTCATTATGGCAATAATGGGAAGCCTTGGCTACAAAAAAAGAGTCGGGTTTTTGACCGGCATTTCACTTGCCCAGATTAGCGAGTTTTCGCTCATAATTTTATTTGTAGGAATGAACCTTGGCCATGTAACTCAGGAAACAATCTCGCTTGTTACTTTTGTCGGCCTTATCTCAATAGCAGGCTCAACATACCTAAAAATGAAAAGTGACAGATTGTACAGGCAGCTATCACCGTTTCTTGGAATTTTTGAAAGAAAAACGCTCAAGGAGGAGTTTTATGCCAAGAATGACGATAATTTTGAAATAATGCTTTTTGGGTACAACAGGATTGGATTTAGCCTTGTCCGGTCTTTTAAAAAAATGAAAAAGAACTTTTTGGTTGTAGACTATGACCCTGAGATAATCAGCCTTATGATGAAGGAAAAAATCCCCTATAGGTATGGGGACGTGTCTGACCCTGAGCTTTTGGACGAGCTTGATTTCAGGAATGTAAGGCTTGTGGTTTCTACAATACCTCACCTTGAGTCAAGCCTTTTGATAATTGAAAAAGTGAAGTCCTCAAACAAAAAGACAGTTGTCGTGATGACTTCACACCAGATTGACGAGGCATTCAAGCTGTATGAGGCCGGCGCCAATTATGTGATACTGCCGCACTTTTTGGGAGGCGTCCACGCTTCGGTACTGATAGAAAAATTCGGGACTGACATGAAAAAATTTGTGAGCGAAAAAATCAGGCATATTGGCGAGCTAAATGAACGAAAAACAGTGGGACATGAGCATCCAAAGCAAAGTTAATCAGGATTAATAAAAACTTTAAGCTCAAGAAACATTATTGTATTAAACAAAAAAGAAAAAAATGGTAACTGACTCGGACCTAATAAAATTTGGATTTGTCAAAGATGACAATTCAGCGGATAACGAGAAGAGCGAGGAATACAGGGGCACTACCATAAGCACCGGGTATCCAAGCCCTGCAAGAAGGTACCGGCTGCATTATGAAGGATACAATATCTCAATTGAAGAGCCGTATTTCTGGGTTTTGCACTATCTTCGGTACTTTGGCGGTTTTGCAAGAATTGAAAAAGTAACTGATGTGTTTGCCGCAGCAGAAAATTCCGCGTTTTTTGGCGCAAACCAACAGCGCCTCGGGCTGCAGCAGGATAAGGTAAGCCAGTTTTTGGCAACAATCGGAAAAATGGTACGAGAGCTCTTCCAGCTTGTCAGAGAATTGAGAATACTTGATGAAAGGTTAAGCTATTACACAGACAGCTTTTCAAACAGCCCAAGCGCTGAAAGCGCAGAGATAACACTAAAGGGAATCTGGGTTGACCTGGTTGAACAGGGCGCAAAAAATCCCGCTTCAGTTTACGGAATGGCACGGGAAGTTCAGTTCACGACACTGCCAGACCTGTTTTTCTCAACGCATCCAAACAAGCAGGAAGATGTGGACATTGTTGTAGAGCGGGAGCGCGGGCAGTTTAACCGAAAAGTGCGCGAGGTATTGATGAGAAAGCTAAGAGCTTATCTTGCCTGGAAAGAGCATTCATACGGGGAATTGAAAAACCGACGAGTTTTTACACTAAAATACCTAAGGCAGCATTTCGAGATTATAAGAATGTACATAACCTGGGTAAAGCCATACCTGAAGAACATTCAAAGAATGCAGCTTGACCAGTCAAAAGCTGATTCTCCAGACTTAATTGTTGCATTTGAGACTTCGATGATTGATGTTGAGCTTATTGCCGTAAAGCCCTCGGGAAAATACCATCAATGCATACTGATGTCTTACAATTTCCGCACAAGGCCGGAAATGAACTATTCGCAGGAATACCAGAGAGGGCCGCTTCATCTTGGAAGAGTTGAGATTAATTTCAGGGCATATGCCTGGGATGAAAAGCAGATTGAGAACTACAAAAGAATGAGGCAGCAGGAGGATTTCCAGCTTCTTGGAGTAATAGACGGCTCTGTCAAGGCAGCGCTTGAATCTCTTGGAGACGAGCTTATGAGATACCTTAAGGAAGCAGGCGAGGAATTTGAGCAAAAAGAGCCAAAAAAGGAAACCTATCCTCAAGGCGGAGCATTCCTTTCTGTTTTTTCAGGATTTGCGGAACTGTTTTTATCATTTAAGCAAAACAAGAACGTCAAGACTGCAAAGAAAAAAGTGTCGCAGACTGAAATAATGCAGGGCCTGTTATCCAAAAAACAGGCTGAGGGGAAGGTAAAAAAGACAATGTTCACAGTTTACCACCACTTTAAGAAACACCACGGAATGCTGAACTGGTAAAAATATGGCTGAGCAAATGAATGAAGAGCAGCTAAAAGCGCTGCAGGAAAAAATCAAGGGAATGTCTCCAGAAGAGCTTAAGGAGTTCCAGAAAAAGCAGTGCATATTCTGCCAAATCATCGCAGGCAAAGTGCAGTCAAAGAAAATTTTTGAGGATGAGAGAACTATTGGGGTTCTTGACATTAATCCTGCAAATCCGGGGCATATTCTTTTGATGACCAAAGAGCATTATTCGATAATGCCGCAGATTCCTGAAGATGAGATTACGCATCTTTTTTCAATAGCAAAATCACTCTCAAATTCAATGCTTAGGGGAATTGATGCGCAGGGAACTAACATTTTGGTAGCAAACGGGGTTGCTGCCGGCCAAAGGGCGCAGCACTTCATGGCCCACGTAATCCCAAGAAAGGAAAATGACGGAGTCAATTTTGTGATTCCCCAAAAAACAATTTCGGAAAGCGACATAGAAATGCTTGGAAACAAACTTTATGCTTCGCTAAACGGAAAGCCGCCTGAAAATGAAAAACAGCCGCAAGCGCCGGTTTTCGGGCTGCCGAAAAAAGAGGCAGTGAAGGCGCCAGAGCCAAGGAAAGACGGCTCTTTGGAAAAACAGGGGAAAGGACCTAATCAGGATTACAGGAAAGAAGATGACTCAAAAAAATCAAGGCCTGTTGTAAGAAGCAACATAAATCTTGATGACATATCAAAAATCTTGGGTGTCAAATAATGGCGCCAAAGCAGGGATGTATAGTGTGCGACATCGTTGCCGGCAGGCTGCCTTCAAAGAAAGTTTTTGAGGATGAAAAAGTACTTGCAGTGCTTGACGTGAACGGGGCAAATCCAGGCCACTGCTTTGTAATCCCAAAAAACCACTATCCCATAATTGAGCAGGTTCCGGATGAGGAAATAGGATTGATTTTTAACACTGCAAACAAAGTTTCAAGCGCCATATTCGAGACTTTGGGTGCGCAGGGAACAAACCTTTTTGTCGCAAACGGAATTCCCGCAGGACAGACTGTTGCTCATTTTTTAGTCAATGTGATTCCAAGGCGAGAAAATGACGGGATAAACCTGCAGTGGCAGCCAAAGCAGCTTGATGAGGAAGAAATGTCAACAGTTGAGATAAGGCTTAAAGAGCAGGCAAAAAATGTCGCTTATTCTGCAGCCCTTGAGAAAAAACCAAGGCTGCATGAAACCCCGAAAAAACATGTTTTCATTGCAGAGGGAGAAGAAGATTATCTTTCAAGGCAGATGAGGAGGCTGCCTTAAATTCAATTTGTCACTACGAGCTAAAGACAAAAACGAAACATTTATATACTAGTTCGTACAGGGTATTCTTGGGGCTGGTCAGTGCTACTCGTGATTACGAGTGGGTTTAATATACTAAGAATTAGGTTTTAGGGGATAAGTTGGGTGGTAAAAATCAAGAAGACAAAGTGTTTCAATAAGGATGTAAACAGGGTTTTGCTTATGCTTATTGCTATACACATAGTGCTTTTTTCCGCTTTTACAGTTTACTACCAAATGAGCTACAGCACCCTTCAGGAAAAGGCGGAGTCCAACAAGGCAATGCTTGACAAGATTACGAATGAAATGGTCTCAGAGCAGCTTCAGGAAACAAGCAAGCTAAAGCAGAACTTAAAGTCAGACAGGCAGGCTTTTGAGGACAAATATTACGAAGCAGAAAATGAAAATGAGCAGCTAAAAAGCCAGATAAAGTCCCTTCAAAATGAGGTCGATGAGCTGAAAATCAAGCTTGACTCAAAAGGAACAAAGTCATTTTCACCTTATGCGTCTGCCCCGGGGCAGTAAATTTGGCTCGTCCATATTTTCTTATTTAATTTAATAATAATCCATTCAATTTTTCTTTTTTATAATTTTCATAGTACAGGGTTCACACACTGGTTTTGTTAATAATTTGAAAATTGTAGTTCTAAAAATTTTAGTGATAGTTACGCCTCGCCATTTCGCTCGGCATCCATCCATCATCAAATCCACACATTCGCCCCATTTCGGGCGAAAACTTATCCGTGGAACTTCATATTCCCCTTGATCCTCTTTTAACTCGCGCAAGGGTTATCGGTGTGCATCCATACTACATAAAATCATTGCAATAAATCGAGGCAAATTTTTAATGGCAGAAGAAAATTTGCCGAGTGTAACTATGGTCGCTCAAAGCGACCGATTATTGCAAGAAACCTAAAAAAATTCCGGCTAATTCAGGAAGTTCCAAAAGGTTTAAAAGATGAAAATGGTTTCCTTGAATTATGTCAATAGATCAGTATTTACCTCAGCAGTGCACTGGAAGCTGCAGCTATGGCGGAAATAGTAATAATTATGAAACAAGCTATAAAAGCAGCATGCCAAAAACTGAGAATTTCGGCTTGTTAGGGGCATTAATAATTGGAGGAGTGGGTTTTGGATTGGGTTATTTGGCAAAAGGAAGCGGTGGCCACGGCAGGCATTAAGCGTATTTGATTTCTTTCTCCAATTTACCTATAACAGAAATAACATAAATTCTTCCAGCAATAAACACCGATATTAGAATCACAAACAAGAAGGACATTATAATCGGACCGCTTTCTGCAAAACTGACAAAAAAGTAACCAATCAGGCTAAATGCAATCGCACAAAAAATGTACGCAGTGAGTATATAATGAATTTTTTTGATTCCAAGAAAAAATGTCTTTGAAACAACTTCTTTTAGGTTTTCTTTGAGTGACAAGCAGATTGAAATGGGCAAAAAATAGAGTAAGGCGGCACTAATCAAAATAAAAATCAGAAATTTCAGAAAAAGGCCTGATGCCTGTGATGCAAGGTCTGTGATTGATAAACTAAAAAGCGAATAGAACAATCCAAATATAATTATAAGGTAAAAAACTACAACTATGAGCGGCCTTAGTGATTCTTTTGAAAAAAAAACGTGCAGCTTTTTTCCTAAAAGTTTATTTGAGAGCAGCCAAAGCAATGGCAAGAATATTCCCAATATTCCAATCAGGCTCAAAAGATAATACACAAAATTCTTCTTTATTGAATTGTAATTCCTGCTGATAAGCAGCGGGTCATCTCCGAGAATGCTCTTTTGCTCCAGAATGTTTTTAGTCATCGAGATTTCATCAAGCTGGGTTTTTTCAATATAGTCTGCAATTTCCTTTGCAGATTCAAGCATTTTGTTCTGGTAATAATAGCTTGAAAAAGCAAGAAGGGAAAAGAGAACCGTCTGAAGCAAAAACAAAAGAATGAAGATACGCTTATTCTTCCAGATTGACCTGAAAGTTTCATTTAATGATGAGATTAGGATGTTTTGAGGCATTTTTATTTAGCATTGAAGTTCGCTGAAGATTTGTCCTGCAGCTCTTCGCCTATCAGCATCGTCTAATGCGGAAGGCCTTTCAAATTCTTTTCGGAAGATACTGGCAGCGTCTTCAGCTGTTCTGGCCACATTTAGTAATGGGACAACTTGTTTTTCAGAAGTGCTCGTTAGCTCGTACCTGAGATATTCTATTTGGTTATCGAGGTTCAGATGGCTTTGAGGATATCTTGCTTTTAAAGCATCTCTTCGGCTTCCACACCATTGCACAATTCCAATACCTGCAGGACCTCCGCCACATGATACACTATTAGGACCTTCATCACTTGCAGTTGGGTCAAACTTACTTTCAATCCACATATTTCCAAGTACTCCCGCTATACCTTTATTTGCAGTAATGCCAGAATCTTCTAATCCTTTTATTATTTTGTCAATGTTAGTTTTTTTACTTGCATGAGTTCCTGAGGCAGAGTATTTGCACTTACCTAATTGTGTCGTCCCTCCGCTACCACCAGAACTTCCTCCAGAGCCAGGCCTCGGAGGCCCTATGTCAAAATCAAAATTCCTGTTGGCTGTAGTGCCTGTATTGCTTACTGCAGTTATTGTCATCTTATAGTTTCCTTTTTTTGTGATATATTCTGCTCTCAGTTCAAACTGGTAGTCAGAGCCTGATTGGGCGGCTGATGTAGTTATTGGAGTCATCTGGTTTCTTGAGACAATTTCTTTATTATCAGGATTTGCTATGGTGATGACAACAGATTCAGGTTTTATTCCAAGAGGGTGCGTGATTTTGGCAACAACCTTTAGAGGATTGCCTTCAGTCGCCCTGTTTCCCTGAATTGTTGGGTTTGATATTGCAGGAGCCTGCTTGCCCGGCTCGACATTTTTGCTCGAAATTGTAATTGGGTATGTTTTTGTATCAAGCACTTCTGCAAAGTTGCAGTCGGTGTTGGGGTCTCCCATTACCTGTTTTCCCTCTTTTAGGCTGGTTATTTCAACCTTTATGTTTCTCCTTAGGTTAAGCGATGCGCTTGTGCCTGGAGGGCCTATTGTGATGACTGCATTAGGGGGAGATTGGTATAGTGTGTCAGTTGGCTGAAGCTTGGTAAGTGAAATGCTCTTTAATTCAATCACTGCGCCGTTTTTTGAAATTTTAAGTTTTCCGTCGGGGAAATTTACCATGATGTCTGACAAAGGAACAAGATTAGCAACAGATCCAGTAATGCCTTCAATGTACGCTTTATCGCACGGCACTTTGGAATCTTTGGGATCACAAGGGTGAACCGCTGAAAAGTCTATCAGTGAAGAGGGGCCTTCAAATTTAAAGCCGATTGTGACAGGGTCTGAATTGAACTGCTCTTTTAATTCATAAGACATTCCTGGAGCACTGACGTCTCCCCTGTTTCCCTGTATTGTAAGCCCTGTGCTTAAAGTTGTAAGCGGCATGTCGCTTGCGCCGTCAATTATTATCGGGAAGACCTGGGGAGGGATTGTCGGGTCGTCAATTGAGACACGATAGCACTTTTCTCCCCCGGTTTTCATTACCCTTGCTCCAACTTCAAGCCTGTCGCCAACGTGCAGTTCCGGAGTCTGGCCGGTGATTACCCTTTCCCCGTTTATGGTCGTATCAATTATCTGCCCAATTCCTCTGCCTCCAAAGAAATCGCCGCCCTTGCATGTAAAGACTCCTGACAACGGGTCTGCTCTACAGTCTGCTATGTCCTGGGGAGATTTGTCAAATATCGGGAAATAAAATATTCCTTCACCGTTTTTGTAGTATCCCTGGGGAAAACAGTTTTGCTTCAGGTTTTCAGGAATTCTTCTGTCAGGGCGCATTGTAATTTTAACGTGGTCATACCTGTATTCTGATTCTATCACCCTATGAAGGTCCTTGTCAATTAACTGGTTTTGTTTTAGCCTTATCCCATTTTCAAATTGGAAGAGAACTTCCCTGTCAAGCTCAAAGCAGTCACAGCTGTTATATCCATTGTTAACGCCAAATGAAATTGAATTCGCAAAAGAAGCTGCGCCGACTGAGCCGCAGTTGATTGAGTTTGGATACAGGTCTGCCTCGTTATGGCTGACACATGCAAGCTTTATGTCAAAGCGGTCCATGTCACATCCCGGATTAATCAGCCAGGATGCCCTGTATTCATACTTTGGCCTCGAAGTTGTCGGGTCAATTGTCAAAAATTCCCTTGACCTTGTAACTGACTGTGCCAAAGTTGCAAAAGGCGTTGTGTATGCCGCATCAATGAGGTTTTTTGCATTCAGGTTCCAGTCATATCCAAACGCTGCAAGGCACAATTTTCTTGCAACATTTTCCTGCCCAACTCCTAAAAAGTCATTTAGCTTTGCGTTTCCGTATTCCTGCGACAGTTCATTTTGTGATTCAGAAATCCCCTGGTAAACTCCCTTAAATCCAAGCTTTATTTTTTCTGCAAATCCCTCTTCCTTCTTATCCATGTCTACAGAAGGCTCGTCATTTGTGCAGTCATCGACAAAAAATTGTATTGCCTGCCAGATTGTGCCGCAGACGTGCTGCGTGAAAAGTTCCTTGCAAACACCGGCATCTGCCTGTCCATTTTCCCTTACCTGGATTAAGCAGTTTGAAAGCGAGCCCATTATGTTTTTTAAGAGCTGAAGCCTTTGGTTTATTCCTGTCAAAAATCCGCACTGAAGTGCTGCTGTGTGCTGCCTGAATGGGTCAACTGTGACTGATTCTCGCTCTTTTCCAAAGAGCTGCAAAAACAAATTGTTTTGCCCAAAGCAAGCAGGAAAGTCACGCCCTTCAATATACCTGTCAGGGTTATAGGAATTGTGCACTTTTCCGTCGGGCCCTCTTGTCTCAAATTTTTCCTTCCAGTACCTGTAGCTCCATTTCATGTCAGAATATTTTTCAGAAGTCCCGTCGCCTCTTGTGTTTGCTACAAGCGGCTGTCCAGGCGCTGACTTTGACTCATGGACAAATGGAGTTAACTGAAGCTGTGAGTTTTTTGCCTGCAGGTTGTAACCGTCATCAGGCTGGTAATAAACTCTTGATTTTGATTCATCAATTCCTATGATGCAGCAGCACTGCTCCTGCTCTTCAGCCACTTTATCCTTATTTGGGCCAAGGCCAACAACTTTCGGGTCATTATTATTCTTCGCAGGATTGGGGTCGATAAAACAGTCATTTGTATACCCCTGAAGTTTGACGCCGGAAATATCAACTTCTTTTCCGCCGTATTCTATTTTTTTCGCATTGCCGATATCACGGCATCTTTGAGTTGCCATGCACTCGCCGTCATTCTGGAACTTGCTTGAAGCAGTTGAATTTGTTTTCTTGGAATCTTTTTTCTTCTCGGAAAGCAGCCTGAACTTGCTTTCAGTCGGCTTGCCTATTATTTTTGCGCCACCGCAAATGTCCTGGCAGGTCTGGTCTTTCTTGGTCAAAAAGTACTTGTCGTTTTCTTTTATGGCGTAAACGTCCGCAGATGCCTCAAGGGAGTCGACTGTCGGCTGATGCTTCATTATGAAAAGTTTTTCAGTATTGGCAACAGGGCTTGATTCAAATGTGTAAACCCTTGTTTTCCCTTCAATTTTCACGACAGTGCACTTTGCGTCGACACCAAATTTTTCTGCAGCTTTAAACCTCGGATTGCTTTGTGCAAAATCCAGGCAGTTCTGGACATAAAGCTGCTGTCCTGCAACTGTGTTGTCGGCAGCGCATTTTTTCTTTGCATCAATTGTTGCCGTGATGTTTCCGTCGTCTTCGGTTTCGGTCCATCTTGCAGGCGCTGCGTGCCCAAACACACGGTCGCAGCTCCATCTCTGAAGCTCGTATATCTTTGCCTCTTTTTGCCATGCGCTGTAGCTTCTTGGAAAGCATTTTTTCAGGTCAGGGTCGCTCACCATTTTTAACAGCTTGAACTTGCCTTTATTTTGCGACTTGATTTCTTTTATGAGGTCAGAGCAGTACTGGCT
>DATDOM010000022.1:0-23655 GCA_035293285.1 Candidatus Nanoarchaeia archaeon | reverse complement strand
GAAAAGCTTGACCAAAAGCGAGGGTTTCCTCACTGTGTTCGTCAAGCCCTCAGAAAAAGCTTGCCATAAATGACTGCGGCCTTCCAAGCCGCGTGTCCGGGTTCGAATCAACCCTTTGCGAAAGCGTTGACGGAAAGCATGCAATGCGTGATTTCCATCACGCGGAACGATGTAGGGGGTTACGAAAGTCCCGGCCGGCGCATATTTTTCTTTACTTTTCAATAATAACAATCAACAAGATTTAAAAAGTGATTTTGTTTCTTTGGTGCTATGGAATCAGAAAGCGCCGAATCAATCGAGCCAATGGAGCCCTGTTCAGAAGGCACACTGGAATCAAGAATTGAAAACCATGAAAATGAATGCTGCGAAGATGTTTCTGCAAAAGAGGAATCCGAAAAAATAGCCAGCATCAAAGAGTATTCCAGGTCAAAATCAGAAAAAACTTACAGCAAGTCAAAAAAGTATGAGTCAGACGGGCATCATGAAACAAGGGAAAAAGAAAGTGCAAATCCATATTTACGCGACAGAAAAGGCGCAAGGACTCTTCACGGCTCGCTTGCAATAATTTACCATGAAGACCATAACACAGGAGAAGTTGAATTCTATTTTGAGGTGAAGAGGCCAGATTACCCATTGCCTGAGCAAAGGGGCAAATTCCAGAATGTTGGAGGCGCAATGGATACAACTGATAACAGTTTTCTTGAAACAATGGTAAGGGAGCTTTGGGAAGAACCTGAAAATAAAGAAGCTGCAAGAATACTAATATCAAACCTCAAAAAATCAGTGAAAAGCACTGATGACTTTATCTTCATGACAAGGGAGTACCTCAATGGGAATGCATCTGACACTTATTTTTATGAAATCAATGTTAAGGACCCTGGCGAGTGGTCTGTTGTCAAAAGCTCAGCCCTTGAGGAGGGAAATACGATAGTGCTGACCAAGGATGAGATATTGAGGATGGGGCCTGATGTGTTTGCGTTTAACAACGGTGAAGTGATTTTTCAGTTCATCCACAACAAATATGTCGATAAAAAGACGCCTTCAACAATAAAGGGCAAAGAATACTGGGACTGCAACTGCAGATTAGAAAATATTTCAACAAAAACCCCACAAATAAGCGAATTTTATGCTAATAGGGGTTACGGGTACAGTAAAGTTTCAATTCAGGACTATATAAATACAAAAATGCCGCTATTTGTCCAGGTTCCTGAATTCACAGTATTTCAGAAACAGTGAATAAATAAAAGAAATATGTTTTAATTACAACAAATTGTCTATTCTTGGCTTTGAAACTTCGACAACCTTCTTTTCCTGAGTTACCGTATTATTAGATGGATTTTTTCTTTCAGTTGTAGTTGTGGTCCTGACAGTTTCAAGTTTTTTTTGCTTAGGCTTTGATTTTGATTTCTTTGATTTTACTGCCTTATTTTTCACAGTCTTTACTTTACTGATTACAGTCTTTTTTACAACCAGCTTCTTTTTAGCGGATTTTGAATTTTTCTTTGGTTTTGTTGGTTTTCCTTCGTCAATTTTCTTGTTTAACTTGACAATTCTTTTTTTCTGTATTTTTAATTTGTCCTCGAGCTCAAGGTTTGCCCTTTTGACGCTTTTTAATTTTCCGTTAAAAAACCGCTTAAGCTTTTCAATGTCTTCCTGTGAGATTCTTAATCCTGAAGAGACTTTTCGTAGTTTTGCTCCCTGTGTTTTTGATTTTGGAAGAAGTTTTTTAAGTATTTTTTCAGATGAAGACAGCCTTCTTTTTGAAGCGTTCGATTGCAGCCTTACTGAGTCAATTGAATTTTCAGCAGAGTTTAGGGCATTTGACAATTCAGTTACAGAATCATTTAATGATGCCCTGAATTCAGCAAATTCCGAATTTAGGTCATTGTAAGACTTGTCGAAGAGGTTAAGCTTTGACTCAATCCTCAAGTCGTTTTGCTTGTGTGATGAAAGCTCAATGCTGTTTTTTTCCAAAAGCTCCTTCATTTCAAGGATTGACTGGTTTACTGAAGAAAGCGCCATTCCTACTGAATTAATAGTGCCTTTTAGCTGTTCAAGCGACAGGTTCGTGTTTGCTATGTCAGCCCTTACAAACTTGAAAGCTTCAACCGTTTTTAGCCTGTGCGCGTAAAATTCGTGTTTTAGAGTCATTGTAACCACTAGTTAATAACAAAATAATACTAGTATTTAAACCTTTCGTTTTTGAAGAAATCATCTTTATATAGGTGCAATATTCAAAAAAATTGTGATAAGTATAATAATACCTGTGTGGAACGAAGCAAAATTCCTGCCAAGGATTCTTGAATGCCTAAAAGCCCAGACTTACAAGCACTATGAAATAATAGTTGCTGATGCAAACTCTACCGATGGCACGCCAAAGATTGCCAAAAAATATGGCTGCAAAGTTGTAAAAGGCGGAATGCCTGGAGTTGGCAGAAACAACGGCGCCAAGGCAGCAAAAGGGAGCTTGTTGCTTTTTTTGGATGCCGACTGCACAGTTGAAAAGGATTTTTTAAAAGAAGCAGCTGATGAGTTTGAAAAAAGGAGTCTTGACGTGTGCGGAATGTACCTGACTCCTGACAGCAAAAGCCTCAGAAACTGGTTTTATCTGGGATTGTTTAATTTTTGGACCTGGATGACCCAGCTTTTCTATCCAAATGCCGCAGCAAGCGGAATAATTTGCAAAAAATCCCTTCATGATAAAGTGAAAGGGTTTGATGAAACAATCGTGCTCTCAGAAGACATGGATTACGTAAACAGGTGCGGAAAGATTGGAAAGTTCCGCATCCTGAAAAAGCCAAAAATGATTTTTTCAATGAGGCGCTATGAAAAAGCAGGATTTAAAACCGGATTGAACCTGTTCTTGTCTGTTTTTTACAGGGTTTTTAAAGGCGAAATAAGGAAGGATGTTTTCAAGTACAATTTAAAGAACAGGAAATAAAATTCTAAATCTTCAGGCCTATAACCTTGGAAACTCCGTCCTCGTTCATTGAAATGCCGTAAAGAATGTTTGCCTGTGATATCACATTGTCGTTGTGGGAAATCATAACATACTGAGCCCTGTCAGAATATTTCCTTATCATTTTTGCAAGCTTTTCGCTGTTGTGCTTGTCTAGTGCCGCATCAACTTCATCAAGGACGTAAAAAGAAGCAGGCTCGTGCTCCTGTATTGCGAAGATGAATGCAAGCGCAGTCATTGTCTTTTCTCCTCCTGACAATCCCCTTATGTCCAAAAACTTGCTTCCCGTGATTTTCACGTTAATCCTGATGCCCCCCTCAAACGGGTTTTCCTCATTTTCAATCACCAAAGTTGCATCTGCGCCTTTTGTCGTGAGCATTCCAAAAAAAGTCTTGAAGTGGGCATTCACAACTTCAAAAGTTCCCATGAAAAGCTCTTTTTTCTTGCCCTCTATCTCGCCCATCATCATGTGCACGTCGTCTTTTTCTTTCCCAAGCTTGTCTTTTTTGTCGATGAATTCATTGTACTGCTTTTCTGCCTCGGAATAAACTTCGAGCGCCCTCATGTTGACTGAGCCGATTTCTGAAACATTTCTTTCAAATTTCGATATTTCTGATTTTAGGGTCTGCTCATCTTTTTCCATTTCAAGCTTGATTCCCTCATACTGCGCAAAATCCTGGTTTAGTGCTGCAAGGGACGCTGCCAACTCTGCATTTTTTAATGTGTGGAAATTCATCTTTATCTCAACCTGCCTGCTTTCCTCTGAATTTTTTTCTATAGCCAAGTCGTTTTTTGAGATATCTTCTTTTATCTTGTTTTGCTTTGTGAACAGGGACTTGAATTTTACATAGAATTCTTTTGCAAGAGTTTCCTTTTCCTTAAGCAGTGCTTCTTTTTCCTTTATGATTTCCTTGAGTTTTTTCTGCTCAAGCGAGAAACTTTCCTCGTCCTTGTCTGTCTGCTTGAGGATTTTCTCTGTTTTTTCCTTTTCAGGGCCAAATATGTTTATTATCTGCGCATCTATGTTTTTTATTTCTGAGCCAAGCTTTATGAGCTCTTCAGTAAGCTCCTTGTATTTTTGCTCAAAAGTGTTTAATTCAGCTAAAAGTGTAGGGTCGTTAAGCTGTGCTATGACATTCCTCAGTTTCTGCTTTTCGATTTTAAGGTCAGTCATTTCCTTGTTCTTTTTCATAACATCGTTGCTTGCCTTTCTGATTCCATCATCAATTGACTTCTCTTTTGCCTCAAGCTCTTTTTGCTGCCTTTCCGACACCTGAGTGTCGCTTGATTCAAGGTGCATTGACTTTTCAGATTTTATTATCTCCCCTTCAAGCTCTGCTTTTTGTTCTCTAAGCTCTGTGACTCTTGCCTCGTTTTCTGTCCTTTTTTTGTCAAGAGAATCTATCAGCCCTTCAAGCTCTGACATTCTCTTCTCGCATTTTGCCAGATTTTCAGAGACTTCGCGCTCCTTAAATCCAAACGCCTCTTTTTTCCTTTCCCTGAAGCCGCCGTGCATTGCGCCGCTCGATTCTGCAACGTCACCGTCAAGCGTTACAAACTTTGCCTTGCCGACACCAAGCCTTGTGGCAACGTCAATGTTGTCCACAATCAAAGTGTCGGAAAAAACATAGGAAAATATTTTCTTGAATTTTGGCTCACTTGATACCAAGTCAATTGCAAGGCCCTGCACGCCTTTTGCACCAATCAGTTTTTTTACCTCAGCACCAGTTTCCTTTGAGTTTATCTTGTTCAGAGGCAAAAATGTTGCAGTTCCAAGCTTGTTTTGTTTTAGATAGCTGATTAATTCTGCTGCAAGTCTGTCGCTTTCCACAACAATGCTTTTTATCCTGTTGCCTGCAGCAATCTCGATTGCAACAGCATATTTTGAGCTGACGTTGCCAAGGTCTGCAACTGTGCCATAGATTCCCGATTTTTTGTCTTTTAATTCAAGGATTTTCCTGATTGCCAAGTCTCCTCTTGAAATTTCGCGTATTGTGATGTCTTTTGCCCTCAGCTTTGCAGTTTCTTCGTTTAGCTCGTTTATCTCTCTCCTGCCCTGTGAAAGCTTGATTGCGAGCGAAGAGTCTTCATCCAAAAGCTTGTTTAGTTCAAGTGTAGTTTCCCTGAATTTCTGCCTGTTGTCCTTTAGAAGGTCAATCTGGTCCTTGTATTCTTTTTCAACATCATAAACTTTCTTTATCCTGTCTTTTATGACGTTGATTTCGTGAGTTATCTGGTCTTTTTCCCGGATAAGATTGTGCTGTGATTCCCTAAGCTGTGTTATTTCTTTTTGAAGCTCGTCCGCTTTTTTGTCAAATTCATCTACTTTATGCTCAATCTCAACAAGATTGTCAAGCTTGTTTTTTTCCTTGAACTTTGCAATCTTTGAGCTGATTAACTCCCGGTCTTTATTTTTTGCTTCAGTTAAGTTTTCAAAAGTTTTTTTCTCGGCCTTTAGCTGGTTTATCCTGTTATCTGTGTCGCTCACACTCGACTTCAAGTCTTCACGCCTTTGCTTAATCTTGGAAACCTCATTTGAAAGCGACTCTATTCTTGAATTGTTTTTTGTAAGCTCGATTTTTAAGCTCTCAACTTCCTTGTTGAGCTTTAGCTGCTCGATTTCTCCTTTTTCCTCAATCTCTTTTGAGATATTTTCAATTTCCTTCTTTTTTTCCGTGTTTTCTGATTTTAGCTTGTCGATTTTTGAGCGAAGCTCGTCCAAATCTTTTTTTCCCTTGTCTGCCTTTTCAGAGAGGTCTTTTCTTTCATCTTCTTTTCTGTCAATCTGAAGCTTCAGGTATGAAGCCTTGTACTGCTTAAGCTTGTCGCTGATTTCTTTATACTTAAGGGCCTCGTCCCTGTCTTTTTTGAGCTCTTTTAGGTAAGTCCCGCGCTCTGTGAGAATAAGGTCCGTTTCCCTAAGATGCTGTTCCACTTTTTCAAGCTCAAGCATTGCCTTGTGTTTTTTATCCTCATAAACAGAAATTCCTGCAATGTCCTCAATCAAAAGCCTTCTTTGTTCAGGGTGCATTTCAACGAATCTGATAATATCTCCCTGAAGGATGATATTGTAGCCGTCAGGGTCGATTTTTGCCAGGGAAAGAAGGTTTGTTATCTGCTGCCTTGTGACTGTCTTGTCATTTATCTTGTAAATTGACTGGCCGTTTTCCCTAACAATTCTTGTAATTTTTACTTCTTTGTCGTCAGTCGGGAAAACCTTGCTTTCGTTGTCAAAGTAAATGCTCACTTCACCGTGCTTTGCCGGCTTTTTTGTCTTGCCGCCGTTGTAAATCAGGTTTGCTGATTTTTCTGCCCTAAGCTCGCGTGATGAGGATTTTCCGAGCACAAAGCACAGTGAATCCAGAACATTGCTTTTTCCAGCGCCGTTTGGGCCAAGGATGCAGTTAAATCCGGGGCCGAAGATTAATTCAGTGTGCTTTGCAAAGGACTTAAAGCCCTGCATCACCATCTTGTTTATTCGTGTAGCGTGCTTTGTACTCTTAGCAACCTGAACTGAAGCTTGCACTGGCGCACTCTTCAAAAGTTCTTCAGAATCTATGGGTAAAACCGGCTCATCCATAAAATTTAACGTCTATTGGTATTATTTAAAGTTTGTTGTTAAAAAAATCAATATTGGGGTTTAATTTAATTTCTGTTTCTTGGGTTAAATCTTAAACTCGTCGCCTTTGGGGCGACCTTTGGTTACGCCTCACATTTGAATATTAACTGAGATTATTTTAAAAAAGAGAATCGACGAGTAAAGTCTAGGCCTCGCCATTAGCTCGGCATACAGTTTATTCTCAAACCTGCACATTCGCCTGCATTTGGGCGAAATTTTCTACTAATTTGGTAACCCGATAACTTTAAAGAAGCGACCTTCGAAATGCAACGAATCTGCTAAATAAATGCGGCCTAATGTGGCCGCCTAACATTTGCGGAGCGGATTTAAGTAAATTACAATTAACTAAGATCTAAACCTAACAGAAAACTATTTAAACCAGTATTAAAATGGGTTTATTATAAAAAAGAGGTGAAGTTGTTGCGTAGTATTTTTCACGGTTCTAATAAGCGAGGTTCTTTGGAGATTTCTATTCAGGCAATCGTCATTGTTGTCCTTGCCATGACACTTCTCGGCCTTGGGCTTGGATTCATAAGAGGGATGTTCAAGAATATTACGGGCACTACTGAAGATGTTACAGAGCAGGTAAGGCAGAAAATACTTGATGACCTGATACAGGGAGACAAGAAAGTGTCCTTTCCAAGAACTGACGTCACAATAGACAAGGGAGGCGCGATAGTCCTGACTGTGGGCATAAGGAACAAAAAAGACACGCCGTTGCATTACAGAATGAGGTTTAACCCAATTTCAGACCCTTCCGGCCAGCCGTTTATCATTGATAATCCTTCTTGGTTTCAGTATGCTGAAAACACAGTTTATACACTTCCATCGGCGGATTCTGAAGTCAGGAGCGTCAGATTGAGCATTCCGACAAGCGTTGCTGCAGGCTCATACTTCCTTACATTTGAGGTTGTTGATGATGATGCAACTCCTCCAGATGATGTTTACACTTCAAAGGACTTTTTTATTGTGGTAAGAGGCTAAAATGAAAAGAAGACTTTCAGAACAGCAGGAATTTGAAATCATGAAAATGGTCTTGGACAAGTTTCTTTGGCTTGGCTTTGGAATAATGGCTTACGGGCTTTACACAGTATATTATACGTCAATTCCCCTTGGATTCACCTGGATGGTTGCAGGAATCATAATACTGCTTGTGTTTACATGGGTAATCGTAAAAGAGTACGAGATTATTAAGTAAATTTTTCTGTTTTTTAATAGTAATATTCTTGAGAGTGTGTCATTTTCTTGGAATATTGTTACCACTATACAATAATTAAATTAGAAAAGTTTAAATAAAGCTTTAGAATTACATATTAACATGTCTAATCTGCAAAGCATAATAGAAGAGTCTCAAAGCCTTATAGGCATTGATTTAAAAAACAGTGAAGCAGCAAATGCACTTCTTCTGGCTTATTTAACCAATACATTCAGGTTCCAAAGAGTTGTAGAATTTGGAGATAAAGCTACCACCGCAATGGGAATGGTGTTTATAAAAAGCGATGACGAAGCAGTGTCTGATTTTATCAGCAAAAACGGTCTGGATTCCCATTCCGGAGAGATAATTGAAGGCGCAAGAAGGTTTAGGGAAACCATTTTAGAAAATTGTTCTGAGATTAAAGGTGTATTTTTATACGGAGACACTCACCCAAATACAAAAATAAATATCCACTCGTTTCATGAAGAAACCAATATAGCCTCAAATAAAGAAGCAAAAAAAACTGCATACAAGAGTATCATAATAGGAGGAATTGCAGGAGGTACTCCGGCTGCACTTTTGTCAACTTACCTCACATTCTATGATATATTCTCATCCCATATCCCGAATTTAACACAGCAGGGCATAGTTTGGGGCGTAGGAGGAGTTCTTGGAGGACTTGTAGCCAAAATTTATTATGACAATGCTTCAAAAAGCAAAACCAAGAAAATGGTAAGGGAGAGAGAATATTTGGGAGAAGAGCGGATTTTGCTATCAGAAGTTTCATTTACAAGAGATGGTAAGTATACAAGCAGAAAAAAAGGAAATTATCACGGAATCAATGCAGACTATATAACTGATTTAGAAACTGGAGTGGACGGTCATAAGGGGTTAGCAACCTGGTATGAAAAAAACAATGGTGTTCCAATTGTCCAGCTTGGAATGTCCCCTCCTGTTTTAGCTGATGCAGAATGGGGTGTAGGGATTGGAATAAAATTAGGGGAGGAGTATGTAAGATTAGTTCTCCTAAAAAACCTGACTCATTCAAAGATACTCATAAACAGAAAACAGGGTGGTGTAGTCCAATACAAAGATGATTTTAACGCTTCGCGCGACCAAGTAAACCTTGAATCAAGTTTTCTCCCAAAATTCAGCAGAGAGATTTACCATACACTTCCGATAGTAAAATAATTTTAAAATTCTTGAGCAGTTTAAATTTCACAAACTTTATATACCAGATTTAATGTTTAGCCAATATGCCAATACTTTCTGCACAGTACAAAGACCAGAGAGTCGGTGTTTTTGTTGATGTCCAAAACATGTATTATTCTGCAAAGCACTTATACAACGCCAAAGCCAATTTTGCCCAAATATTAAAAGAAGCTGTCGGAAAAAGACTTTTAATAAGAGCAATAGCATACGTAATAAAGGCTGACGTCAAGGAAGAGCAGAATTTTTTTGATGCCCTTGAAAAAATAGGTTATGAAGTAAAGGCAAAGGATTTGCAGATATTTCCCGGAGGCGCAAAGAAAGGAGACTGGGATATTGGACTTGCAATGGACACAATTGAGCTTGCGCCAAAGCTTGATGTTATAGTGATTGTGAGCGGCGACGGCGACTATGTTCCGCTTGTAAACCATTTGAGGCACGCTTTTGGTTGCAGGGTTGAGGCAATAGCTTTTGGAAAATCAAGCGCAGGCTCATTAAGGGAGTCTACAGATTCATTTTTTGACTTGGAATCAGACAAGAAAAGATTTTTGATATCAAGATGAAGGAAATTAACACGGATAATTTCGAAAAGGAAGTTCTGCAGAGCAAGACTCCAGTGCTTGTTGATTTCTGGGCGCCCTGGTGCGGGCCGTGCAGGATTGTTGGTCCTGTTCTTGAAAAGATTTCGAGTGAATACAAAAACAAGCTCAATTTTGCAAAATTCAATGTGGATGACGGGCAGGAAACTGCTGCAAAATTTGACGTTCGGGGAATCCCCTGCATGATAATATTTAAGAACGGAAAGGAATTAGACAGGCTTGTGGGAGCATTTCCGGAGCCAGTGCTTAGGCAAAAAATAGACTCCATATTGGCAAATGCCTAATAATGTTACTTATTAGTGGTAAAAATAGAAAAGTTTAAATAGTGGGAGGTGCGTGATGAATCAGTTAAACCCTTTTTTGGAGCTCAATTCATTTGAGCCGGACATCGAATTTGAGAGCCTGATACTTGAAAACAACAGCAAGGAAACCGATTTACTTATCAAAAGAGGGTATAAGATAAAAAAGCCCATCTGGACCGGGCTCATTGCTTCATAATTAAAAAATAAACTTAAACAAAATGTACCACGCTGATATTTGGGATAATGAAAAATTAGACACAAAGGCAGGATACAGCAGTAATTCCAAATATGGCAGCATATTCTCAGAAGGAAAGAAAGACGACCTGAAATACAGCGACTCCAAATACGGCCCTGATTCTGAAGGCGCAAATTCAGATTATGCCAAAAAACAGGACGCCAAGGAAAAGGATAAAAAAGACAAGGAAAACACCGGCCTTTGGGAGCAGCTTGAGGAAAAAAAGCAGTCCAAAGACAATACTGAAGAAGATATTCCAAAGAAGGCTGCGCAGGAACTTTTCCAGGAAAGCCAAAAAGAGCTTAGAGACACTAAAAACAAGAAAAACTCAAAGTCCATTGACGAGGCAATACAGAAAGCAATCCAGCAGGAAAAAGAAGTAATAATGATGGACAATTAACATGCGTTTTTTAGATACACTCAAAATAATATTAATTCTGATTTTACCGGTTATTGTCTTAATCGGCTCTGCAAGGGTAAATGCATTCAACGACTCATTTTATGAAAAAAAATTTTCAGAATATGGGGTCTTTGCAGAAATTGAGAACGCATGGGTTTTGCATAGAAGCGTGATTGAATTCATAAATTCAAAATCAGGCTTTCTTCCAGACTCATTCAAAGAGCGGGAAAAGTCGCATTTAGAAGATGTAAGGGGGGTAGTGAGCTCTGCAAGAAATCTTCTTATTTTCTCAGTTATTTCATTTGCAATAATCAGCGCATTCGCATTTTTTTACATAAACAATAATAAAAAATTTAAGGAGTTTATAGGAAAAGTATTTTTTCATGGGGGGATTTTAACTATAGTGCTCTCCCTGGTTTTCCTTATTATGATGCAGCTTGATTTCGGGGCAACTTTTGAAAGGTTCCATCGGTTGTTATTTCCGCAGGGAACTTATCTTTTTGACCCAAGCACCGAAATCATAGTAAACCTGTATCCTGAACCATTGTTTCTCCACATTGGAATAAAAATTGCCTTAACTATAATTTGTATATCTGCTTCTTTAATCTTAGCTGGATATTTTATGAAAAAGGTAGTAAATAATAAAATCTCTCCTTAAGTTTGACTTAATCTTACCAAAATATGCTACGCAATAGATAGGCGGCCTTCATTAGGGCCGCATTTATTTAGCAGATTCGTTGCATTGCGAAAGTGATTTCTTGGAATTAGCTGGAAGTTGAATTTTGTATCAACCTTCGCCCAAATGCAGGCGAATATGAGAATTGCTAAAAATGTATGCCGAGCTAATGGCGAGGCGTAAATATAACCTCCGGGTTTATTTAAGAGTCATTTTAGTGTTTTTACTTTTGTTATCAAAAACTTTAATAACTAAAACCTAAAACTAAGCCATATGAAAAAATTAATTGCGGCAAACTGGAAGATGAACAAGAATTCCGAGGAATCTTCTGCATTTGTAAAGGAACTAAAAAAATTGGTTGGAGATTCTGACAACGCAGATATTTTAATTTGCCCGCCTTTTACATCAATTTCTGCAGTAAGCCATGAAATAAAGGGGAGCACCATAAAGCTTGGAGCACAGAACATGTATTTTGAGGAATCTGGAGCGTTTACAGGAGAGGTATCAGCATCAATGCTAAAAGATGCAGGCTGTGAATATGTAATTTTGGGCCACTCTGAAAGAAGGGAAATATTTGGAGAAATTGATGAGTTTGTGAATGAAAAAATAATTGCTGCATTAAAGCACGGGCTTAAGCCAATCTTATGTGTCGGCGAAACCTGGGAAGAAAGAAGCTCAGAGCAGACTGAAGACATACTTGAAAGCCAGCTTCTTAAATGCCTAAGGGAAGTTGAAGAGATAGAAAAAGTCACGATTGCATACGAGCCTTTATGGGCAATAAGCAAGGGAGACCCAAATAAAAAATCTGCCACAAAAAATGATGCTGAAGACAGCCACAGGTTCATAAGGGAAGTTATTGCAGGAATTTATGGTGAAGAAAGTTCAAAAAAAGTAAGGATTCTTTATGGCGGCTCAATGAAGCCTGAAAATGCAAAGGAGCTTTTGGAAATGCCCAATATTGACGGCGGATTGGTCGGAAATGCTTCACTAAAGCCTGAAAGCTTTGCAAAGATAATTGAATCGTGCAAGTAATTCATGAATAAAAAAATATTATACCTTTTATTATATGGCATACCTGGATTAATAATTGCATTGTTAGCTGCAGTCTTAATGGCAGGCTCGCTAGGGGGAGTTTTCTGGATATTTTTGTTTGGTGATAACCCATGGCCTAAATGGACAGAATATCTTCTTATTGGCTGCGCAATTGCAGTTTTTATTGTAATATGGGCTGCTGCACTAGTTCTCGGTTATAAAAAAGGAAAAGAACAAAAAGTCAATGAAAAAATTAATCCTAAGCACATCTTTATTTCTGCAGGAGTTGTTGCAATTCTAATTTTGGGGATATTTTTGCACCAATACTCAGTCGGCAATATTGGGCCAAAGCCTGACAGCGTCAGATGCAGCGATTTCTGCAATTTCAAAGGCTACACAATTAATTCAATTCCGCCTTCAGAAGACGGAGATAATATCAGGGACTTTTGTGTTTGTCTGGACGAGAATGGAAAAGAAACTGAAAAAACGCTTTTAAAAGATATTACTCCCTGAATTCAATATCATCTATAATTCCGTCTGAATCCAGGTCAATTCCCTCAACAACTTTTGCCTTTATGTTTGGATTGTGCAGGTTTCCTGAAGTTATCCTGTCATAGCCTTTCAAAAATGCGATAATCGCCGCCCTTGTGCCGGAAAATCTTTTGCCTGCAACAACCAAAATGGATTTTTCTTTATTAAAAGGATTCTTTGCCTTTACTATTATACCGCACTCATCCTGAGGGTACACTTCATTTGAAATTTCTGACTTTATGACACCATTTTCAAATCTTACAGGCAATTTTGAATTTACTTTTTCAGTTACCTTGTTTACAACAGGCCCGCCTATCAGTATTAGATTGTTCCCGAGGTCTTCATCCCTCACTTCTGTGTCAAGCTTTACATTGAACCTTGGGACATAATTAAGGAAAGTTCCAAGAAACAATGCAAGGTCCATTCCATAATAGCCATCCCTGCTTCTTGCCTTGTCAGGGCCGTGAGGGTCAGGAGAGCCGACAATTATCATTGCATTAAGCTGCCCGTCCACAATAAAAGGCTGCAAAAACTCAGATTCATTTCTAATCTGGCCTATCTTGCTTGTGACCTCAAAATCCTTGAATTTTATCACAAAAGCAGGCTCTGAGACGGAATAAAAGTTTGCAGTCGCGCCCTGTTTTGTCTCTTTTCTTACAACTTTTATTATTCCGGCTTTCTCAAGATTTTTAATGTGGTAATAGATTTTTTGCTCGTGCACTTTAAGCGACTTTGCTATGTCTATGGGATACATTGAGTCCTTTACAAGAAGATGTATTATTCTCTGGGCAAGCGGCGAGCTTATCGACTTTGCATGGTCTGCCTTCAGCTCTTTTGCAGGGAGTGAGTAAACCTCGTTTTTCTGCTTGTCTATGACGAACATACAAAAAGAATTGTATAACTATTATAAATATTTTTGTAATAGTGTTATAAAAATAAAATTTTAATCAGCTAATTTAGGCCAATGGGGGGTTTGGGAAACACTAATCAGGAGCTATGTTACAATTTTTTTTATAATGGTTCTAAAAATTTTTTAATAAGGTATATAAACAAGCTCATCATCCATATACTTATCTCATCAGAGAACCTCCAAGTGCACCATTAACTTGAGAGGCAAGAGAGTTGGGAAAAAACAAAAGAAATAAAAACAAACAAAACAGAAAAATATAAACAAATAAAAAACAGGAAAACAAAAGCCCAACAGCTCAGCCCAAAAAATTCTGATGGTGCACTAATTATTTTCATTAAAATTGAACAAAACAAATTGCTAGGTGGTTAAACAAAATGTGCGGGATTGTGGGAGTTGTATCAGCAGAAAGTGTCAACGAAAAGCTGTTCAAGGGGATTTCAAACCTCGAATACAGGGGCTATGACTCAGTTGGAATGTGCCTGATTAATGAAAACAAGCTTAATATAAAAAAGGGCGTTGGCAAGATTGAGTCGGTTCACAAAAAAGTCAATTTTTCAAATCTTAAGGGAACTACCGGAATTGCGCACTGCAGGTGGTCAACACACGGCGGAGTGACTGAAAAAAATGCCCATCCGCACGTCGACTGCAAAAACAAAATCAGCGTTGTTCACAACGGCATAATTGAAAACTATTCTGAACTAAAAGATGAGCTTATAAAAAAAGGCCATAAATTCTACTCGCAGACTGACACAGAAGTGATTGCCCACCTTATTGAAGACGGCCTTAAAGGGAAAAAAATAGAAGAAGCTGTGAGGCTTGCATTAAAGAAAGTTGAGGGAAGCTATGCGCTTGGGATAGTCAGCGCTGACGAGCCTGACAAGCTGATTGGCGCAAGAAACGAAAGCCCGTTAATTGTAGGACTGGGAAAAAACGAGAATTTCATTGCATCAGATGTTCCTTCAATTTTGAGCTACACAAACAGGATAATTTACCTTGAAGACAAGGAAATTGCAGTACTGCACAAGGATTCTTTTTATGTGATGGATGTCAGCGGAAAAAAGAAATCAAAGAAGGTCCATGACATAAAATGGACAAGGGAAGCTGCCGAAAAAGGCGGCTATAAGCATTTCATGCTAAAAGAAATTTATGAGCAGCCCCAGGCCATTGCCGATACCCTGAATGACAGGCTGAGAAACGGGGATGTTATATTTGAAAAGGAATTTAACCTTTCAGAAAAGTACCTGAAAAAAATCGACAGGATAGTAATGCTTGCGTGCGGCACTTCATGGCACGCTGCTCTTTTGGGGGAATTCATGTTCGAGGAGCTTGTAAAAATCCCGACAGAAGTTGAGTATGCGTCAGAATTCCGCTACCGAAACCCTATTCTTGGCAAAAATACGCTTGTCATTGCAATATCGCAGTCAGGCGAGACTGCAGACACAATTGCTGCACTAAAGGAGGCAAAAAGGCTTGGCGCAAAGACACTTTCAATCTGCAATGTTATGGGCTCGTCAATCACGAGGCTTTCAGATGGAGTGGTATACACAAGAGCAGGCCCTGAAATCGGTGTTGCATCAACAAAGGCGTTCACTACCCAAGTTGCAGTCCTGTACCTGATTACGATACTTCTTTCCAAACTGAGAAAGACATTAAATGAAAAGCAGGTAAAGGACATGATAGACGGAATCAGGAAAATTCCGCTCCAGATACAGTCAGTCCTGGATGAGGATAAGGAGGTAATAAAGTGCGCGCATCTTTATTACAATAAGTTAAATTCAATTTATCTTGGAAGGGGAGTAAACTTTCCGATAGCTCTTGAAGGCGCGCTCAAATTAAAGGAAGTAAGCTATATCCACGCAGAAGGGTATCCTGCTGCTGAAATGAAGCACGGCCCGATTGCGCTTATTGACAGGAATATGCCTGTTTTGTTTATTGCGCCGCATGATGCTTTTACATATAAAAAAGTCCTTGGGAATATTGAAGAGGTCAAGGCAAGAGGCGGAATAATAATTGCAATAGCTACAGAAGGTGACAATGAGATTCCAAAAAAGGCAAAACACACGATTTTTATTCCAAAGACACTTTATACATTAAGCTCAATTTTGGCTGTTGTTCCTTTGCAATTGCTCGCTTACCACATAGCAGAAAAACTAGGGCGGGATGTTGACAAGCCAAGAAACCTTGCAAAGAGCGTTGTGGTTGAATAATTAAATGAACTACCCTATTACCAAAATGCCAGGAAAAAAATTCCCAATCAAGCCACCGGTTTTCGGGGCAATCTATCTGCTCATTGCGTTTTTAGTCAACCACTACTTCCGTTACACCATAATTCAAAAACCATACACCTATTTTGGAATTATAATTATTTTTGCAGGGTTTTTTTTATTATTTAGGGGGGCATATTTATTCAGAACCAGCAAAACCCCGATTGTCCCAGGAGAAAAACCAAAATTCATGATTCAGAAATGGCCATACACTTTTTCCAGAAATCCCATTTATCTTGGAATGGGATTTATATTGTCAGGGATATTCGTTTGCTTTGGCAAAGCTGCATTGATTATTGCTCCAATTTTATTTTTTATCACAATAAGGATGATTTTCATCCCATTTGAAGAGAAGCTAATGGCAAAAACTTTCGGCAAAAAATATTTGGATTACAGGAAAAGAGTGAGGAGATGGATATGATAGTACGAAAAGCGACATCAAAAGACGCAAAAGGAATTGCAAATGTCCTGGTCAAGAGCTATAACATCAAAGACTTAAAGGAAGGGATTTCTGTTTTTAAAAACGAGACAAAAAAATTTCATCATTACATTGTTGCAGAAGAAAAAGGAAAGATTGCTGGAATAGTTACCTGGTACATGCACGGACTGCCAAAGCATCAGTTATGCGAGCTTGACAGGATTGCAGTATTGCCAGAATACCGCGGCAAAGGAGTTGCAAAACAGCTTTTTGACGGGCTTGTAAAAGATGCAAAATCATTTTACAAAAAAAACAAATCAAAGTTGCGTAAATTGTACCTTTTGACTCACGCTGACAATGCGCGGGCGCAGAAGTTCTATGAAAAACTTGGTTTTAGGCACGAGACGACTTTGAAGGAGCACTACTACGAAGGACGAGATGAGTTTGTGTATAGCATATTCTTTGATTGATTTTAAAACCCAACCAAACTCAAAAATTCTTGTTAAGTTCTTTTGCCCTACGAAGTGGGGCAAAATTTCGTCCGAAAAGTTTGAAAACCCGCCGTAAATCCAGTTGTCGCTGTAGTTTTTACTTGCCTATAGATTAATAATTAGGAAAGTTTTTATATGCTTATTAAATTAGTATATTTATGAATATTATTGATAAAGATTCTCATGATGGTTTTGAAATTGAAGAAGATACAAATGTAACTACTATAACACATGGTGACTTTAGAATAACTAAACCAGTTACATTGATTTTTACCGCAGGTCCCTATGGACATATTGTTTCCAATCAAGAAGCTACAATAATATTTGAACCTGCATCCTATCAGATATATTCCCTGATAAATACCCCTAGTGCTACTATTTATTTTAACGCTGGTAAAAAAGGTCTTCAATTTTATGGAAAGGTAATAGCACATAAAATTAACAAAAAAGGTGAAGTTACATACTACAATGAGGTTTATGAAGCTGGAAAACTTACGATAAAAGGGCATGGTGAACGCGGGGAAGAATTATTGGAGGACACAGAAATTAATTCTGATGTGAGGGGAGATATTATTTCTAATAGGCCAATTACAATAACTTTGGTGAGGGGGGAGTCCTATTTTGCTGGTACTATTTCAGCCCCTCATGCAACAGTTGTTTTAAAAGGGGGGTTAATGAGAAAATTGGACGTAAGGGGGAGTATTTTTGCCCATAAGGTTGTAATTCAAGGAAAAGTGGATATAAATTCAGCAGTAGCGAAAGTTTACGAGGATGGTAGAAGAGTATCTATTGGGAATAAGTCAGGGCAATTAAGCACAGGTGAAGACCAAGTAATTAAAGGTGCCATTATTGGAGGAACTTTTTCTGGTGATGTTATTAAAGAAGATAAACCAGTTACAATTACTATTAAAAAAACTGCATTTATTAGGGGTAACATAGCCGTGCCTAATGGCACAGTTGTCCTTGAGGGCGGTTGGGTAAAAAGACTGGTTATTCAAGGAAATGTAAAGGCTCATAAAGTAATAAGGAAGGGAAGAGTAGTAGTTACCGGTGGCGTTTATGAAGATGGAAAGTTAGTTTCTGATTATTGAATCTCTTTATATGATGCTGTGAAATGTAACTATTTTCTGAAGCAAGAAAATATTTGGAAACATTATCTGAATAAATCTAGAAATTCCTGTTTTGTCTTGCACATAAAGTAAGGATTTGTTTTTTTCTCATCGCCTATTGTTGAGAACTTGGTTTCTCCGTAATCGTGCCCGGGATAAATTTCAGTTTTATCATCAAGCTTTTTGAGCTTCTCAAGACTTTCAAACAATTTTATTGCATCTCCGCCGGGCAAGTCAACTCTGCCGATTGCGCCGACAAACAAGGTATCTCCTGTTATTAATTTGTTTTCAAAAAGCAGGCAAACTGCACCCGGAGTGTGGCCTGGCGTGTGAATTACCTTAAGTTTTATTTTTCCGATTTTTATTTCGTCATTGTCCTTGAATGTTATTGTTTTTATTTCGCTGTCCTTAATGTGCATTTTTATTTCATCCTTTTCAAGCTCGTGAAAATAAACATCTGCTTTTGTTTGGGCTGCAAGCTCGTTAATTTTCTGGATGTGGTCAAAATGAGAGTGTGTCAGTATTATTTTTTTGATTTTGAGGCTTTCATTCTGCGCAGTTTCAATTATTTTTCCTGTTTCCCATCCTGCATCAACTGCCATTGCCTCTTTTGAGGATTTGTCTCCAATAATGTAAGAAAAATTCTGCATCGGGCCTACTGCAATCTGCCTGAAAATCAACTTACTTTCCTCGCAAATGTAAGAAATCCTGAGTGGCCTATTCCCTGTGACTTTGGCCTTACTTTTCTTTCCTCAACTTCCCATTCTCTTTCAAATATCTCGACTGTCCTCAGATAAACAAAATTTTCATTTTGCCTGATTGCATTCACAAAGTCAGAAACCTGTGGCACTGAAGGGCTGTAAGAAACCAGAAATCCCCCGGGTTTTAGGGCTTTAGAGCAGCTTTCAATTGCTTTCCAGGGCTCTGGCAGGTCAAGAGTCACAACATCAATGTTTTTTTCCTCAACCTCTTCGTAAATGTTCATCTTTTTGATTTCGATGTTTTTAAGCCCGAGAAATTCAATGTTTTTCTTCACTATTTCTATAAAATCATCCCTTATTTCATAAGTCACCACTTCTTTTGCAACTGATGCCAAAAAGCAGGAAAGCGCGCCGCTTCCAGAGCCAGAATCAAGAATCCTGCTCGATTTGTTGATTCCTGTTTCTGTTATAATGGCACCAATATCCTTTAATGGGATTATCTGGGCGTCCCTTTTTATTTTCCTGTAAATGTCAGAAAAAGAAGGGCTGAAAATAAAGAGCTCCTTATCAGTGTTTGTCTTAAGCAGGCCGCCGTCTTTTGAGTCCTGCAGTTCCTGTTTTTTGATAAACCCGTACTGGGTGTGCAGGTCTTCTTTGAGGCTTTTTGCAAAGAATTTCTTGCCGCTTTTGGTTATCAGCACTTTTTCTATCTTGTCCATAAAAATAAAAGAAACAAGCTCAATATAAAAAGTTAATTATAAAAAATAAAATTATTTTTTCCTGCCTTTCTTTTCAGGCATTGCGGGCTTGCAGCAGTGGCCGCACGAAGGCATTGCAAGCTTCATTACTCCCTTTAAGACAAGCAAAACTCCGATTAAAATCCATACATTCCAGAAAAACCATAGTTCGTTTGCAATAAATATCAGGCCGACAATAACAAATTTCCAGCCCCAGCACTTGGAGCAGACTCCGCCATTGCACATATTTTCCATTTTAGCACCTCGTTTTGATTAGTGTACTGACCCTGGAGTTAAGGGTATAAAAGCTTTGCTATTCTCTTAGATTATCAATCTTAACGGCATTGGGAATTAAACCCGTCGCCTTTGAGGCGACTTTTAGTTACGCCTCGCCATTTTCCCCATTTTACAGATAAATGTTGAGACTAATCAAAAAAGACGCTGCATTACAGTTAGGCCGCACCAATAGTGCGGCGAGCATTGATTCTCAAATCCACACACTCGCCTCATTTGGGCGAGATTAAATAAATTTTAGAGTTTAACTAAGTCCAAGAAGCAACCTTCGCAATGCAACGAATCTGCTAAATGTATGCGGCCCAAATGAAGGCCGCCTATCTTTCGCGGAGCGGATTTAAAAGTTAACGCGGAATATTAAAAATTTACAAAGCAGAAACATTTTTATAACTTAATCCAAATTTCATTTTTATGCTTGACATTAAATTCATAAGGGAAAACCCCGATACTGTAAAAAAGGACCTTGAAAAAAGGCAGGATTCTGAAAAGCTTGTGTGGGTTGACGAGATTTTAAATCTTGATGCCGATTACAGGAAGATGCTCAGAGAAAACCAGGCTTTAAGGCAGGGCAGAAACGCAATTACGGACGAAATCAACATACTAAGGAAAAAAGGCGAAGATTTCAAGCGAAAAGTGCTTGAGGCAAAAGAGCTTCCTCAAAAGATTAAGGAAAGTGATGAAAACCTTGAAAAAGTAAAAGCAAAGCTTGATTATTACCTGATGAGGCTTCCAAACATATTGCATGAGTCTGTCCCTTACGGAAAAGATTCTGACGACAACAAAGTTGTAAGGGAATGGGGAGAAAAACCGAAATTTGATTTTGAGCTTAAGTCTCATGGCGAGCTTTTGACTGAGCTTGGCCTTGCGAATTTTGAAAAGGCAGCAGAAGTAAGCGGGCAGGGATTCTATTATCTTTTGGGAGACATGGCAAGGCTTGAGCTTGCGCTCATCAATTTTGCAGTTGATTATCTTTGCGAAAAAGGGTTTATCCTGGTTGAGCCCCCATTGATGCTGAGAAGAAAGCCGTATGAGGGAGTGACTGACCTAAAGGACTTTGAAACTACAATGTACAAGGTTGAGAATGAAGACCTTTTCATGATTGCAACTTCTGAGCATCCGATTGCGGCGCTTGTCATGAATGAGATATTTGAAGAACAAAAGCTGCCGATAAAATATGCAGGAATAAGCCAGTGCTTTAGAAAAGAGCTTGGAAGCCATTCGCTAGACACAAAAGGGCTATTTCGGGTGCACCAGTTCAACAAAATCGAGCAGTTCATTTTTTGCAAGCCGGAAGATTCCTGGAAATTTCACGAAGAGCTTTTGAAAAACGCTGAAGAGATTTATCAAAAGCTTAAAATCCCTTACAGGGTTGTCAATATCTGCACAGGGGACATCGGGATAGTTGCAGCAAAAAAATATGATATAGAAGCGTGGTTTCCAAGAGAGAATTTATACAGAGAAGTCGTAAGCTGCTCAAACTGCACTGCATACCAGGCAACAAGACTGAACATCAAGTTCAAAAAAGGAGAAGATAAGGAATTCGTACACACATTAAACAGCACAGCAATTGCAACTTCAAGGACACTTAGGGCAATAATTGAGAATTACCAGCAAAAAGACGGCTCGATAAAAGTCCCCCAGGTTTTGCAGAAATATTTGGGCAAGAAGGTTATTTCGAAAAAAGATGGCTAAAATACACGGGCTTGTTTTCATTGCAGCGGGATTGTTCATGGCTGTATTGTCATCAATTTTGAATTTTCAAAGGTTTATTTTTTTCTTTTTGGCGGGATTGGCTTTCCTGATTTATGGAATAGCCAAAATTGTCATAAACTTCATCGGCGGAAACAAGACAGAACTGCAGGCGCAGCCTCATCGGATAAATCAACAGGCGCATCATCCGCACCTTCAGCACAAGCTTACCCATCCGCCGCAGTACAAATACTGCCCAAGATGCAATACAGTATTAAGGTTCAATGACAGGTTTTGCAGAAACTGCGGCTCAAGAGTTTGATTTGTTTTTTGTTATGATTCTCCTATCAGATTTATCATAAAGGATTCACACACGGGTTTCGTTAATAATTTGAAAATTGTAGTTTTATAAAATTTTAGAAATAGTTACGCCTCGCCATTTCGCTCGGCATCTATTCCTCACAAAAATTTGCACATTCGCCCCATTTCGGGCGAAAAATTATCCGTGGGACTTCAAGTCCCACTTGATCCGCCGTCAACTCGCGGAAGGGTTGTCGGTGTTCATCCACGTTACGTTAAAATTATTGTAATGTTTAGAGGCAAATTTTTACTGGCAATAAAGAATTTGTCGACTGTAATTATGGTCGCCTTAAAGGCGACGGGTTTAAATTGGAAAAATAAAAACAATTTAGAAAAAATATACAATAATTTAAATTATTTCTTCAAGCACGCTTCAACAAACCCGTAGAAAATAGGAGAGGGATTTCCAAGCCTTGACTTGAATTCAGGATGCGCCTGGGTTCCCACAAAAAACGGGTGGCCCGGCAGCTCGATATACTCCATCAGCTTTGTATTATCAGGCCTTATGTAGTATCCCGAAAATACAAGACCTTTTTCCTCAAGCTTTTGAATATAATCTGGATTTACCTCATACCTGTGGCGGTGCCTTTCAAGCACTACTTTTGAATTTTTTTCGAGTATTCCAATCCTAAAGGACTGTTCCCTATCCTTATTTAGTTCATTTATTCTCGCCGTGTCTTCCTTCAATCTTCCTGTTTTTTCATAGAGCTTGAGTATTTGTGTTTTTTCTTTTAGCATTGCTGCGTACGCCCCAAGCCTCATTGATGCGCCATACATGTTTTTTTTCAGTATCTCAACCTGGGTTGTCTGGACATCAATCACAGGATAAGCCGTTTTTTGGTCTACTTCTGTTGTATGCGCACCTTTTAGCCCGCATACATTTCTTGCAAACTCAATCACTGCAAGCTGAAGGCCATAACACAGCCCAAGATAAGGTATCTTGTTTGTCCTTGCAAAATTAACTGCATTTATTTTTCCCTCAACGCCTGACGAGCCAAATCCTCCCGGGACAATTATCCCGTCAAAGCTTTTAAGAGCTGAAAGCGATTTTTTGTCATCTTCAAAAGATTTTGAGTCAAGCCATGTTATTTCGACTTCTGTGTTTAATGACGCGCCTGCGTGCTTTAACGACTGGTTTATTGAAAGGTATGAATCAGCAAGAGTGTAATCCCCAATGTCAATGTACTTGCCGACAATTGCAACTTTTACTTTGTTTTTTGGCTTTAGAATATTATCAACAAGCTTTTTCCAGCCAGTCCAGTCGGGCTGTTTTTTTGACTTTATTCCAAACTCCCTGAGTATTTTTTCTGCAAGCTTTTCCCTTTCAAGGTCAAGGGGAATCTGGTAAACAGATTCAATGTCCGGCTCTGAAATTATGTGCTCAGAAGAGATATTTGCATAGGTCTCAATCTTCTTTTTTCTCGGCTCGTCAAGCGGCTTTTTTGCCCTGCAGACAATGAAGTCAGGGAATATGCCTGATTCGCTGAGCAATCTTATTGCCTGCTGGGTCGGCTTTGTCTTCATCTCCTCAATGTGGCTTGGAATCGGAAGATAAGTAACAAGCACATAAGTCAGGTTTTGCTTTCCTACGTCCCTTTCAAGCGATTTGCATGCAAACAAAAATGGAATGTTCTCATAATCGCCGATTGTTCCGCCAATCTCAATTATCACGAAATCAAAATCCCCGCTTGCGTCCCTTATCCTTGATTTTATTTCATCAGGAATATGCGGAATAAACTGGACAGTCTGGCCGAGATATTTTCCCGCCCTTTCGCGGTCAATGACGTTTTTGTAAACCTGCCCAGAAGTCATGCAGTTTTTCTTTGGAATGTCGATGTCAAGAAACCGCTCATAAGTTCCAAGGTCCTGGTCAATCTCGCCGCCGTCGTCTGTTACCCAGACTTCGCCGTGCTCTGTCGGCCTTA
>DATDOM010000021.1:0-6047 GCA_035293285.1 Candidatus Nanoarchaeia archaeon | reverse complement strand
TTTTTTTCATCAGCCAGGGAAGCAGCCCGGACATTTTGAAATTAAGCGGAGTGCCGACTGCGTAGCCCCTCCCTACTGAAATCAAAACTCCTTTTGACTTAAATCTGAAATTCTGCTTTGGCCTTCCTGAAATCCTATTTGCAATGTTTTTTGCAGCAAATTTTTCCTCCTCCATTGCTGCCTGTGCCAAAAACGGAACCGGTTTTTTGTTCTTGTCATAGCAAATTGCAGCATCCCCTATGACATAAACATTTTCAGCCCCTCCTGCGCATAACTTTGAATCAACAAGAATTCCGCCTTTTTCCTCCTGCGGCTTTGGAACTATCGGAAGAGTTGCCGGCTTTATTCCTGTCGTCCAGATTGACATGTCTGAAATAATCTTATTTTTTTCGTTTACTTCAATAAACTCTTTTTCTATTTTTGTGACTTTGCTGTTTAGCACAACTTTCACACCGAGCTTTTCAAGCCTTTTTTGCGCTTTTTTTGAAAGTTTATTATCGAGCATGGGCAAAATCCTGTCTCCGGAGTGGATTATCTGGAGCTTTAATTTTGAGTTTTTGCTTTTTAGAAAGCACGCAAGCTCTCCTGCAATTTCAACTCCTGTAGCGCCCCCGCCAATCACGCTTATTACTTTATCCCACCTAAGCAATGATTCAACCCGGCTTTTGATTTTGATTGCATCCTTGACGCTTTTTAGCTGGAAAGAGTTTTTCTCTGCTCCAGGCACTGAAAAAAAGTTTGTTTCTGAGCCGTTTGAAACCACAAGATAGTCAAAGTTTACATCAGTTCCCCTGCACTTAACCACTTTTTTTTCAAGGTCGATACTCGTCGCAGAATTAAAAACAAGCCCTACATTTTTTCTGTTTTTGAACATCTCTATGATGTTGCATTTTACATCTTCTTCTTTAAGATAGCCTGCTGCAATTTCGTGAATCAGCGGGACAAAAACAAAATTTTTGTAAGGGGTGATTATAGTTATCTGCAGGCCATCGATTTTTTGCTTAAGAAGGGTTTTTGCGCAGAGAAGGCCGCCAAAGCCTGCCCCTATTATTATTATATTTACCATTAAGCAAAATAAAGAAAAATAGGTGTTTAATAATTTAACTGAATACCAATAAATTAATATACCCACTTTGCTTTTGGTTTCTCATGGGGGAATTGAGGATTTTAGACGGAAAAATCGTCATAGGCCTTGCTGAAAAAGTATCGATATTTCACAAGGATGGCAAAAAAAGAGTAATAGGAAAGATAGATACTGGCGCCACAAAGAGCTCTATAGACACGAATCTTGCGGCTGAATTAAGGCTTGGCCCCGTCATAAAATCAAAGATTGTCAAGTCAGCGCACGGCTCAAAGCTAAGGCCAATAATTGAGGCAACAATTGAGCTTTCTGGCAAGAAAATAAAATCAGAATTTACGCTTGCTGACAGGGCGCACATGAAATTCAGCATTCTTATCGGGCAAAACATCCTAAAGCACGGATTCATCATAGACCCTTCAAAATAATCCCAAAAGGCTAAACTCAAAATGAAAGCAGCTGTAATGTCACTCCGGAGCAAAAGCTCAAAGATGATTATTTCTGCAATGAAAAAATATTTTGATTATGTTGACGATATTGATCTTAGGGATGTTGAAGTCAACCTTGGTGCCGGAAAGCTTGATGTTCTTTATGAAGGGAAAAATCTTCCGCAGTACTCCTGCATTTATGCAAGGGGCTCATTCAGGTATGCGCCGCTTCTTAGATCTATAACCCGGACCCTCCAGCACTCTTCATACATGCCGATAAAGGCAGAAACTTTCACGCTTGGCCATGACAAGCTCCTTACGCACCTTGCGCTTCAGCATTTTAACATTCCGATGCCAAAGACGTATCTTGCAAGCTCGACACGGGCCGCAAAGAAAGTCCTGAATGAAGTCCAATACCCGATTGTGCTGAAATTCCCTCACGGAACCCAAGGCAAAGGAGTGATGTTTGCAGAAAGCTACGGCGCAGCATCATCAATGCTTGATGCGCTTTTTGCCCTAAAGCAGCCGTTTTTGATACAGGAATATATCGAGACTGGCGGAGTTGACATAAGGGCGCTTGTTGTGGGCAACAAAGTTGTTGCGTCAATGAAAAGAAAAGCTGTCAGGGGGGAATTTAGGGCAAACATACACGCAGGAGGAATTGGGGAAGCGTGCTCGCTTGATGACAAGACTACCAGGATTGCTGTGGAGACTGCAATTTCAATCGGCGCGGACATCTGCGCAGTTGACATGCTTGAGAGCCCAAAAGGCCCTGTTGTAATCGAGGCAAACCTTTCTCCCGGCCTTCAGGGCATAACAAAAGCCACAGGGCAGGACATTGCGGACATAATCGCAAAATTCCTTTTCCAGAAATCTGAGATATTCTCTGCGCGGGACCGCGACGAGGCAACTCTGAAGATTTTTGAAGATTTGGGATTAAGCTCAGAAATTCCCCAGCAGATTATAACCAACCTTGACTTTCGGGGAAACAGGATTCTTTTGCCAAAAATTGCAAACGAGATTGCAAAGCTTAACGGAAGCGATGAAGTTATTTTGAAGATAGAAAAAAACAAAATCAGCGTTGAGAAGATTTAGGGCCAATCAAACACAATCAAGCCAAGCTTCATATTTATTGCTTTTTCCCGCCAATATTTCCGAATATGCATCCGAAATCATTTTTGTTATCCTGCCAGGCGGATTTTTTGTTATTTTTTTTTCGTTAATGCTTTTTATTGGAGTAATTTCAGCTGCAGTGCCTGAATAGAAAGCCTCATCCGCACTTTTTGCAAAATCTCCTGAAAAGAACTTTTCCTGGACTTTGATTTTCAGGTCCTTCGCTATTCTTATTATGCAGTCTCTTGTGAAGCCTGCCAAGATATTGTCTTTTGGAGGCGTAATCAGGACATTGTTTTTTACCATGAAAAAATTTTCTGCAGTCCCTTCTGCAACATTTCCGTTAAAATCGAGCATCAGCGCCTCGTCAAATCCGTTTTTCATTGCTTCCCTCACTGCAAGAATTGAATTGACATAGCAGCCTGAAAGCTTTGCATCCATCGGCACTGATTTTGGATGGTTCCGTGCAAAGCCTGAAATCATCAGTCTCAGTGATTTTTTACCGAGGTAGCTTCCCCAGGGGAAGACACCTATGATTGTTTCAACATCGCCTTTTAGCGCGTGTGTTTGCAAGTCGCTTGTTTTGTAGCAAATAATGGGTCTTATGTAGCCTGACTTAAACTTGCTTTCTTTTACTGCCAGTTTTATATGGTCTACAATTTGATTTTCAGAATACTTTGATTTCAGGCTTATGGTTTCTGCAGAATAAACCAGCCTTTTTACGTGGTCTCTGAGGCGAAAGACTGCAGGGCCTTTTTTGGTTTCATAAAACCTGATGCCTTCAAATGCAGCCACACCGTAATGAAGAGAAAAACTGAAAGCGTGCACACAAGAGTCTTTCCAATTGACAAACTCTCCGTCAATCCATACCTTAGGAATTTCGGAGCCTTTTGATTGAGATGTCATACATTATCTCTTCGAGTTTTTTTAAGTTCCACTTAATAGAATCGGATTTTTTTCTTAATTCGCCGTTACGCATGGAGAGCTTTAGGAATTCTCCGTAAATTTGATCGACAAGCTCCTTTATCCTCGTCGCCTCGTCGTAATTCTTATGGATAACTTCATACACTGCTTTTCTTACAAGCTCGCCTGTTAAATCACAAAGACCGCAAAGGTAGTCTTCTGCGCTTACGCCAAGCGATGACCTTGTCAGGAGTTTTTTATCCTTTACAAAACTGTAGAATGTGATTGCCTCGACATATTCCTGGATTGCAACAGAATTCATGTTTGTGTCAAGCCCCACTTTTATGTTTTTGAGCTTTCCGACATTTGCCTTTATTTTTTTTATCGCATCCTGTGCTGTCTTAAAATCATTTCTTTGCGCTGCATAAATAATCTGCTTTGAAATGCTTATGGTTTCTCTCGATAATTGTATTGTTTCCTCTCTTTTTAATTCAAGAGAACCCATTTCTTTTCTCATATTCTCGAAATCCTGCTTGTTTATCATATAAACTGATAGCTTAAAGTCTTTTATAAACTTTATTGATTGGGATTCGATTTTTTACATTTACTTCTCTGATTTTTGACAATTATAATTTTTACTTTGAGTTAATTTGCTAAAATACGCTCCGCAATATCTTGGCGCGCCGCATTTGGCGCGCATATACGGATGAACCAAAATTACATTAAACTTGTTTGGTTCATCCTGACGTTCAGACACATGAATTATAATTGAACTCTAGTGTGTCTGAACGCATTGATCATCAAACCTGCACACTCGCCCGCATTGGGGCGAGGAAGTGATTCTTGATGAACAATAAATGCCGAGCGAAATGGCGAGGCGTAACTATAAATCAAACTTTTTTATCTTATTATGTTCCGTAGAATATCTTTTAATTTAAACCAAAAACAAACAGAATTCTTCAATTCAACTTTTTCAGTTCTTCAATCAAAACGGAATTCTCAAGCATTTCAGGAGGAGTCGGCATTATTTTCTTGAACTTTATCACTCCGTGCTTGTCGATTATGAAATAGGCCCTGTTGCTGAAGCCTTCAGGCCTCAAAGTGCCGTATAGTTTGCACACTTCTTTTCCAAAGTCGGCAAGAAGCGGAAAATCCAGCTTTAACTTGTCGTGAAAAGCCTTGTGAGCATAGTGGCTGTCAACGCTTATTCCAAGAACCTGCGCGCTCAAATACTTCAGGTCGCTTATGTCATCCCTGAAACATCCAAACTCCTCTGTGCAGGGCGGCGAGAAATCAAACGGGTAAAAAGCCAAAACCACATTCTGCCCTTTAAACTCACTGAGTTTTCTTTCCTTTGCATCCTGGTCCTTTAAAGTGAAATCAGGAGCTTTTTGGTTTACTTCAGGCATTTTGAATTACTGCTCAAAGCTCTGGCCGCATCCGCAGCCGCTTTTGACGTTTGGGTTTGTAATCTTAAATCCTGCTCCTTGGAGCCCGTCGACAAAATCAAGCTTTGCGCCTTTAAGAAACTGCATATTTTCCTTGCTTACTATTATCTTAACTCCCTTGTCTTCAATCGGATTGTCAAGGTCTGTTACGTTGTCGTCAAGCTCAAGGCCGTACTGAAAGCCAGAACATCCGCCTGGCACAATCTCGATTCTTAATCCACTGCCTTCCTTGTTGTTTTCTTTTAAAACTTCAATCAGCTTTTCTGCTGCCTTTTTTGTGATTATGAAATCCTTGCCTTCCTCGCCTTTTGACTCTTCAATTGCGCTGTTCATGTCCAGAATGACTTTGTCAACTTCCTCGTCAGTCATCCCGTGGCCCTTGAATCCCTGCTCCAAATTTTCAGAGTATGAAACGTGGCAGCCTACGCAGTGGACGCCAGCAGACTGCAATACTTCAATGCACGCAGGATATTTTGAGACAACGTCGCCAATTGTCATGTCTTTAGTTATTAATAGTGATTTTACTTCCTTATTTTCTACTTCTTTAGTTTGCTGTTCCATTTAGTTCACCTTATGCTTTGTCTGGATTTAGGTTATTTAAAGGTTTGGTTAGGGTTTTTGGGTTTTATCGGCTTTGGACAGCAATTAATTTATACAACCTAAACCTTGTGTGCTTATGAAATGGGACTACCTGGCACCATACATCTGTCTTTTAATTTTTCTTGGATTGCCCATCATGTTAATTTTTAGTTATATTGATTATGAAAACAAAGGAACTTATAGGTACCCTACACAAAATGAATGGAACTTGCATAATAATGGAATATCTAGTAATAACATCAGCATGTGTTTGGAAATTGACCCAAGGGCAGCTGAAGGCAAAGGCCGCTGTCCTACTTGGCCTGTTAGAGAATGTGGATATGGTTTGAGAAACCATTGTATTCGTATTATTGCAGTTAAAAAACAAAATCCTAGCATTTGTGATAACTTAAAAAATATAGAGAAAAATGATATAAATGAAATTGAGAGATTAAAAAAAGAATACAATACTGAAGTCACAGGACCAGAAGAGACATT
>DATDOM010000020.1:0-20036 GCA_035293285.1 Candidatus Nanoarchaeia archaeon | reverse complement strand
ATTTTTTCCGAGCAAAGCTCAAATGCAGTAAGCCTGGCCCCCTGGCTTCTTGGCCTTGTCTCGTCTGCATAGACAAAAATATTTTTTCCGCCATGGTGTGCAGCCCTTATAGGCGAAAGCGCAGTTCCGTAATCAACACACGCAAGCGCCCCTGCATTGCAGTGTGTAAGTATCTTCTGGTTTTGCTTAATCAGTCCATTTCCGTGAATTCCTATTTTTCTGCATTGCTCTGAGCTCAAGTCTGCATACTCATTTGAAAATTTTAAAGCATCTTTCTTTGCATCATCGACATTTTTGCATTCAACCAGTTTTTCTTTTAAAAAATTCACGGCATAAAACAAGTCATTTGCCGTCGGCCTTGCCGATTTTATCAGCTTTTCAGCGCCTTCCATTTCTTTTTGAAGATGCTCAATTTCTCGACCCTTGAAATTTATCACAGACTGCGCGTATGCATAGCATGCAGCAGCCCCTATTGCAGGCGCGCCCCTTATCACCATGTCTTTTATGGCCTTTGAAGTGGTTTTATAGCCCTTTGACTCAAAAATTTCAAACCTGAAGGGCAGCTTTAGCTGGTCTATCATAAACACAGAAGAGTTCTCCATCCAGACTGTCCTGTAATTCCTGTTGTTGACAAGCATAACCCATGTGAATTTCAAAACATTAAAAATTTATCCATGAAAAGCGGGATGGGCTGATGATACCTTAAATCAATTTTGCAAAATATTCCAAAAACAAAAACAATTAAATAATGCAATTCAACACTGTTTTTTATGGACTTGAAATCTACAATCAGGACGATACCTGACTGGCCAAAGAAGGGGATAATGTTCCGTGACATTACGACGCTCATCAAAGATGCAGAGGCATTCAATTTTACAATAGAAAAATTCCGTGAAAAATACAAAAATTCGGAAATAGATTTGGTTGCAGGAATCGAAAGCCGCGGATTTATATTTGGCGCGGCCTTGGCAAATCGGCTAAACAAGGGATTCATACTGATAAGAAAAGAGGGAAAACTTCCGTCAAAGACTGAAAAGGAAAGCTATGAGCTTGAATATGGAAGGGCTACTGTAGAAATTCACACAGACTCGATAGGCAAAGGCTCAAAGATTCTGATTGTCGACGACCTTATAGCGACAGGTGGAACACTTCTTGCATCCATCAACCTCGTCAGAAAACTCGGCGGAAATGTGGTTGAATGCGCTGTCGTTATAGAGCTCCCTGAACTTAAGGGGAGAGAAAAAGTGGAAGAAAAGGACTGCTCGCTTTTTTCGCTTGTTGAATTTGAAGGAGAATAAAAAATCCAGTGTTTTTAAATCGTCATATCTATGATGGAATTCAGTTTCTTTATCATGTTTCCAAGGATTTCCTCATCTTCCATTTCTTCGGTGTCTTCTCTTTCCAGGACTCCGATTTTTTTCCTTAATCCTTCTATCGTTTCCAAAAGGATTTTCTTGTCAATCTCATCATTTCGATTTATCTGGTCTTTCAATGTTATAAGCTCCTGGTCAATTTCCATGAGGTTTTCAAGCAAATCCTTGCTTATCTGCTGGATCTGCTCAAGCAATAATTTTCCTTCTCCCATGAAAATCCCATTGAAGAACTCCTATAAATAGTTTCTCAAAAAATAGTAAGCGACGTTAATTTATAATATTCTAAAGAGTTTTTCCAAGCCGAAGGCTGCCGTCAAGAGGCGAGCATCTTTAAAGAATTGGTTTACGCGAAAAGGAAATTGCCGTGACCTGTGAGCGAGTTCGCTGACGAGCTCACTCGCAAGTCCCCGAATTTTTGCCTTTAAGGAAGAATAGAGAAATGTGAGCGACGGCAGCCCGAGTGAAACGAGGACTTGGAAAAACTCTGATAAATTCTTGTTTTTTATATCGCTGCCCAAAAAAAAGAATTGAAAAATTAAAAATAAATCTGCAATAATCCCAAAATGAGTTTAATCATTCTGCCTGTTCTTCAGTCTGCTCTTTTCTTTTTTTCGCCATAACGCACCTCAACTTTTTTTCTCTTGCCGGCAATTTTGAGATGAAATTTTGCTTTAAAAGTCTTTGGGACGCGCGTGTCCAGTGCATTTGATTGTAATATTGAAAGAAAATATTTACGAGTGAAAATTATCCATATGGAAAAATAATTATTTTTAAACATAAGCTTTAAATAAGAAGCAAAATTCTAAAGTAGTCTGCTCGGGGGTAAAAATAACTTTTTTTATACAACAAAATGGAACAAAATTTTGACAAGCCAAAAGGCAGTGACTTGAAGCAGGTCGACAAGACAATCTGGGAAATCCCGACAACTTTCAAGAAAGGGATGCTTGTCCCTGCAAGAATTTACGCAACAAAAAAACTTCTTGATTCAATGGATGCCGGCGTTTTCAACCAGGTGACAAATGTTGCGTGCCTGCCTGGAATTCAAAAATACGCTTTTTGCATGCCTGACGGCCACTGGGGATACGGATTTCCAATCGGGGGAGTTGCCGCATTTGATTCTGAAACTGGAATAATCTCTCCGGGAGGAATCGGCTTTGACATAAACTGCGGAATGAGGCTAGTCACTACAAACTTAAGCTATAAGGATGTAAAGCCAAAATTAAAGGAGCTTGTTGATTCTTTGTTCAAGACAGTCCCTTCAGGCGTTGGCTCAAGGGGATTTGTGAAGGCAACAAAGCCTCAATTTAAGGAAATAATAACTGACGGCTCCAAATGGTGCATTGAAAACGGGTTTGGATGGTCTAAGGATTTGGAACATACAGAAGGCCACGGAAAAATAGAATGGGCTGACGCTTCAAAAGTAAGCGAGAAGGCAATTGACAGAGGGATACAGCAGCTTGGAACTTTGGGCTCAGGAAATCATTATCTTGAAATTCAGGTTGCAAGAGCAGAAAATATTTTTGACGAGGCAATGGCAAAAAAATTTGGAATTGTCGAGCCTGAGCAGGTTGTCGTTATGGTCCACTGCGGTTCACGTGGTTTTGGCCACCAGATTGGAACTGACTATCTACGTGTTTTTGAAGAGACAATGAAAAAATACAATATTGAAGTTTATGACCGCGAACTTGCATGCGCGCCGTTTCAGTCAAAAGAAGGCCAGGATTATTACCGTGCAATGGCATGCGCTGCAAACATGGCATTTGCAAACAGGCAGGTCATTCTGCATAGGATAAGGGAAGGATTCTCAAAAGTTTTCAATACAGACGCTGAAAAATTAGAAATGAATATGGTTTATGATGTAGCGCATAACATCGCAAAGCTTGAAGAGCACACAATAGACGGTAAAAAGAAAAAATTGGTTGTGCACAGAAAAGGCTCAACACGCGCATTTCCTCCAAACCATCCTGAGCTTGCAGATATTTTCAAAAAAACAGGACAGCCTGTAATTATCGGCGGCTCAATGGAAACTGGCTCTTATCTTCTTGTTGGCACTCAAAAAGCAATGGACGAGACTTTTGGCTCAACAGCCCACGGCTCAGGACGCACAATGTCACGCGCTGCTGCAAAGCACTTGGTGAGGGGAGAACAACTGCAAAAAGACATGGAGAAAAGGGGAATTTATGTAAAGGCTACTTCAATGCCCGGGCTTGCCGAAGAAGCAGGCATGGCTTATAAGGATATTAATGACGTCATTGATGCAGTCGCACAAGCCGGAATTTCAAAGCCGGTTGTAGGGCTTAAGCCGATTGGAAATATCAAGGGATAATGCTGCAGCAATCTTTTCTATTTTTACTATTTTAAAGTAATTAAATTTAAATACTCACCTCTATCAATTTATAATAATGAACCTTCCATTAGATTATGATAGGGGTTTGGCTAAATTACTGCAGATATACAGTCCAGGCAATATATCTCTAGTAAAGATAACATCTTCTCGTGAAGGTCATTTAGATCAAGTAATTGAAATTCTGAGTCGTGGCTTGTTAAGAAAAAACCAATTCCCCGCAGATAGGGTTTATGAATACACGCCTCCTCCTAATAAAAGTATTGATTCAAGAGAAGAAAAAATTCCTCGAATAAATAATATTACTCCGGAAAGCGCATATGTTATACTTGATGATATTCTGGAGTCAGGAACTACCTTAAGATACGCTGTCAATGCGCTTAAAAAGCAAAGAATCAAAGCCAGACAAATTTATTATATGGGTCATATATCTCAAAACCTTGAACATTGTTTCTTAGATAAAGCGAGCGTTATTTTAAGATATGCAAGCACTTTAGAATTACCTGAATGGGTGTTAGTTAGTGAACCACCGCGTTGGTGATAAATTACTATTTATTTTCCCAAATCTTTTTATACAAACAAAAATAATTTCTGATTATGGACATTCTTCAAACGATAATCCTGTCAATCATTGAAGGAATCACTGAATTTCTTCCAGTCTCGTCAACCGGCCACTTGATTCTTGCATCAAAAATTATGGGAGTTGCACAGACAGAGTTTGTTAAAAGTTTTGAAATATTTATCCAGCTTGGCGCAATACTTGCAGTTGCCTTTCTTTATTGGAAAGAAATTTTTCTGAACTTGAAAGTTTTTAAAAAGATTTTGATTGCATTTTTGCCTACAGCATTTATAGGATTTATTCTCTACAAATTATTTAAGCAGTATCTTTTGGGAAACGAACAAATCGTGATATGGTCTTTATTGATTGGAGGAATAATTTTGATTTTGTTTGACTTAAGGCACAAGGAAAAAGAAAATAGCACTGAAGACATTTCAAAAATTTCATACAAAAATTGTTTTCTTATAGGCCTGTTTCAGTCAATTTCAATCATTCCAGGAGTTTCACGCGCAGGCGCCACAATTATAGGCGGATTAAGCCTAGGACTAAAGCGGGAAACTATAGTAAAATTCTCATTCCTTTTGGCAATTCCTACAATGCTTGCAGCCTCATTATATGACTTGTACAAGTCATCCGGAGCCTTTTCGTTTTCCGAGCTTGATTTATTGATTGTCGGCTTCCTTGCATCATTTGTTGTCGCGCTTTTTTCAGTCAAGTTTTTCATCGGATTCATCAGGAAAAACACATTTGTGTCTTTTGGAGTTTACAGGATTTTAGTGGCGCTGCTATTCCTCTTTTTTATTTAGCCACGTCACAATATTTTTTAAATTAGGGAGGTCATCTTTTTTTATTTTTATGGTTACTTTTTTATCTATCAGGAATATTGCCTGCCAGAAATCATCTTCAAGCCGTATTTTTATTGTCTGGTTTCTTCTTAATAATGGTAAGTCTATTGAAGAGTTAGGATTATTATCCTCAGCTTCTATTATCAATCCCTTCAATTCTATTATCTTTGTCATTTATTTACTGCTATTGGTGTTCTTATCAAGAATTTAAATCTTTTGGTATAGATTTAGTATAGATTTGGAGTAAAACTATTATTAAGCTATATTGATTACGGAATCAATAAAAATGAAGAAGCAAAATAAGCTGGACATTAATCTTTATAGCTGGGTTAAGAGAGGAAAGCAAAGAAGAGAAATCCTCGTAAGCATCGAGGGAACAGAGACCCCTACTGATATATCAAAGAAAAGCGGCTATTCACTTAATCATACGAGCAGGATTCTTAATGAATTTAGAAGAAACGGCCTGGTTGAATGCCTTAACCCAAAACAAAAAACAGGGAGATTGTATGAGCTTAAGCCCGCTGCAATGGTGATTCGCGATAAGTTGCGGGAGAGCATAAATCAAAAATAGCCTTTTTCTTTTAAACTAACAAACTTATTATTTCCGAGTATGAGGTGGTCAAGAAGAGGTATTCCGATTATAAGCCCTGCTTCATAGACTTGTTTTGTTATTCCAATATCCTCATCGCTTGGATGCGGATTCCCTGAAGGGTGGTTGTGCACTAAAATAACTCCTGCAGCAGATTCAAGCAAAGCAATATTGAATATCTCTCTTGGGTGGATTATGTTTGCATCAAGCGAACCTACAAAGAGCGTCTCTTTTCTTATCACATTTTTCCTTGCGTCAAGATAGATTCCAATCACGTGCTCTTTTTTCAGGTGCTCCATCTCGCCAGATACAAGATTAGCAGCGTCCTTGGGATTTCTTATTATAATCTTTGTGGAGGAAAATTTGGATGCCCTCCTTCCAAGTTCAAAACAAGAAACTATCTGGCACGCTTTTGCAGTTCCGATGCCGCTTATACTCCTTAATGAGTTTATGCTGGTCCTTGAAAGCTTGCCTATGGAATACTCCTTTGCAATTTTAAGCGACAATGAAATGACGTCGTTGTTTTTGGTTCCTGTCCTTATTATTATGGCAAGAAGCTCAGCATTGCTTAATGCTTTCGGGCCGTTTTTGATTAATTTTTCTCTTGGTTTTTCATTCTCTGGAAAGTCCTTTAGCCTATACATTAATTTTGTTTTTATTGGCAACTTTATCTATTATACCAAAATGTCCAGTGTCCAATGGACTACATAGGATAAAGCTCAATTTTCTTTGAGCCTTTCCATAAGTATTGCAGGGCAGGTCCTTGTAACGCCTTCGAGCTTTTCGATATTTTCAGAAATGAATTTTCTTAAGCTTGCGGCATTTTCCATCCACACTTCTATCATTATCATATGGTCCCCAGTGCTTGTTGCAACTGACTTGACATTTTCAGAATCGCTTAATACTTTTGCCACTTGCAGAAATTTCTCAGGTATTGCGTCTATTCCAATAATTGCCACGCATCCAAAGCCAAGCTTTGCGGGCTCAACAATGGCAGAATATTTTCTTATGACTCCGCTTTTTTCAAGCTTGCCGACCCTGTTTCTTATTGTGCTCTCTGAAACTTTAAGCTTCTTTGCAATGTCAAGAAAATGCATCCTTGAATTCTCGGTAAGCATTCCTATTATTTTTGAATCAGTTTCATCAATCATTTCAGTTCATCATTATCGCCGAAAATCGCATTTTTTCCTCCATATTCTTCACAATTTGGTGTGGATTTCATCATTTATTTTACGACGGCACAGTCAGTTTTAAATATGAAATCCTGGAAACTTAACAATTGTTAAGTTTTATATAAATCTTTTGATAAAAGTGATTTGAATGAGTCTGGAAGATAAACTGGAAGATGAGGGCGCTGACCCTCACGTTACTGCAATAACCGGCCTGTCAGGATTGGCAGGCTATTCCTTATTTGGCCCTTTGGGAATCCCTCTCGCAATTGCAGGATACGGCGCTGCAAAAATCATGCCTGAAAGCGGACATACAGCAACAGTAACTGCACTCTCCGGTTTTTTAGGCTTGGTCTTTTTTGGCCCTGTTGGGTTATTGGCAGCGCTTCCCGGATACTATGTTGCAAATAAACTCGAAGAAAGCGATGCTCACCCGCAACCAGCATAAACTTATTTTTTCTTTTTGCTGCATTCCTCGCAAATCCCATAAACGTCCAATTGGAAATGGCACACTTCTCCTTTTATCCTGCTTTTGAAGAAATCTATGGATTGCAAGTCCAGATGAATTGTTTTATTGCATTTCTCGCAGATAAAGTGAGAATGGTTTTTGTCGTCAATGGAGTAAATCGTTTTTCTGTTGCAGGAATACGAATGCAGTTTTTCTTCTTTTTTTAAATCTTTCAAAAAACGATAAACTGTTGCAATCCCAAGTCCTTTATCGATTGAACTAACTTTGCCGTATATGTCCTCTGCTGTAAAAAACGATTTAATTTCCCCTATCTGTTTCAGGATTATTTCTTTCTGCTTTGTGTTTCTTGTTTTCTTTGCCATTCTTATTGATAATGGAAATCAATAAGATATATAAAACAGTTGTGCATACCTAGGTATATGGAGCAATCACTTGTCTACATTTTGGCTGCAGTAACTTTAGTCAGCTTAGTTTCTATTGTCGGAATCGTGCTGTTTTTAAGAAAAAAGCTGCTTAACCGGATTCTGTTTTTTCTTGTGAGCTTTGCAGCAGGCTCTCTCCTTGGCGCTGCATTTTTGGACTTGCTTCCTGAATCGCTGCAAAGCGGATTTAATGAACATGTTCCTTTATTCACCATTGCAGGGATTCTTTCATTTTTTATACTTGAAAAATTCCTTCACTGGCACCACCACCATGCAGAGCATAAGCATGAGGAAGTCCATGCTTTTACTTATCTGAATCTTATGGGTGATGCCGTCCATAACTTTATCGACGGAGCAGTGATTGCAGTAAGCTTTTTGCACTCAACCTCGCTCGGAATTGTCACGACAATTGCAATAATCGCGCACGAGATTCCCCAGGAAATAGGTGATTTTGCAGTTCTTATCTACGGCGGCTTTTCAAGGGCAAAAGCGCTGCTTTATAATTTTCTGACAGCCCTGACGGCAATTATTGGAGCTTTAGTTGCATACTTTTATTCAGGTCTTTTTGAAGAGGCAGCAGCCTACATCACAGCATTTGCCGCAGGCGGATTCATCTACATTGCAGGCACTGATCTGATACCTGAGCTTCAGAAAGAAAAAAACATTAAAAAATCCTTTGTGCAGTTCGCTCTTCTGATTTTGGGAGTTGCAGTAATCTGGATTGTGGCAAGAATTTTTGAAGGGCATTGAAAAGTTGAAGGCTGCCGTCAGTTTTTTTGACTTTTTCTTTTAGGATTCATACTAACCCTTCCGCGGGTTAACAGAGAATCAAGTGGGACTAAAAGTCCCACGGAAAGGTTTCCCTCTGCACTCGATGCTCATCCACGTCGTGTAAATTTATTGCTATAAATCGAGGCAAAATTTTATTGGCAGGAAAAAATTTGCCGAGTGTAAATATTGCCGCCAAGCGGCCGATTGAAATAACTTCTTCAAAAAAATGCTGAGAACTTCCAATACCGATTATTGACAAATACATTTATAATATAACAACAACTAATTTTCTAAATGCCAAAATACAAATTTTTAGAGGACATTGCACTTGCAGACATTGCATATGAGGCATACGGCAAGAATTTAAATGAGCTTTTTGAAAACGCAGCCCTTGCAATATTTGAACTGAGCGCAGAACTAAAAACAGTTGATGCAAAGAAATCACTGAAAGTGAACCTTAAGCACAAAAATCTTGACAACCTCCTTTATGATTTCCTGTCAGAAATCCTTTATCTAAAAGATGCAAAATATGTTGTTTTTAAAGAGGTCAAAGTAACAATTACAGAAGGCAAAATCAATAAATTAAGCGCCTTATTGAAGGGAGACAGGATTAATTCAGGAAAGCAGCACCTTGAAAATGACATAAAGGCGGTAACAATGCATTTGTTCGAGCTCAAAAAAGAAAAAAAAGGCTACAAGGCAAGAATTGTCGTTGACATTTAAAAAATATTTTAAGCGTGGCTTTGGGATTTCTTATTTTTTTTTGGTTCCGCAAAATGGTTCTTTAGGGAATCAACTGTATTTGACACAAACTTGAATCCAAAAGTTACTTTGCCGTCAACAATCATGAGCTCCCTCTTTTTCCCGTTCACAAAATAATCCCTCATTGCCTTTTCGCGCTGAGCCTGCGGCAGCTTTAAGTCGTACATGTACTCATTTTCCAGGACAAGCTTTACAAGTTTCCAGTAGTCTTCCGCGCCGCTTGATTTCTTGTCATAAGTGAATATTGACATTTTGGACTTAGGCGCTTCTTTTAGCTTTGAGTTTGACCTTATCGGGTCCGTTACAATCAGCGGCGTAAATTCAGATTTCATTTTTGCTAAAATCTCCTTTGAAATCTTGTTTCTTGAATCAAACATTGTGGGGACTATTGAGCTTATGTGCAGGTTTTTGCCATTAAATTTTTTCAGGTCATTAATCCTTTCAACTGTTTTTTGCAGTGCGCCAAAACCAAGCACATCTGTTGAGCACGGAATTAGAACCTCGTTTGCATAGGCAAGCGCGTTTTTGTTTAGAAGCCTGAATGAAGGCGGGCAGTCAAGAAGGATGTAATCATAATCAAGTTTTAGCGACATCTTTTTGTCAAAATATGAAACAGGCTCATCATCTTTTGACATTTTTTGCTCTGCGTCAGCCATCTTGTGGTCGCAGTGAATCAAGTCAAGGTTTTTTCCAAGCTTTGTGACGCACTCATTGAAATATGCGCCTTCCATCATGAAATCATAAAGATTATATTTTGCGTCAACATTATGGCAAGCGCTTATGTCTCCCTGAGGATCTAAATCAATAAGAAGGACTTTTTTGTTGTTTCTTGCAAGGCCTGCTGCAAGATTGACTGATGTCGTTGTTTTTCCGACGCCGCCCTTTGCGTTAAAAATAGCAATTTTTCTCAAGTTTATGACACCTCTAGTTCAAATCAGATAGATAATCTAATTTTTTAGTTAAAGGTTATATTTAAATGTTACGATTTTATATATTAATATAGTAAATAGTATACTGATTATTATCTAAACCTTAAGGTGAGTTCGTGCAAATTGCCGTCTGTATTTTCACACACCTTTCTCACAAACCTATTCAATCTTTTTTCGAGATTATGAAGGGGAGTATCCAATGAAGACAATTTCAGTTTTAGGTTCTTTGCATCCCTTAGTTCTGGACTTTTCTTTGTTCGTTTGGCCATAAATTCCGCGCTGTATTCAATCAAAATAGAGTCTTTAGTTAAACCATTTTCTTTGAACGAATCGTAAGTTGGACTAGAACTGTAAAACGGACGGGTAGTGGAGGTATTTGCATCTGTGCATAGTGTTTTATGCCTCATATACTCGTGCATGCCCAAAAAGACTTTTATCATATTGTGTTTAAGTGCGTCTGCTTCACTTAATTGGGATACAACATAGTCCAAGTCGATTTCTTTGGTATATTTTGGCCTTATAGATGTCATTAAATAGCCAAGTAACCGTAATCAATTCTTAAAGTTTTTCCAAAGAACTGCCTGAAGTTCTTTCAAACTAATAAAATTTATAAATAGGGAATTATTGCTGGTTTTACATGGGAAGAAAAAAAGCAAAAAAAGTAAATCCTAAGAAGGAAAAATACCTGAAATTCAGAAAGGAAAAGCCGACAAATCTTACAGTTGCTCCTCCAGATCTTTCCGAAGACCAGGTGCAGGTAAGAAGGCTTGACGAAAGAAAGATTGACGGGTTCTGGAAGTTTTACAGAAGGCCTCCTGAAAGATTTGTAAACGAAAGAAAAGCAAAAAGCAAGAGATAACTTTTCTTTTTTAATTTTCTATTTTCCTGGCACGCCTCATAAAATGTTGGTTTATTATTTGATATCTTAGTATACACATATCTACATAAGCAAGCGATAACCTTTTAAAGTAAAAGTGCATCTCCAGTTCTTAATGTGGGGGTGCACATTTTGAACTTTTTTTCTAGTGAAGACATAGTAGACTACATTACATTGGAAAACGGTATATACACGCACAAGCAGGTTGAAAACAGAAACGGCATACTTTACATGAGGATGAAAAAGAGGATACTTAAGAGAAATTAACCTCATAAATTACTGATGAAAACTGAATATTTAAGATTGCTTGTGCTTGTGATCGTTGTACTCTTGGTGCTAAACCTAGTCCTCTTTGCAATGAAAAGGATAGGCCAGGCACTTTTCTGGGGGTTCATAATTGCTGCTGCATTGTTTGCTTATTTAGCACTGCCGAGGCTTAAAGAACAAAAAACAAGAAAAAATAAAAATAATTAAAGAAAAATTACTTGGCCTTTCCAAGAATTCTAAAGACCTTTGTGCCGCAAGCGCCGCACAAACCTTTCATGGCTCTCATGCCGTTTTTCATTGTGACTTCTTTCCCGTCTTTAATTTCAACTTCTTTTCTGCATTTCATGCATCTTCCTTTAGTCATTTAGTTCACCTCAAAACTTCGATATCTAGGATTTTAAAAACCCATAGTGCAATACTAGCGTAAGTTATATTTAAAGATTTGGATTAATGTACAAATAAATTACTACTTTTATGAGTAAAATTAGAAAATTGGGTCAGTTAATCCAGACTTTACTAAACCTAAACCCTCATCAAATCTAGGCCTCGCAATTAGCTCGGCATACATTGTTAACAATCCGCACATTCGCCTACATTTGGGCGAAAATTACTCTTAGTTCACTGATTTATTTCGATAGAAAACAGAAAACCCCGAAATGCAACGGGTTGTGTTATAATAAAAGCGGCCCTAATGCGGGCCGCCTAGATATCGCGGAGCATATTTATAGAATTCTTGGAATAACAAAAACAAAGCAAATTACCCATATAGCAACATTTAAAAAGCAGTAAAATTTCCATTAATTATGGCAAAATTAAGGACATTCACGTCATACAGGAACATCAAGAGGCCTTACACAAGGACGTCAAAATACAAGGCAAAGTCATACATAAGGATGACTCCAAACGTCAAGGTTGTAAGGTTTGACACTGGTTCTCCAAACAAGGATTTTACCCACACACTTATGCTTGCTGCAAAATCAGAATTAAACATAAGAGACAATGCTCTTGAAAGCGCAAGGCAGACATCAAACAGGCTTTTGGAAGGATTTGCAGGCGTTGGAAGCTTCCATCTCAAAGTAAAAGTTTATCCTTATCACGTATTAAGAGAACACGCTTTAGCAGCAGGCGCAGGCGCTGACAGGTTCTCATCAGGTATGGCACACTCATTCGGAAAGCCGGCAGGGCTTGCGGCAAGGATAAAAAAAGGCCAGACAATTTTCCAGGTCAGGGTAAACAAGCAGCATCTTGGATTGGCAAGGCAGGCCCTTGAAAGGGCTTCAAAGAAGCTTCCGTGCGCATGCTCAATATTGGTTACAGAAAAAAAGTAGGTTAAGTTCTTAAAAAATGCAGTTTAACGAATCCATATCGATAATAAATAAGAACCCTTATCTGGACAACGTTTGCATAAACTCTTTTACATCAGTTGTCTGTCAGAATAAATTTGTTTTTTCATTTGCAATTCTAGTCACTTTTTTTATTTTGTCAAGGCTTGCAGTCTTCATATTTGCAAAAATCATACTAAGAATCACGAGCAAGACAAAAACAAAGATAGATGATGAGATTGTAACGCGGACAAGCAAGCCGATTTCAATTATCCTTTTGCTCATAGGCTGTTGGCTTGCATTAATCCCTCTTGGGCTTCCGCAATTCATTACAAGCTTTATCGCAGAAATTTTTCATTCACTGATTATTGTTGCAGTAACCTACATCACAATTGTTGTTTTTGATATTTTAATTGACGAATGGGGCCAAAAAATAGCTTCAAAGACCGAGTCAACACTTGATGACCAGCTCATACCTGTCTTTCACAGGATTTCAAGGATTTTCATTGCAGTGATAGGCCTTTTGTTTGTGCTGATGGCGTGGGGTGTGCAAATCGGGCCGTTTTTGGCGTCTTTAGGAGTTGCAGGAATTGCTGTCGCATTTGCGCTTCAAAACACTCTTGCAAATATCTTCGGAGGAGCTTCAATAATCCTTGATAAAAGCGTCAAGGTCGGAGACAAAATCAAGCTTGATGCAGACACAATGGGCACTGTTGTGGACGTTGGCTTAAGGAGCACAAAGATTAAGACGTGGGACAATGAGCTGGTAACAATGCCAAATGGAAAGCTTGCAGACATGAAAATATTAAATTTCAAGCAGCCTGACCCCATAAGGACTTCTGTTGAATTCGGAGTTGCATACGGGACAGAAACTAAAAAAGTGCGTGAAACTGTGCTCGAAACATTGTCAAGAGTCGAGAATGTCCTAAAAGAGCCTGCACCTGAAGTCCAGATGGCTTCAATGGGAGATTTTTCATTAAACTTCAGGGTTCTTTATTTCGTTCCTGACTTTGATGTAAAATACAGGACAAAAGCAGCAGTTGTTGAGCAGATTTACAATGATTTGCAAAAAGCAGGAATTGTGATTCCATTCCCTACAAGGACTGTTTACTTAAAGAAGGAAGAATAATTTATTTTAGGTTTCTTTTCAGAAAATCCGACACCCATAATATGACCGTTTCATTATCTATAGCAATTGCTGCAAGCTGCTGATTGGGATTTTGCTTCATTATATGACTAAAGGAGCCGTGATGTATTTCTGCGTTACCGCAGCTTTCATAATAATTTTCCAGCCTCTTTTTTGCAAATGGCATGAACGGCCTTAGAAACAAGTCTTTCATTCCATAGATAAAAATTTTTGGCTTAAAAACCAAATATTTTTTATGATAATACTGCAAAAAATTTATTTTGTCATCCTTGTTTCTCATTTTTGAAATATCTTCAATGAGTTTTAGGTAATCAAGAGGCGTTTGTATATGAAGAAAGTAATCTAAAAATTCATGAGCTCCCTTTGTCTTAAAGAATTGCCATTTCAGATATTCTGGATTTTCATCAGGAATATATCCTACTGGGTTTCCATCCTTGTATATTCGTTTTACTGCAGGCCTGTGGATTAAATATTCAAAAATCCTTCTTGCTTTATCTTCATTGAGTTTTTTAAGAATGCCTATTGCAGGTATTGCACGTGCAGGATCCAAAGGCGGGGCTAGCAATATGCAGCATTGGACTGGATTTATTTGGCCAATGCATTTTTTTATGGAATCTAAAATCATCTTTTTTATCTCATTATAACACTCTTCCAACTCATCAAGTATTTTGATAATAGCATTTAACTGGCTTGGATAATTTTTGATAATATACGATTGTTTATCCAGAAGCATTAACATTCTGTCCCAAATTTCATAAATATTTTTTTCAATAGACGAATTATAGCCTGCAACAGAAAACAAAACACCAATTGCACCCATACTATGCCCCAGGAGGGCAATTTTTTTGATTTTATACTTGCTTTGCATCACATAAATTGAGTCATGTATTGACTCGCTTAATTCTCCGATAGTGAATTTATTGAAATTTAAGAAATGGGATGGGGGGTCTATGCTCAAACAAAAATATCCATTTTCGGCTAGTGCCTGGGCCAAAGCGCTCATGCTATACCTGTTTCTAGAAAAGCCGGGAACCAATAATATTCCTTTTGAACTACTTAACTCTTTTTTAAAATAAGCGGTCCCATAAACCCTACCATAAGAAATATCTTCTTTAAAAATTCCGTTTGCAATTTCTTCCATATTAATTAAAATTTTATTATTTTTTTATTATTCTTTCAATATCCCTTTCACAATCTCATAAGCCTCGGGATATTTCTCAATATCCAAAACATCTGTATGAAGATAGCTTCCAAAAGTGCTTGGGCAGGTTCCATCAACAAAGAATTCTTTTGCGCCGTCGATTTTTTCATTCTTTGCAAGCACAACACCGTCGCCGTTTCCAAGCGCCATCTTGCATCCCTGGGTGATTATGTTAAACATCTTTGCATTCTTTGGCTGCTTTGCGGCATCATTTAACTTTCTTAAAAACACGCTGTTTTCCTGCATGTCAATGCACTCGCGGTTCTCTCCGATTATTCCGCAAACGTCGCTTACTGAGCCGACAACGCCCTTGTTTGGAACTGCAATCATTATAAGCTTGTCAACACCATCTTCCCCGAAAATCTGGATGTAACGGCGCGCAACTAATCCCCCCATTGAGTGTGCAATTATGCTCACTTTCGGCTTTCCAGTGCGTTCCTTTACAATTGAAATTATATCCTTAAGCCTTATTGCATAAGTGTCAATGTTCTCGCTTTTTGTAGGCACTACAATATACTTGTCGTCTTTTTTGAACGCGTCAAAATAATAGCTCGCCTTGACTGTTACAGGCTTTCCTGAAAGCCCCCATACGCCCGGCTCTCCCGGCTCGTTTTTTGAATATAGTGATACAATTCCTGCATTAAGGTATCCATCCTCCTGAAGCCTTGACTGCATTAAGTTAAATGCATCAAGCGAAAATTCAGGTGAATTGTCTTTTACAAACGAATGCCCGTGCAATAAAATAACCGGATAAGTGCTTGGGTCATTTTTGCACGTTTCATCATTGCAGCAGGGGCTGCAATCACTAAAAAGGCAGCAAAGCGGCTTGTTTTCAGAAAGGGACGTGTCAAGCGAAGAAGTTGCAGTGTAATTATTTGCAAGCAAAACAGGGCTAAAGTCAAAATTTCCAACACTCTTCTGGCTTTTTATTTTGGCGCAGGATTTTAAAAGCTCGTTAGAAACAGGGGACATTTGCAGATTTTCAAGCGCAAAAAGCTCTGTTTTGTAATCTGAAGAGATTATCGGAACTAAAGTATGATTTTTTGGAAAATTCTTGAAAATTATTTCCTTAAGCTCGGGTTTTATTATTCCAAAATCAGTATCTTGGACTTCATCAAGAATTGAGTTGTTTGCCTCAATTATCTTTGATTCAAGGAATAATTTTGCATCCTGTGAAACTATACTCATATTTTCAAAGATGATGTTATTTTGGGCAATATATTTTAAAGTGTCATTTCTGATTTCAGAAAAGTCTTCTCCAAGTTGATTCATTTGGTCGCAGAGCAAACTGATTTTTTGGCTGCTTGGATATTGTTTTGAGTATTCATCCAATTCAGCCAGAGCCTGGGCAAGCGGAATAGTTTTTTTGCATTTGTTTAGCGAACATAAAAATTCATTTTCTTTTTTTAATGAATAGCTTAGCCGGGAAAATGATTCAAGGGATTTGGGATAATCTTTATTGGCGCCAGATGATTTTTCGCCGGAAAGATTGCCTATGGACGAAATGATTGTTTCATAGCTGTCAAAAGTGTTGTTCGTAATTGACGAGCTTATACTGTTGAAATTTTCAATCACCGAATTAATTCTGGCAGTTCCGCCAATATCATTATTCAGTTCAGAAACCATCAAAAGCCCGTTTAAGTCTTCAGAATTTCTGCTCAGGTTTTTCAGGAGTGAATTATGCAGTTTTGTTAAGCTGTCGACTGAACTGTCAAGATTTTTTATCCAGACTGAGATTTCACCGGCTTTTTGGTACAGGCTTCTGTCAAAAGTTTCATTAAGTTTTTTGTATTCCTCTTCTGACCACAATGCCTTTAGGTTCTCAGCCTCAAGCCTGAGTGAGTCAATAGAATTGTCAATCCTTATTTTTTGGCCAACAACTCCATTAAGATTGACCTTGAATGCTGCCTCATAGAATTTTTCGTCAAGGGAAAGGCGGGATACATCAGTTTCTTTTAAGATTTCGAGAAATTCGCCTACTTCCAGTTTTAATTCATCCTTGAGGGATTTTTCCCCGGGCGTGAGGTCGTAATTTACAGTAACTAGTGAAGACCTGTAAACTTCACTTCCGTCTGTGAGGCAAAACAATGACTTTTTATTTTTGCACTTTAAGTCAAAGCTGTAAACTTCCTGGCCGCTTCCAAGCCTCAAAACAGACAATTCATAGTTTTTATTCACGTGCTCTTTTCCGCTTATTCCAAAATTCCCGCTTTCAATTGCCTTGTTTGCGCTGCGGTCGTTAAATGAATACTCGCACGAAGTTTTGCAGTAGCCAAAATTGCTGATTGAAATATCAAAATCAACTTTCTCTTTCTGCCCGTAATAAATGCTTAGTGATTTTTCGTGCGGCAAAAGATAGACTATTAGCTCGTTTCCCAAAACAAAGTTTATTTTCTGGTTAAGTGCGACAAGTGAGAAAAGAACAACTATGACAGATACTGCAATCACAGGAACATAAATCTTCGACCACAGTTTTTTTATTTTTCCCACAACTGGTATTATGAAAATTAAAGGTTAAAAACCTTTCTAAACTTAGAAAAGAAAATCTCAAGAAAAAATAATTAATAATCTTTTGGCAAAAAAGCTAAAAATCTTCAGCTTTAATTTTTTTCTCCTTGATGTTTTGCAGGACTTTTTTCACAAAATCATCGGTTTTTACCCCGAAGTGCACTTTGTTGTCAAGAGTTCTTATTGCAACAGTCCCGTTGTCTGCTTCTTTTTCGCCGACAGTCAAAATCAAGGGTATTTTCTCAGATTGTGCTTCCCTGACTTTGTACGGCATGCTTTCTGACCTTGAATCAATTTCAACTCTTATGCTTTCAGACTCAAGCCTTTCTTTGAGCTTTTTAGCATACTCCTCAAACCTGTCAGCAACTGTGAGAATTTTTACCTGCACAGGCGCAATCCAGAGCGGGAATTTTCCTGCGTAATGCTCAATCAGTATTCCCAAAAATCTTTCAAGTGAGCCAAGCACAGTCCTGTGAAGCATTACAGCGTTATGCTTCTTGTTGTCAGACCCTTCATACTGTGCCTCAAACCTCTGCGGCTGCTGGAAATCAAGCTGCTCTGTGCCGCACTGCCAGCTCCTTCCAAGCGCGTCTTTTATGTGAAAATCAATTTTTGGGCCGTAAAATGCGCCGTCGCCCGGATTTATCTTATATTTTACATTGTTTTCCTCAAGCGCTTCTTTTAGCGATTTTTCCGCAAGCTCCCAAAACTCTGCATCTCCCATCGCTTTTTCAGGTTTTGTGCTTAACTCTACATGGAAATCAAAGTCAAAAACCTCGCTGTAGACATGCTTTGCGTGGACAATGTGAGATTTGATTTCTTCCTTGAACTGGTCTTCAGTGCAGAAAACATGGCAGTCATCCTGGGAAAATTTCCTGACCCTCATCAATCCTCCCAGTGTTCCCTTAAGCTCGTTTCTGTGAAGCGCCGCAAAATCTGTAATCCTTAACGGAAGGTCGCGATAGCTTCTTGTATTTGTTTTGTAGATAATGATGTGGCTTGGGCAGTTCATTGGCTTTAATGCAGCTTCTTTCCTGTCCATTGTGACTTCAAACATGTTTTCCTTGAAATGGTCCCAATGGCCTGACTGCTTCCAAAGCTCCGAGCTGTAGATTAATGGAGTTATGACTTCTTTATAGCCCCAAGCGACATAAAGCTCTCTTAAAAAATTCTGAAGCTTTAGGTACATGACAGTCCCCTTTGGATGGAAAAACGGGCTCCCGGGGCTGATTTCATGAAAGCTGAATAAGTCAAGCTGCTTTCCTATTTTCCTGTGGTCCCTTTTTTCTGCTTCTTCCCTCAGCTTAAGGTAATCATCAAGCTCCTTTTTTGTCGGAAATGCAATTGCGTAAATCCTCGTCAGCATCTTGTTTTTCTCGCTTCCGCGCCAGTATGCCCCCGCAAGGCTTGTGAGCTTGAAGGAATGAGGATCTATTTTTTTCATGCTCGACAAATGACCCCCTTTGCACAAGTCCCAGTAGTCTCCTGACTTGTAGAAAGAAATTTTCTTGCCGCCTTTTGAAAATTCATCAATAAGCTCGTGCTTGAATTCATTGCCAGGATATTCTTTTTTTGCGTCGTGGGCATTAAGCTCGTGCCTTTCAAACCCATCCCACTTTGGAAGAATTTCTCGCATCTTTGCCTCAATCTTTTCAAGGTCGCTCTCAGCTATCGGATTCTCGAATTCAAAATCAAAATAAAATCCGTTTTCAATGGGAGGTCCTATAGTCCTTTTTGTATTCGGATAAATCTCCATTACCGCTGCTGCAAGCAAATGCGCCAGGCTATGCCTTAATGCATCAAGACCTTCCTTGCTTTTAAGAGTTATAATTTTTATTGAAGCATCATCATTTACCGGGCTTTGAAGATCTTTTACTTCATTGTTGACGCTTGCCGCAACTGCGTCTTCAGCAAGCCTTTTTCCTATGCTTAGGGCTATCTCTTTTGAAGTCACTCCTTTATCAAATTCTTTTACGCTTCCGTCTGGCAAAGTTATTTTTATTTTCTGCATTTTACTAAAAAATTTGCTTTAATTAATAAATATTGTCCCTTTTATGCTGTCTATAAGGGCAATTGACTCATTTTCATCAATCTGCTCAAGGCAATAAGCCATGGAAATGTCAAAAAACGCCAGCCACTCCAGATTATCCGAGTTTCTTAACTCTATTATTTTTGTTAAGGGATATTTTTCGTAACATCTTCCTATCCCATGCCTGACCGACTCTGTGCAGCTGTCCTGGCAAAACTTGAAAAAATCCTGGATGTATGCATTATACCAAAGCTCAAAGCCTTGTGTGATATCTCCAAAATCAAACTCAAGTCCAAACCTGCCGCCATGCCCTATTCTTTTGACTAAGTCGGTGTAACTTTCATTGGAGCATTTTCTTAAGATATACTCTGCCAGGTTATTGTCTGCATAACCTGCAATCCTTTCAAGCCCTTCGCTGTTCTCTGCAAATTTTTGCGAAACATATTCGCCGAT
>DATDOM010000019.1:0-20821 GCA_035293285.1 Candidatus Nanoarchaeia archaeon | reverse complement strand
GCCTGAAACTGCAACGCCTATTTTTTCTTCTTTTCCAATCAAATCAAACTGGCGAATTGTCTTGAAAACCTTCTGCTCAAAATAATCAATAAAGTGGCTTTTACAAAGCTTTTCATTTATACCAAGCGATATGACTGGCTTTTCACTGCAGCACTTCTGAGTTATGTTCATTTTAACCGCCGGAAATGACTGAAAGTATTTTTATTTCATCATTGTCTCTCAATTTTTCTGTTTCCAAAATAAGCTCATTATTCCTTGAAACTATAACGGTAACAGGATTTATCTTGAGCTTTTGCAAAAGGTCTGAAACTGTGGCATTCTCGTTAAGGGATACTTCATGTTTTTTTCCGGTTCTGTCTACAAAAGCGCTCACGCTCATTAGCTTCATACCTTCAGAATACCCTACCTATTAATAAAATTAACCGCAGAACTCGTCATGTTTTGGATTTTACCAATGTCTGGATTCTGAAACTTGGTGTTAAGGAAAAAATAAGCTCCAACTGCAATTAGCAGTATACAAAGGAATAAAACCATCGCAAACCTATGGCTCCATGTGAGGGCAAATATTATGTATGAGATAAAAATAACAAAAACCATAATTCCAATTTTTATAAGACGGGCGTTTTCCGCTGTACCTTTAAATACGAGCTTTAAGTTTATAATAACTATAATTCCTATTACTGCTAAAAGCAGCACCAAAAGAAATCCCCATGTTCTTTTTATTCCGCTTGTCGGCTCTTTCTTCCTTTTAGGGCCATCCATAACAGTGCCTTATATCGAGTATATATAAAATTAATCAAACTAGCCCCCATCAAAACCACAAAATATTTATTGATTGAATGCAAAGCTTGTATTGATAACAATGGCTATGGCTCTTTATACCTGTTCACGATGCAAAAAAGAATTTAATTTCAACAACATAAAATATGATAGTGACAACTTGCTTGTATGTTTAGAATGCATCAAAAACAAGGTTCCGCCAATTGCCAAGAAAAAAGAATCCAAGCCTGAACAGCCTGACAAGCTTAATTTCATATGCCTTGAGTGCCGCTTTAAGTTCAACATTAAACGAGAACAATTGAATTCTGCCAAATGCCCTTTTTGCAGCAAGAGAAGGATGATGCTTGTCAAAAGATACAAGGATGAAAACGACTTGATTGAGGATTCAATGAATCCAAGATTTGATTATTGAGTAAACAGAGTCTTATTCGATAAACTAGTTCCAAACTACCTAAGGCAAAAAAAACAATTATTTCAATATCTTCTCGACAAATACAGAGTAGGCAGGCCTTGTGATGAATACGCCGATTGTCAGCCCTATTATTGTTGTTATCGCAAATCCCTTCAAAAGTCCTGCGCCTGCAAGCATGAGTGGAATCATTGCCACAATCATTACAGCATAGGCAAGCATGATTATCATAAATGCCCTCTTTACCTTGTCTTTCCAGTTTTGAGTGGTAGTTTCTTTTTCCCCCCTTAAAATCTCGTCGGTTATGACAATCTGGTCATTTACTCCGGTGCCTATTGTTATCAAAATTCCTGCAATTGCTGCCAGGTCAAAATTTGAGCCCAAAAGTGAAGCTACTCCCAAAAGAATTATGAGCTCTGAAACCATAGTTATCAGAATAGGAATCACTATCATAATTTTTCTGTACCTTATAAAAACAATTATTGAAACTGAAAGGAAGGATATCAAACCAATGAAAAGTGCATTTTTTAAAAACTCTTCTCCGAGAACAGGCGAGATTGCGTCTGTTTTTACAATATTAAGCTTTACTGGAAGCGAGCCAGTTATCAGGATTGTCTGAAGCCTTTTCATATTTGAAAGCGCATTTGTTATTGCACCCTGCTGGTCCGGCCCTGCGCCAGAGCCTGAAATAGCAATCTGGGTTACTGCCTGGCCTTTCAAATCTGAACCAATATTAAGCTCGTCAACTTTTTTGTCATCGAGAAATAATTCAAGCGGCTTGTCCAGGTATTCACTTCTGCCGCTTGCTGAATCGTAAACAACGTCAAGCTTTGAAGTAACATCTGCCTGTTTTTGCGCGGCATCCTGGCTTAAAGTTATGGAAAACCTGAATGTACAAACCCATTCATTTCCTGACTGCCCGCAGCCTCTGTCAGGGTCAATTCCCGCGTCGTTTGCGCTTCTGCCGACATAAACTATGTCCTGCCCGCCCCTAAATACAGTGTCGTTTCCAATCCTTGCCTCGAATTTTCCCTGCTTTGCAAGCAGGTCCTTGATTTCCTCTTCTGTTGCGCCTGCAATCTCGACAATGATGTACTGGTTGCCGCTTAAATCACCTGCATCCTTGATTACTATGTCGCTTAGGCCGTAAACATTGAGCCTTTCCTTCATGCTGTCAATGAGTGATGAAACGTCTTCAGGACTTAATTTTTCTTCAGGCTGCAATAAAACTCTTGTTCCCCCCTGAAGGTCAAGTCCTTTTCTTATGTTTGTTGTAGGGGCGTCATATACCCTAAGCCCTATGTCACCTTCTCCTGTCGTCAGCTTGTACGTGCTTCTTGTGGTCCTGATTTGTATTGTCCTGTTTGGGCCGAATGATGAAACCTGCTTGTAATAATCATCAAGTGTAATGACCAGATTATTGTTAATGTGGGTAATCTTTTCACGGTCTACAGGCTTTACATTTGGATTTGGCTGGGGAATTCCAGCAAGGCTTGCGGAGCTGTTCTGGATTACGTTTCTTATTGCAACCCCTTCAGAAAATGTAGGATGGATATAATATACCGAGAGGATTAAGCATGCAACCAAAAGCAATGTCCTCCAGTGAAGCAGTACCTGCCTTAATTTTGGATTCATATTGTGATTCCCTTCTTTAGTTTTCTTTCGGCATAAATCCTGAGAAGCCCGACATTTTGTATCCAGGTAAAAATAAGGTCGGCGACAAGCCCCACAAGCACTATGAGCATGATTTGCTTTATCACATCAGACTGGCTGAATATGAGGCTTACGGATACTGCACAGACAGCAGTCAGTGTCATCATCGTCCCTGTTTTTACAGAGCTGATTATCCTCTCCATTATGGTTCCCTCTTTTCTTTTAAGGACCCTGATTGTCAAAAGAATGTCTGTGTCAACTGAGTAGCCTATGAGCATAAGAAATGCGGCAATTCCCGCAGTCCCTATTTTGACTCCGAGCAGGTTTATTATTGCAAGAGTAACCACCATGTCAGAAAAGCAGGCAAGAATTACTGCCAAGCTTGGGATAAATGACCTAAAGTAAATTAATACTACAACACCCATGAAAAAAAACGCAATTGCAAGAGCAATCAATGATTCCCTGAAAAAACTGTTTCCAAGCGAAGAGCCTATTATTTCAAGCCCGTAGTCCGTATTTTCCAGGTCTATTGAAAGCGAAGATTCAATTGAGTCAAGAAGCTTTTGGACTGAGGCTTTGTCATTTCCGTTTATGTCGGCATCTATTATTATTCCAACAGACTTTCCTGCCGAGCTAAGACTCCTGATTTCAAGGTCATTTTGAGGAAAGTTTGAAGAAATCTGCTCCTCCACAGAATCAAGATTTACATCTTTTGTGTAGGGGATTGTTATTGTTACGCCGCCTTTAAGTGAAACGTCTTTTTTGATGAAATCTCCTGTTGTTTGGTACTGGTATGCAATCTGGGCGAATGACAAAAACAAAACCAAAAAAGGGATAATGAGCAAAATCTTGTATTTTTTGTCGTAAAAATTGTAAATAGATTCCTTGAGGGAAGCTTTTTTCCCGGCATTATTTTCCTTGTTGTGACTTTCCATATTCCCCACGATGGCTTTACAGAAAAAATAACGCTTAATAAAGGTTTTGGATAGGTAATTGTTTGATTTTAAATATTTCGAAGATTTCTGTTTCCGTATAGGATTCACACACGGGTTTTCTTTGTGAAAACCCTGCTCGCAAAGGAAAAAACTCACACTGCGCATGAGTTTTTCCCTCTGCACTCGATGTTTATCCACGTTTCGTCAAAATCATTGCAATGTTCCGAGGCGAAAATTAGTGGCGATCAATTTTCGCCGAGTGTAACCAGGGTCGCCTTTAATGCGACAGATTTAGGATTTACCAAATTACAGGTTTTAATTTTTCCTTTTGCAAAAGAAAATGAAGTCTTTTTCTTCATCAAGCTCTTTGATGATTTGAAATTGGGATTTTATTAAATTCCTGATTATGACAAACTTTCCTGATTTTTTCAAAACACTAAATACGAAATCATTTGTTCCTACTCTTTTCATTTCGTGAAGTGATTTTTTAATGTCATTGAAATTGTGAATTGCCGTCACTGAAATGACAAAGCCAAATGAACTGTCCTTGAATGGAAGAAATTCTGCAGTTCCGATTATTTTCCGTTTTAATGGGTTTAAATTTATTAATTTCTCGCTTGAGTCAATTCCGACAACAAAACAGCCAAAATCTGAAGATATTCCGGTTCCGCATCCGACATCAAGCAGTTTTGAGTTTTTTGAAACTTTCATGTTTTCTTTTATGATTTTTAATTTCTTTAATTGCTCTTCTTTATGCAGTTCATTGTAAGAACCTGCAATTTCATCATAATCAATTCCTTTTGGCATAATACTGGTTAGCACTGTCAATTTAAAATTGTTGCCAATGATTGCCAGTATAGATTTTTAAATCCACAAAAATTCTCAAGAACATTCGGGGCTGTAGTATAGCTTGGTAGAATTGGCCCTTGGGGTCAACCCTTTGCAAAAGCGTTGACGGAAAGCATGCAATGAGGAGCTATAGTTCCTCGGAACGATGCAGAAAGGATTGCCAATTTGGGTCCGGCCGGAGTTCGAATCTCCGCAGCCCCATTTATAATTTCTTAATAGTAGTGACAAATCAAAAGATTATTAAATTTGATGAAATACTCATACACTATGAAATATTCACAGAAAAACCTGGATGAGCTTTGGAATATAATTGAAAAAGGCCACACAGAAAGGGACGGAATTACGGGACTGATTGAAGGCCCGTTTAGTTTACACCACGTGCAGTTTGACAGGGCATACAAGGAAATAATCAGAATCGAGCGTGATTTTGTGTCTGCAGATACTTCAAGCGATTTGGAAATTGTTATAGCACTATTAAGAAATTCACATCACATTTCGCATCATTTAAGCTGCATATTTTCAGAGATTACAGACCCAACTTTATCAGTTTACTATTCTAAAAACGGAGAATCTGGCAGGCGTGCAATTGCAATTCCTGGAGTGACTTATAAATTTTAGAAAAAGAGCGTAAGAATAAAATGGAAAGTCCTTTCAAAAAGCCACAGCTAATAATAACTCCGGAGATTGAATACTACTCTTTAAGCCTTAGAGAAATAGACAGCCTGGTTGCCCAGGATAATGCAGACAACTTTGACTTGGGGCAGGCACAGAAAGAATTAGAATACACACAAAGGCTTGCCGATTCAAGAATTCCATTTTTTAATGAGCTTGAATCTGTGATAAACTGGCATATAGGAAGTCTTGTTGCGCAAAATCAGGTTCTTGAAATAGGCCCGGGAGCTGAGGACTTTCTTTACAGAATCCTTTCTGCAAAAAACCCCTTAGGATGGAAATCGCTTGAAATAAACAGAAATGTAGTGGATGAATTAAACATAAACCACTATAAAAATGAAGGCAGGTATTCTGCAATTGAAGGAACGATGAGGAACATTCCTTTCAGAAACGGCACTTTTGATACTGTTTGCGGCACTTGCGTGCTTGATTCTGTAGTGGATTTTGATAATACAGCGAATGAGCTTTACAGGGTATTGAAGTATGGGGGAAATCTTTTTCATATTCAGGACCTTATGCCGTCACACGCCACGGTTTTTAATTTACTGTCTTTTGACTGCCGAAGAAGAGGAATAAAAAATGTTGGATTTTATACTTATGAACATGAAGGATCCAAAGCCATCACCCACATAAAATTTGATGGAGAAGAAGCTGTTTCTGTTGTAGGCTATATGCATTCAATAATAAGCCAGATTTTTCAAATGCACGGGTTTAAGGAGAAGGAACTGGCTTATGTGATGTACACTTCTTACGACCCTTCAAGGCCGAGAATTTCCTGCATAGTAAACTCAATTATTAGAGGGAATCCTGAATTAAACGACCCAAACTATTCAAGCCTTGTAATGGTTAAATGATCCTAAGTACAATTTGCTCGCTTACACATAAACTTTTTAAAGTAAAGGATAAATGGCATGTTATGTTTGTTCCAGCCAAGATATTCTTCACAAAAGGAGTAGGTGTTCATAAAGATGCGCTTGCTGCCTTTGAGTCTGCATTAAGGGATGCAGGAATTGAAAAATACAATCTTGTTTATGTCTCAAGCATTTTGCCGCCTAACTGCAAGATAATACCAAAAGAAGAAGGGCTTAAAGAGTTAAAAGCAGGGCAGATTGTTTTTTGCGTCATGGCAAGAAACCAGACAAACGAGCCAAACAGGCTGATATCCTCATCAATCGGTGTTGCTGTACCAAAAGACCCTACAACTTATGGCTATTTATCAGAACAGCATGCATTTGGCGAGACTGCAAAAAAATCAGGGGAATACGCAGAAGACCTGGCAGCAACAATGCTTGCAACAACTTTGGGCGTAGAATTTAATCCTGATACTGCATGGGAAGAAAGGGAAGAAATATACAAAGCTTCAGGCCACATATTCAAGACAACGCATACATGCCAGTCAGTTGAGGGAAATAAAGACGGCTTATGGACTACAGTAATTGCCTGCGCTGTTTTGCTTGATTAAATAAGATTGTTATTCCAATCCTATACTCTCTTCCTTGATGGTCTTAAGGATAAGCTTCGTTTCCGTTCTTTCAACAAATTCATAAGTCTGTATTTTTTTCAAAAAATTATCCATCAGCCTTCTTGTCGGAAATCTTGCCATTATTATGGCGTCAAATGTCCCGGTCACGTCATAAACTGCAAAAACATTAGGATGGACTGCAATCTTGCTTTCAACTTCGTGAAGCTTTCCCTTTGAAATCCTCACCTCAATAATTGCTTCAATATCGTAGCCTATTTTTTCGTAGTCAAGCTTTGTTGTGTACCCTTTGATGACTTTTTCTTTTTCAAGATTTTTTAAGTGATTCATTACAGTTGCCACTGATACATCTATTTTCTGCGCAATCTGCCTTAAAGAAAGGCGGGAATTGTTTACAAGAACATTCACAATTTTCCTGTCAGTTTTTTCAAGCTCCATTTTTTGGTTTTTTATTTTTAAATTTTTAATGTTGGGGTTTAATGGTATCCGTTATTGCCGTCGTTAAATGTTTAATGATTTTATAAAATTCGAATTATAGTTTATTCATATTATAATCGGAAAATCCCCATGCGGATTTTCAGCAGCAACGCTTCGGCAAAATTTTCCCTGCCAATAAAATTTTCCCCCGGAATATCCAATAATTTTACTTGGCGTGGATGAAAACTATCTTTCTAAATATTTGTTTATTTAATACTAGTTTTATAGTGGAATATTAAACAAATATTTAAGTTTTTTTGTTTATTTTAAAAGATTGTTTAATTTTGACTGGCAAAAGCATATATAGTTACACAATGAGCCAAAGCGTGTTGGTGGTTATTTTAAGAAACATATGAGGTGGGAAAATGAGTTCAACTGACATTTTAGAGACTGTAAGAAATGAGCCAAGGACAAACCAGGATTTTGTGGAATCCTTGAAAAAGGACCTGGAAAAAGTAAAATTTGTTGACATGAAGTTTACGGACATGCCGGGCATCTGGCAGCATTTTACTGTGCCGATTTCTGAGCTTAATGAAGGCTCAATAACAAACGGGTTTGGGTTTGACGGCAGCTCAATTCGGGGATTTAAGGATATTTATGAAAGCGACATGCTCTTGGTTCCTGATTTGAAGACAGGATTCTCAGACCCGTTCTCTGATTCTACTGTGAGCATAATCGGAAGCGTAAAAGACCCTGAAACTGATGAGTTTTATTCAAGAGACCCAAGGTACATTTTGCAAAAGGCAGACGCATTCATGAAAAAAGAGCAGATTGCGGATGTCGCTCACTATGGCCCTGAGCTTGAGTTTTTCATTTTTGACAACGTAAGATATGACCAGGGAACTAATTTTGGATATTACCATATAGATTCAAATGAAGGCCACTGGAATTCAGGCGCAAACGGAAGCCCAAACCTTGGATACAAAATCAGGCCAAAGGAAGGATATTTTCCTGTGCCGCCAACTGACACACTGCAAAATATAAGAAACGAGATTGTCGAAACTCTCGGCAAGTCCGGAATCCACGTTGAATGCCACCATCATGAGGTTGCCACTGCAGGACAATGCGAGATTGACATGAGATTTGCCCCAGTTGTAAGAATGGCAGACCAGGTGATGATGTACAAATATATAATAAGAAATGTTGCAGCAAAACATGGAAAGACTGCAACATTCATGCCAAAACCTCTTTTTAACGACAACGGAACTGGGATGCACGTGCATTCAAGCCTGTGGAAAGGCGGCAAGAATTTGTTTTATGACAAGGACGGATACGCACTTTTGAGCGAGACTGCATTGCACTACATTGGCGGGCTGCTTGAGCACGCGCCTGCATTGTGCGCATTGATTGCGCCGACAACAAACTCCTACAAGAGGCTTGTTCCTGGATTTGAAGCGCCCGTAAACCTTGCGTATTCAAAAAGAAACCGAAGCGCAGCAATAAGAATTCCGATTTATTCAAAAAGCGACAAAGCGAAAAGAGTTGAATTCAGGACTCCTGACCCTTCCTGCAACCCATATCTTGCATTCTCTGCAATCCTGATGGCAGGAATTGACGGAATCAAGAGAAAAATTGACCCGGGAGATGCGCTTGACAAGGACATCTTTAGCATGAGTAAGGAAGAGCTTGCAAAAGTCAGAAGTGTTCCCGGCTCACTTGGAGAGGCATTGAAAGCGCTTGAAGATGATAACAAGTTTTTGCTTGCAGGGGGAGTTTTCACCCAGGACTTGATTGACACCTGGATTGACTACAAGAAGACAAAAGAGCTTGACCCGGTCAGGTTAAGGCCGCACCCATACGAGTTTGCGCTTTATTATGATATTTAATTTTTATTTTTTTTATTTTAATTTAAACAAAAGAAATCTTGCAGTTAGAGTAATGCAGGCCGCTTTTTAGTATTGGATAATACAATTCCAAAACTTTTGGGATTGGCCCATTTATATAACCATCAAGATGGCTTGGCAGCATGGAATCTGTTCCGGCCCTTCTTACATTAAAACTGGAAGACTCAAGCTGGTGTGTTCCGCACAACTGTTCAAGTTCATGCTTAAAGTTTGAAAGCTTGTCTATGCTGTAAGCATTTGCAATGAATTCAACAGTTGCTTCTGTTACTTCCTCTTTGCGGTTAACGCCGGGGCTTCCTGAAAGGTAGAGTGATTCAAGGCAGTCCGCAGACTTAATTTCCAGGAGAATTTCAATTGATGGTTTTTCTTCCATCATAATTCCAAATTTTCTTTTTCCAGTGCTGTGCTTGGATTTAGACCTGTAAACAATCTGATAGTCCTTATTTAGCAAAATATTCCCGACGTCAGCATTCAAGTCCAGAAATTCCCTTCCATAAACTCCGTCTCTCTGATTTCTCTTATCATACACAAGCTCTAAAAAATAAAACATTCTTGGATCCATTTTATCAGGAAACAAATAATTAGATAAAAACCTTTAGTTTCTTAATAATGGCAAACTACAAGCCAGGACCATAAAAAGTATCTTAAATTCACCAAACTTCTTTCCTAATTCAGCTATCTTAAGGCTAAATTTATAATTCTTGGTTGATTACCTCCATTAATGGTAGAACGTCTCAAAATGTACATATCTGTCTGTAGTAAAAGTGAATGTGCTTACGATATGACATTTCCTTCACGGTACCTGGATGGAATCCATTCTATTGAAACAGAAGTTGGAACGTATGAAGTGTCTGTATTGACAAGCAGACCTAATTGTAATAACTATTGTGGCTTTGGCGGGTCAATTATAGTTGGAATCTCGGGTAGTGAGGATCATTTTGGTTTAGTATACTTAAGAAATCCTTCCGGTGGTTTCAAGAACAATCCTATTTTTCCACAAAATCTGGACGAAATAATAAAAGATGCCATTATTAGAATGGAACAAAAAAAATCATCCAACCCACGCTAAACAAAATTCATTATTCGGTGAGTTCAGGACAATTCTTTCAACAAGATTTTTAAACAATCTGGTATATTTCTTGCTATGATTAAAGTAATGTGCGCTGGGACTTTTGACATTGTTCATCCCGGTCATTTGTATTTTCTTTCTGAATCAAAGAAATACGGGACAAGATTAGTTGTTGTAGTTGCAAGAGACTCTACTTCTGAAAAACTTAAAAAAAGAAAGCCAAAGAACAATGAAAGGACCAGGCTTGAGGCAATAAGGTCTTTGGACGTTGTTGACGAAGCACGGCTTGGAAATGAAGGCGACATTTTTGCAGTAATTGAGGAAATAAAGCCGAACGTTATCTGTCTTGGCTATGATCAGGGTGTTTCAAAGGAAAGGCTTGAGGAAGAGCTTAAAAAAAGAAACATGAAAGCTGATGTTATAAGAATTGGCTCTTTGAGGCCAGATATTTACAAGAGTTCTAAGATGGGACGCTAATATATTCTTATTGTCACTCTTTAAGGATAAATTAATAAATTGAGTAAGGATTATGAGCTTGTTGGGGTTAAATGAGTATTAATAATCGATTACTTGAAGAATATATCAAAGGATATTATGCAGATAATTTCTGGAATGAGCTTGGCCAACTTGTTAGTGTACCGAGCATAAGTGCAAAAACTATTGGAAAATTTGAACAGGGTTCTGAGGATTTTAGAGTCCAGCAGGAAAGAAGACAAAATTTGGGAAAGATAGTTTCTGCCGAAGCAGCAATTTTAGAGCTGTACGGATTTACTACCAAAATTATAAAACATAATGGAATTCCGGCTCTCGTTGCCCATCTTAATGGAACTGCTGATTCTCAACTATTGACTATCTACAACCATATTGACGTTCAGCCCGCTGATGATTTAGACAAATGGGTAGTCGGCAAAACACAGTTAGACCCATTTAGTCCATATTTCCATAATGGAGTTATGTATGGGCGCGGAACTACAGATGATAAAGGGCCTGCGCTAAACATAATACATGCAATAAACTTCCTAAGGTCCAATGGCTATGAACTTCCGAATATTCAGGTAATTTACGAAACTCAGGAAGAAAGCGGAAGCCAGTATTTGGAACAGATTCTCAAAAAAGGGATTGGTTCTGGATCAGTTCATACACCAGATTCAGTTTTAATAAGTGACACTATCCTAACAGGAGGCAAGGCGGTTCTGACCTATAAGTTAAGGGGCAATTTACGCGCATTTATAAGAATTCAAACAGGAGACAAGGAAGCCCACTCAGGATTAGCATCTGTAGCTGAAAACCCTCTTGAAGCACTTATGAGGCTGGTTCCTAAATTAAAGGATGAAGGAGGAAAAGTCTTAATTCCAAATTTTTACGATGAGATAATAGAACCGACTTCCAAAGAATTAGGGTACCTGAAGCAAATCGCAAGAAACTTCGATGTTGAGGACTACAGAAAATCATTAGGTATTGGAAGGCTTCCTACAACAAATGCCGAAAAATTACTCCATATGCTTGGACACGAGCCGGACTTGAAAGTGTTGTTGGTTGAAAACGCCCAGCATAGCTATGGTGAAATAAAAACTTCAATACCTTACAAAGCAGGACTTGGAATTTCAATTAGGCTGGTTCCTGGGCAAGATCCACAAAAAATACTTAGAAGCCTGAGAAGATATGTTCAAAGCATTGACAAAAGATTTGTTGTAACAGGAAATGGGCAGCCTGCATCCATAACTGATGTAGGAAGTGAATATATCAAACACGCATTTAATGCAATGAAGTTTGGTTATGGACAAACTCCAGAAATTACAGCAGAAGGCGGCACAATAGGCGCAGTATCTGTCATGCAAAAAGCATTTGGGCTTCGAACCCCAATAGTCCTAATCCCACAAAGCTTGCCAGAACACCAATACCACGGCGCACTGGAAAATTTTGATAATAATCAAGCAGAAAGGGGATTTAGGGTAATGGTTCACTATATCAATTCTTTAGGCAAACTAAGAAAATAAAATCAATATTCTTTTCAAGTCTTTTTCTGCCCGTTATACAATTTTCCGACATAATCAAGGGTGGACGCTTCCTTTGCGCTTTTGTCATCCCTTAATTTTTCAACTCTTGGAAACCTTAATGCAAATCCTGAAGCGTATGTCGGGCTTTTTTGTATTTCTTCATATCCGACTTCAATCACAATCTGAGGCTTAACTTTCACTTCCTTTCCTTTGTCGCTGATTATGAGCGGCTTGAGCATTTTTGTCATATCATCAAAGCTTAGCCCTTCCTCGCTTTTTTCCTTTAGGCCCGTGCTTGCACGCCCTACTTCAAGAAAATTTCCGTCGTCATCAATGCATGCAATCACATAGCTTGAAAGCCAGGCAGAGCGCTTTCCTTCACCCCATTCAGCGCCTACAATTACTAAATCAAGCGTTTCCATTATGCTTTTGAACTTGACCATGTAGCCGACTCTTGCGCCGGGCTTGTAGGGCGCATTTAATTTCTTGAACATAAGCCCTTCGTTTCCGACGCTCACAGACTGCTTGAAAAACTTCTCGACATCTTTTTTATCTGTCACTATTTTGCTTTTTGCAAGAACTATTTTTTTTGGAGTTTGGGTTACAATTTTTTCAAGTATTTTCCTCCTTTTCTCAAATTCAGTATCAATCTGGCTTTTGCCGTCATAAAAAATTATGTCAAATACGTTTAGTTCAACTGGAAAATCTTCAGCCATTCTTTCAATATCATATTTTCGCTTAATCCTTTGGGAAATATTCTGAAACGGAAGGTACACTCCGGTTTTTTTGTTAAATCCGACTGCCTCACAGTCCAAAATGAAAGATTTTGCCTTCACATTTTTTCTAACAACCTCGGCGACGTCAGGAAACTGAAGTGTGACATCTTCAAGCCTTCTTGTGAAAAGCATTATTTTTCCCTTTTCATCCTTGTGAGCCTGGATTCTAAACCCGTCGTACTTGAACTCAATTGCCGCAGGAGTTCCGACACTTTCAAACGCCTCTTCAATTGTTTCTGCCTTTAGCGCCTTCATCACCTGAATCGGGATACCTACAGACATTTCTATCTTTTCAAGGCCCTTGAGACCCTGTGATTTTGCTGCCTTTGCAACAACTGCAAATTCATTTGTGACGTCAAACGCGCGCTGCACTGCATCGAGATATTTATTGTAGTTTTCCCTGTCTTCAACTTCTATGTCATTTTCTTTCTGCACATAAGTTATTTTTATCTTGTCCTCAAAAAATGACCAGACAATTGCATCGCGAAGAACTCCTTCCCCGACTCCGATTCTCATTTCCTCAAGAATTGTTTTCACAATATACTTTGCCTCAACAGGCTTTGCAGATGTCAAAAGCTCTGCAATCAATTGCACTTTCCTGTCGACAGTTCCTTCCCCTTCAAGCTCTGCAAGTTTTCTTATATTGTCAAAAACTTTTTTTATTGTAAGGCTTGAAGAAAACAAAGTCGCCTGCTTCTTTTTTGATGCCAAAACTTCAGAAACAAGCCCCAAATCTCCCTGCTTTTTCCACTCCTCCTCTATTTTTTCAAGCGGGTTTCCTGTGGCAACACTCAATGATTTTAAAATCAGCCTTGCTGCAACCCCTACTTTTCTTGAATCATAATTAGGAAAGACATTTCCTTCAAGGAGAAGTATTACCTGCTCTATTTCATCAACACTGACTTTTCGAAAGAATTCAGAAATTATGTATGTCTTTTCAAGCCTTTTTGTTGTCTTGTTTAAGTTCTCATAAACGTCAACCAACTTTGAGTATTCCATCTGAAATAAATAAACAAGTCTGTTTATTAATTTTGTTGAAAAAATACAAAAACGGATAATAAACCAGTGATTCATTCAAATTTGATTTTGATTTTACGAAAAACCTAATTTCTCTTGCGCTTTTCGTTGTTTTATTTACTGTTCAGGCCTTTTTGGTGGAAAACCATAATAAGCTTTAAATATCATTGTTGACTTCACTTAACAATTGTTAAGTTTATTGAAGTTTTTAGTGGAGGGATGAATAATATCATTATCTGGATTATTTTTTATGGGCGCAATTGCAGGATTTACCATATTTCTTGGATTGCCGATTGCAAGGATGAAGAGCGCGTCTCCTAAGTTTAAGGGAATGCTGAATGCAGCCGCAGCAGGAATCCTATTGTTTCTTCTGGTTGAAGTGTTAAAGCACGCAATGGAAGCGACAGAAGAAAATTTTCTTGGATCCCTTGCCGGAGAAGTGCCGTTAATGACAGGAATTCTTTATGTTGCTTTATTAATTGGAGGAGTTGCAATTGGCCTCTTAGGGTTAGTATGGTTTGAAGAAAGGTTTATCAAAAACAAATTGAAAAACAATTCTAAACATCCTGAATTTGATGCAAAAAGAGTGGCAATGATGATTGCCATTGGAATCGGCCTGCACAATTTCTCAGAAGGTTTAGCGATAGGGCAAAGTTACGCAGGCGGCGCAATTTCACTTGCATTTTTGCTCGTGATTGGGTTTGGGCTTCACAACGCAACAGAAGGATTTGGAATTGCAGCGCCGCTTTCAGGCTCAAGGCCAAGCTGGAAATTTCTTGCGTTAGCAGGATTAATTGCAGGAGGGCCAACTTTTCTTGGAACTATCATCGGAAGCGTTTGGGTATCGCCGGCGATAAGCGCGTTTTTCCTTGCGCTCGCTGCTGGCGCGATAATTTATGTTATCAAGGAGCTTCTTTATCACGGAAGAATCAAGGGAGAAGGCATTGCCGTAATGGGCTTTTTGCTGCTTGGGTTCTTTATTGGGTTTGGAACTGACTTGATAATAGAATTTGCTTCAACGGTCTAAGTCAAATTTAAAATTTGGCTGCGGCTCCGAAGGCGTTATTGAAAAGTTGAAGGCTGCCGTCAATGTGCGAGCACCTTTAAAGAATTGGTTTATGGAAAAAGGGGATTGCAAGGGGAATTTTTCCCTAAAAGGGACAATAGAAAAGTGCGAGCGACGGCAGCCCGAGCGGGGCGAGGACTTTTCAATAATGCCGCTTCAAAGAAACATTTAAATACACTAATTAATTACCACTTAATAGTTAGTAAGCATTTTAATCAAGGTGGTTTTTTATGTCGTTAACTGATATTGTCATGAGTGTTGCGGGAGCAGGATTGGGATTTGGTTTGGCTGCGGCTTTAGCGCCGGTTGCCTTTCCATTGTACGCGACAGGTGCAGCATATTACGCACTTGCAGGCGGCCTTGGAGTGGCAGGAGCTTACGGGCTTTCACAGTACTCGGGCGGCTCAAAAGGCGGGCATTAAAAAATAAAAATATGTTTTTGAATTCTGAATATTTTTAGTCATTTTTTCAATAAATTAATAAATAAGCTGTGGTTTAATTTCCTAATGCAAAAAATAAATCCGTCGGTAAAACTGATAAAATCAGATATTTCTTCTGTAAGTGACAAAGCGCTCGTTATTGGAATTTTCAAGGAAAAGTTAAGCCTTGATTCTGAGCTAAAAAAGCTTGACTCAAAGCTCGGCAATGCAATAAGCGACTACATCAGGACAAACGGCTTTAAGGCAGAAAAAGGTGACGTAAAAATCATTTTTTCCAATAAAAATGTAAAAAATATAGTTCTTGTAGGGCTCGGAGAACTGGAAAAGTTTGATTTAAGCAGCTTATCAGGCTCAATTGCAGACACTGCAAAATCGCTAAAATACGGCGGGCACGAAACATTCAGCATTTTTGTTGATTCATTTGGCAACGGAAAACTAAAACTCTCTGAAATTGTTGAAAAAATCACAGTCTCTGTAATTATGGCCCTTTACCAGTTCAATGATTTCAAGACAAGAGACCTTGAGCAGATAAAGTATGTAAGGCAAGTCAGCCTTGTAACTCAATCAGCCGAGTCTTTTGAAAAAGAGCTAAAATACGGAACAGCTGTTGGCGAAGCTGCAAACAAGACAAGGGACATGGTAAATACACCGCCAAATATTGCTAATCCTGAATACATGGCAAAATATGCAAAAGAAATTGCGAAGAACAATGGCCTAAAATGCACAGTATTTGATGAAAAAGAGATTAAGAAAATGAAGATGGAGTGCATGATGGCTGTTGGCGAGGGAAGTGAAAACCGGCCAAACTTTGTGGTCTTGGATTACAGCGGCTCAAAATCAAAAGAGACTTACGCAATTGTAGGGAAAGGAATTACATTTGACAGCGGCGGACTGAACGTAAAAACCCATCCGCATATCATAAACATGAAGGATGACAAAAGCGGCGCTGTTGCAGCAATCCACATAATCGAAGCCTGCGCAAAACTAAAGCTGCCTATAAACTTGGTTGTTGCAGCCCCATTTGCCGAAAACATGCCAAGCGGCCATTCTTACAGGCCTGATGACGTGCTCAAAGCCTACAATGGAATCACTGTTGAAGTAAAGAATACTGATGCAGAAGGCAGGATGGTTTTGGCAGATGCCTTGAGCTATACAGCCTCAACTTACAAGCCAAAATTCATGGTTGAAATGTCGACCCTGACCGGCGCAAGCAAGATTGTGCTTGGAAGCATTGCAGCGCCATACTTATGCAATAACCCCGAGCTTACAGAAAAACTTGAAACAGCATCAGAAAAAAGCCTCGAAAAAATCTGGGAATTGCCATTATGGCCTGAGTTTCAGGAAAGTATCAGAAGCCCGATTGCGGACATCCAGCACATCAGTGAGGACGGCGGGGCAGGAGTAATAATAGGCGCTGCATTTTTGCAGAACTTTGTTGCAGAAACTCCGTGGGCGCATATCGACATAGGCTCAACTGCCTGGTCTAATGAAGAGAAGGGAATAATAACAAAAGGGCCAACAGGTGCAACAGTAAGGCTTCTAATGGAATTTTTAAGAAATTTAAAATAATCAAAAAAGAGAATTAAAAATCAGTTCCCGCAGAATGGGTATGGGATGGCTATAATCTGCTTGGACCATAGGACTGTGACAACGACTCCCAATATGAAAGCCACTGTAAACATAACCAATGGGTGGGTAACGATACCTCTCTTGTTAAACATCATGTTCATTGAAATCACCTTTTAATTTTATAAGCCTTTCATTAAGAGATTAATATATAAAGATTTCTATTTTTGAGTGGTAAGTTAAAGATTGGCACCAATACATCTTAAATTTTGTTAAATTCTCAAAAATAAACTGGCATTAACCTTCGCCCGTAATGCAGGCGAGTGGGCTAATTGGATGAACAATAAGTGCCGAGCGAAATGGCGAGGCCTATATATAAAAACAGTCTTTTAGGTTTTAAAATATTCCACCTGATAATCGCCATCTTCAAAAATAATGACTAAACCCAGCAATTTATTTAAACAAACCAATAAACTTAACTTTATGATAATAACACAGCCTGAAGCAAACAAGTTACTTATTGCCCATAAGCTCAAAAAAAGTTCCGTTGAGGTTTCCCTTGACCTTAACATCTCAACTTCAAAAGTCAATATTGAAAACGGCTTTTTTGTTTTTCCGGACGGCCAAAAGCTTGACGAATCCAAATTAAAAAAAGCTGCAAAGGACGAGAAAAGCTGTTATTTGGTAAGAGACAATTCACTTTTGAAAATCCAGTTGTTCAGCGATGATACAAACAAGTTCTACAAGCTTTCTCCGACAAGCGGCGCCCCAACAATCGAGATTTCAGGAATAAGGATGCACGTCACAAAGTCAATGACTCCGGAAGAAGACACAAAAAAAAAGATTGAAAGCATTGCGCCGGTGCAAGGCTACGTTCTTGACACCTGCATGGGCCTTGGGTATACTGCAATAATGGCAAGTAAAACTGCTGACTTTGTCTTTACGTGCGAAAAAGATGAAAACGTGATTGAAATTGCAAAACACAATCCCTGGTCAAAAGAGCTTTTTGACAACAAGAAATTGAGCATATTAAAGACAAATATTTTTGATGAAATAAAAGTTTTCAAAAACAACATGTTTGATGTTGTAATTCACGACCCGCCAAGCCTGACTCTTGCAACTTACCTGTATTCAACAGAGTTCTATAAGCAGATTTTCCGCATTCTAAAACCAAAAGGAAAATTGTATCATTACACAGGCGCTCCGGGAAGCAAAAACCGCAAGATAAATCTTGTTGGAAATGTGTCTGCAAAATTAAAGAGAATAGGATTTAAGGACGTAAAAGACGCTCATTTTGGGCTGACTGCAGTTAAATAGGGCAGCATTGAATAGTTGGAGGCTGCCGTCAATTTGCGAGCACCATTAAAGAAATGGTTAATGGAAAAAGGAAATTGCCGTGACTTGCAAGAGCTCGCCTCTTGCTCGCTCACGTCCCAGAATTTTTCCCTTAAAGGAATAATAAAAAAGTGCGAGCGATGGCAGCTTGACGCGGAGCGATGACTTTTCAATGCGTCTAAATAGCCCAATCTTTATAAACATCGTTTAATTCTGATTACTTAAAATGTCATTAACAGAATCACAAAGGTATCACTTAAAGAAACTGATAAAGGAGCTTGAAACATACAGGGGAAGGCACACTGAGCTTGTCTCAGTTTATGTCCCTCAGGGTTATGACTTAAACAAGATAATAAACCATCTTGCGCAGGAACAGGGAACGGCATCAAATATAAAATCATCTTCAACAAGAAAAAACGTGACTGACGCGCTTGAAAGAATGATTCAGAACCTCAAGCTTTTCAAGTCAACCCCTCCAAACGGGCTTTGCGCGTTTTCAGGCAACGTGGCAGAACGCGAAGGCGCGCAGGATTTCAAGGTCTGGAGCATTGAGCCCCCTGTTCCGTTAAATACAAGAATTTACAGGTGCGACAAGGAATTTGTTCTTGACATTTTAAGGGACATGCTTGATGTAAAAGAAGTCTACGGCCTTGTTGTCATGGACAGAAGGGACGCAAATATTGCACTTCTTAAGGGAAAAGCCATCATACCAATTGTCAAAACCCACTCAGAAGTCCCGGGAAAATTCAAGGCTGGCGGACAGTCTGCGATGAGATTTCACAGGCTGATTGAAGGCGCCGCAAAAGACCATTACAAAAAAGTCGCAGAATACATGAAGGAAGCATTTTTGAATCTTTCAGGATTAAAAGGAATAATTGTCGGAGGCCCGGGCCCCACAAAATACGACTTGGTCGAAGGGGGGTACATTACAAACGAAGTCAAGAAAAAAATCATCGGAATCAAGGATTTAAGCTATACCGGCGAGTTTGGCCTTGAAGAACTGCTTGAAAAAAGCGAGGACTTGCTTGCAGCAGAAGGAGTGATGGACGAGAAAAAAATCGTCAACCGCTTTCTTGAGATGCTTGCAACAAAGCAAGCCATGGTTGCTTATGGCGAGCAGGATGTAATGGCAAAGCTTGCGCTTGGCGCTGTCGACAAAGTATTGGTTTCAGAAGCCCTGAGTGATGAAAAAATAGAGGAAATTGAAAACGCAGCAAAGCCATTTGGCTCAACAGTCCAAATAATCTCTACACAGACACGCGAAGGCGCGCAGCTTCGTGACTTGGGAAAAGTTGCTGCGATTTTAAGATATGAAGTTCATATGTGATTAAAAGACATTATGAATTTTATAATATATATCAAGGTAATATAATTTTTTGCTCTTTATTAGTAATTTTTAATCCATTCATTACAAAATTATCCAAATCTTCATCATTGTTAATCACTTTGATTTTGGATTTATAATTTGTTAAGTGAGAATTTTTCAGCTTATCAAGATCAAATCCTCTAAATATATCATCCAAAATGACAAATTGATGTTCAATAGAGAATAATAACTTTCTCTCAGGGCAGTCAGGTAATGAGAATTTGTAAGCGTTTAACAGTGTACCTATGACCTTTTTGCAAAACCAGTCATGAGATGGATTTAGACGGTGTTTATGATGGACAATTTTATTTCTTGTTTTATATATAAAATATATGTTCTCCTTAATAACTTCTCTGTTAATGCAAGCATTTACTTTGTCTCTAAAAGGAGTGGTTAAACCACAAATATTCCAACATAGGAAGTTGCGTATTTTTTGAAAAAAATTCCCGGTATTACCTTTACATTTTATTAGTATAAAATAATTTTCAAGAGAAGTTATGGCTTTCCTTACACAATCATCATAATTATATGAAAAATATGATGATATCAAATCAATTACGTCTTTTATGTAGAGGGGACAATCAAAGTTTTTAAGACTGTTTATTGTAGGTGGAAATGATGGCATAATCATAGGCCATTGTATATGCACTTCTTTATTTGTTTGTAAATTTTTCACAATAATTTCTAATAAGTCCAAAGTAGAGTATGTTCTTAAAAGAAGATGTCCTTGAGAATATTTTTGTTTTAACAAATAGTTATTTAAAGTTGGAAGAAGTCTGTTAATGTATCCAATAATAAAATAAGAAGAATTATCTCTTGGTAAATCATTAAACAACTTCTTTGATAATTGCTGGGTTATCTTTATTGAAATCCATTTATCAAAAGAAACTTCTACTTGTTGTATACCTATTTTAAAAGTAAAATCTTTTATAATTGCTGGTGTGAAAGCATGACAGATTATTTGGCATTCAATAAATTCTGTATCATTGAAGTATTCTTTACCAATGGTGAATGTAGGTGGAATTGTTTTCATTTACAGATATTTATAGATCTAAGTTTAATAAAGTTATTATCAACACTATACTATCTA
>DATDOM010000018.1:0-3599 GCA_035293285.1 Candidatus Nanoarchaeia archaeon | reverse complement strand
CCGAGCGAAATGGCGAGGCGTAACTATTTCTAAAATTTTATAAAACTACAATTTTCAAATTATTAACAAAACCCGTGTGTGAATCCAGTATTATTGAAACCATAAAAAGCAAATCTAATACTAACTAGCGTAATCTTTTTCGAAAGCTATATATAACAAAACCGGTTCCGACTATTACCGGTGGTTCTAATGAAGATGATGCAGGATATTTCTAAAACCGACAAGGAGATTTACGACCTTACAAAAAAAGAGCTTGAAAGGCAGCAGCTTGGCCTTGAGATGATTCCGTCAGAGAACAACGTCTCAAAAGCAGTGATGCAGGCAATGGGCTCAGTCCTTACGAACAAGTATTCAGAAGGATACCCAAAGAAAAGGTATTACGGCGGAAACCAGTTTGCCGATGAGATTGAGATTATTGCGATAGAGCGGGCCAAAAAACTTTTCAATGCAGTGCACGCAAATGTCCAGCCATATTCCGGAAGCCCTGCAAACTTTGCAGTCTACATGGCAGTTTGCCAGGCTGGTGACACAATCATGGGACTTAACCTTTCTGACGGCGGCCACTTAACGCATGGATTTAAGGCAAGCATGACAGGCCAACTTTTCAACAGCATACCTTATCACGTTAAAGCTGATGGGTACATTGATTTGGAAGAAGTTGAAAGGCTTGCGATTGAGCATAAGCCAAAGCTGATTTGGGTCGGCTATACAGCATACACAAGAGAGTTTCCGTTTGAAGAATTCTCAAAAATTGCAGACAAAGTCGGAGCTTATCTTGCAGCAGACATTGCCCACATTGCAGGCCTTGTTGCATCAGGCGTTCACAAAAGCCCGTCTCCTTTTGTACACATTATCACAACAACAACGCACAAGACCCTGCGCGGTCCAAGAGGCGGAATGATAATGGTCACCCAAAAGGGAGCTGACAAGGATCCTGATTTGCCATCCAAAATTGACAAGGCAGTGTTTCCAGGGCTTCAAGGCGGCCCTCACGACCATACAACTGCAGCAATTGCCGTTGCACTAAAAGAAGCAGATACACCTGAATTTAAGGAATACTGCATACAAATTGTGAAGAATTCAAGGGCTCTTGCAAAATCTCTTATCGACAACGGAATAAAAACAGTCACAGGCGGGACAGACAACCATATGGTGCTTATCGATTTGACTCCTTTTGGAAAAGGAAAAGGAGTGTTTGCGCAAAATGCGCTTGACGAGGCAAACATCACGACAAACAAAAACACGATTCCTCAAGATCCTTCATCTCCGTTTTATCCAAGCGGAATAAGATTGGGAACTCCATCTTTGACAACAAGAGGAATGAAGGAAAAAGAAATGGAACAGGTTGGAAAATGGATTTCTGAAGTCATAATGGAAATAAAACATTATGAATTGCCCTCTGATAAAAAAGAAATCAATAATTATTTGAAAAAATTCAGGGAAGAGATTGAAGGCAACAAAAAACTTCACCATATAAAAAATGAAGTGATGGAGCTTTGCAAAAAGTTTCCATTGTATCCTGATTTTGATATTTTGAAATAGTTTTTAAAACTTTAAAAAAGCAGTAAAATAAAATGGTAGCACAAATAATTGACGGAAAGCAAATTGCAGATGAAATTCTAAAGGACATCAGGCAAAAAGTAAAAAACCTAAAGCAAAAGCCCGGACTTGCGCTTGTTATGGTTGGAAACAATCCTGCTTCTGAAGTTTATGTCAATTTCAAGGAAAAAGACTCAAAGGAAGTCGGATTTTACTGCGAGAGATACAACCTTTCTGAGCAAACGAGCGAAACTGAGCTAATAACCATTCTTAACGAATTAAACAACAAGCCCGCAATTCATGGAATCTTGGTCCAGCTGCCGCTTCCAAAGCAGATTGATGAAAAGCTCATAACAGACTGCATACTTCCGCAAAAGGATGTGGACGGCTTTACTGCAGTTAACCTTGGAAACCTGATGTCTGAAAAAACAATAATGGCGCCGGCAACTGCAAGGGCAGTAATCCATTTAATAGAATCAACAAAAACAAAAATCGAGGGAAAAAACGCAGTCGTTGTCGGGAGAAGCAATATTGTTGGCAAGCCAGTTGCAATGATGCTCCTTGAAAAAAACGCAACTGTAACAGTCTGCCATTCAAGGACAAAAAACTTGTCAGAATTTACAAAAAAAGCAGACATTTTGGTAGTAGCTGTAGGAAAGCCAAACCTGATAACTAAGGAAATGGTCAAAGCAGGCGCTGTTGTAATTGACGTCGGAATAAACAGGATTGGAAAAAAATTAATTGGTGATGTTGATTTTGATTCTGTCAAGGAAGTTGCAGGTTTCATAACTCCAGTCCCTGGAGGAGTCGGCCCGATGACGCGCGCAATGCTTATGTACAACACTTTAAAGGCAGTGGAAATGCAGAATCAATAGTTTTTAATTTAATTTCAGCAATTCTCGTCTGTTACATTCGAAGAATTAATCTTTATACAAAGTTCATTTATGCGCAGATTTAATACTTCCAATTGCGATTTAAAGTAAGTCATGTTTATCATAGTCTCATTGTACAATCTTTCAATTTCCGAAAAATTGCTTCTTAAGTATTCTATTTCGGACTTTGCCAGGACGAGCTGCTGCGATGGTATATCGAAGCGCTTTAAAATGTCGTCATATTGAAATCTAAGATATGAAAAATTCGTTTTCATTTCCTTTAGATCGGCTTTTACAGAAACCAGTTCTGACTGAATAGTGTCCTGCTCATCCTTTAAATGCAGGTTCTCCTCGCTTTTTTCAATATACTTTTTATCAAATTCCTCTTTTTCCTTGGTAACAATGTCTTTCATTTTTATCGTTTCATTGATGTGAAACGAAATTGCTTCGTTTGTTGCGGTGATTATTTCCTTCTCCTTTATGTTGTATTTTGATGATATCGAGCTCAGGTTCTTGTGATAATAAAGCGTGAATGCGACAAAGTAAAGGACCAGGACTACCATCAAAAACAGAAAAACCCTGTTCATGTCCTTTTTCATGAATTTAATAAAGTACCACCTTAAAAAATGAAAAATCAGCATCAAATATAAAAATTGTTTTATTCAAACCAATAAATTTTTAATACATCTAAAATTAATTATCCATATGCCGACTGACAAGGAAGTAAAAAAAGAATTCAAGATAAAAGCGTCAAAAGACCCTGACAAGTATTATGCAACTTCAGTTCTGAAGAAAGAAGGATTCAAGAGGAAGTCCTGCGAACGCTGCCGCATGTTTTTCTGGACAGTAAATGACGAAAAAGTGTGCGGAGACCCTGCGTGTTCCGGCGGCTTTAGGTTTATCAATGACAGCCCTGCAAAAAAAGAGCTTGATTACATCGGAGTGTGGAAGGAGTTTTCAGCACTTTTCAAAAAACTTGGCTACACGCCGATAAAAAGATATCCTGTTGTTGCAAGATGGCGCCAGGACACTGATTTTGTGCAGGCATCAATTTATGACTTTCAGCCCTATGTTGTTTCAGGAGAAGTTGACCCTCCTGCAAATCCGTTGGTTGTGCCGCAGATGTGCTTAAGGTTCAATGATATAGACAACATTGGAATCACAGGCGCGCATTACTGCGCTTTTGTC
>DATDOM010000017.1:0-21208 GCA_035293285.1 Candidatus Nanoarchaeia archaeon | reverse complement strand
CATGGGTATCCTATTGGAATCCACCTTGCTGCCTTGACGCAGTGTATTTTGTTTTCTTTTGAAAGAAGCTTGACTGCATCAGGCATTTCAATCTCTCCCCTTTCTGATTTTTTTGTTTTTTCTATGCATGGAAATATTTTTTTGTCAAGGACATAGAGTGCCGTGTTTGCAAGGTTTGAGACAAAAAACTTCGGTTTTTCGACAAAATCAATGAGAATATTGTTTTTGTGTTTTATAACTCCAAAAATTTCCGGGTTTTTTACTTTTTGGACCAATATGGAATAGACATATTTCAGGCATTTGGCAATGTCAATTTTTGAGTAAATATCATCCCCCATCATCAGTATAAATTTTCCCTTAATGCGGTCTTTCGCAAGATATAATGCATGCGCCGTCCCAAGCTGTTGTTTTTGGGTTATGTATTTTATCCTGATGCTTTGGTATTTATTCCCAAATTTTTTTTGTATAAGCCCTTTTTTGTAGCCAACTATGATTATGACCTCATCAACCAGGCCTGCAAGGCTTTTAAGATTGTGCTCAAGAAGCGTCTTGTTTGCAACTTTCAAAAGCGGCTTTGGGATGGTCAGCGTCAAGGGATATGCCCTTGTCGATTTTCCGGCTGCGAGTAATACTGCCTGCATTTTAGAGAATTTCAATTTTTAATGATTTGCACTTTTCCCTGACATAAGCGCTGCCTGAAATGGATTTGGCAAGTGCAAGCGGATTTGTGAATTTTCTTTGGCCAAATGCAAAAATCTTTTTGTTTTTTACAAATGTCCTTTTATGAAGCTTCCTGAAATTTTCAACGTGGCTTTTGAGTTTTAGCGGCGGGCCTTTTAGCACAATTTTTGGATCAAGGTTCTTTTTTGCCGTGCTGAAAAAAATCTCCGCATCATCTGACTTATTCCACTGCCAGTCTGACTTTAAGAGCTTAAAACCTCCAGATTCAAGTTCCTTTTTGAAAAGCTCATAAATTTTGAGGATTTTTGCCCCAATAACATCAGCTTTTCCGCTTAAAGGAGCTACTTTTATGGAGATTACCGTGCTGCTTTTTGCGCCTTCCCTGAATACATCCTTCAGGTCCTTTTTTTCAAAAAAGCTTTTTTTTGGATTTGCAATGAATTTTTTTGCTGCCTTCCTGAAATTGTCGAATTTTTCGAAGCTCATTGCTGCGCTTGCGTTTCTTTCCTTTTGGACAGGGTCGATAATTATTATTGGTGAATTGAGCTTTGACTTGTTCACTATCTTGAAAACGTCCTGATTTTTGTAGTATTTCCCGACATCAATCACTGTTTTTTCCTTCCAGCCTTGCGCATTTTTTAAAAGCGCCTGAAATGAGCCGTAGTAGACTGTGAGAATCTCACACACATAGCCTGAAAAGCCGTTTATGTAGCTTTCGGCGCCGTATACATTATTACATGTGCAGAACTGCTTTGTGAGCTTCATTTCATTTACAAGCTTTTTGTGCTTTTTGACCCACCTTGAATGAAGCGGGCTTATGTCAGTGATGTTTTTTGCCTGTGATGCTTTTTTGATATCAAGAATCGGCACAATTTCAATTGTGAATTCTTTTTCTTTTAGCTGAAAGTAGTCGCGCGAGCCGTGGAGCCTTATTATTTTTTTGAAGCTTTTTTTTAGTATTTTTTCAAGAATTTCTGAAAGTTCAGAGCTTTTGCCAGAGTATCTCTTATAGTCAAACAGGACAAAGACATCAGCGTCAAAAGTTTTGAGCCACGTTCCTTTTGCACCAGAGCCTCCAAGGACTGCCTTTGCACCGATATTATTCTTGTTTATCTTTTCAATTACGAGCTTTGTTTTTTGGAAAATATTTTCTTCATAATCCTTACCTGGCTTGATTTGTCCAAGAACTTCATTCAAAATCTGCCTTGTTTTTTTGATATCCATAGTTATCAACCAATGATATTGCTATAAAAACGTTTGGGTGGGTTTTGAGGATAATTTTAAGAGTAGTGACGATTCCCTAATCAGAATGGGTGGTGCATTGCAAGACCTTGAATATTCACTGGTAAGGAATATTGGTTATAGCGAAAGGGAAATCCAGCTTACTTTAGACAGACTGCAGTCTTCAGAAAATATTAAATTTGATTCTTCAAAGCCTGCAACTTTCTTATTATTCGGTTATGATTTCTTTACCAATTCTTACGTTGAACTAATAGCAAAAACTCACAACAGGCATACAAAATTTGTGGACCATAGCAACAATTACTGGAATTGCCCGACAAAGGAGGAAGGGATAGATAGGACAATTTCTGACGAAGATATAAAAGTCGCAAGAAAAGTAATTTCTATGTTTTCCCGTTTGGTGAAAAACTACCACCACTTTGCACTGACAGGGTATAATTCCCTGGACAATGTTGATGCAAGCAAGGGCGGTATTGCATTCGAAAAAGTGGAAAAGCTATTTATAAAATCTGCCCAAGGGCTTTTTGTGCCAAGGAAAGTTTTTTCTGATATTGGATAAATTATTTTGGAGCGTTTTCCATGCTAATCATGCTGAATTCTGTTTCCTTAATCTTAGATATAAGAATATTGAGGTATTCAGTCAAGAGCGGCGTCAATAACTGGGGATTTTTTTCCCTAAACTTTCTTATAGTTTCTTCAAAATCCATATATTCGCTATACACAAATTTCACAAGCTTACTGTGCTTATTGTAAGCATCGAAAACTTTTCCATAATAATCAGATGTGCGCTGGATTAGCGCCTTTAATTCTTTTTTGGTATTTTGGTCCTTTAAGAGGTCCTTGAACTTATTGAGTTTTGATTTATCAATGATTTCTGCTATCTTGATGACATAATCCCCAATCATTCCGAAAAAATAGGTTATGTAAGAAATGTACAAAAGCTCGAGCGATGAGAGATTAAATTTATGCGCAGCTGCTGAATTATTGAGGGCATATTTTATGGCCCTTCTTGCAAGCAGGACCTGCCTTTGGACTTCAAGCCCTTTTTCTTTTATATCCCTGACACTTATGTCTGAATCAATCATTTCTATTGTCTCTGAAAAAATGCTGTTTGTAATGTGCCCTATCCTGTGGATAATTGAAGGCAGACTTATGGTTTTTATGTCCCAGAAAACGTGAATGATTATCTTGTTTGATGTGACTTCCATAATCTCGGCTGCGATAAACTCGTGCACGTGCTTTCTGACAAATTCCACTTTACCCGCATTTGGCCCCCTCAATGTTATTAGAGTGTAGCCGTTTAGGTAAGTTGAAAGCAGCAACTGGATAATCTCATCTGTTGACTTTTCAGTTATGTCTATCTCCAGCTCATGAGCTGAGTTGGACAAGCCGTTAGTCTGGATAATCTCAAGGGAATTTCTTAATGTTTCCTGGACGGATAACGTGTCCCCTTTCCTTAGCTTATTTTTTTCAAGCCAGGTATGGGGTATAGTTATGCAAAAAGCGGATTTTCCGAATTTAATCAGCTTTCTTTGTTCCGGCGTGCCAATTTCCTTACTACTGCTTCCCATGATATATATGCGATTACCTACCAGTATATAATAGTATGTTTTATTAATTTTTTTGACCTTTTTTATCTGCCTTGTTATTCTTAAATCTTATAATATATATAATGCCATATTAGCATATAACTCACCATAATGCTTATAATTATTATTTTCTCCGACGTAAATTTTTGTATATAGATAATATAGAGTATATACTCAAGTTTATAATACTCCATTGATATATTTTACTGATAAAGAGAAAAGACAGTATATACTTTTGGTTGAAAGCCTATTCAATGTGGATTACACGGGTGGAAAAAATGAAAAGAAAAATTGTGCAGCACGGACCTTCGACGCTTATAATATCGCTGCCTTCGCAGTGGGTAAAGCAGAATAACATAAAGAAGGGGGACGAGCTTGATGTCAAAGAAGATGGGGCGACACTTTCAATTGGTGTTGAGGCAAGCAGGTCAAATTACTCAATGACTCAGGATGTTTCAAAGCTTAAGCCATACCTTGTAAAGCAGTTTTTGGCAAGGGCATACCAAAAAGGATATGACAGCATTTACATAACGCATAATAGCGTTGAACTGCTAAAAACAATCAAGGAAAAAACGCTTGAGCTGATTGGGTATGAGCTTGTTGAGCAAAATGACAGGTTCTGCGTCATTCAGTCAATCTCTTCCCATATCGAGCTGGACTTTGACAATTCATTAAGAAGGGGATTTTTACTTGTAAAGCTCATGCTTGAAGACTGCATGCAGGCATACAATGATTCGGACGAGTCTATTTTGAAAAATCTTTCCATAAAAGACCTTGAAGTGAAGCGATTTTGCTTTTTTTGCATGAGGCAGATTACCAAGTCGCAGTACGTTGCAGGGCCGGAAATTGTGCAGCAGTCCCACATACTCTATACACTAATAGGGATACTTGAAGAGCTTGGCAGCAACATAAAGACACTTTCAGAGCATCTTGTGCAGACAAAGAAAAAAACAAGTGAAGTCCTCAGCCTTTTGAGGATGCTGCATGAGCAGTATGGAAAATCTTATGCCTATTTTTACAAGGCTGATGCAGAAAAGGCAAATGGAGAATATAAGATTTACACAGACATTGAAAATAAAGTCAGGGAACTTGTTGAAACCAAGTTAAACGGGCTTGAAATAATTACAATGTTCAAAATCAAGGACTTGTCGCACATGATTCACCAGTTTACGACAATGAGGCTTGATTTCCTAAAAGAACATGAAACGTCCAAGCAGTTGATTTAAAAAAATGATATTTTCCGATTATGCTGCTAAAAGAGCATAAAACAAAACAAGGGGTGAATAAATATGTTAAGCATAGTAGAAGAACATAAGCCGGCAGAAGAAAAGACTGTGGTAAAAGACGAAAAAAAGGACGATAAATAAGGAACGGGATTTTATTCCTTCCATTTTATGCTTGGGGGGTTATTTTTACTTAGTGGTGATTTAAAGGTAAAAAAATGGAACAAAAAATATTTCACAACAAGGCGCATAACTTTGATGTTGAAAGTTTTGGCAGTGAATTTGACAATATGTTTGATACCGGGAGCATTGTGGATAAAATAAAAAGGGAACGAATGAAGAATAGGGTGTTTTAGGCCCACATTAGGTGAATATCTCATCCTTATATCGGCAGATTGAAATTGTTTCTTTGAAAACCTAATTCTCTTTCTGTATCTTCACTGCGCTAACAACTTTATCAGTTTCATCAAGCTTCATTATCTTCACACCTTGAGTGTTTCTTCCTATTACTGAAATGTCGCTTGCAGGAACCCTTATCAAAATGCCGTTCTTGCTTATTATCATTATCTCGTCATTGTCTGAAACTGAGCAAAGTGAAACCACTTTTCCGTTTCTTTCAGAGCACTGGATGTTGATTACTCCGAATCCTCCTCTTTTAATTAATCTATAATCAGTAATCGGAGTTCTCTTGCCAAATCCGTTTTCTGTTATGTTAAAAAGTGTCTTGTCGTTTGATGCAACAACCATTCCGACAACCGAATCCTTGTCTTTTAATGAGATTCCGCGAACTCCCTTTGCTGAGCGCCCGGTAGGCCTTACGTCAGTTTCCTTAAACCTTGCAGCAAGGCCGTTTTGTGTTGCAAGCATTATCTCCTGCTTTCCGTCAGTCATTTCAACATTAATCAGTTCGTCATTTTCTTCAAGAGTTATTGAAACAATTCCGCCTTTTCTTGGATTAGAGTATGCCATTATCTCTGTCTTTTTTATCGTGCCGTCTTTTGTGGCCATGATAAGGTAATGCTCGCTGTCAAATTTTCTCACAGGGACAAATGCAGTGACTTTCTCTTCATTTCCAAGCTGAATAAGGTTTACAATTGCCTTGCCCATTGCCTGCCTGCTTGATTCAGGCACTTCATAGACTTTAAGCCAGTGTATCTTTCCTTTATTTGTAAAAAATAAAATGAATGCGTGCGTGCTTGCAACAAATATGTCTTTTGCAATGTCTTCTTCGCGTGTTGCTGCCGCAATCACTCCTTTTCCCCCTCTATGCTGCTGCTTGTAAGTTTCGAGTGGAAGCCTCTTGATGTAGCCAGAGTTTGTGATTGTCACAACCATATCTTCTTCTTTTATCAAATCCTCATTTTCAATTGAAGTAATTCCCATGTCCTGAATAAGGGTCCTTCTCTTGTCGTTGTATTTTTCCTTTAGGTATGCAAGCTCTTTTTTTATCAAATCAAGGATTTTCTGTGGGTCTGCAAGGATTGCTGTAAGCTCGTCAATTAATTTCAGGAGCTCTGAATGCTCAACCTTAATTTTGTCCTGCTCAAGCGAAGTTAACCTCTGAAGCCTCATTTCAAGGATTGCGTTTGACTGCTCAGTTGTAAGTTCAAAGGTTGAAATCAATGATTCTCTTGCGATTTCAACTGACTTGCTTTTCTTGATTAATTTTACAACATCATCAATTTTTTCAAGCGCTATCATCAGGCCTTCAAGGATATGCGCGCGTGCCTGAGCCTTGTTTAGGTCAAACAATGTCCTTTTTCTCACGACATCTTTTCTGTGCTCAATATAATAATGCACTATCTGCTTAAGGTTAAGCACTTTTGGCTCGTTATTTACAAGCGCTATCATTATTACACCAAAAGTTGTCTGCATTCTCGAATGCTGGTAAAGCTGATTAAGAACGACGTTTGGGTCGGCATCTCTTTTCAGCTCAATCACAACCCTTATTCCGTGCCTGTCTGATTCATCCCTTAAGTCGCTGATTCCGATAATCCTTTTGTCCCTTACCAAGTCTGCAATTTCTTCAAGGAGCTCTGATTTATTGACCATGAAAGGAATTTCATTTACAATTATTGTAAAGCTGTTCTTTACTTGTATAATCTCAGCTTTTGCCCTTACTGTGAGCTTTCCACGCCCAGTCTTGTATGCGCTGTTGATTCCGTCAGTGTTGCAGATTATTCCGCCAGTGGGAAAATCAGGGCCTTTTACAAGCTGCATAAGCTCATCAATCTCAATTCCCGGCTTGTCAATTTGCATGGTTACTGCATCAATTATTTCGCCGATATTATGAGGAGGAATGTTTGTTGCCATTCCAACAGCGATTCCTGAACTGCCGTTTATGAGGAGATTAGGAAGCCTTGAAGGCAATACCGATGGTTCCTGGGCGCTGTTGTCAAAGTTTGGAGTAAACTTTACTGTTTTTTTGTCAATGTCCTCAAGCATTTCCTCTGCAATTTTTGAAAGCCTGCACTCAGTATACCTCATTGCTGCAGCAGGATCCCCGTCGACAGATCCGAAATTACCCTGCCCGTCAATCAGCATGTAACGCATTGAGAAATCCTGAGCTAATCTAACTAGAGTATCATAAATTGCAGAATCACCGTGGGGATGAAATTTAGCCATGCAGTTTCCTACAACGTTTGCTGACTTTCTAAATGCTTTATTGTGTAAGAGTCCATTCTCCCACATAGTGAAAAGAACTCGCCTGTGAACTGGTTTTAATCCGTCTCGTACATCAGGCAAGGCACGCCCTACAATGACTGACATTGAGTAGTCAAGGTAGCTTTGCTTCATCTCATCATTTATGTCCCTAGGGAGTATTTTTGTGCCTACCTGCTTGTCTTGATTCTCTTCCATTTTTTGTTAAGAAAAATTTAGTTTTAACGTCTATAAACTGGTATGTTTTTCGCTTTATAAGGGTTATGGTTTTAATTGTGGATTTTTGATGATATATTTGGCCTTTATCCCTTCAAATAGTCGGTCATATTTAGACCGCACTATTAACTAGTTTTACAGTTATATGATTGACTGAATTAAAAAGACGCTGCATAATATTTAGGCCGCACCAATAGTGCGGCGAATATTGATTCTCCAATCTGCACACTCGCCCCATTTGGGCGAAGGTTGTTTTTTCTCTTAATTTAGGAACGTTTTTAAACAAAAATACTGTTCTTTGGCTTATGCGGGGATGCCGGAGTGGCCAAACGGGATAGTGTTTGGCATTAAGGTGCTAAACATCCAAACTCAAGTTTGGCAAGAGTTACGAAGCCAAAAGCTGATGAAGAACTCAAAGTGAGCCATCTATTGGCTTAGTGCCTTCGCAGGTTCGAATCCTGCTCCCCGCATTTTAATTTTAGAGTGTTTATTTTTGTTTTATTGTGTTAATTTAAAAGAATAAATTTTAAATAAGTGAACTACTTAAATTATTTATGAGAGAATGGTCATTAAGAAGATTATATAGGGAATCTCCCAATTGGCGCTGGAGTCTAAGATTTTTTATTTTTAGTGCCATAATGGTATTAGTCATATTTGCCTATCAAGAAATGAACGAAGGTGATTGTGAGGAGCAAAGTTATAACGGGTGCATACTAGCTTTAACTGAAGCTGGATTATCTAAAAGTGTAATCACTATAGGTGGTTTAAATTACCCTTACTCGGAATTTGAAAGTATTGGTTTAACACCTGAACAAATTAAAGATATAGCTCTAAAAGTTAAAGATATAGGTAAAAATAATTTTGATTTGGGACTATCCTATTTTAATTTAGACAAATACGCTGAAGCTATAATATTTTTAAATAAATCCATTCATTATAATTCAAGCTTGGAGGATAGTTATCATTTTATTGGAGCCTCCTATTATTTTTTAGAGAATTATAATAAAAGTTTAGAATCTTGGGATAAAGAATTAAAGATTAATCCCAATTCAAAGTTGACATGGAACAATAAAGGAAACACCCTATTTAAACTAGGACAATTTAATAAAAGTTTGGAGTCCTTCAATAATGCTTTAGAGATTGATCCAGATTTTCAAGCAGCACTATACAACAAAGGAATTATCCTGTTCAACCTTCAAAAATGGGAGGAAAGTTTAGAAGCGATTGATGAATTTCTAATGAAAAACCCATCCTCAAAAGAGGCATGGAACAATAAAGGAAATAATTTAGCAAACTTAGGTAATCTTAATGAAAGCATAAAAGCTTATGAAAAATCACTTGAAATAGATTCTAATAATGTTGCCGTATGGCACAATAAAGGAATCGCCCTATTCAATTTAGGTAGGTGGGACGAAAGTCTAATTTCTTACAATGAGGCTTTAAAACTAGATCCCAATTTTAAAGATACACTAATAAATAAAGGAGTAGTACTAATGAATCTTGGAAAATTTGACGACAGTATAATAATATTTGAACGATTACTTGAACTAGAACCACAAAATAAAAAATTTTGGTTAAATAAAGGTTCTTCTTTATTTGAAATTGGCAAATTTCAAGAAAGTATAGTGGCTTTTGATGAAGCAATTGAATTAGACAACAATTTTAAAGATGCATGGCTCAATAAAGGTATTGCTTTATTTAATTTAGAAAAATATAGAGAGAGTATAGACTCTTATAATAAAGTATTGGAAATAGAACCGACTAATAAAATAGCATTATACAATAGAGAAATAGCAATTCAAGAATTGAATAATTCAAAGGATTGACTATCCTGTATAATCCTCTTCAGTCTGATTATCAAACCAAAGGTGCGGAATTATTTTTTACATTTTGTCTGTTCACTTTTTCTTATTCATTCTTGGGCTTGGTTGAAGCATGCTTATTCTGTTGCCTTCCGTGTCAATGAATGAAACATAAGAGCCAACTCCGGGAATATCCATAGGTTCACCCTGAACATTTCCGCCTGCTTTTTTGACAATGTTTACATGTTTATTGATGTCATCAACTGCAATGACTATTGAAGGATATTGTGCTGGCATGTCTTTGGTTTTTTCATAAAATCCGCCATTTATTGCACCGGGAGTTTTTATCATTCCGTCTTTGTCAGTTTCTGTGGTCTCGACAACAATATAGTTGCCCATCTCAGCTCCAAGCTGCTTTGCATTCCATCCAAACGCTTTTGTGTAAAATGCAGCCATTCTTTTTCTGTCCTTGGCAGGCATTTCAAAGTGCACTACTGGGTTCATTTTCATACTGATTGGCTGTTTTTTGAAATTTATAAATATTTCCAAAGCTCAAGTGATATTTATTTTACATCTCACTGGTAACAGATTAGGCTAATAAAACAACGCATTCTATTAAAGTAGGAACCTTTCTCCCAATATTTTAAAAATATTTAAATATATACCATCTAAGTTTTTATTGATGGCTTCATTTAAGAAAAAATTTGAAAAATGGCTGGATATTGGATGTTCCGATGCTTATCATTTCTTTGGTTTTTGTTTTCAAAATCCCGATAATGAGTATTTCCTTGTAGATATAGATGACCATTATTTTACCAGAATGGACAATCCAAATAGAGTATATAATAAGTTAAAGTCCATTTTATTTTTGAAAGTTATTAGTAGTTATCCTGATTTTTCTGAGATATTTCTCAAGGTAGCCGGACCGCATCGGTATTATCCAAAAACTAAAAGTTATATGGAGATTATCAGCGAAAATTTAGATGATATTTACAAGTTTGCCAAAAAAATTCCCATAATTGAAAAAAATTTAGAGTACGAAGTGGCTTACTTGCTTGAAAGAGAATTTGCAAACGATGAATTAAAGATTTTTACAATTCTTTTGAAAGAATCCGGTTGTCTAAATGCACCGTTAATTGATTTTTTGTATTCAGAAATGAGTCCGCGTTTTGAGAAGTTTGTATCAAAATACTGCCGCCAGATGAAATTTTTTCATGCCGACGCGACAGAAAAACTCAATTTTGCAGATAAAACCTTTGACAGGGTTTATGTGTGTGGTGTTGGTCCGAATATTGGAAAAACCAAAGAACTTTATGCCCAATCGAGAAGATTATCAAAAGAAGGTACTTCAAGAATGGAGTACATTGCTTGACACCTTCCTAACTCCATGAGCTAGAATTTTTTTATCTCAATAGGTTTTTATATCATTAAATCAATAGCAGAACTATAGTTGATGATTTGGAAAATCCTGGTATGTAAAATCACAATCTATAGCAGACAATAATTGAAATAAAAGAAAAACAGTAAAATGAAATTTAGCAAGAAAAATGTCATTGAAAGCGCAAGAAAAATGTCCGGAGAAACTCGCAGCAAAATTCCAACTATATTTTTTGACCACGAAAACTTTGTGACTTACGAAAAAATATTTTCAAATATAAGTATTATAGACTGCCACACGCACATTGGCAGCGACAAGGACGGGCATTATGCAGGGGAAAAGCAGTTTATAGCCCAGATGCAAAAGTCTCAGATAAACAAGGCAATTGTTTTTCCTTTAAACGAACCTTCACACAAAAATTTTTCAGAGCCAAATAAAAGAGTATTTAAGTTTTACAAATCAAACCCTGAAATGATAGTACCATTTTTCAGGCTCGATCCAAGGTCCAAATGGAAAGAGGAATACAATAAAAGGGTTTTAGAGGGATTTAGGGGAATTAAGCTTCACCCAAGAAGCCAAAGATTTGAAATCGGCTCGGAAAATGCAATGAAAATATACGAAAAAGCCGAGAGAAATGGGATGCCTGTCATTATACACACAGGATTTGGCCTTTCAAATATATCTGCAGATATAAAACTTGTATCAGAATCTTTTCCAAAGCTAAAGCTTATACTAGGCCACGCTGCATTTGTTGATTTTGAAAATACTTTCACTGCAGTAAAAAACAACCACAACATCATGTTTGACACTTCAACTCTTAGCATATTCGACCTGCTTAATCTGCTAAACACTGTCGACTATTCAAGAATTGTTTTTGGTTCTGATGTCCCATACTATGATTTTGGCATCGCTCTTGAAATGATTGTTGATACTGCAATAATCTGCAACAAAAACCCGAACCAGATAAAATCAATACTCGGAGGCAATATTTCAAAATGGCTAAACTAAAAATCCTGGACATTGGGCTTGAGGGGATGGGATTTGTTAATTTTAAAAAACTAATTGACGTGATAATGCCTCCAAAGGAAAGAAGGCAGAGCACAATAATAATCATGTACATAAGGGTTTTTGCCCACCTAAATAATGCTTTGAACCTGCTTGACAGAGAAACCTGCAAAAGGGCGGTTGAGCACATCGGAATCACAAAAAATATACTTGACCTGGCAAGCTTCAATGAGGAAAAGCCCTACGTGCTTAGGATTAGAAAAATTATTTCAACAATATTGAGAAATGAAAAGGAAATAGTCAGGCGAATCGAAAAAGAACCGTCGTCTGACCCATTTCACGTAAAAACTTCCATTCTTCTGGCGCAAAATGTGTGCATATTAAGGATACTGAAGATAAATAAGTACTAGCTGGTTAAAGAGCATGATTTTATGGGAACAGATGAACCTATCAGGAAAAAGCCGCTCAAGCGCGCATTAATTGGATTTGAGATTGAGATGTTTACAATCAACAGGGACGGCTTTATAGTCAATGCTGCAGATGAACTTTTAAATGATTTCAGAAATAAAAAGATGAATCTGCAAAAAGAGATTTCTTTAAGCATGGTTGAAATTGCAGGAGCTCCCTATAAAAATGTGCCAAGCTCAGTGAATTTTTTATTGAAGCATCTTGAAGAATTATCTGATGCAGCAGACAAAAAAGACATACTTTTGTGCCCGCTTGGAACTTATCCCGGCAGTTATGACCCTTTTATGCGCAGCGACCAAAGGTATGAAATCAAGAAATCCATCATTGGAGAAAAGAAATACAAAATAGAGGGAATGTGTGCTGGCTTTCATTGCCATTATACCCTGCCGCGAGGCATTTTCGATTCGCAGCTTAGAGTCTTAAAAATAATCCTTCGCTCAAAGATAAAAGAAAGTGTTGTAAACAGCTATAATTTGTTGATTGCAGCTGATCCTGCCCTGACTTGTTTTATGCAGTCATCTCCCTACTTTCAGGGGGAATATATCGGAAAAGATTCAAGGGTGATAATGTATAGGGGAGGAGATGCGCTGAAAAGCCCGAACGGGCTCTATGCTGACTTTGAGGAATTTGGAGGGCTCCCTCATTACAAGTTTACAACTCTTGATATAATGGACATAGTAACAACAAGGTTTGAAAAATGGAAGTCATATATCAAGAGCCTTGGCCTCAATATCAAGGTGCTTCCCCTTTATGGCTCAATATTATATACAAACTGGGGCCCGATAAGGATAAGCGCGCACGGAACCATAGAACAGAGAGGAATGGACATGAATCATCCTGCGCAAATAGCAGGAACCGGAGTAATGATAAGATTCATGCTAAAGAAATTACAGGAAGATTATTATTCAGTAGTTCCTTCAGAGATTGGGATAAAAGAGCCATTTAAGATTGAAAATGACACGATTTACATTCCGCCGTTTCCTTATGTAAGGGATGTCTTGCAAAAGCTTTCGGCATACAAGGGGCTTGAAGATGATACAGTTTATAACTACTGCAAGAATTTTCTCAAGTTTGCAAGATTCGCAATAAAAAAAGAAAATAGGGGGTTAATCAGGCCGTTTGAGGAAATGATTGAAAACAGGAAAACCGTTTCTGACCAGATTCTTGATTTTGCGAGAAAAAAAGGGCATAAGAGCAGAAAAGAGCCGATAACAAACGAGCTTTCAGCAGAAATTGCGCTTTACCATTCAAAAAAGCTTTCGATTGAAATCGAAAAAACGAAAAAATTAATTAATACGCTAATCTAAATAACTTAATGGCATGGGATTATTATCAACAATTGAATTCCAGATGAGTTTGCTCCTGTTTGTAGCTTTGGCAGGCTATCTTCTTGCAGCTAGAATCAACCAGTCTGCAGTCATCGGGGAAATTTTAGTGGGGCTTCTGATTGGACCAAGCCTTTTAGGATTAATCACTTACACCGATTTTGTGGCAAGCGTTGCTCATCTTGGCGCAATCATACTTTTGTTCGTTGTCGGTCTCGAATTCAAACTAAAAGATATATTTAATTTCAAATACAGTGTAATTGCGCTTGTCGGAGTAATTGTTCCCTGGATTGGAGGCTATTTTGTTGCAAAGTTTTTTGGGTATGGATTCGGGGCTGCAATTTTTACAGGCACTGCCCTCACTGCTACAAGCATTGCGATAACTGCAAATGTCCTAAAAGAAATGGGGAAACTTCAGACTGACGCTGCAAAGGCAATAATCGGCGCAGCAGTAATTGATGATGTCTTAAGCCTTCTTGCTCTTTCTGTCTCAGAGCAGCTGGTGTCAGGGACTTTTTCAGTAATGTCGACTTCACTGACAGTTTTGAAAGCTGTCGGGTTTTTAGTCATTGGCTCGTACATTGGATACAAATTTTTGAGCAGACTTGTTGAAAGGGTTGACAAAAGCAATATTGCAAAAAAGTTTCCAGAGTTTGTGTTTATTTTTGCGATGATGATTGCATTTTTTTACGCGATGGCAGCAGAACTAATACATCTTTCGGCAATTGTAGGGGCGTTCATTGCTGGAATGGCCCTTGAAGGCGCAATTGTGAAACACGGCAAAAGTTACAAGGAAGGCGCAGAATACCTACACATAATATTTGCATCAATCTTTTTTGTCTCGCTTGGGATTTTGGCTGATGTCCGCGCCCTGTCGCCAAATGTGATTTGGTTTTTGATTGTGTTGACAATAGTTGCAGTCCTTACAAAAGTAATCGGGTGTTATATCCCCGCAAGAATGCAGGGAATGTCTCATAAAGATTCTGCAATTGTTGGATTTGGAATGTCACCTAGAGGCGAAGTTGCAATGATTGTTGCATTGATTGGGCTAAACGCAGGCCTGATAGGGCAGGAAATTTACGTCACTTTGGTTTTGATGAGCCTTTTGACAACAATTATTACACCAATTGTATTAAGGAATTGGTTTTATAACAAAAGTGATTCTAAAGCTTGATTTTTCTTAGGATAAATTCATAAATAGCATTTGTTTTGAATGGATTATGAAATTCAACAGCCTTGTTCCCGAAATCAAAGTAACTGACATAAAAAATAGTCTTGATTTTTACACCAAAATAATTGGATTTAAGGTAGAATATGAAAGGCCTGAATCAAAATTTGCATTTTTGTCATTTCAAGGGAGCCAGATGATGATAGAGCAAATGAACGATGACTGGAAGACAGAAGAGCCCGAGTATCCTTTTGGCAGAGGAGTTCATTTCCAGATTAAAGTAAGGGACTTAAATCCAATATTAAAATCTTTAAAGAAAAATAGGTATGAAATTTTTGTCAAGCTCCATGAAAAATGGTACAGAAAAGGCAAAAAGCTTCTTGGGCAGAGGCAGTTTCTTGTGAAAGATCCTGACGGATACCTGCTAAGATTTTTTGAAAGTATTGGAGTTAAAGTTAAGTAAAGCAATAAATTAAAAAATGAAAAATACGAATAATGCTAGGCCTCGCCATTAGCTCGGCATACATGAGGTTGTAACCTTTCTGTTTCGCCTGCATTTGGGCGAAATAGATTATTGTTTCTCGTAAGAAATCTGCTCAAGAAAGAAATTGCCTTAATGCAAAGGGCTGATTGATGTATGCGGCCAAAATGAAGGCCGCCTATCTTTGTGGAGCATATTTTGGTAAAGTAAATTCAAACTAAACTAACAAGTTAAATTTAGAAAACGATTTCCTATTCAATACTTTTTTAAAGTAAGTGTTTACTTCAATACTAATGGTAGAAATATGCACTGTCGGCGGATATAATGAAGTCGGCAAAAACTCCACGGCAATAAAGGTCGGAAATGAAGTTTTTATTCTTGATTTGGGCCTGCATTTAGAGAATTACATCAAGTTCACTGAAGATGAGGAGATGGCAAACCTCAAAGCAGATGAGCTCATTAAAGAAGGTGCTGTTCCAAATACCCAGTCCATCAGCGACTGGAAAAATAATGTAAAGATGATTCTTCCGACACACGCGCACCTCGACCACGTCGGCGCAATACCATTTCTTGCTAATGAGTTCAAGGCAAATGTGATGTGCACGCCATTTACTTCTGAAGTCCTAAAGGGAATTTTGAATGAGGAAAAAATGAGGATTAACTCAAAAATAAGGAGCCTTTCGTCAAACTCATCATTTCAGGCAACTCCTAATGTAAAAGTTGAGTTTATCCACGTGACCCATTCAACGCCTCAGACTGCAATGATTGCGCTTCACACAAAAGAGGGGATTATTCTTTATGCAAATGACTTTAAGTTTGACAATACTCCGACGCTTGGCAAAAAGCCGAATTTCAAGCGGCTTGAAGAGCTTGGGAATGAAAAAGTTCTTGCGCTTATATGCGATTCAACTTACGCAAAGGACGCAAGGAAAACTCCTTCGGAAGCAGTTGCAAAGCAGATGCTAAAGGAAGTAATGCTAGGCATTGAGTCAAAAAACAAGCATGTTGTCGTGACTACGTTTTCATCGCACATTGAAAGACTAAACTCAATTGTTGAATTCGGGCAAAAAATGGGAAGAAAGATTGTTTTCATGGGAAGGTCAATGTCAAAGTATGTCAATGCAGCAGAAGCAGCAGGAATTGTGAACCTTTCAGACAAAGTTGAGATTTTGAGGTATCCAAACCAGATGAAAGGAATGCTAAAGAAAATATCAAAAGAACGTGGAAAATACCTGATGGTTGTAACAGGGCACCAGGGAGAGCCGAGGTCTGTACTTTCAAAGATGATGAACGGCGAGCTAAAATTCAACTTGATGCCAGAAGACCACATAATTTTTTCATGCAAAACGATTCCAACACCAACTAACATAGAAAACAGGTTTAAGCTTGAATCTGACTTAAAGAAGTACGGCGTCAGGATATTTAAGGACATCCACCAAAGCGGCCACGCCGCACGCGAAGACTTAAGGGAGCTTGTCAATTTAGTCAAGCCTGAGCATATAATTCCGGCACACGGCGAAAACAGCATGCTTATGGCAATGGCAGACTTGGCGTCAGAAATGGGATATAACACCGGCGAGAATGTGCATGTGATGAAAAACGGCGAAAGGATAAAATTATAAGAAATTTAAACCAAAAATATATAAATGGACTTCTATAACTCTGCCTGGGGGAAAAATAAATGAGACTTACTTTAGCCGAGCCTAGTTATCTAAAAGAAAGCATTGCTATAATTTCTGAATTAGTGAATGAGGCAAGACTTAAGGTCACTTCAAATGGGATTGAAATGGTTGCAATGGACCCTGCAAACGTCGCAATGGTGATGTTCAAGCTTTTGTCAAGCGCTTTTACTGAGTATGATGTCAAGAAGGATGTCCAGATTTGCATTAACCTTGCAAACCTAAAGCAGATTCTTAGGCGAGTTTCACAAAAAGACATGCTGACTCTTGAATTAGAGGATGAAAGCAAGCTAAAAATTCAGCTAAAAAGCACGACAACAAGAACTTTCTACCTTCCATTGATTGACCTTGAAGACAAAGACCAGAAAGTGCCTGACTTGAAATTCCCTGTAACGATAAAGACCCAGTCAAGCGTTCTTAATGAGGCAATTGCTGACGTTGACGTAGTCGGCGAAAGTGTTGCATTCATGGCAGAGCCAAACAAGTTCATACTTTTGTCTGAAGGCGACCTAAACCAGGCAAGAATCGAGATAAAAGGCGATGAAATCACAAAGATTTCAATGACTGGAGAAGAAAAGATAAAGGCAAAATACAGCATTGAATACCTGAAGAAGATGATTAACGGCTCAAAGTTAAGCGATGAAGTTGTGATACAATTCAACAAGGATTATCCTTTAAAATTGGAATACAAGTCAGTTGACAAGGTAATGCTTAGCTTCATTCTTGCTCCAAGAGTGGAAAACGACTAAGATGATTTTTTTTATGATTATTATTGGATATTATATCCAAGTGAACTGAATGGAATGGACAAAAACACAGTCTGACCAGATTACGGAACTTTACGGCAGGCTGAAGAAAGAAAATCAGGCAGAAGCCAATGATAAGCTTTTTTCAGGGCCTCAGCTCCCATATGAAGCTGCCCGCGGCACTTTGGTTGATATACTAAACAGGCAGGAATCCGGCCACGGAATTGAGGCAAAAGTCGGAGGGCAAAACAAAAGCCACTCAAGTGCAAAACCAGTTCCTTTAGGCCCACTTGGTTATGCTGCGGCAGCCACTATTCTGATTTCAATCATGACAGGATTACCTCCTTTTTTCTATTAATCTTCTCTGCCCTAAACCTCGCTAAAAGGCAATAGCTGCATTTAGGACAGAGTTATATTAATCGTTAATTTTATAAACAACAATTCAAGAATTTGATTAATGGAAAGCAAAGTTAAGGATTTTTTGACTGAATGGGCTTTGAATTTTGTCAAGAACAAGGATGCCATTTCAAAAAAAATAGTGTCAATTGAAAAGAACAAAAATGGGTTCGACTTATTTGTAAAGCACAAGGATAAAGAGCAGTTCATCATCGTAATGCCTTCACTGGCCTCCCTTGATGGTGCAATAAAAAAGCTTACCAATAGCTCTCATTTTACAATTGTTGCGCTAAGCTCCAAAGAAAACTTCAAAATGCTGGTGCAGAACTGGAAAACTCTTGTAGAGTTTAAGTTTCTTAATGTAATGTTTGCAAACCCCTTCTCAAATCTGGACAAAAAATGGATAATTTTTCCCCATACCCATAACAAAATATGCGATGAGCATTCACTCGAGCTTGGCCTAAAATCGATGTTTGAAATGGTTGAGCAGATTGATGAAGAAGGCGTTTTGAAAAAATTAGAGGCTAAATAAGATTACCTGGCCTATAAATCCTGACAAAATCGGAATAAGAAGGTTATCATCAAGCTCGTCAACGAGTGTTTCTACAAATGTGGCAGTCAATGCCATTGCAATCATTATGTATATGTTATCAAGAATGATAAAGCATACCACTGCATTTGTAACAAGCTCTGCAAAAAATCCTGCCCAGGTCTTGTTCTTGTAAATCAGTGTTGTCCCATAGGTCTTGCCTATTATTGCAGCTACCATGTCACCAAAAGTAGTCATCAAAAGGGCCGCAAGAGCAATCCTGTAGTCAAATATTGCAAGCGATATTATTGTTCCTGAAAGAAAATAAACGACTCCGTACATCCTGTTTTGCTCTTTTGGCCTGATAAACTGCGAGAAAAAAGGCATTTTCCACCCAAGCTCAAGCCTGAGATACTCAAGAAACAAAAAGATTATCAGTACTCCAAGCAAAAATAAAAGTGCTGCCTGCTTTGCAATCTGCGGAGCGTAATTATATGAAAGAAGCGCTTTTTCTATGAAAAAATAAACGCCAAGGACTATAAGGATTGTAATATGAATCATCTTTCGCCCTATTTCGTGAATCATGTTCCAGCCCATAGCATTAATTTATCAGCTTATTATAAATAATTATCTAAAATATACAATTAAGTGTCGATTTCTTTAAATATAAGCAAGTGTAATTTTTTGGTGGTTTAAATGGTTTTGAGAATCAGGATAAAAAAGACAGGAGATGTGAAAATACCTTCTTATGCCCATAAGGGTGATTCCGGAGTTGATTTGTATTCTACTGAAGATTGTGTATTAAATCCCATGGAAAGAAGGCTTGTTGGAACCGGAATAAAAATAGAAATTCCTTATGGCTACGAAGGCCAGGTGAGGCCAAAAAGCGGGCTTGCTATAAACCACGGAATTGGGCATGTCAACAGCATCGGCACAATAGACTCAGGCTACCGCGGAGAAATAAAAGTCTGCCTCATAAATTTTGGGAACGTTCCGTATAAAATCGAAAAAGGGAAGAAGGTAGCGCAGCTTGTTTTTGCAAAAGTTGAAGAGGCAGTTTTTGAAGAAACTGAAATACTGGAAGAATCCTCGAGAAATGAAGGGGGATTTGGAAGCACCGGATTAGGATAAAGAGGTTAAAAATGAACAATGAAAAAACCAAGCCGATAAGATTTAAGACTATACAAAAGAACAAGAAACTCGGAGATTTTTCTTCTGATGAAGATAAGGAAGAAAAAGCAAATTAATTTTTTGGTTTTTACATGCAAGATTGATAAGATAAAGAAATAAAAAATTTCAGGTGAGGCTTCTCAGTTTCTGCTCAATGGCATTTATTTCTGACTCAAGCCTGTCAACTTCCGTCAGCTCTTTCCTTGGCGCCTCTACAATGATTTTGGATTTTTTCTGCTCTTTTGGCCTTTCCCTTGTTTGCGTTTCAACTTTTACCTGAGGCCTCAGGCTTGTCTGCGGAAAGCTTGATTTTAATGTCCCAAAAAGCCTGTTTGCCTCTCGCAGATGAGATTTTAGCTTTTCAATTTTTTCAGATTTCTGCTGCCTCATTGTCTTTATGTCCTCGAATTTTTTTAATAGCTCAAGAATTGACTTTAATGACTCGAGGATTGCCCTCTTTACCTGTCCGGGGTCTTTAACTTCCACAAAGAAAAGCTCTTCCTGCTTGGGCTCTTTTTGTTTTGAATCTTTTTGCCTTTTTGCCAAGTTTTCACCACGTCTGCTCAGGCTGGAACATCATCTTGTCTATATTCTCTATTTTTTTCTCTATGTCGCTTATTGTTGAGTTCCACATTGCAAGCTCTGCATCCTCATCGCTCCTCATGTTATTGAGGTCGCTGATTGTGGACTTTATGTCGCTTACCTTTTCCTTTATCAGATCCAAAACTTCCAGTACTTCCTTGTAATCATCGACTTTAACAAATACAGGAGCGCCTTCGCCAACCATTTCAATCACCACCTTTGAATAATGTTCTGTCTATAAATATTATTTTTTTCTGAAGATCATTTAGCATTGCCTTTATCTTTTCGGACGAGTTGTTTTTTGAATTGTTTATGTCCTGCAGGTTTCCAAGGGAGTTTTCATATTTTTTGAGGTCTGTCCTTATGACATTGACGTTTCCAAGAATGTCTTTAAACTTGTCAACCCTTATGTAAAGTGATTCCGGCTGTGATGATTCTGTGACATTTTCTCTTGGGGCAAACAGCCTTCTTTTCTCAACAACCTGTGATTTTGGCACTTGCTGAATGTCAGGCACTGCAGGCTTTGAAAGAATGGGCTGCTTTGGTATTTGGGGCATTTCAAAATCATCATCCAATGACTGTAAGTCTGCTGTTTGCTCCTGCTCTGGCTGCTGTGAAATGGAGTAGTCCTGGTAATTATGGTCTGCTTCCAAGTCGCCTTCCGGCATGCTTATTGGAGGAATGTCCATATTTGGCTCATGCAATTCCTCAAAATCGGGCAATTGGGGGAAATCCGGCATTTGAGGCTCGGCTTCTTGCTGGGCCGGAACTGAAGGCGGCAAATCTCCTTCTTTTTGGTTTCCCTGTGAAGATAAATCCGAGTCAAGGTCCGGAAAATCAGGCATCGAGTTATTGTCCTGAGAGCCG
>DATDOM010000016.1:0-10088 GCA_035293285.1 Candidatus Nanoarchaeia archaeon | reverse complement strand
AATTGCAGTAACATCCCAAACCATCCCATCGATATAGACAGGAACCGGCTCCATTTTTTTCTGGGTAACCATTGCCTCAATTGCAAGCATTACTTCCTGCGCTCGTCCTACTCCAAGCGTTGGTATCAAGACTTTTCCGCCGCGCTCAACTGTGTCCTTGATGATAGTCATCAATTCTTCATCAGTTTCATTCCTGTGGGGCATGATGTTTTCCTTCCCGCCGTAAGTTGACTCAATCATCAAAGTTTCAAGCCTTGGAAAGATTGTGACTGCAGGGTCCAAAAGGAGCGTTCTTCCGTATTTTTGGTCTGCGCTGTAAAGAATGTTGTGAAGCCCGTTTCCGACGTGAAGATGAACCATTGAACTTCCTAAAATGTGCCCAGCATTGTACATTGTGATTCTAACGTCAGGAGTTATGTCGCTCACTTCATCATAATCCAAAGTGATTGTGTGCTTTACAAATTCTTTTATTTCGTCTGCAGTAAATATAGGATCGCTTCCGTCAGCTCTTTGGATTTTGATGTAATCCAAAAGAAGCAAAGCAGAAACATCCCTGCTTGGCTCTGTGCAGTATACAGGGCCTCTATAGCCGTACTTGAAAAGATATGGAATGAACCCGCAGTGGTCAATATGCGCGTGGCTTAAAACAACCGCATCAAGCTCGTTAATGTCGAATTCAGGCGCGTCAAGATAAGGATACGGCTTTTCATTTGATGCAACGTTTATGCCGCAGTCGAGAAGCACCCGTGATTCTGGAGTTTGTAAAAAAATACAGCTTCTTCCAACCTGGCGTCCGGAGCCAAGATAAGACAGTCTTACCCACTCGTGTTTCTTCTCGCGCCTCCATCCGTCATAAATTCTGTGGCCGACTTGATCCAAAAATTTTCTTCTGTAATCGCTATGCTGGTAAAGAACTGCGCGTACATTATCAATAAGCTTGCACTTTATTGCAGGCTTTCGCCTTATGAGCGGAACCCAGAATGTTTTTGCCCTTATGTCCTTTAAAATTGAGCCCTGTTTGCCTATTGCAAGCCCGGGCTTGTCAGCCTCGATTACTACCATGCTCCTCTGCGGGTCAAAGATGACCTGGTCTACTCCGGCCTCTTCAGGAATGAGTGCCTTGATTGCTTTTTCCGCCTCTTCCATGTCAGTAGTAATGCTCGGGTCAGGCCTTAGTTCAACTCGTTTTTTGATGCTGTCAACAACACGCTTGATTACGCCGCTGTTGTCCAGAAAGAATTCCTTGTCTTTTGTGTAAAGAACTATGTTTGCCCCTTCAAAACTCACGTCGCTTATTTTGCCCTCAGGTAAGTTTTTTAGAATTTCCTTTGTTATGTCTGCCATTGTAAGAATTTTTACTTAAAAATTATTTGATAAAACACCCGCTAAAATCAACCTATAAAGTAAAATTACGCCTCAATCCTGTATTCAATCATTTTTGAAAAGACTTTCTTAACGCCGTCTTTTGCTGTTATTGTGACAATATCAATTCCGTTGCCTGATGCAATATCCCGCTGCACTGCCGCGTTTATTCCTTTTGCAGCAAGCTTGATTCCTTCCTCAACAGTCAGTCCCTTTTTGTATAGTGTCTCAAGGACGCCAAATGCCATTACAGAGCCTGAGCCTGAAGAAATGTAATCGTCAATCTCAACTATTGAGCCGTCAGGGCTTAAGTCATACAAGTGAACTCCGCTTGAATCCTTTCCGCCAAGTATGAAGTGGGATACTCCTGCAATCACGCTGTATTTTCTTATGTTGTTGTAAACGAAATTTGAAAGAAGGCTTGCAGCTTCCTTGACAGTTGATTCCCGTCCTGTCCTTATGTCCTTTAGTTTAAGTTCTGCCTTCAGGTATTTTACCAAAAGCTGCACGTCAGAAACAGTTCCTGCAACAGTAACTGCGATATTATCAGTTATTGGTATGACTTTGTCAAACTTCTTCCAGGCTATTAGATATCCTGAAGTTGCCCTTTTGTCCGCAGCAAGCACGAGGCCGTCTTTGCAGACTAATCCTAAAGTTGTTGTTCCCGTCTTTGTTTCTGTATCCATTTGTTCTGTATTCGTATTCATTTGAAAACTAAAGAATTTCTTGAATATCGAGTATAATCAGGTAGTATTTAAATTTTGCTATTCTTCATTGAAAGTTTGCCTTAATCACTCTTCTTTGTCAAACTGCCCTTTTACCTTGTATTTCTTTGAATTGAGAACTTCATTGTACATCTTCTCATACTGCTCCTTGTGGGGATTCTTCTTCAAGAATATATGATAAACTGCATAAATCCCAATCAATGCATAAATCCCGATAAGAACAAACTTTGATTCCATCCCAATCTGGCTGTCTTTGTTATATTTAAACGTTGCGGAAAAAAATAATTAAAGTAGTTTATTGCCGTAACCTCCCCATATTCTGCATTGCATAAATCATTGAACGCGCTCCTGCATAAATGTCTTCTAATGGAATAAACTCATTTCTCCCGTGCTTGCCGCTGTCTGAAGGGGAGAATCCCGGCATTATGACCGGCGCATTCAGGTAATGGGCCAGTATCGATGCTATTGGTATGCTCCCTCCAACTCCCACAATATGCACATTAGATTTTCCATATCCTTTTTTTACACCCTCTACAACTGCATTAACATAAGGATTTCCTAAATCCGTCATGAATGGCAGCGTTTTATGCATCGGGCTCACAATTTTTCTTTCTTCTCCAATAACCTTTTCAAGTGAACTGTAAATATCATCGGGATTTTGATTCGACACCAATCTAAAGGTCAGATATGCCCTTGCAGTGCCGATTTCTTTTCCAAATCTCTCTTCAGGATTTTTATCAAGATATATTCTCCTGTCAGAGATTTCTTCAACTCTTATCAATTCGCCAAATAAATTATATTTTTTAACAACTTTTTCTATTTCTTCTTTGAGAGCTACATTTTTAGGAGCAGTTATCTGGAATTCTCCCAACGGCCTTATTGAAGTTGAGAGTATCGATGAGCCGTAGTCCACATAGTCTATTTCGCATTTAATGCCTGATTCCTTTAAGCCTGAAAGAAGGTGCGCTATGTAAAGTGCAGGCTCCTGGACAGGGCCGCCGAAAGCTCCTGAATGAAGCGCCTCTTCAGGACCCCTGATTATAATTTTGTAAGATTGTTTTGAGCTGTCAGGAGAAGGGTCAGGGTTTGCAAAAGAAAAATACACCGGGCTGATTGTCGGCCTGTCCCACATGTGTTCAAGAATCTCATATCCTTCTTCCGGCCTTAGGAACCTGCCCATTCCCTTCGACGGCTTGCCGAATTTAGCGAGAATTTCTGGCCCTATATTTTGAGTCATAACTCTATCATAAAAACCTTTGATTAATACCTTATTTTTTATTGGATCATGCAGCCTGTGGATTATATCAGCAAGAGTATAAGCGTCATTATATTTGAGTTCAGCCATGAGGATTCCCTTGGTTCTTTGGGATATTGCGCCATACCCGTCTCCCAAGTTTTCGGTGTCTATTATCATTGCCGCATTTGTTTTTAGCTGCTCAGTTCTTGATGCTATGAAGTCATTGATTGAAGAATTTCCGCTTTCTTCGTCTCCGTCACCAATAATTTTAAGGTTGCACGGAAAGCCCGCTTTCGCAAAATAATCAGAAACCAAGACCAAAAAACCAAGCTGGCCTTTGTCGTCGGAAGCTCCTCTTCCGTATAAATTTTTTCCTATTATTACAGGGTCAAACGGCTCCAGCCTTCTCCCGTTAACTTCCCAGTCATTTGAAACCGGCTGCACGTCATAATGCCCATAAACAAGAACCGTAGGAAGTTTGGGATTAGCCATTTTTTCAGCATAGACCAAAGGATTTCCTTTTTCAAGCTTGATCGTCCTTGCATCTAAACCGGAGACTCTCAATCCGTTGGCAAAAAATTCCGCTGCTTTTCTGCAGTCTCCACTTTTGCTTGGGTCGCTGCTTATGCTTTGATATTTCAGCCAGGGGATTAAGAAATCACGCAGGAATCTTTCACTGTTTGCCTTAACATAGCTCTCAACAGAAGGAACTTGTTGGCTGTATGAAATTTCTGATAAAACTGCCAGAGCGGCTGTCCCGCCCAAAAATTTTAAAATATCTCTCCTGTTGACATTAAGACTTGAAACTTTACCTAAATCTTCAAGCCCCCTAAAAATTTGTTCTAAACCCAAGCATACCTACCCCAAAGTAATGTAACGCCAGACAGTATATATAATTTTCCCAGCAAGGTTTCAGACAAAAAGGCAAAAAAGATAAAATGCTCCCACCTTGGGTAGAATGCACCATCGACTAAAACATTAATAAGTAAGACGAGAATAAAAAGATTTCTATACTAGAGGATAGATGTTACTGTGCTGACATAAATCGACAAAACCATAGCAAAAGATTTATATTATTTTAAGAAAACGAAAAAACTTATTAAGGATTTAATCTAAAGGATAAAAATGGCAGCAGAAACGCTTCTTTCAACAATAGAATTCCAGATGAGTTTATTGCTATTTGTGGCTTTGGCTGGATATCTTCTTGCCTCAAGAATAAACCAATCTGCAGTAATTGGAGAAATTATAGCTGGCATAATTATTGGGCCAAGCTTACTGGGATTGATAACTTACACAGATTTTGTTGCAAGCATCGCACACTTAGGGGCAATAATATTATTGTTTGTTGTCGGGCTGGAATTCAAGCTAAAGGACATTTTTAACTTTAAATATACCTGGATTGCATTATCAGGAGTTGTGGTGCCCTGGATTATGGGATACTTTCTCGCAAAATTATTCGGCTATGACTTTGGAAGCGCTGTGTTTGTAGGAACAGCCCTGACGGCAACAAGCATTGCAATAACTGCAAATGTCCTTCGTGAAATGGGAAAGCTGCAGACAGATGCCGCAAAAGCAATTATCGGAGCAGCAGTTATTGATGATGTATTAAGCCTTCTTGCGCTTTCAATCTCAACACAAATTGTAGGCGGCACTTTCTCAATTGGCTCAACATCCATAATACTTCTAAAATCAATAGCTTTCCTAGTTATTGGCTCGTATGTTGGCTTAAAATTCCTAAGCCCGATGGTTGAAAAATTGGGCAAAGGCAAAATTGCAATTAAATTTCCTGAATTTGTATTCATATTTGCAATGATGCTCGCTTTCCTGTACGCTATGATTGCTGAACTCATCCACTTATCCGCAATAGTCGGCTCGTTTCTTGCAGGAATGGTTCTTGAAGGGGCATTTGTAAAGCATGGCAAGGATTACAGGGAAGGCGCAGAATACCTGCACATAATTTTTGCATCCATATTCTTTGTATCTTTAGGGATACTTGCCGATGTCAAGGCATTGTCACTAAATGTGATTTGGTTTCTTTTGGCACTGACAGTTATTGCCGTAATTTCAAAAGTTATAGGCTGCTACATTCCTGCAAAACTACAAGGCATGTCCCATAAAGATGCGTCAATTGTCGGATGGGGGATGTCTCCTAGGGGAGAAGTCGCAATGATTGTTGCATTGATTGCCCTTAATGCCGGCCTCATAATGCAGGATATTTATATCTCGCTTGTTTTGATGAGCTTATTGACAACTATCATTACTCCAATAATTCTAAGAAATTGGCTTTACAAGAAAGCAGTTAATTAGCTGCTTTGATTTCGTTCTTGGGATTTATTATCCAATGCCGTATTTTTTGGGCAATTATATTAAAACAAAAGTTTAACTCTTAAATGATAATTTGTTATATTTGAACGCTCATCATTCAATAATTAAGAATGGAAAGTTTACCCCCTCTTTCCGTCTTAAGCAGGAGGTGAAATCATGGCAAAAGGAAAAGGTAAAGGATGTGGCTGCTAATTGCAGCCATTTTATTTTAAGCAATGAATCAAATGGAGGTTAAAATGGAAAAAAACAGTAAAACAACAAAGAATGAGAAATCAGAAGTCAAGGTTTACACAACAAACATGTGCCCTTGGTGTATAAAGACCAAGGAATTCTTGAAAGAAAATAATATAAAATACAAAGATTTCAATGTAAACGAAAACGACAGGGCAAGAAACGAGATGTTCGAGAAATCAGGCCAGTTTGGGGTGCCTGTGATTGACATCAATGGTTCTATAATTATCGGTTTTGACAGGAATGCACTGAAGAAAGTGCTGAAAATATAAATTAAATTAACACACTATGCTAAGCGAGAAAACAATTCAGAAAAGGAGAGGGGCATTTGAATTTTTAGTTGATATTTCTGAGCTTGAAGAAGTTTTAATGGCAAAAAAATCCAAGGATGAGGTTAGTTTTTTGCTTGGAAAGCCATACGTTGCCGGCGAGGCACGCTCTGCAATCCATGAAGGGCAGGCATTAAGAGTTTACAATTACAGAGGAGATTCCCTGAAAGTGAGCTTGACAGAAAGCAACCAGGTTTATATGGTTCCGTCTGTAAACATTAGAAGCATGAATATACTAGACCAAATTGCAGAGGATGTAAAACTGCAGCTTATCAGGCCAAATTTCAGCGAGGCTTACACATTACATCAACTGGAGCATTGCGGGATTACAAAAAATAGATTAGCCAAGCCGACATTGGCAACTTTGCTATATGCCTCACAAAACAAATTTTAAGGATTAATCACATTTTTAGTTATTTTCACATTACAGCTATGGAATTTCCTGCACCATTCCTCGCATTTTTGCGCAAGGTTTTTATTTTTGTAAATGAAATTGCATTCCTTGCACAAGAAATATATTTTTTTATTTTTTATTATTTGTTTTACCATTTTATTTAATTGTTATAAATATTTTATTGAATAATTAAACATAATTATTAAAATTAATGGCTATATAAAACCTCTTATGAAAAAAGAAGTGATTTGCATAAATGGAATCTATGGGTTAATGTGCGTTGACATCGAAAAGATGATTTAATTTGTGTAAATATCAGTATCTGGATGAAAAGCACCCCATGCAAACCAAAATAAAGTATCTGCAACAATCTGGTCGCCTGACTCTTTGTACGCCTTTGCTGATTTCAATTCCTTGTCAAATTCAATTGTAATTTTTTCTCCTCCAACGCTGTCTTCAATTTTTATCTGTTTTTCCAAATCAGATTTTTTGTATGCTTTAAACTTGCCATTTATCTCTATTCCATAAACAATTTCGTAAGCATCCAATCTAATGTCTTTATTTTCAAGCGGAAATTGCAGGTTTATGTCTATAAAATCGCTTTTTTTGCCATAAGGGTTGCTTCCGTCATAATTTCTTGAAAATCCAGTGTCTTTTGATAATACTCTTGTATCCGGATGGACTTTTTTCCAATCACTCCATTTTACGGTGTCGGTTGGTATTTTTTTAATGGTTTTCCCAGTAGAAGGACCTACAACAGCCTTTCCCAATGTCTGGGGCCAATACGAATCTGTCATCCTGTCGTACATGACAAGCTCTGAGTTATACAGCTTGCCTGAAACTCCAAATTCAACTGGCTCGTTACCTATTTCCCTTATAAAACCAATTCCTGTAAAGCAAAGCGGGCAGTAAGTCACTAATATTGGGTCATTTTGAATAAAATCATTAACAATCTCATGGTAAACCAAAATCCTAAACGGGTAAAATCTTGATTCATTTTTGTAAACTATTCCAAGGCCTAATTCGCCATCAGGCAACCAATCAGCTTCTTTTGCTGAAATAAATTTTGGACTGTCAATTGAAGGAATTCCGTTTTTTGGAGGGCCTCCTGATAAAAATTTGCTCGGATGGATAATATATTTTGTGCCGTCCGCCAATGCCTTTATCCCATCCGAAGATTGCAAGTTTGTACCGGGCTTTATAGTTCCAACTTTTTCATATATTTCTTCAACAGTCAATGCACCAAATTTCTTGTCTGTTATTTTTCCTTTTTCGTCAATGAAATAAGTCACAGGCTGGGTAAACACATTATACATATTCTTAACTTGAGAATTTGGGTCTAGCAAGATTGAAAACTTAATTCCAAGCTTGTTTGTAAATGATTGTACGGCTTCTTTGCTCTCTTGCAGGTTGACTCCTAAAACTGCAATATCAGGATTATTTTCTGATATTTTCTGGAACTCGGGCATCTCTTCTCTGCAGGGAGGGCACCATGAAGCCCAGAAATTTAGTATTACCTTCCTCCCACTGTAATCGCTCAGTTTTACTTTTTTTCCTTCAAGAGTTTCAAGCTCAAAATCAGGTGCCGTCTTGCCAATTGCTATCCCTGTGTTTTTGTCATCTGACACAATTATATTGTCTTTTGGCTTGCTTAACTCAATATAAGCTATCACTACAATAATTATTATGATTATTCCAATTGAAATAACCTGGTTTCTTTTCATTTTTGTTTTCAATCTCAATTTTCTTAAACATTAAATAGGTTCTGCAATAAAGCAAAATTTGATATCTTGTTTAATGAATTTGTGAAAACCAATATTCCCAAAATTACAAGCAAGATTCCAAATGCTATGTTTACATAATTAAGCGTCTTCTCATGCTTGTGGATGAAATTCTGCATTCTGGATACAAAAAGCCCAGTTATCAAAAATGGAAGCGTTATTCCAAGAGAATATGCAAGCAAAAGGTAAAATGCGTTTGTTGTAGAAACTGCTGCTAATGTCAAAATGCTTGCCAGCACAGCTCCAACGCATGGGGTCCAGCCGGCAGCGAATGCAAGCCCGAACAGGAATGACGTGACATATGTTATTCCTGTTTTCTTTACTTTAAATTTATGCTCTCTTTCAAGAAATGGCAAATGTATTGCTTTCATCAGCACAAGGCCAAATAAGATTATAATTACTCCGCCAATCCTCCCAAGCCATGTTCTTACGCCAAAAGCAACATCTGCGAATATTCCGTTTATTAATACCCCGATTATGGAGAAAACAAGCGTGAATCCCAACACAAAGAAGACAGTATTCAAAAAAATTATTGCCTTGGATTTTGCGCTGCTTGCTTCCGACGCGCTGATTCCTGAAAGATATGAAAGAAATCCCGGTATAAGGGGAAGGATGCAAGGTGATAGGAATGATACAATTCCTGCGATAAACGCTATAATCAGGGTTACTTCTGCCATTTTTGTGTTGCCTCATTTTAAAAAATAAAATCCACAAGAAACTCGGTTTCTTGGGAGCTCAAAAATTTTATTTTTGAGTAATCAGGGTTTCCAGACTTCAACCCCCATCTTGTCAATTACTTCCTTGTTGAACAGCTGAACAGGATATGATTTAAGCTCAGTTCCTTTTTCAGAGCCTTCAACTGCCAAACCAGGACCTTGCGCCCAGACGCTGTTTGTCTGTTCATCCCTTAGATGCAGATTTTCTATATCTGTGCCGGGAATTTTTCTTGCTCCTTCAACCTTAAATGTCAAGGTTTTCCCATCAACTTTTCTGTCGTATGCAGTTAGAGTTCCGCACAATGGGCACCATGAAACAATTACCGGCGTGCTGCCAATAACGTCATTCGCAATTACCGGCGGCATCTTGTTCATATCGCCAATTTTGTAGGCTTTTGCCTTGTCTCCAATTTTTATCAACCCATATAACTCATTCACATTTAATTTTTCAAGCTGTGCTTTTGTTTCAGCCAATTGATTCTTCAGGCTATCTGAGGACTTTACCTGTTCAGAAAGCTGTGCAACTTCTCCATTCAGATGGCTCAGCTGCCCTGAAGTTGACGCTTTTCCGCCTGCAAATCCTGCAATCAGCCCGACAACCAACAATACTCCTGCCAATATTTTCCAATTCATTTTTCCACCTCCAGTGAAAATTTCTAAATATGATATATTGAGAATTAGATATAATTTTGATGTTATATTATTAAACATTAGTTTTAATGATTAAACATAAAGCTTTAAATAAAAACCATGTTTATAATCACCTGAGGTGCAATCATGTCAAAGAACATAATAATCGCGCCGGTTGGCGACAACATCAATGCGCTTTTTGTCGGCTTAAAGGAGTTCCCAACTGAAAGGATTTACTTGTTGTCTCCTGCAGCCTACCTAAAAACGGCAGAAAAGGCTGTAAAAGATTTGGAGAAGTTCGGAATACCTACAAAGGTAATTGAAATGAAAGGCGAAGTATGGGAAGATATGTTCAGGA
>DATDOM010000015.1:0-4890 GCA_035293285.1 Candidatus Nanoarchaeia archaeon | reverse complement strand
GGCGCAAGCGAAGAAAAAACAGTGACCAAATCTCCCGGCGGCGAAAGCTCGCCTGTAAAGCTGCTTGTGTGGAGCAATCCTTCCGGCCTGATTGTGCAGGTTGACGGCACATACAAGGGATTAAGCGGAACAGAAGAATCTCCGTCACTGATTGAAGGAATTAGCACAGGACAGCACACAATAAAAATTAAGCATCCGGATTATCAAAATTATGAAACAACAGAAACCCTGATTCCGGGTGACAATACAGTGCATCACGATTTCCTTGAAGGCCTGCCTTCAATCCATATAACAGTTCCAGACCAAAGTCCGTTCACAGTTGCTGCCAACATTGGCTCATTCGATGTTAAGGCGGAAGTAACTAACATGCAGCCGGCATACATAATCAAATTCAGGGTTAACGGGGCTGAGGGCGCAAACATTGCATGCGAGGAAGGCGTAAACCCATGCACAAAGCCAATTTCAACAAGCTCCTGGGTTTCAGGAATAAACTATGAGATAAGCGCAGTCGTTAAAGGAGACGGGCACCGCCTTGCTACAACTGAAGAACCTCTCATGGCAATAAAAGAAAGCAGCCCATCGCCCTTGTCAATTTGCGGCAATGGAATAGTAGAACAAGTTGAAGAATGTGATGATGGAAACTCGGTAGACGGAGATGGATGCTCAAGCAGCTGCATCATTGAATATTGTCCGTGCTGGATTCCTTTCTGCTGTCCCTGACTGAATACGGGATAATGTTTCTAAGACAAATTAAATTTATGTAACAGCTTAATTGGATTTTTATCATAAACAATATTCCAAAACCCCTAATCGATAGCTTTATAAATATTTAAAACTGAAAACAGCTCATGTCTCACGGCGGCAAAGTCGAAATCCCTGAATTCAAGCTAAAATACTCTGATGTATTTTCATTAAGAAACCTCTACCTTATGCTTCATAATACCATGATGGAAGAGGGCTGGTCAGGCTCTGACGGCGACTCTTACCTTGAGGATGTCGAGAAGCTTTATTCTGAAAACGTGTATCAAAAAGGGATACACCGCGGCGGAAAGGAGATGTGGGTTTGGTGGCGGCTTGAAAAACAGCCTGAAGGAAAATACAGCGGCTACTTCAAGAATTTTTTAGACATCGACATACACTGTGTTTACATACAAAAAGTAGAGGCAGTTATCCAGGGAAAGAAGGCCAATGTTGAAAAAGGCGAGATTGAAATGTTTTTTCGCCCAAGAATCGAGCTTGATTACAACAAGCAGTGGGACAGCAACTGGTTTTTGCGCCATATGAAGCCGATTTACGAAAAAAGACTGATCCATCAAGAGATTGAAAAGCGCGAGAAGGAATTATGGCGGGATTCTTACAGGATTCACGCAAAAATCAAGCAGTATCTTCAGCTTAAGAGCTTTGTTGCAGTGCCTGAGCCGTTTTTTGCAAGAACCTACGGATATTCTGATGAATGATTTATTTAATTCTTTTATTTATTCAATATCTAACTAATCTGCAACTAAAAGGCTGCCATTAATTCACGAGGCTCTGATTATCCGGCTGAAGAGATGACAAGGGGGACGTCCCTTACGGGGAATGTCAGCCCAAGATTTGATTTGCGTAGCCGAGTCCGATGGCAGCCTGATTAAGCAACCTACAATTTGTACTTAAAAAATTTTGACTTATGGTTACGCCTCGCCATTTCGCTCGGCATTGATTTCCTCATCCAACCCGCACAACCACTCCATTTTGGGCGGATTTACTTTTTTAAATTTATTCCAAATGCATTTATTTTTCCGAAAAGCCAATAAACCTGAGTATATTCTTTGTTCTAAATCAATTGTAAATCATGAGGTGTAATCAAAATGGAACAAAAACAAATTCAGGCAGTAAACAATCCGGACAAAAATGTGTTTGCATCAAACGAGCAGGTTGTGCATCATCTTCCCGACAAGATACTGATTGATTTCAAGAATGTTTATCCGCAGTTTGTTGCAGGAACAGAGCCGCTTTTAGTGATAAACCACAGGATAATACTGCTTGACCCGCATAATGCAAAGGATTTTCTGCGTGTATTAAAAGAAAACATCGACAAATACGAAGCCAAGTTTGGCAAGATTGAAAGGCCAAAGGAATGGGCTCAGGCTGAAAAAGAATTCAACAAAGTCCAGAAGCAGCAGTCAACAATTTCAAACGTGCCATCTTATATGGGGTAATTATATGCTAAAATCTATATATTTCAGTAAGCTAGGTGTTACTACTAAATGATTAAAAACAAGTAGAAACTTATTTATATTAGCTAAACATACTCATTCTGTTACACATAAATCCTACTGAAAGGACCAGAGATGGACCCCATTGCTAATGTGGTGGGGGTTGACAAGTAAGGAGGTTGTGTAACTTTACTTTCGTCTATACTGTATGTTTTTATTTTCCATTATAACACCATCAATTTTAAGTATACCTTCTTTTAAACATTCAAAATACTCTTCATTTTTATGCTCAAAAAAACAATAAATACTGCCGCATATTAAATCTAAAGCTCGCAATCCTTCAATATTTTTAGAATTTTGATGTTCTATTTCTACTAACAAATTCTTTTGGTCTTTTTTCAATTCTATATATTCTTCCTTGGACAAGTTGCGATAAGCTACTTCCCAGCTTTCTTTACTTTCTTCTTCATTATCCTCTTTTAATTTTATTGGAATGGATTTGAAAGTTTCTAATAAGAATCTGTTTGTTTCTTGTTTATTAAAAAAATTATCATCAGCGATGATTTTTATAGACATTTGTTTATTGGAAGGGTTGCTTATATGGTTGAATAACCTATGCAGTATTATTTGTTTTGTAGTGCTTTCTATTTTTTGCTTGTTCTTAACTATTGTAATACTATAAATTGTTATTTTTAATTTACTTAGTTTTTTTAAAACTCTTTTTAAAAGAACTTTATCAGGAAAACTATGAAATTTTAGCTCTCCATTGGTTTTATCCAAAAACTTTAATCCTTTATTACTTTCCCTTAATCTAGATTTTGCTTCTTTAATAATTGAAGATATTTCTTTCTTATCTGAGGTACACATTAGAGTCAATACTAGGTGATTACTTCCATCTTTTCCTGGATCTCCACTTTCATCTAAAAATGCAAACTCCATCAAATTTAGAATTTGAGTTTTCTATATAAACTCTTTTGACAAAACTCTTCGTGGTTCTTATTAGTAACCAACAAATCAAGTCCCGTAAAAACGACAAAGCCCTTTCTCCAATAAATAAGTATTTAAATAAGTTAAAAAATATTAACAAAAATAAGTATAATACACATACCATATATGATTCTGAAATAGGCAGCTTTAAATATAAGTAATTTAGTTAGTATTAAAATAAGTATAAAATGGTAGAAATTCGAAGGAAACTTTACAAGCGCGGTTCCAGTTTTGAAACCACAATTCCAATGCCTCTTCTTTTTGCGCTTGACAAATCCAAGAAATATAATGTCATATTTTCCTATGATGAAGAAACGAACAAGTGGTTCATTAAATTCGAGGAAGGTGAATAGAATCCGATCCGTTAAAGTCAATGAATATTTCGAGGCGAAATTTTAATGGCAAAAGAAATTTCGCCGAGTGTAACTGTTGAAAATTTGCGGACAAATTTTCCTATTTTAAAATCACAATCAGAACTTTAACTATAAATCAATAAATGAGGTGGAATTAATGGGCAGGAAATTTGAGGATGTTGTCGATATGCTTGATTATGAGGAACTGATGAAATTCAAGAAAGACATTGACCAGGGAGCAGTAACTGTAAAGAGGCTTTTGGAATTTAAAATAAAGAAAAAACTGAAGGAGCACGATAAAATCTGCGCTGTATGCTATAGCGAGCTTAATTTCTATGCTGTAAACAATTATACGCTTGTTTTTGGGCCTGATGACTTCAAGAAAAAGGCAAGCTTTTGCGGCCTGGACTGCCTCGGCCACTTTGTGATGCAATTAAGAAGCCTAAAACAAAGCGAGCGAAAAGTAAATCAGGAAAATGCATGATAGACGAGTTTCTGACGTATTAATAGAACTTAACTCTTCAGAGAAGGGCCTTACATCGCCCGAGGCTGAAAAAAGGCAGAGCCTTAACGGCAAAAATGAGATTAAGGACGGAAAAAGGGTTTCCGCTATTTCGATTTTTCTTGGGCAATTCAATAATGCGGTTGTCTGGATTTTAATAATTGCAACAATAATCTCCGCATTTGTCGGAGAATATGTTGACGCATTTGTAATTATAGCAATAATAGTTGCAATCGCAGTCATTGGATTTTACCAGGAATATAACGCAGAGCGCTCAATTGAAAAATTAAAAGAGCTTGCGTCCCTAAAAGCAACAGTAATCCGAGACAACAAAAAATGCGAAATCAGCTCAAAAGACCTGGTTGTCGGGGATATAATACTTCTTGAAACAGGAAATAAGGTGCCTGCTGATGCCAGAGTAATTGAATCAATTAACCTAAAAACACTTGAATCTGCGCTCACTGGTGAATCCCACGCTATTGAAAAGCACCAAAAAGAGCTTGCAAAAAATACAATTCTTGCAGACAGGAAAAACATGGTCTATTCAGGGACTCTTGTTGTAGGGGGGCGGGCAAAGGCTGTCGTTACATCAATAGGCATGTCAACAGAGATGGGAAAAATTGCAAAGCTCATTGAAGATGTCGAGACTGAAAAAACCCCTCTTCAAAAAGACATGGACAAGCTTGGAAAATTTCTTGGAGTCATCACAATAATAATTGCATTGATTGTTTTTGCTGTTGGCATGCTCAAAAATGAGGCAACTTTGCTTCAGATGCTCTTGGTTTCCGTTTCGCTTGCAGTTGCAGCAATTCCCGAAGGCCTGCCTGCAGTTGTTGTTATATCCCTTGCGCTT
>DATDOM010000014.1:0-15903 GCA_035293285.1 Candidatus Nanoarchaeia archaeon | reverse complement strand
AGCGACGGCAGGATGAAGGACAGTCTAAAGGGCTTTCCTAACGAGCCGAGAGGTAGTGCATGGCCGTCGTCAGCTCGTGCCGTAAGGTGTCCTGTTAAGTCAGGCAACGAGCGAGACCTGTATTCACAATTGCTAACGAGTCAGCGATGATGATCGAGCACATTGTGAGGACCGCTCCAGAAATGGAGAGGAAGGCGCAGGCAACGGTAGGTCTGTATGCTCCGAATCTTCTGGGCTACACGCGCGCAACAATGGTAGGTACAATGGGATGCAACACCGAAAGGTGAAGCTAATCCTCGAAAACCTATCCTAGTTCAGATTGTGGATTGTAACTCATCCACATGACGTTGGAATCCCTAGTAATCAGGCTTTAGCATAGCCCGGTGAATATGTCCCTGCTCCTTGCACACACCGCCCGTCAAACCACCCGAGTAGGGTTCAGATGAGGTTCAATTTTCAATTGGTTCGAATCTGAGCTCAGCGAGGAGGGTTAAGTCGTCACAAGGTAGCCGTAGGGGAACCTGCGGCTGGATCACCTCCTTTTTTTTATTTTTTTAAAAAAATAAAATCACAGTCAAAAGAGGATTATAAACTAAAAAATTATAATCATGCAAACAAAATGAAACTTCAGGAAAACAAACGGTACTTTAGAGAGTTAATAATGGGAATGAAGAATCCAGTACATATACACGTTTCCTATAATCCAGATGGTGCCGAATTTTCATACACTACTGGAGTGAAAGATTTACAGCCTTCAGAAGCAATAGATTATTTGGTTAGGTCCGTTGAAAGATATTCAAAAGAAGAAGATTATCCCTTTGAACAGGTACCATTTGATGTTAGTGTTCAGACAAAAAATGGACATTCACGATTAGAGTTTCATGCAGAGTTAGGAAAATCAAAATATATTCGAGCAATGGTTAGCGATCATCCATTAAATGCTGTTCAAAGAACAACATTTGATGATTCACAGTCGATAGAAAGGTTATTGACTCACAGTCAATAATTGGAAAACAATTGGGCCCGTAGCTCAACGGTAGAGCGCTGCCCTTGCATTTCATCATGAAAGGCAGAGGCTTCGGGTTCGAATAAACATAAGCCATTTAGGCTTTTGTTATGAAAGTCCCGACGGGTCCATTATATTCACAAAAAATAAAATATTAAAAATTCACAAATCACATTCATTAATCAAAAGTTAATGATCACCAGCAATGGTGTATGCCTTCCCGAGGCACAAATGATCACTTGGGACGGTAAAGGTTGAAATTCATGAAACCATGCATAGGCTTTTGTCCTAGCATTAGAGCTAGATCCACAAAGCTATTAGGTGGATGACTCGGCTCAAACGCTGAAGAGGGGCGCGACAAGCTGCGATAAGCTTTGGGTAGCTGCACGTAAGCGTTGAACCAAAGATACCCTAATGCGACTTCAGCAATAGATCCGTAAGGATCGGGAACGCAGGGAACTAAAACGTTCCAGTACCTGCAGGAAAAGAAATCAATTGAGATGCTGCCAGTAACAGCGAGTGAAAACAGCATAAGGCAAACTGAATCCTTTATAGAAATGTAAAGGAGATGTGGTTTTTGGTCCATGCGCTAAATTCCTAACCCGGAAAGTCAAAGTCGTCTGGAAAGGCGCACGATAAAGTGTGATAGTCACGTAGACGCAAACTGGGGAGGAGCTAGTATGGTAACCAGAGTACCGTTAACCGGATACTTAACGGGAATATGGGGGGCATCAACCTCTAACCTTAAATACGTTTTGAGTCCGATAGCAAACTAGAGTACAGTGATGGAAAGTTGAAAAGCACCCATAACAGGATGTGAATAAGAACCTGAAACCTAATAGCTCTAGTCTGACACTGCGAAAGTTGTGTCGTGCGTTTCGAATAACGTGCCTGGGAGTTTATTTGAGTGGCGAGGGTAATTGTTAAAAGCAAGAACCCGCAGCGAAAGCAACATGCCCGCAATTTATGAGGGGCGCGGTACGAAAGTGCCGGGAGTCACTTGGATACGACCCGAAGCCAGACGATCTAGCCCTTGGTAAGGTGAAGTTCCTGTAAAAAGGAATGGAGGCCTGAAGAGGTTCTACGTGCAAGTGTTCTTCTAACCGAGGGCTAGGAGTAAAAGGCTCATCGAGTCTGGTGATAGCTGGTTCCTATCGAAGTTGGCCGCAGTCAAGCCTTGATGGAGATTGTCAGAATGGTAGAGCTACGGATTAGAAGCTTAGGACCCGAAAGGGTTCGGCGTCTTGCCCAACTCCGAACAAACTGACATCAAAGAAATCAAGAGACGGGGATTCTTGGGGTAAACTTGAATTCCGAGAGGGGAACAACCCGGACTGCAGTTAAGGTCCCAAAATATCGGCTAAGTGTTAAAGGGAGAAGAGCGTCCATTGCCTGAGACAGCGAGGAGGTTGGCTCAGAAGCAGCCACCCTTTAAAAAGTGCGTAACAGCTTACTCGTCAAGGCAGTGGGCCTTGAAAATGGACGGGGCTAAGCCGATTACCGATACTGCAGACATGTGAAAACATTGTGGTAGATAGGTGTTCTTTGAGGGTAGAAGTGCATTCGCGAGATTGTATTGACCTCAAAGAAATAAGAATCCAGGCGGTAGTAGGATCATAGAAGAGTGAGACTCTCTTCCACTGAAAGGGCAAGGGTTCCTTGGCAATGCAGATCAGCCAAGGGTTAGTTGGTCCTAACCACACCCATAAATTGGGTAAGAGGAAAGGGAAAGAGGTTAATATTCCTCTACTAACTGAGTATGTGCGGCAACGCAATATCTGTTTTTGACGCTTCGGGATAGACTGATACGGATAGCTTTTCGTATTAACCATAACAAATCAGGGGAGTATCATAACGATGAGAACCTGATTAAAGATGGGATGAGTATGCCTTTGGTGTATTCAGTTGATATCTGGAGCCCGTGAAAAAAGAATAGAGATAAATCTTAGTTAACCATACCCAGAACCAGCACTGGTGCCCCTGGGTGAGAAGCCCAAAGTGTGAAAGGTCAACCTAATTGAGGGAACTCGGCAAATTGGCCCCGTGCCTTCGGTATAAGGGGTCCCTGCTCTTGTCTTGAAAGAGGCGAAAGCAGGGTGCAATTACAAAGGGAGCCCGACTGTTTAACAAAAACTTAACTGACTGCGAGCCTGTAAAGGTGTGTATAGTCGGTGACGCCTGCCCAGTGCCAGTACTTCAAACTCGGTTTCAACTGAGCTAAGAGCTGGTAAACGGCGGGGGTAACTATAACTCTCTTAAGGTAAACAATTACGATTGCCTTAGTAAAATCTGACTATATGCTGGAAAGTCTGAGTATCTCAAGTTACAATAGCACTGGACATTTGTATGTAAAAAATATAAATGCCAACTATTGTGAAAATACTATGAGTGCAGATAATCAGCAGGAAAGATTAGATCCCAATTGGATAACAGGATTTGTTGACGGAGAAGGTTGCTTTTATGTTGGCATTAATCAGCATAATAGAACAAAGCAATGGCAATTACTTCCAGAATTCCGAATTGTCCAGCATCAACGTGATGAACAAGTATTGTTTAAAATTCAGAAATTTTTTGGATTCGGAACAGTAAATGTAAATCACGGCGACAGAAAAGAATTTCGTGTGCGAGGATTGGAAAAACTCAATAAGATTATTGAGTTTTTCAAAAATTATAAATTCCAAACATTGTCAAAACAAAAAAGTTTTGAAGTCTTTTCTGAAATAATCGAGATGATGAATAAAAAGGAGCATCTTAATGATGAAGGAAGAATTAAAATTGCAAAATTGATCTCGACCGTTAACAAAAAAGTTATTCCACGGTATCTAAAATCCTCAGAGACCATACGTCAGAACTTGATTAATATCAGGTAAGATATGGTCCGACCCACTAAGCGATTAGTGGAGGCATGCAGAAATGTGTGTCCGCTTTCGAAAGAAAGTAGTAACATAAGTGAGCGTAATACCTTGTCGATTGAATGTCGACTCGCACGAGTGGCGTAACGAGGTTCCCGCTGTCCCCAATTAGTACCTTCTGAATACCCTCTCCTGGTGCAGAGGCCAGGGATTTCCAGTGGGAAGTGAAGACCCCGTGAAACTTTACTGTAGCCTGTTGTTGCGACGTGAGTTCTGGTGTGTAGCGTAGGCGGTAGCTTACCAATCGCAAGAAAGGATAAGCGAAAATGAAACACCGCTCTCCGGTTCTTACGTTGCTTACTCGGAAACGAGGACATCAATAGGTAGACAGTTTGGCTGGGGTGGCACCCTGATGAAAAGATATCATCAGGGCCCGATGGTTGGCTCAAACGGGTCAGCAATCCGTTGTAGAGTGCAAGGGCAAAAGCCAGCCTGACAGGATGCTCTATAATACAGCATTCTGAGTAGAAATACTGGCCTAGCGAACCTCTATGTCCTCCTTGATGGGGGCTAGAGATGACAGAAAAGTTACTCCGGGGATAACAGAGTCGTCCCGCCCGAGAGTTCACATCGACGGCGGGGCTTGCTACATCGCTGTCGGCTTTTCCTATCCTGGTTGTGCAGAAGCAACCAAGGGTGCGGGTGTTCACCGATTAAAAGGGATCATGAGCTGGGTTCAGAACGCTGTGAGGCAGTTTGTTTAATATCTACTGGAAATGCTAATGTCAGAAAGGAAGGGACTTCTAGTACGAGAGGAACGGAGTCTCGGCGCCTCTAGTCCACCTGTTGTCCGGCAGGGCACGCAGGGCAGCCACGCGTCAAGGGATAAATGCTGAAAGCATCTAAGCATGAAACCCACCTTGAAACGAGACATCATAGAACACTTGAATAACACAAGTTTAATAGAATCGGTGTGTAAGTATCAAGCTTCGGCGAGATATTCAGCACGCGATTACTAACAGTTCATACCTGTCTAGCATAAATCTGGCAAAAGCCTATGCATGGTTTTCATTTTTTTCTTCTTTTTTATTTCTTCATTTACAAATATTGATTGGAATTAGTTCTAAACAACAGATATTAGAAAAATTTATTTTAGTGAGTATTCTTAAAACTAAAGATTACGCAATCAAATAAAAACGAGAAAGAAAAATAAACAGTTTATTTATTATAGGATATTCATTTATCACCAGTTTTCTCTTCCAGCTCTTTTATTTTTTTCTTCAGATTAATCATTTCCAACTCCCTTCCAACTGCTATTTTATTAAATTTTTCAAGCTCTTCCATTTTCTGTTTCAGCTCTTTGGTTTTATCATCAACTTGTTTTTCCAGATTTTCTGCATAACTTTTAAGTTTTTTCCTAGACTCCTTTAAATCTGATGTCATCTTTCTAAAAGAGTCTGCAAGATTGCCTATTTCATCTTTTGACTTGATGTCTATTTGTTTATCTAAGTTATCTTTTGATATTTCATCAGTGATTTCTGTTAGTTTTTTTATCGGGCCGGTCACCTTGATTCTAATTATTGAAAGAATAAGGACTATGACTATTATTGCAAATAGGATAAAAGAAATGATGTACTGCCTGTTTGTTTCCGAAGCGATTTTAAGAAATTCCCCTTCATCAACAACGTAAACCATTTTCCACTTAATATCTTTAAGAGGGAAATGCATCACTATTCTCCTGTTTTTTTCCTCCGTAAAATGGTATCCCGACTCTTGAGGAAGTGAAGTGAGAACTTTCGTTAATGGCTCGTCTGGAAGAGTTTTTAGATTTAGTCTTTCATCATTAGTAGCTTTTTTACCTATAAGTGGCTCTGTGTCGGGATGAGCAACTATATTTCCCAGATTATCTATAAAAAATAATATCCCTGTTTGCCCGATATTGCTTCTTTTTGTTATTTCTATTATTTTTTTAAGTATGAGGTCTTGTCCTAATGTACCGACATATTCTTTTCCGTCGAAAATTGGCATAAGGGAGGATATCATCCACTCATGCTGGACATCATCATAATACATGTCTGTCCATACGTGTTGTCCGGAAGGGTTGTGCTCAGGATCAGCTTCGTAAACCCAGTTATATTGGTTAAAAGTTTCATTTCCAGGCACGCTTAAGGGCCAATCAGGAGCGCCATATTCCCATATGAAGTCGTTGGTTGTAAAATAACTATCATGGACATTGTTCATCAGCCCCTCAACAAAAGGATCGAAATATAAAAACGCTTCAATAAAATACCCTTTTTCACGAAAATCAACTTCGTTTAGATTATTATGAAAAGCGGCCATTTGGAACCTGCCTTTTGACTCATCCAGATTAGAGCGATATGACTGATCAGGTTTTTTAGAAATATATTTATTGAACAATTCATCAGTATCTGTGCTGCTTCTTTGTTTAGAAAATAATATTTTCTCTTCAATTTTTTTAGCAGTGTACTCCGTAATATTTTTTATTTTCTCGAACTCGCTGTTCTTTTCTTTGGCAAGAAGCTCGAATTCAGGTATAAGCACGCTTTCAATGATGAATTTCTCCGAGTTCTCCTTAGTCGTAGTAGAAAGATAAAATCCGAATAAGCTTATTAGTAAAATGATGAGAACAGAGATGGGAAGTAAAGTTTTGAAAGTCAGGCTTTCTGTAAAATTTGACAGTTTTGGCTCAACGCCCCCAGTGTTTTTCTTATCCATATTCCTCTTCCTTTTTACTGCTTTTAATTCAACTGTATATAAACATTATCAATTTTTATAGAATTAATAACTAGAAATGCTGTTTCCAAAGTCAGCCCTAGTTCCACTTAACTAAATTAAATTCGTAAGTGGGAGAGTTAATTAATTATAATTTTGACAGATTTAGTATGAATTCATTTGCAAAACCTTAAATATGGATTTATTATTTCAATTTGATGGCAACCAAGATGAAAAATATAGGAATTGTTGTAGCGAAATTCAATCCTGAAATAACAGATGCAATGCTAAAAAATGCAGAGAAGCGGGCAAAGGAAGTGGGCCTTAAAGTTCAGAGAGTAATAAAAGTTCCCGGAGCTTTTGAGATACCATATGCAGCAGAAAAATTACTTTCCAAAAAAGAGATTGACGGCGTCGTGACGCTTGGCGCAATCATCAAGGGAGATACTGACCACGACCAGGTCATTGCCCATTCAATTGCAAAAGCAATGATTGAATTATCGATTTCTTTCCATAAGCCTGTATCTTTAGGGGTTCTTGGCCCAAACATAACCTGGGAGCAGGCAGAAAAAAGAGTTGCTGAATACCCAAAAAGGGCAGTTGACGCAGTTCTGGAAATGATTCATATCTAAAAGTAATCCAATTTTTTATTTCTGGAAGAATTGCAAAAATTGTTTAGAAAATGATTTCCGCTTATATCCTGCTATGGCTCTTTACCTCACTTAAGATTGCAGACTTTGGCCCATGATTGAATGACGGCCTTAAAGATGCCAGATAAAACCCTGCAAAAAATCTTGTGTAAGAATTGTCAGAAGAGTCATATTTGCATAATTTTTTTGGATTGATTTCGTCTATTCCTTTTGCATTGGCTTCAAATGAGATGCTGTTTTTCATAAGTTCGCTTAAGATCATTTTTCCATAATTGTACCTTGGATCCATTCCAAGAAAGGCCATAATTTTATGGTAGAGCATAATATTGAGGGTAGTGAGGCTTCCTTTTTCCCGATGCTCCTTTATGTCACAAATCTGCTTAAGCCCAATATCATTGCCGAGATAATGCCTTAAAGGTATTTCATAGACAAGGGCTGATTTTTGAGGCACTTCATCTTGATTTGACATTGGCATAAGGCGAACACTGATATCGGCACTGTACATTGTGCTTGAATCCTGAGGTAAACATTTATTTGCAACCATGTGCCTTAGGGTTTTTCTTTCTGGAAGGCATAAGTATGTATCCCCATTGATAACTGCAGCCAATTCATCAACTGTAAAACCAAGAGAGCCTGTAAGCATATTTTTGACTCTTTCTGTTGATGCAGAAGCAAGCACTTCAAGCCTGGCACTTAGCGAATTTTCCAAAGACATAATGAACAAAAACAATTTGCTGTTTTTAAATGTAACTATCTTTATGACTTTATTGTAGTGAATTTTGAATGAGAAAATTATGAAAAATGCTCCCTTAGCCTAATCATCAGCCACTGCCATAAAGTTATCCTTGTCGTTACGTCTTGTTCTTTCTCAACTGTCCTGTACTTTGTTTCTGTCTTAGTTTTTGTGGAGTTGTCCTTGACTAAGATTTTTTCGCAGATTGTCCTTTTAGGAACAGTAACGAGAGCATAAGTCCAGTAAGTCACCTTTGGGTCTTTTCTTGAAACAGATGCAGTTATTAGCTTGCTTTGGCCCGCTTCCATATAAACAGTAAGGTTCTCGCTTTGCATTGAAGCTTCATTCCACGGCAGTTCATCTTTTACCTTTTCATAGTCTATTCCCTGATATCTCGCATAATGGTGAATTGACTCATCAAAAAAGCCAAATTCAATGTAATAGTTTCCAGGAAGCAACTCGTAGTTGTAAAGCCTGAATCTTGGGACTATTTTTTGGTTTTCATTGTCGCTATATCCTTCCCAGGTATAATTCCAAACGTAATCAGATTTATAGCAACGGTCAACCGATTTTAAATCACCCAGATTTTTATTTGTCTCTGATTCGTATGGCTCGGTGACTTCAACCACTGCAGTTTCAGTATAGGAAATTTTTATCAGGTTCAGGATTATGTGGATAACGATGAGAATTATCAGGCACAATATTATTAGTTGTTTTCTGCGTTTTCTGTTTTCCGCAACCTCATTTTTCTGCATTTGGCATATTTTTAATTCCCGTTTATTTAATGCTTTCTTAGAGTTTTGTAATAGTTTATTTTGTTTCTTTAAAGTAGTAAACAAACAAAAGTTTTAAAAATGAATCATGTATCAGAACTAAAATGCCTGGGGGATATGATGATAAAATTAGATATTGATACTTTAAAGGATATTGAAACACGAGAGAGAATTTATGGCAACCTTACAAGTTTTCTTGAGCTAGATGAACCTTCAAATTTTTTGGATATACTCAACGCAATTGACAAATCACATCCAAGAGATTTGGAATCTTTATTGGGAGGCACTAAGGGAAGAAGGTTTGATTTTATAGGCGGAGGAATCATAGGAGTAACATCTGCTTATATAGCTGGAGAGTTATCGAGAACTTTAGGGTTAGATTGGGAAATTCATGTTTGGGACAGAGAAAAAGGAGTGGGGTATTGCTCAACTGCCGATAGCGCTGCAAGAACAAGAACTTCAATGTTTGGCACAAAGAAAGAAACAATTGGAAACCTTGCAACAACACTATTTTTTGAGAATTTGCCACGAATACTTGAGAGGGGTTATAAAGAAGTGGATCCCGGTTTTGATTTTGGTGAAATTGATACAGACCTGTCGCGATGCGGCTATTTGTGGCTGTGGGAAAAAGCAAGCGAATTGGAGGCAGTGAAATCAAACCAAAGAATTCTGCATGAGCTGGGATTGCCTGCATTCATTCTCGAACCATCCCAAGTAAAAAATCTTCTTATGCCGCGCATAAATGCTGAGAGATTCAACTTCGCCTATTTCTGCCCAACTGACGCGCATGTTGGCCCTACGGACATTACGAATGCGATTTACAGATATTGCAAGCAAGTTCTTGGCATTAATTTTCACTTTGATGAAGAAATAAGTAAAATTAGCGTAGACACCGGCAAACCCATAAGATTTTCCACAGTTTCAGGTTCGGCTGAGCAGCAGACATATTATTTGGGCATAACCACAGGAGCGCGGAGCGGTAATCTTGGCAGTTTATTCTATGTAAATGACAAGCATTCGCCTCTGCAAGTTCCAATTATTCCAAAATTCAGGCAGCTTACATATACCCATGGATTAAGCAAAGCTGAGCTGGAAGAGCATACTGTTTTCAGCGTTCTTATGGGAAGAGGTGCATACTGGTCAAAAGACTCATTGAAATCAGACAAACTTATTTTTGGTTATGCAAGAAAAGAAGATCCTGAAGTGGCTTCGTCAAGAGTCCACAGCAGAATGACTGGAAGCGATGATTATTTTGCTGATAATATGCTAATTGAGGCCCGATTGGATGGAATTCATGAGGATATATCAATTGACTCTGGCAAGCTCAAAGTTTTCAAGCATAGAGGCAATCTTTATGGGGAAACTCTTGACGGGAATTATCTTGTGGGGCTTTGTGCTCCAATAAATAGCGCTAATCCTGATGGGATTGTTGGAATCAATGCTGCGCACAACGGGCATGGAATAATGTCTTCATTCAGCACATCTTTGCATTTAATATACCGGCTTACCGGAATTATCAAGGAAGAATCTCAACTCTGGAACCCTAACAGAACAATGAAGCCGAAAGGAGAAACTGTAATGCTTTGATAAATCTTTTAAATAAGATTGATTTTCTTTGATTTATGATTTGCCTTGGAATTGAATCAACTGCCCACACCTTTGGATGCGGTATAATTGATGAAAAAGGAAAAGTTCTTGCAAATGTAAAAGATGCTTATACTACAGATAAAGGCGGAATCCATCCCTCTGAAGCAAAGGAACACCATGAAAATGCAAAAGATAAAGTTGTCGATGATGCCTTAAAAAATGCAAATTTGGGAATTAAAGATGTCTCTTTGATTTCTTTTTCCCAAGGTCCCGGGATTGCGCCATGCCTTCTTGTCGGCATGAAAAAAGCTTTGGCGCTTGCAAAAAGCAATAAAATTCCGCTTGTCGGGGTAAACCACTGCATTGCACATCTTGAGATTGGAAAATTGCTTACTGATGCAAAAGACCCTGTTTTATTGTATGCAAGCGGCGCAAATACACAAGTGATTGCTTATGAAGGAGAGAAATACAGAGTATTTGGCGAGACTTTGGACCAAGGAGTTGGAAATTTCATTGATTCATTTGCGCGCCATATAGGACTTGGGTTTCCAGGAGGCCCAAAAATTGAAAAGCTTGCAGTAAATGGAAAAAAATATGTTGAAATCCCTTATGTTGTCAAAGGGATGGACGTGTCATTTTCCGGGATTCTCACAAACCTAAAGCAGAAATTTGATTCAAAAAAATTCAGCACAGAAGACCTGGCTTATTCACTGCAGGAAACTGCATTTGCAATGCTTGTTGAAGTTTCGGAGCGGGCAATGGCGCATTGCAATAAAAGCGAGCTTGTTCTTGGAGGGGGAGTTGCGTGCAACAAAAGATTGCAGGAAATGTGCAGAATTATGTGCGAAGAAAGGGATGCCAAGTTTTTTGTTCCGCAAAACAATGTTTTAGTTGATAATGGACTAATGATTGCGTGGCTTGGAATTTTACAGAAAAAGCAAGCCACAAAAAATTATGACTCGATCGATATAAGGCCTTATGAAAGGACTGATGATATTGAAGTTAAATAGAGACAATATGTGAATGCTAAATTGTCAACTTCTAGGCATGATGCCATCATTTAGCGGAATATCAATTTATAATTAAATCAATGATTTATATAATTTATATATAACAGTTTATATAGTAAGTTGCCTATCCAAAGTAGATGAGGCTGGCAATTAATGGTGGGGTGCCAACTCGCTTAAAACCTTGGCCGACTTATGATAAGGGGAATGTCATTCTTGATAAAGAAGATGAATCCCTAGTACTTAATGCCCTAAAGTCGAAACTTTTGTTTAGGTATGATTACCGTGCATTGAAAGACACTTTTGTTGGCAAATTCGAGCAAGAGGCAAAAAAATTTTTGGGGCAAAACACGCGCTTGCTGTTTCAAGCGGAACTGCCGCATTAACCATTGCTTTAATGAGCACAGGGATAAAAAAAGGCGATGAAGTCGCAATTCCTGGATTCACATTTGCAGCAACGCCTAGCGCAGTAATTCTTGCAGGGGCAAAACCCGTATTGATAGAGATTGATGAAAACCTGAATTTTGACTTAAAGGATTTAAGGCAGAAATGCAGCGGAAAAATGAAGGCTGTGATTGTGGTGCACATGCGTGGCTCAGCAAGCGACATTGAATCTGTAATGGAGTTTGCCAAGTCCAAAAATCTTGTGGTCATAGAAGATGCAGTTCCTGTCATGGGCCTAAAGTTAAAGGAAAAATATCTGGGAACATATGGCCATTTTGGCGCTTTTAGCACGCAGTCGGACAAATCCTGCAATACAGGGGAGGGAGGGCTGTTAGTCACAAATGACAAAGATTATTTTGCAAAAGCAATCATATTGTCCGGAGCTTATGAATCAAGGTGGAAAAAGCATTTTAATTCCAAACCGCCAAAATTAAACGATTGTGATTTCCCGATTTACAGTTTTCGCATGGATAATTTAAGGGGTGCATTGGCTTATTCGCAGCTGAAAAAACTCAAAGCAAGGATAAAAAAGCTTTCATTAAATTATAAATATGTAACAGGCAGATTATCCAGATTTCCGCAAATAAGATTGAGATTACCAATAGAACAAAATAGTATTTTGGGTGATGAGCTCTTATTTAGCCTTCCAGGATTTTCAGTTGAAGAAGTAGTTCTATTCTCAAGAGCATTGTCAGCAGAAGGAATTGAATGCTCTGCATTCGCAAATCCAGAAAAGAGCAATATCCGCTGTTTTTGGCACTGGGGATTTTTATTTCCAAAAAAATCAATTGAATGGCGCAAAAAAGTTTTGCCAGAAACTTCAAAATATCTGGGCAAATATATTGACATCCCTCTTTCTGCAACATTAAGCAAAAATGACCTGAATGACCTTATTATTGCAATAAAAAAAGTACTTGGCGGATTTGATATCACCAGAAAGACAAAATGGAAGGAATAACGAGAGAAAAAATAGGAAGCTTGAGAGAAAAACTTGCTAAGTATCCAAAAGTTCAGCTAAGTAACCCGACTCCAATCGAGCACTTGAGAAATGTCTCAGATGATTTAGGGTTGGAAGTTATTGTAAGCAGATTGGATAAAAGCGGCCCTGGATACGGGGGGCACTATTCGCACGCGCTTGAATATGTATTTGGGGAGATTGTCAATGGAAGCTATGATTCTGTAGTCCACGGCGGCCCGTCACAGTCAAACCAAAATCTCCTGATTGCCGCAGCATGTGCAAGGTATGGCTTAAAAACTCATCTCGTATTAAGAAAAAAACTTTCGGTCGATGAAATGAATATAGGAAATATCTTTCTGGACCAGCTTTGCGGAGCTGATATAAAGTGGGTTACTGCAGAAATGGGGCCTGAACTTGACAGGGAAAAAGAGGCAAGATACAGGGAAATACTTAGGGAAGGAAAAGAAAAACCCTATTTATTTGAAAGGCAGCGTGTTGCATTCTTAAGCTGCCTTGGCATGCTTGACATGTTTCTTGGGATTTATGAGCAGCTTGATGAATCTGATAAAATGCCGTCAAGAATTTACCTTACAGGGTGCGGCCCCACCCATTCAGGAATTCTCTTAGGAAGCAAATTAATTGCTCCGGAAATGTCGATTGTCGGAGTAACGCCGCTGCATTGGGACGCCAAATCAATCGTAAGCAATGAATTCAACATGACAGCAGGAAATCTTGGTGAACAAATTTCTATTACGCCTCAAGAAGTCGTGAATTACGGAGATTATGTTGGAAAAGATTATGGGATACCCACAAAGGAAGCAAATAACGCAATAAAATATTTTGCAAACAGAGAGGGAATTTTTTTCGACCCTGTTTATACCGGAAAGATGGCAGCGTGCTTTCTGGACCATGCCCGAAATAATCAAATTCCAAAAGATTCAAGGGTTTTAATTATTCATTCTGGAGGAACTCCGCTGCTGCTTCTTTATGCTCCTCAAGTCTATGGAAGTTTGGGGCTGTCATTAACCCCTCCTAAAAATGCAGAAAAGGGGTCTTAAAATGGGCTCTGTAAACAACAGGTTTTTGTACGCTGCAGCGGAATTAAAGAAAAACTGGGATTTAGGCTTGTTTTTGGACACGATGAATACCGGAAATAAATATATATCCCGGGGCAATACAGAACACGGGCATCTGACTCACGATTTTACGAAAGAAGAATTGCATTCTGCTATTGAAAGGGCCGGATTTAAGGATATCAGCATACTTGGAGTATTTAGCCTGCTTGGAAAATACTTTCATTCAGACAAATTAAGAAACTTTTTGAATGGTGCAAGCGTTGAGTCATTCCTTGAACTTCAGCTTAAATACGCACAAGTTCCTGAACACATTAACAATTCAACTGATTTTTTCTTTGTATGTAAAAAATGAGCCTGCAGGGACTTTCGTAACCCTTCACATCGTTCCGCATGATTGAAAATCATGCATTGCATGCTTTCCATCAATGCTTTCGCAAAGGATTGTTTCGAACCCTGACTGCCCGGTGTCGTCGAATGCTCACCGAAGCCGAGTCTGCTATCCGTTACAGCACAGGCCCATAGAACTATTTTATCAAGCCTTATTTAAAAGTATTTGCAGTATTTCATAATATTGCGAGCCAATGTGCGAGCCTAGATATTGCGAAGCGGATTTTTCTAGAAATTTTGTCTTTGATTATATAAATAGAAATTTACAGATTAATGATTATAAACAAAATATTTGAATAGCATCCCGGTTCACATTGCATTCCTATTACTTCGGATTTTCATTTTTTTGTTTCATCTGATACTAACAGTTTATATTAACTCCAATTAAATCACTGCAGCCCGCAGAATTAAAATAATCAGTAAGTGCGCATATCTGATTTGCGTCGTAGTGCTGCCTGGAAGCAACTATAATTTCAGCAAAAAACAGCCTGCAAAACGTCGTAGGACCAATATAAGGAACAGCCTGTCCCGCCAAATCTTTGCCTAAATCACCCTGATTTAGCATATCGATTGTCGGAAGGTTCATCGAGGTTTTATTATTATTCTTTAATAAAAGAGTGCCGAAGAAAATCGCAGTGATTGCGACTATAGCTACAATGCTGATAATCAGTAAATTTTTATTATTTTGAGACTCCATTTGCAATGGATTATAATTATGCGCTTTGAGGCTCTTGCGCCTCAGGAGAGACTTTCTGCTTTAGGCTTATTATCTGGATTAATTTCAAGGCGTTTATTTCCTGCTTAAGCTCTTCAATCTGGTCCTTAAGCTCGTAAATCAATTCATAATTGTGCTGGATGTTGTCTGTGTTTTCGCTCACAATGCCCGGCACGTCTGAGAATTCAGAAAATTCCCTTCTAATCTGCTTTATCCACGAATCAACATTGTCCCTGAAGGTTTCGAGTTCTTTTTCCATTTTAGTGCAAAGAGGGCCTTGGGCAAAACTGGCAAGCCCGAAAGCTCGTTAGCCATTGTTTTGCCGCGCCTCGGTAGGTCAAAATAAGAGGCAAGTTCTTCAAAGGCTTTGTTTCGATTGTTTCTTTGCCTTCCAAGCAGTGTAAAAATGATATTTACAGCTTGCCTCTCTTTTGATACACTAGTATATAAATTTTCAGTATCAATATACTAGTATACGCTTTCGTATATTACTTATTTATAAAGCTTTCGGTTTTACTCGTAGGACCTTTAGAGGGAAAATATAATTTGCAATATGGAAAATAAATATATTACACGAAAAAGGAAAAATATTAATTCTAAACTGACTATAAAATTATATGGCACTAAAAATGGAACAATTAATCGGCATTGGAGTTTTATTGATTTTCATAGGTTTTGCTCTTGTTTTCTTTGGTTCTTTGTTTGGGAATTCTGAAAATTCAAAAACAAAAGTAGCAGTTGGCGGCTTTATCGGGTTTATACCATTTGGATTTGGAAACGATAAGAATCTTGTCACAATTGTAACTATAATTTCTGTTGCGTTGTTTGTGCTCTGGATAATTTTTGGGACAAGGATTTTCAGGTAATTTTCATTAGCAGCATTGAAAAGTCCTCGCTTTGCTCGGGCTGCCGTCGCTCGCACTTTTTTGTTGTTCTTTTAAGGGAAAAATTCACTTTGCAATCCTCTTTTTCCATAAACCAA
>DATDOM010000013.1:0-6721 GCA_035293285.1 Candidatus Nanoarchaeia archaeon | reverse complement strand
TCTTAGCTCTTTTGCCATTCCAAGTAAATCATCCCTGCTCCAGCTCATGATGTCCTCGGCAAGCGAGAGGCGTTCCCTTACTTTTTCAACAAGCCTCTCAGTTACTCTAAATGAGCTTAACTGCTTTGCAACTGCCTTGTTTAATTCAGGCCTTTCCTGGTTAACCTGCCTTGCAAATTTGTCCCAGCCTTTTTCTATCAGCCTAAGGTACCACATGTCAAGCTCGTGCTCAAGAAATGAAATGTCGTTTGTTGGGTCATAGCTTAAAGGCGGCACTGGCTCGCCCTTGTCATTTGTTGAGCCTGAAATGTCTATGATATGGATTAAAACATCTGCCTGGTTTAAATCATCAAGAAACTGATTTCCCATTCCCTTGCCTTCGTGTGCGCCGGGAACAAGCCCTGCAACATCCAAAAGCTCTACAGCCACAAATCGCTTCGAGTCAATACAATACCCAATCCTTGGGTTGCACTTTGTATTGAAGTGTTTGTCAACGCAATCTACTTTCACAAATCCCGTGCCGTGGTTTGGCTTGATTGTTGTAAATGGATAATTTGCAATTTCAACATTTGCAAGAGTGTGTGCCTTGAAAAAAGTGCTCTTTCCGCAGCTTGGCTTTCCGACTATTCCTATTAACATAGAAAAACGGAAAATAAAAGAGATTAAAAAAGTATCTGAAAAGAAAGAGAAATAAAAAAATTTAGAAGTAACCTACAGTGCTGCTCTGATTTACAGACCTTAATACTGTGTGAGGCCCTCCTGCCCCTTTTATTCCGCCAAGCCCAGAATCACTGTTTCCGCCACCACCAAATGTCTGCCCGACAAGCGCGCCTGTTTCTTTTCTGTTGACATACTTGTTGCCGACTCGAGATTCACGCCTCCATCTGGCAATTGTTTCCTGGTCTTTTGTGAACAAAGAGCCTGTCAGAGCGTATTCTCCCATTTTTTCAATTCTCAAAGCTTCATCAAAGTCCTTTGCTCTAATCAAAACTTTAGATGGGGCAAACATTTCAATGTTTCTAAGTTCCGAATTTGCATCCAACGTTTCTAAATCAATTTCAAGAACCACTGGTTTCATAAAGTAGCCGCCGCTTGGGTGTTGTATTCGTGGATTTTCACCATAAATTATTTTAGCCCCTTTGCTGACAAAATATTTTATCTGATTCAAAGTTTTGTTTAATGCTGCTTCAGAAATCAAAGCCCCCATATCATTGTATAATTTATCATTGCTTAAATCCGGAATTACTGGACCTACACTTACTTTGCTCAGAGAATCTAAGAATTTTAACTTAAATTCATTATAAACTCCGTCCTGAACTATAGTCCATGAGCGTGCAGAGCACTTTTGCCCGCTGTATCCAGTCATTGCCGCAATGGATGCATTAACTGCATCATCAATAGAGGCGTCGTTTAAAACAATTGAGGCGTTAACGCCGTTTGTCTCAAATGCCATTGGAAAAGCCCTGTAAAATCCTCTTCCCGGAATTCTGTCTGCTCCAAAATTTTGTGCGCTGTTCATAACCTGCAGACCGCCTTCTCGCCCTCCTGTATAACAAAAAGCGCCCAATTTCCCGCTTTTAAGCAGGGCGTGCACTTCATCTTTTCCGCCATACATCAGGTTTATCAGGCCCGGAATGTTTATTCCAGCTCTTTTGAAACCTTCCACTTCAGCTTCGTGCGCAAGCAGTCCGCAGTAGGAATTATGCGGAGAAGGCTTTGATATTACAGAATTTCCTCCTGCAAGTGCAAGAACATCCTGCCCAACTTTTATTGCAAAAAAATTAAATGGGTCAATTGAAAGAGAAGTTCCAAGAGGATTATTGTCAAGTTCTGCTTTTTGTCCTCCAAATAATGAAAGCTTATTCCCAAGTAAAACTTCTGCTGAAAGCGCATAATAATTTGCAAAATCTATTGCCTCAGCAATATCAGCATCTGCTTCAAATGGAGTTTTGCCCATTTCTGCAACTATTGCAGCAACCAAAGGAATTCTCCTTTCTCTCAAAACATTCGCTATCTCTCTTAATCCTGAAGCTCTCTGCTCCACAGAAATTTTTCTGTATTCATTCACAGCAGAATCGGTTGTTTCTATTAAACTAGCTAAGTTTACTGGATTTGTGCCAAAATTACTAAACTGGCCAATAACCTGACTTGGATTGTTGGGGTTTAAGCTTTGAAATGTATCGGTGGTCGGATATATTTTTCCACCAATTATACTGTGATAAATTACGCCCCTCTGTATTGAATCAATCTGTCTTATTATTTCCCCAAGGGTTATTTTATCATCTTTATAACCACTAAAAGTCTCGTTAGAAAAATTCCTTGCAATATACTCAGTAACATCCAAACTCATAATAACCCCCTCCGAATAGTAAAATCTATTTTTGGTAATCGTAATTCGTATATAAATCTTATGCCCTCAAAGGCGGCGTTCAAAATGTAGTTTAGCGGCATAAGGTCAAAGTTCCAAAAATGAAAAACAAAAAAGCTGACAAGGGGGACGTCCCTTACGGGGAATGTCAGCCATTAAGAAACAGAAATGCGAACTTTGAAGCCGCTAAACCGAACGGAGTGAGATTTTGAACGCTGCCGCCCCATTAACCTATATATAATACTGAAAATTCCAATTAATATGGACGCAAAATTTGCAATAAAAAATGGAGAACTGATTAAATCAGAAGACGCAAACATATCTGTTTTCAATAAATCAATGTTTTTTGATTTTGCAGTTTATTCAAACATCAAGGTCAATAACGGAAAAACTTTTCTTGCGGATTTTGAGATTGAAAAATTATTTGAATCCGCACAGGCAATAGAACTTTCTCACAATTTCACAAAAAAACAAATTTTGGAATGGACTAATCTGCTCATTGAGAAAAACAAACTAAAAGATGCTTTGATCAGGCTGCTTTTGATTGGAGGCGAAAAAAAATCAGAACCAGTTTTATTCTTGTTTCCTGTCGGACTTACTTACTATCAAGACAAGCTTTACAAGAAAGGCGTAAAGCTTGTTTCCTACAAAGGCCAAAGATATTTTCCCACTTCAAAAACCAAGAATCTCTTGCTTAATTATATTGCCTATCGTGAAGCTTCAAAAAACGATGCAATCGACGCGCTGCTAATTGACAATAAAGGAAACATTTCAGAAGGAACAAGAAGCAGCTTTTTTGCAATCAAAGGTGATGTTCTTATTGCGCCGCCAAAAAATGAAGTGCTTGAAGGAGTCACAAGAAAAATAATAATGGAAATTGCGCCAAAAATATTGAAAATAAGCGAACAGGATATCCCTCTTGGCAGGATTAAGGATTACGATGAATTTTTCATAACAGGCACAACCCTAAAAGTAATGCCGATTAACAAGATTGATGATTTTGTTCTCAAAAGTGATTTTCCAAAAGTAAAACAGATTCAGAAATTGTTTGATGAATACTGTAAGAAACAAATTCCTACAGATCCTTATGAATGAAGAGTATTTTATATAATTTATTAATGCCACTGGACATCTACCCTAGTATTCTATTTAAACTCGTTAAATTTTGAAATGTTTATGTTTAGTCCTTTATACTCTACCCAATTAAATGAGGAAATTTGTGAATTTGCAGGAGCGTTCATAGGTGATGGATATATGGGCATTTATGGAGATTCTAAAAACAACTACACTATTGGAATAACTGGAGACAAGACTCTGGATAAACATTACTTTGAAAATTACCTTGTCCCATTGATAAAGCGCAATTTCCCATTTACCAACCCGAAAATATACTATAGGAACGACGAGCATACAATTTTGCTAAGAATCTACTCTAAACAGCTTTACGACTTTATGCTAGAGCTTGGATTCAATTGCGGGAAAAAATCAAGAACAGTCATTTTGCCTCCCAGAATTATTCATTATCCTAAGTTTATGAATTGTGTGATTAGGGGGATTTTTGATACTGACGGTTGCCTGTTTTTTGACAAAAGAAAAAATTACAATAAGCCATACCCAAGAATTACATTGCAATCTTCAAGCATTGAATTAATCAACCAATTGGAAAGTTACCTCTCAAATAATTTTACATTGTATGTCAATAAAAGTAACAGAAACGGATACAGGAACTATCTGGAAATTTATGGTTTTTCTCAATTAGAAACGTTTTTAAAACAAATAGGGTTTTCCAACAAACGTCATTTAGACAAACTAAAAATGCTCCTGTAGCATAGTAGCTATTGCGTTTGACTTTAAGATTGCTCTTTGAGTCCGCAAAGCCTTGGTACCGTGCTAGCCTAACAGGCAAAGGTCGTGGGTGCAACTCCCATCAGGGGCTTATTTCCATCATTAGTGCCATTACTTGATTCTTCTCGACAGAAATTATGCCAATTTCAAGGAAAATATGAATATATGCTCATGGGTATATACTTGTCAGGCAAAATAGATATATGAAATTCAGCTAATGAAGTCTATGGGTTGGAGAGAAATAAGGTTAACTAGGATTGTTGCGGTCAAATAAGAATATAATGTTTGGTTAAATTTGCGTTAAAGTATCAAATTCATGCTAACCAACCAAGGTGAAGTGTGGTTCCGCGCTTGCTACCCCGCTTCACCGCTTGATTTCAAAAAAAGTTCAAAGGAAAAAGTTTAAAGGAGGTAAAAATGAAACGAGACTGTATGCACTGCGAATTCGAGGCGCAAAGAAACGAGTCGCTAAGACACCATATGCTGTGCCGAAAATGCGACTTTGCAGTATCTCCAAGCAGAACTATGCTTTTTTTTGTTGATTCAGTTTAGGCCTGAATCGTTGTGTTGGTAATTATATTTCCACTATTCATACTAGATAAATCGCTAAAGAGGTGAAAAAATGGCTAGAAAACGAAATGACAGGAAAAGAAAAAGGGCAATGAAAAAGGCCAGAAGTGAAGTTACTTGGGACCTGTGATTGGGTCCATTTTACGGAGGAGAAAATGAATCGAAAAAAGAAAGACGAGCGAATGGAGCAGTTGATTGACCAAATCCTGCTTGAGAAGCTGGATTGAACTTAAAGATAAAAACAGAAAAACAAACAGAGGTGAAAAAAATGGAACAAATAAGCAGGAACATAGGGACAGGCAACAGCGGGCAGGACACTAATAGGCAAAATAATAAGCAAAATAATAAGCAAAAATTCCAAAATCCCGAACAGGAAAAAACAGGAAGGAACTTTGGCCAGGATGGAACAAAGCAAAAGATGCCAAGGCCGGAAGAAGAAAGAACAACGAGGAATACTGACGGAAACAAGCAGGATCCAAACAGGCAGGAATACAAAAGGCCGGAAGAGGAAAGGTCAATCGGCGCTGACGACAAGCCTAAGCATTACCAGCCCGAGGAAGATGCCGATCTTGGAAAGGATAAGGACGAGCTCTAAAAAATTGAGCAATGAAAGAGGTGAAAGAAAATGAAAACGGGAACGAGAAAGGGGCAGTATCTGGAGCATTCAGACGAAGATGACCTGAACATATACTCAAGCGACGTGCGCGAGCTTTTGCTTGAGGATGATGAATTAAGTCCGATGGAAGAGGCGTTCATGAACGGGTATGAAAGCGCCATATAAGGTGAAAAATATGAATCCGTGCATCAGTTGTGGGGAAAAAATAGACAGAAAATCCTTTCAAAGGCCGCAAATCTGTTATGATTGCGAGTGCTTGATGGATCTTTGAGGATAGGCCAATAGGGGGTGGTTCAAATTAATAAAATTTCAGTGTGCGTTGTCATACCTACATACAATGAGGCGGCTAATATATCAAATCTTCTGGATTTGGTGTACAGCGAGGAGAATGCCGGGTTGTTTAAGGACAACCACATCATATTGGACGTCCTTGTTGTAGATGACAATTCTCCTGACATGACTTCTTTTGCAGTCAAGGAATACCAGAAAAAAAACAATCACATTAATCTCTTGTCAAGAAAGAAAAAAATGGGCCTTGGGGCAGCCTACATTGCAGGCATGGAACACGCGATGTATTTTTACAACCCTGACATAATATTTGAAATGGATGCCGACCTTTCTCACAATCCTTCCAAAATTTTTCCAATGATAAAAAAAATAACTGGAGGCGCTGACTTTGTCATAGGCTCGAGATATATTGACGGTGGAACTCTTCCTGCAGGCTGGGGATTTAAAAGAAAGCTCATAAGCAAATCCGCAAATTATTACGCAAGGACAATTCTTGGAATGAAAAAAGTGCACGACTGCACCGGCGGATTTCGGGCAATAAGGGCCTCACTGCTTAAGAATATTGACCTGGACTCGCTTAACGTGAAAGGATATGCATTCCAGATTTCTCTTTTGGAAGCAGCCATCAGAAATGGGGCTGTCATTGAGGAAATACCAATTGATTTTCAGGATAGGAATACGGGAAAAAGCAAGATGGGATTTATTGATATCGCCGAAGTAGGAATGGTTGTCCTGAGGCTCGCAATGCAGCGCCTTATAGGCCCATACAGCGGAACTCCAATTCTTGAGCCTGGAAGAAATTACGGCCAGGGCAAGAACACAGCAAGGACTTAAGGTGGAACTACAAATGCAAAGCAGCAAAACAGAGAGTATTATTGAATATTTGATTTCTTTTAGTAAATCTGAGAAAGATACACGTTCAAATTACTCTAAGCCAATCAAATTAATTTTAGGCAGCATTCTTTTAATATTACTTCTTGCAAATGCTGCAAGTGCTGCTGACATTGTAGCAGTATCCAATCTTGGATACCATC
>DATDOM010000012.1:0-2014 GCA_035293285.1 Candidatus Nanoarchaeia archaeon | reverse complement strand
CAGCAACATTGCCTGACTTCATGTGCCTGCCTATGAATTCCCTTATGGCAGTGATTGCCTTTTTAGCCTTCCTGTAAGAAGGCGCCTTCAAAGTCTCCCTTCTAAGCGGAATATTGTAAGTCCTTTCCAATATTATTTTTGAAGCTTCTTCTTTTTTTGCCATTTTATCTTATGCCTTTGTCTTTGTCCTTCGCCAGCTTCTCTTCAGCTTCGTGTGCCTGCCCGGATGGATTCTCCTGGTCTTGCCGTATATCTTAGGCACTGTCCAGAACGGGGCCCATCTTGTCTGCTTCCTCAGCCTTGCCAGCCTTTTTTTCCTGCTTGGATGCTTGTAACGCGCCATTTTGTTATTTTTTAAACCCTTTTTATCTTAATTTCCTTCTTTTTTGGTGTTAATTGCTCCAATATTTTTTTAAGCAGCGAATCCTCAATTTTGCCCTGAACCTGCCCTTTTTGTATTGCCTGGAATAATACCAAAAGCAGCTGCAAAGCTTTTTCCTGATGAGCTGCCTTCAGATTTCCGTATCTTGCCAGCGCCTCTTTTGTGAAAAACTGCCTTACGGTACTTTCAATCTGCCCTATTTGCTGCTGCAGCTGGGACTGCTCCTGAGCCTGCTGCTGCAGTTTTTCCTGCTGGAGCCTAGTCAATTCTTCAAGCTTCTTTTTCCGGATTTCTTCGAGAGTGGACATTTGGCTATTCTTTTTTAATTTCCGCTGAAGCCTGAGCCGGGATCGATTCGTGCGCCTCTGCTTTCTTTACAGCTTTTGGCTCTTCCTTTACCTCAACCACTTCTTTATGAGTTTCCCTGACTTGGATTTCGTGCTTTGGCTTTGAGCCATTAATCTGGGATGCTATCCTGTCAAGAAACGACTTGCCTTTTGGTGTTACCACCCTGCCTTTGTGGACGCCTTTTTCAGCAAACTTTACAAAGCCAGCCTTTTCAAGCTGCTGCAGCGCCTTTCTCAAAATGTTTCCCGAGCCCTTGAAAAAATGGGCTTTCTTGACTCCCCTGTTCATCCTGCCGCCGTACTTTGTCCTTAACTTTGATACTCCGACAGGGCCTAAGCGGTAAACGGTTCTCAGAACAGAAGCTGCCCTTACATACCACCAGTCATTTTTTACAGGCGGCAGCTCCTTGTGCACGCCAGTCTTGACAAATGTTGCCCATTCCGGAGGCTTTATTTCGGGAATTTTCTTCAGCTCTTCAGCTGCCTTTTCAACCAATTCCTGCGCATCCACATCATACATTGTAGGCATTTTTATTGTTTGATAGTTTATATGTCGAAAATATACCATCAGTCTATGACTGATGGACGTAAGTCCAATGTTGCTATCACATATGGTATATTTTCGAGCATGCTCAAAAACCACGAATCACATTTGCGATAAGCAACATGCCACCAGTCTTTGACTGGTGGTTTTTGACAAATCCAAATTTTAAATCACAAGCGGATTACTTTAATCACTTTTGCAGCAAAAAGTCGCTCTCGTGATTTTTGAATTTAAAATTGAACAGTTTTTTCTTTCACACCTTGCGGTGCTAGATTGGCTAACTTGTGTTAGCACGGATATCGGGATAATCAGCTTCTTTAAAAAGGTTGTTGTTTCGAATTGTCAAAATCTTTATAAATTTCCTCACGTTATCATTTAATAACAATTAAGTCATACACATTTATTTTCCATATAGAAAAATATCATTAAAAGATGTTATAAAAACATTATTTAAATTGTTTAAAAATGATAGAATACCTAGAAAAGCCGTACAAGCCCGAGCAGATCAAGCATATTTTGAACCCCCTCATAGACAAATGGTTCTTCACAAGATTCAGGGAATTCTCTTTGCCGCAGCTGTTTGGCGTGATGGAAATCCACTCAAGAAGCAATATTCTTGTGAGCGCCCCTACAGGCGCAACAAAAACACTGACTGCATTTCTGTCGATTTTAAATGAACTGATTGATTCAAGTGAAAAAAATATTCTGGAAAATCGTGTTTATTGCGTTTATGTTTCCCCG
>DATDOM010000011.1:0-56479 GCA_035293285.1 Candidatus Nanoarchaeia archaeon | reverse complement strand
ACTGAGAAAATTGGGGTACAATATACAGGCAATGAAAGTGGCCGCAGCGCTTACAAAAGGAACAGCAGAAGTTCCTGCTGACGAGGGAATAAGGACAACATTAAGGATGGGAGACTCAGCTTTGATTATTGGAGAAATCAGGAGCAAGGAAGCGCTTGCGCTTTACGAGGCAATGAGGGTTGGCGCGCTTGCAAACATTGTGGCAGGGACAATCCACGGTGATTCCCCTTACGGAATTTTTGACAGGGTTGTAAATGACCTGCAGGTTCCAAAAACAAGCTTCAAGGCAACTGACATTATTGTTGTTGCAAATCCTGTAAGAAGCGCTGACGGCCTTCACAGGTGGAGAAGGATAACACAGATAACAGAAGTAAGAAAACACTGGGAAAACGACCCTATCACAGAAAAAGGGTTTGTTGACTTGATGAAATATGACTCAAAAAAAGATGATCTTGTTATGAGTGATGAATTGATAAACGGCGATTCAGAAATACTAAAGGCAATTGCGTCAAATGTGAAAGAGTGGGCAGGAAACTGGGATGCTGTCTGGGACAATATCCTGCTTAGGGCAAAAACAAAAGAGACTCTTGTAAATCTTGCAGAGAAAACGCAGGACTTTTCGCTGCTTGAAGCAGAATTTGTAATACAAAGCAACGACCAGTTTCACAAAATTTCAGAAAGCGTCAAAGAGGAAGTTGGCTCGCTAGATTCAAAAAGAATATTTTTTGAGTGGAATGAATGGCTAAAAAGGCACGTGAAAAGGCTTGGATTCAGAAGCCAGCTTTAGAGATTACAAATCAAAATCAATAATGATTAAGAAGAAAAATTGGTGAAAAAATGATTCGAGATTTAATATTAAATCGGGCTTCGCCAATATATACTCGCGCCCGCATTGGCGCGACAAACATAATAACGAACGTCAAAATCAGTGAATGTTCCGATTTAAGCTGTTAATTAAAATAAAAAAAGAGTCAGAAATTAAAAAATCAAAAAAAGAGGTGAATGGGTAATTAAGATAATTAAATTCCTTAGCTGATGGCGTCTGAACTTGACAAGCAGAAACTCCTTAACCTGATGGAGATTTATAAAAGCCATCTGGAAAAAGAGCTTGGCGCAAAAGTTGAAAGAGAGCCTGCAGTAATGGCTTCTTTGGAATACAAGGAATTCAAGGAAGAATTCCTGCCAAAGCACATGTCCTATTACGAGAAGCTCTGCAACTATTCTGAAAAGCTTCTCAAGATAAAGCCTGATAAAAAGCAGGCTGAGGAAATTCAGGATTCAATTGACATAACCCACCTCAATATAACTCCGTCAGGCGCAGTTTCATTTTCATTCCTCATTCCGGTATTTGCAGCTCTTTTTGGCGCGCTTTTTGCTTTTGTAGTTTTCCAGTCAATGTTTTTTGTGTTTCTGGCCCTCATTGCTGCCCTCGTTTCAATAAAGCCTCTAGGACGAGTGCCTCAGTTTTTGGCAAACAACTGGCGCCTCAAGGCATCAAACCAAATGGTATTGTGCGTATTTTACACGGTAACTTACATGAGGCACACTTCAAACCTTGAAAAGGCAATAGAATTTGCATCAGAGCATCTTGCTCCGCCCCTATCGCTTGACCTGAAAAAAATACTTTGGGATGTCGAGACTGAGAAATATTCTTCAGTAAAGGAATCGCTTGACCTTTACCTTGAATCGTGGAAGAAATGGAATATTGAGTTTGTCGAGGCATTCCACCTGATTGAAGGCTCGCTTTATGAGGGAGACGAGGCAAGAAGGCTTAATGCCCTCGACAAATCGCTTGACGTGATTCTGGATGAAACTTATGAAAAGATGCTTCACTACGCCCACAACCTGCAAAACCCGATAACAATGCTCCACATGCTTGGGATAATCCTGCCGATTTTGGGCCTTGTCATTTTGCCGCTTGTCGTAAGCTTTATGGAAGGAGTTGCGTGGTATCATCTTGCAGTTTTGTACAACGTGATACTTACTGTCATTGTTTACTATCTTGGAAAAAACATCCTGTCTAGAAGGCCTACAGGATATGGGGACACTGACATTGCAGAAGACAATCCTGAGCTGAAAAAATACCGGAATATGATTTTTAGGTTTGGAAAAAAAGAAATCCTGATGACTCCTGCAATAATAAGCGTCATTGTCGGAGGCGCTTTGCTTTTTGTCGGATTTCTTCCGCTCCTTATGCACCTTACAGGAGTTCCTGATTTTGGAGTCGGTGGAGAGGATCCGGCATCACCCTGCAAGCAAAGGTACTGCTTTTTGGAATACAGGACAAGCCAGACAACGCAGGAGCTGATAGGGCCTTACGGCCTTGGCGCCGGCCTTGCAAGCCTTTTCATCCCATTAAGCCTCGGGATTGGCCTTGGACTGTATTACAGATTAAGGTCAAAAAATGTAGTCAAGATAAGGGAAAAGGCAAAAGAGCTTGAGCTTGAATTCGCAAGCGCATTATTCCAGCTTGGCAACAGGCTTGGAGACAATATCCCACTTGAGCTTGCCGTCGGAAAAGTTGCAAGCATAATGGAAGGCACAATTTCAGGCACTTTTTTCCAGCTTGTGAGCATGAACATAAGGAGGCTTGGGCTTGGAATTGAAAAGGCAATATTTGACCCGCAGCACGGAGCACTCGTTTCATTTCCAAGCAACCTGATAGAAAGCTCAATGAAAGTCCTAATCCAGGCAATAAAAAAAGGGCCTTACATTGCAGCGCAGGCCCTCACTAATGTAGCGCGTTATATCAAGGAAATACACAAAGTCAATGAGCGATTGAAGGACCTGATGGCAGATGTCATTTCATCAATGAAGGCCCAAATAAAATTTCTCACTCCGGCAATAGCTGGAATTGTCATAGGCATAACATCAATGATTACTTCAATTCTTGGAAAGCTAAGCAACCAGCTTTCGCAGGTGACCTCAGGCGCAGCAGGCGCTGATTCCGCGGCCCCAAGCAGCCTGCTCACGCTTTTTGGCGACGGGATCCCGACCTATTATTTTCAGCTGATTGTTGGGGTTTACGTTGTGCAGATAACTTTCATACTTACGGTAATATCAAACGGCATAGAAAACGGCTCTGACAAGCTTAATGAAAGATACCAGCTTGGAAACAATTTGATAAAAAGCACAATTCTGTATGTTATTATTTCAGCATCTGTGATGATAGCATTCAACATGGTCGCAGGAAGGATACTGACTGCAACTTTGACAAGTTAAAAAAAGTAAATAGTTGGGTTATAAATTAAGGCATTGAAAAGTCGAAGGCTGCCGTCAATATGCGAGCATCTTTGAAGAATTGGTTTATGCGAAAAGGAAATTGCAATGGGAATTTTCGCCTTTAAAGAACAATAAAATAATGCGAGCGACGGCAGCCCGAACAAAGTGAGGACTTTTCAATGCAATCAGTAAATAAGAAAATTCTCAAAACAGGTTTTATAAAAAATTGAAAAACTAGAATCTGGCTTCGCCAATAGATACTCGCGCCCGCATTGGCGCGATATACATTACAACGTCAAAGTTATTGAATATTCCGAGGCAAAATTTTATTGCCAGGAAAAATTTTGCCGAGTGTAACTAGGGTCGCTCAAAGCGACCGATTGAATTAAAAATTTTAAAGTTTTTTTTCCTTCCTTAATTTTGGATTATGTTTGGTTTCTTTCCTGTATTCTAAATAAGAAAATAAAACAAGATAAATCGTGAAGCAAAGAATCGGAATAATGATAATATAAACAGCATAGTTTCTGAAAAAAAGCCCAAGCAGGCTGACAATTGCGGAAATTTTGAATAGTTTTGCGCCTTTTTTGTGCGTCTTCTCCCAGACTTTGTCGCTTTTCAAAGTCCACGGCGTTCTTATCCCGACAAAAAGATTGCGCTTTGTGTTCTGAATCAGCACTCCAATAAAATAAAGCAGGAAGCTTAATGCTGGAACGAGTGCAATTATAATGCTGAACTTAACCCCTTTGTTCCAGATAATTGTAAGAACCTGCACATAATAAAGAAATAAAAACAGGACAAAAGAAAATCCGTAATAGTGGTTTCCAAAATTTTTTATGTTTTCTTTTACTGGCTTGCTTTTTGATGCTGCCCAGAAGATCAAAATGATGATAAGCGAAATCACAGGAACAAAGAACATTCCATAAGCTTTGTCCATGTATCCGTTAACCTGCCCCTTAGCATCCCAGTGCACTGCAATCCTCTCAGGCATTGAATCATAAAAATAAGCAGAAGTAAGGAATGATAATGCGACAATCACCATTAAAGCAAGATTTATTAGTTTCATAAACAGGAGTTTATCTGTATTTTTATAAAGTTTATCCGGAATTGAAGAAAACACAGGCCGCTTGTTGGGATATTCCGAGGCGGATTTTAGTGCGGGGACTTGTGAGAGCTCGCTCTCACTCGCTCAGGTCCCCCAAAATTCGCCGAGTGTAACTATGGTCGTCCAAAAGACGACGGCTTTAAGGGCAAATCCAGCCTTATGTTTGTATTATTTCCAAAGTCTTCAAAGCACAAGATTTATATATTAGTAACTACTATGCAATAATTACAAATGAGACTATTAGTAATATCGCTGGTATTTGCATTGATTCTTGCAGCGTCTTGTTTAGCCGCAGGCGTTGAATTTAGGGAAGTAAGGGCAAGCGTTGACTATGACGAGGCATACACCTACAGGCTTGAAAGAAGGGACAGAGTTGATTTCATAGACAATATCCAGAACGGCACAAAAGTTAATCTTGAAATTCTGCCGGATTCAAAGCTGACATTCACTTTCACTATTGAAAACACCTTAAGGGGGGAAGATTCAGACATAGAAGATGTAGCAGTAACTACAACAATCAAGGACATAGACGATGGCTCTGACCTTGATTTTGATTCGCCGGATTTTGACCTTGATTCAACTCAGGAGCAAAGAATTGACGTTACTTTTGAAATCCCGTTGAATGTTGACGAGGGAGAATATGAAGTAAGGATTGAAGCAGAAGGCCAGACTGAAAATGACACAAAAATCAGGGGGCTTTATGATTTCAGGATTGAGGTCAAAAAGCAGGACCACGACATAAGAATCACAAAAGTGTCCTTGGTTCCTTCAACCTTAAGCTGCTCAAGAAAGGCAAGCCTGATTGCAGAAATCACAAACCTTGGCTCAAACGAGGAAAACTCGCTTGCGCTTGAGTTCAAGGCGCCTGCGCTTGGAATCAACTCAGTTGACAAAAACATATTCCTGGATTCGTCAGTGGATGCCCAGATTGAAGACCTGACTCACTCAAAAAAGCTCGATTTTGAAGTGCCGGATTTTCTTGATTCAGGCTCGCAGAAAATATTTGTTAATTTGTACTGGAGAAACGTTGCGCTTTTTGACCAAAAGGTAATAGATCTAAAAGTCAGGGACTGCGGCGCAGGGGAAACTGCCGAAAATGATTCTGTGGGAATCCCTGCAAGTGAGAATGAAACTGATTCTGAAATTGCTGAGAATTCCGGTCAGGAATCCAATGGGGACAATCTTCAAAATAACCAGGATAATGGAGAAATCAAAGATGACAGCTTAGTTTCATCTTTAGAGCCTTCCTCAGAAAAGCTGGCAATAACCTTCATTTTCATTAGCGGAGGAATTGTTCTTGTATTTGTAATAGTAATGCTGACGATAATTTATTTTAAGAGAAAAAAGCAGGATTAGAGCACAGTTATCAAATAAGGGCCTGTGAGGCAAAATATCTTCTGCATTATTATGAGCTCGTGGTGCAGAAGGATGTTGTCAATCAAGGAGCCTTTCTTGCCAAATAAGGTTATTGACTTGCTCACAACCATCGAGCGGTTCTGTGAAATCCTGACAATTTTTGATTCGTCAAACTTGTAGAATGTCTCATAAAAAAGCTGCAGTGATTCATTGACTATGGCCATCAGGTCAAGCGTGTCCTTGCTTGGAGGGTTTGTTTTTGGGTTCATGTTTGCGATGTAATTACAGATATATTTGTACTGGTCTGCGGTATTTTCAAGCTCCTCAATCATGTAATACATTGGGCCGGTGTGCTTGTAGTTCTTGTAGCCCTTCTTGTTCAAAAGGCGCCTGCAGGTTGTTGTAAACCTGTTATTGCTCTCCTCCAAAAATGCAACGCTGTTCAGGTGATTGTAATCAAGGTTTTTTATCGATTCAAAAATTTCTTTGGACATCTGGATAAGAATCAAAAATGTCCTTCTTAATACAGAATCAAAATCTTCCAAATCACCGGAGACGTTTTTTATGATGCAGTAATTATTTCCCTGGTCAATAATTTCAAAGCCAACAGTCTGTTTTCCAAGGGATTTCTGGATGACTTTTAGGGTTTCAGGATTTCTAAAATTTGCCCTTATTTCGTCAACTCCTTTTTTGTATAATGAATATATCACCCTCGGGAGGTATTCTTTCCACTTCTCTGCTTCCAAAACCTTGTTTTCAAATTCCTGAACTTTGTCAGTGCTTATGATGAGCTTGTTTCCGTCCTCAAGAACATCAATTTCCTCGCCCTTGGTAACACCGTACTTAAGCGTCCATTTTCTCGGTAAAGACACAAGCTGTGTCGAATTTGCAATCTGGATTACTCTTCTTTTCATTTTCATACCCCCCGGCTTGATATTTTCGAAATATTATATAAATTTTTTCTTTTTATATAAATAATGATTTTTTATAAATAAACCACTTTTTTTATATAAAAATGAAACTCCTGTTTGATTTCAGCCAAAGAAACAAATGCGTTCATATTTCTTCTGGCTTAGTGAAACAACCCTTTTACCGGAGTTTCAATTTCAGAACCCTTTTTTTACCCTAATTTATTCATCACTTGCTTAAATAAAGTGCCACCTGAAAGTAAGTAATGCACCTTACTTTTTAAGTCTTTTTGTTGCACATAATATTAAAATTTGTTTCATTATGAACTATATTATAATAAAATATGGGACAAATGAACCAAAAACAAAATTAAGAACAATTTAATCAATTAAGCAAAAAGTGAAACAAAACAGCAAAATTTTTAAATAAAATGAGATTATTGTATTATATGCTCAATGAGGATGATTTTAGGATATTAAAGGAATTAAGAAGGGATTCGAGGCTTACAACAAGGGAGCTTGGAAAGCTCACAAAGCTGAGTGCGGCAACAGTCCACAGAAGGATGACACGGCTGGTAGGGGAAGGGTACATAAGGCAGTTTACAATAATACCAGACTGGAAAAAGGTTGAAAAAACCATGCTTGCGTATATCCTGGTTAATATCGACAACCAGCTCCTCAAGAGAAAGAACATGCGCCAGGATGACATGGCGGACATTCTTAAAAAGCATCCTTTCATCTTTGACTGTGCAACAATTACAGGAAGAAACGATGTCATAATGAAAGTAAGGGCAAAAGACACTAATGAATTAAACAGGTTCATCAACTGGCTCCGGGGCATAGAAGGTGTTTTAAGGACTGAAACAGTGGTTACACTTTACGAAGCATTAAAAGATGATAATCCTTTTGATAATCCGGAGTTTTAGAAACATTTAAATAAAACTTTGATTCAAATTTCTACAGGGGGTCGAGGTATTCATTAAGTTCCTATGTCAGAAGCAATGCACCAGTGCGGTATAGCGGCTGTTTACATCAAAGAAAATGGTGATTCGGCCAACAGGGCGCTGTTCTATCTCTATAAACTTCTTCTAAACCAGCAAAATCGCGGCCAGTTAAGTGCAGGAATCACTACATACAATCCTGCAAGGCATCAGATTCTTGACACTTACAAGGACTTGGGGCCTGTAAACGAGGTTTTTAAGACCAGTGACAAGCTCCAATCTCTTGAGATTTTCAAAAGATATGCAGGAAACAAGGGAATTGGCCACGTAAGGTATGCTACATCAGGCAGCGAAGACAGAAGCCTGGCGCAGCCGTTTGAGCGCCATCACGGAAGAAAATGGAAATGGTTCTCATTTTGCTGGAACGGAAACCTGGCAAATTATACAGACCTTAAAAATAACCTGATGGAAAAAGCTGATTACCATATTGTTTATAACACTGACACTGAAATTCTGATGCATTATATTTCACGCGAGCTGCGCGGCTCAAATAAGCCTGACTTGGTAAAAGTTTTTACAAGGCTTGCTGAAAAGCTTGACGGCTGCTTTAACATTGCTTTCATGAACGCCTATGGCGAGATGATAATTCTTAGAGATCCTTACGGTTTTAGGCCCGTAGTTTACGGCTGGAAAGATGACATGTTCCTGGTTGCATCGGAATCAAATGCACTTATCAACTGCGGGGTAACAGATTACCATCACCTTCCTCCGGGCCACATGATATACATCAAGAACGGCGACATGAAGATAATCAAGTATGCAAACAGCCCAAAAAAGGCGCACTGCATGTTCGAATGGGTTTATTTTGCAAACGTAAGTTCAGTCATTGACGACCGCTCAGTTTACATCACAAGGACAAATCTCGGAAAAGAGCTTGCAAGGGCAGAAACTGAAAAAGTCAATAATGAGTACGTAGTAGTTCCTGTCCCTGACACAGCAAAGGCGTCTGGAGATGCAATGGCTTATGAGATGAAAATACCTGCAGCGGAAGGCCTGATAAGAAACAGATTTGTGGGAAGGACATTCATTGAAGGTTCATCACGCGAAGACAGGGTGCAAAACAAGTACACCGCCCTGCGCGAAATAATGGAAAACAAGAAAGTAATTCTGGTTGATGACAGCCTTGTGCGCGGCTCGACAACAAAACAGCTAATCAATTACATCAAGAAGTTTGGAGGGGCAAAAGAAGTGCACGTCAGGATTTCCTGCCCTCCAATCAGGGGCCCATGCTTTTACGGAATTGATATGTCAACAATAGCAGAGCTGATGGTTCCTAAGTTTGAAGGGAAGCCCGCAACAGGCGAAATAACCAAGGAAGTGACTGACAAAGTTGCAAAAGAAATCGGCGCAGATTCATTGAGGTATCAGACGGTGGAAGGGCTCATAAAGAGCATAGGGAAGCCGGCAAAGGACATATGCACTGCGTGCATCACAGGGGATTATCCGACCCCTCATGGAAAAAGACTTTACAAAAAAGCCTGGGACAATTTCAAAAAAGGCGTCAAGGAAAGGACTTATTCTTGCTGACATAATTAGACTGATAAAGATCTGATTGAATTCCTGTACTCTGGGTAGTATTCACAGAGGAATTTTTCTATTTCTAAATCCGTTCCATCACAAATAGGGCCTAATCTCCCCTTATAAAAGATTAATCCCTCTCTTTCACTTCCTGCTTCTGCATCCAGTTCTCGTTCACTTAATCCATTTTGGGCAGCTGAAAATTCAGTAAGGTATCCGTCCCCAAGAACTTTTCTTGCAAGATAGTCTGCCCTTTCCAAATGAAATTCTGATGTTACTACAATATTTCTCTTCCAGTTTCTTGGTTCTAAGATTTCTCTTTTTGTAAAATAAATGTTTCCGATGGTGTGGTGTGAGTTTTCCTCAAGCAGCACCCTTTGTTTATCTAATCCCAGATTAAGGGCATATTCAAGCATAGCTCTTGCCTGAGTTCTTTTGTGCCCCTTATGTAATTGCGGGTTAACGCCTCCAGAAAAAATTAATACAGACGCAACTCCCTCTTCCAACAGCCTAATTCCTTTTTCCACTCTTGACTCTCCTGCTCTGTTTAAGCTGCCGTCTGGCTCCAGATATCTTGCAAGCACTATGATGGAATCATACATGTTTTTCAGGGAAATTTTCCAGTGTTTTAATATTTTGCCAAACTGCCAAAATTAAAACAAAATACCAATTAAATGACAGGAAGGATAATAATTAAAAACAGGGAAATATCAGAAAGTTATAAAAAATGGTTCTGATTTTTGTGAAATCTATGAAAAACCAAATAAAAAAAGACCTGCAAAGGCTCTCAGACACAAGGAGGGCAAAAATATCTTCAAGTTTTTTCAAGACAGGCAAAGGCCAGTATGGAGAAGGAGACATTTTTCTTGGAATAACTGTTCCCAAGCAAAGAGAAGTTGCAAAAAAATATCTGAACTTGCCAATAAATGAAATAGAAGCACTTCTTACAAGCAGAATACACGAGCACAGGCTTGTTGCATTGATTATCCTTACAGAAAAATACAATAAATCAAGCCAGAAAGAAAAAAAAGAAATTTTTGATTTCTACCTAAGTAATGCAAAAAATATAAACAACTGGGACTTGGTTGATTCAAGCGCTGACAAAATAGCGGGAAGGTATTTTTTTGAAAACGGGCAAGTAAGGAACAATGTCACCCTTACTAATCTTGCAAAATCGGAAAATCTCTGGGAAAAAAGGATTTCAATAATTTCAACTTTTTATTTCATAAAAAACAATGAATTTGAAGAAACTTGTCGGATTTCTGAATTATTATTAAAAGACAAACATGATTTAATCCATAAAGCTGTTGGGTGGATGCTGAGGGAAGTTGGAAAGAAAGACCAAAAAGCGGAAGAAGATTTTCTAGTAAAACATTATAAAAAAATGCCAAGGACAATGCTGAGATATGCAATTGAAAGGTTTGACTATAAGAAAAGAAAATTCTATTTGGAAAAATAGGGTTATATAGTTTTAGTTATTCTAAGTTTATTGTAAAAGTTAAATGTTTAAAAAGTTTATTGCCAGTGCGCCAATTGTCAGGCGCGGGAAGCAAAAAATATCAAACACTGAATAAATTCATAATTGAAGATTTTTTTTGTTTATTCCTCCATAGTGCCTTCTGCTTACAATTCCAACTATGACTGGGCCAGCCATTGCAGCTATAAGTGTGAACCTTATGTCAATTTTTAAATAAGCAATTAAAGCAGCTGTGCATGCAATCACAAAGCTCCCTATGTCCCATCCAGATTCTGCAAAAAATTGATACCAAAGTGGATTTTTAGATTGCCTTGAAGAAGTATAAATCACGGAAAGTACATTAGGCAGGTAAAATGAGTTTGAAACTGCCGCAAAAAAATCAAATACGATTATTGTTGGGATGGTGTAGGCAAAAATTGCCCTCCCCGCTAAAACCAGGACAGCAAAAATTTGGGCTATTGAAGATATTTTCCTGCCGTGCCCGTCATCTATCATCCTGCCAAAAAGCAAAAACCCCATGGATTGCAAAAGCATAGCTATTGTGATAAGCCATCCGAATACTATGTAATCATTAAAAATAAGAAAAATCACAAGAGGCCACACAAAAACCATTCCGACAGAATACATCCCGTCTCCCAAAAAAAGCCAGAATCCTTTTTTGCTTATTTTTCCAAATGCTTCTTTTATAGGGATTTTTTCTAATTTAATATCGGGAATTTTTAAAAGAGGCAGCACAGAAATAATCGCAAAAATACTTGCTACAAAAAACAATGCATAAAATCCAAATGATACAATCAAAAAGCTGCCAAGCAGGGGATTTAAAACCCCCCCTAATGAAAGGAATGCTTCCCTTGTGCCTAAATGCTTGCCCTTGTTTTTCTGGTCGCCGGTCAATGCATAATAAGTATGGAAAGGCAGCCAGTAAAAAGTGTCAGCCAATGCAGAATACACTATATAAATGAAAAGCCAGATGTTAAATCCATTTACAAGATAAAGAACCTGGTAGAGTATTGCAAAATTTAGCGCTCCAAAAATAATCATCTTTCTAAGGCCAATCCTGAAAGTAAGATAAAGGGATATTGGACGCAGCATAAATCTGCACATAAGAGTCAGTGCCAGGACAGTGAAGACCTGCCATAAATTAAGGCCATTTTTGTACAAATAAATCAAATTAAAGAATAATACAAGTATGTGGCCGAATTCTTTTATCAGATAATGGATATTAAGAAAGTTAACTGACTTTTCAATAAGAAAAGGTAACAGGCGTTTAAGCAATTTTTGCTGCATCCTGGCAAAATCAGAAGCCCGTATTTATAAAATATCTTGTTTAGAAAGCAGATTTTTGCCAGATTACTCATACTCAATAGTCGCAGGCGGCTTTTGGGAAACATCATATAAAACCCTCGCAACTCCGCGCACTTCATTTAATATTCTGTTTGAAACTCTCTCAAGAAAATCATAAGGCAGCCTTGCCCAGTCTGCAGTCATTGCATCAACGCTTGTTACTGCCCTGAGAGCAACAATGTATTCGTAAGTTCTGGCATCTCCCTTGACGCCGACTGCCTTGACAGGAATCAATGCTGCAAATGCCTGCCACGTCTCGTCATACAAGTTTGATTTTTTTAATTCTGAAATAAAAATATGGTCGGATTCCCTGAGTATTTCGAGTTTCTCTGAATCAATCTCGCCTAAAATCCTTATTGCAAGCCCTGGCCCAGGAAAAGGATGTCTTTTGAGGATTTCAGATGATATGCCAAGCTCGCCTCCAAGCCGCCTAACTTCGTCTTTGTATAATTCCTTAAGAGGCTCGACAACTTTAAGCTTCATTTTTTCAGGCAATGTCAGATTATGGTGGCTTTTTATTTTTGAAGCGTACTTTGAAGGCTGCGCGCTTTCAATCCTGTCAGGATAGATTGTGCCCTGCCCAAGGAATTTTATCGATGGAAATTTTGCCTCAAGTTCAGCAACTTTTTTTTCAAAAACTTCAATAAAAGTATGGCCTATGATTTTCCTTTTTTCTTCAGGCTCTGTAATTCCCTTGAGCCTTTCAAGAAATATTTTTGACGCATCAATAAAATAAAAATGCTTGAACTTGAGTTTCTTCTCGAACAGGTCCCTTACTTCCTGTGCTTCTTCTTTTCTTATAAGCCCATGGTCGACAAAAACGCAGTGCATTCTTTCGTCAATGGATTTATGCAAAAGTGTTGCAGCAACAGCTGAATCAACTCCACCTGATACTCCCATTATTACTGAGTCTTTTCCTACTTCTTTTTTGATTTCGTCAATAAGCCTCTTTGCCTGGTCCTTTATGCTCCAGTTCTTCTTTGCCTTGCAGATGTCAAACACGAAGTTTTTCAGTATCTGGCTCCCTTTTGGAGTATGAACGACTTCTGCATGAAACTGTATTCCGTATATTTTCCTTTTGCTGTTTTCAAATGCCGCAATCTTGCACGTGTCAGTTGATGCAAGAATTTCAAAATCTTTTGGCATTGATTCAACCAAATCGCCGTGGCTCATCCAGACCTGCTCTTTTTTTGAAAGTCCTTTGAGCAGTTTTGCGGTTTTTGAAACCAAAAGCTGCTTTTTGCCGTATTCCTTTTGCTTGTTTCCGATGACTTTTCCGTTCACAAACTGCCCGATTAGCTGAAGGCCATAACAAATTCCCAAAACTGGACTTCCAAGCTCAAGGATTTTTTTGTCCATTGTAGGCGCATCCCTGTCATAAACGCTTGATGGTCCGCCTGAAAGTATGATTCCTTCAGGATTCAGTTTTTTTATTTTCTCAATTGAAGCATCGCACGGCAAAATTTCAGAATAAACTCCCAGATCGCGCACTCTTCTTGCTATCAGATGAAAATACTGCCCGCCGAAGTTTAGTACTAAAATCATTTGTTATTGCTCTTGATAAGTTTTTATTTTATAATTTTTCTTTTATTGTTCTTAGTTCAATGTTGTTAGTTATTGCCGTCGTTTATTGTTTTTGCGTATTTTAAATGGATTTAAACAGGAAAATTCTTCGAATTTTCAACAGTTACTCTCGGCAAAAATTTTGCTGCCAATAAATTTTCGCCTCGGAATATTCAATAATTTTCCCGTCGTCTTAATGTTTGTCGCGCCATTGCGGGCGCGAGTATCTAGTGGCGAGGCCCGATTTTGGTTTATTCGTGTCTGATTAAACAAAATTGTGAGTTAAGTGCAAATTAAATCGAGTTTTCCTTCTTCAATCGCTTTTTTTATTTCGCTCGCAATCCGCTCGCCATAGCTGATTGAATAACCGTAAAGATAGCCTGAGTATGGCGTAAATAAAGTTCCCGGGCTTCCCGGAATCCTCATTGAAACATCAAAAATAACAATTTCTTCTTTTCCTTCTTCTGCAATCACGGCCCCCTGAAGCGCAAAAGGCCCTATAATAGGAGTGCCGTGGTGTTTTTTTGTTGCTTCAACAAATTTTTCGCCAATGTCAAACACTTTCTCAAGCAGGGATTCTTTTATTGTGACTGTGTAATGCCCCGTCTCAACCATTTTTGGCTTCATGTGTTTTAAAACTTCAAGCTGCTCATCTGCAGGCAGCCTTAGGATGCCGTCAAGGTTTGTCTGCCTTCTTGTGTCTGTTCCCATAAGTTCAAGCGAATCATTAAGCGGGCTGTAGAAAAAATTAAAATTAACGTGCGCGCCGATTGCATATTCCTCAATTACTGCTTTTTTGAGGTCTTTTTCAGTGATTGTCCCGCTCTTGATAAGTTCATCCGATTTTTGCCTGTAATCAGCATAGCTTGAGCAGAGAAAAAATGCGCGCTCATACCCGCGTTTAGCCTCTGCAACCTTTACAATTGCAAGTGAGTCGATTTTTTTGGGATCCCTGAAAATTTTCGGCATCCTGATTCCTGCTTTCTCAAGCAAAAAGTACTGGTTGTTTGGAGCATCCCTCTCCTCAAGCTTTACCATGTCGCGAGTCCCGTATATTGGCACAAGAAAATTATTTTCTATGTCGTCAAAATTGCAGTAAACCCAGAAATACCTGTTATGGATAAAAATTGTGTTTCTCTTCCTCAGTTCTTCCTGCACTTCTTTTTTTGTTATGTCTGAAAATTTGTCAACAACAATCACGTCGTCGACAAAGCCGATTCCATCCCTTCTTTTGTAGAATTTGGAGTATGTCTTGTCGCGCCCCTTCTGGCAGACTACAAGCGTCTTAAAGCCGTGCATGTGAGCGCCCCTGCAGACATCAAGCGCAGAATGCCCTCCCAGAACCCCAATTGTAATCTTTGTCTTGTCGTAGCTGTCAAATATCTTTGAAATTTGTTTTTGATTTATCATTTTATGAAAATAATGATGCTATCCAGTCAATGAATCTTTTTAAAAAGTTGGGTTTTTCACTTGATTCCTGATTTGAAGCGGAGTTGCCTGATTGCCCGGTCTGTCCTGCCTGTTCTGAAATATCCCCGGCTTCTCGCTCAAGTGATTCTAAATCATCCAGTTGTTCTTTAATTTCTGACTCTGAATCAATAATCTCCAGCTCCTCTTCAATATTTTGTTCTTCTGTTTCCTGATTTTCGGTTTCCTGCTTCTCTTTCTTTGGTGCAGACTTCTCCTCAAATTCAAAAACAAACTCATCTCCTTTCAGGCTGTAATCCTGAAAATTAGATAAAATATCTCCGGCTTTTCTTGTTCCCTCATCGCTGTATCCTGCAACTACAATATTAAAAAATTTGACATTCTTAAAAAGTTTGATGTAAGCTTTGCCCTTTTCAAAATCTTCATCACAAGTGTCTGGATTGTTCATTATATCCGCAGTTGTTGGATTGACGCATGGATTTCCAAAAGAGATTATGTTTTGCTTAAGCGTGTCAGCTTCACTAGAAAGCTGGTTGCTGATTTTAAGGTCTGGCCTCGACGTCCTTAATGCAGAGCCGACGTTTGACTGCGCGATTACATTCAGGGATGACGATTCATCACCCACAACTAAAGTTATTTTGTCATACTCTCCAAAAAAATCAGGATAATCAGACAAGTCTTCAGCAATTGCAATATTTATGATTAAAAGAAAAATTATGCTTGTGATTATTGATTTTTTCATATCAGTTTAATATCTTCTTAAGCTGGTTAGTCTTAATTGCATTCTTTATCTCTCTAGCAATCCTTCTGCCTGTTGACATCGGCTCGTCGTATTTTAGCCATGTGTAAGGGCTTCCGTGAATGTAAGGATTTGTTCCAGCAACTATTCTTGCCGAAATCTCAAAGACAAAAATCTCTTCTTCGGGAGTCAAAATTGTTTCAAGGCAGAATGGCCCGAATAATCCCGGCGGCGCAAGCTTTTTTGATTCACGCACCACAGCTTCGCCCATCTCTATCATCCTTGGCAAAAATGATTCTCGTACAACAACAGGAATATTTCCAACAATCACATAGCTTGGATCAACCTGGGGAAGTGCAATCTGGTCCCTGGCAGATATTCGTCCCAGCGAATCTACATTGCTTTCATACCTTATGTCTGCGCCCATTATTTCAAGCTCGTTTGTCAAGGGCGAGTAAAAATAGTGTATGAATAAAGGGACGCCGATTATGTATTCCTGCAAAACATATTTTCTTAATTTGTAAGGCTTTATTTTTTTGTCAAAATCCTTCTGGTTTTTTGCAAGGAAATATCCTTTGCCGCCTTCAGCTCCCATGAACTTTACAATTGCTAAAGTGTCTATGTCTTTTGGGCTTCTGAAAATTCTCGGCATCTTTAGGCCTGCATTCAAAAGCCACTGCCTTTCCAAATGCCTGTCAGACTCCCATTTCAAAATTTTCTTGTTGCCGAAATAATTTATTTTAAGCTTTTCAACATTCTCAAACCCCATGTAAGTGACAAATGAACCGTGAGGAATCACTATTGCATTTTTCTTAATGAGCTGGTCCTGAATCTTTGGAAAGTCCTTGAGATTTTCAACAGTTATAATTTCATCGGCAACTCCAAACATCTTGTAAGGCCTTTCAAAGCCTTTCTTGCACACAGCAATAGTTTCAAAGCCTTCTTCGTGCGCTCCCTTGAATATTTGCAGTGCAGAATGAGAACCGATTGTTGCTATCCTATATTTTGTTTGCGCCATATCATAAGGTAGCGTATGGAGTATTTAAATTTTACTACTTCAATAAGAAACAAAATATTGCTAATTAATAGAGTTTACCAGAATTTTATTCTTTCTAAAAGTCCCTTTCTTGGTATAATTTCTGGCAGCTTTGTCAAATCTAAGGGATGGTATATGGAAATATTTGTATTCCCAGGCTCGGAATCAATAGTTAAATGGCTCCTTAAAAATTTGCAAACAAGCGCAACATAATAAAGTCCGAATCCGGAATCATTTCCTTTAGTAGAAACTCCAAGTTTGATGAATTCCTTTAAAGGCCTGTCTTTCGGAAAGCCTTGGCCATTGTCATTCACATTTAATAAAATAAAATCTCCTTCTGTCGGAGTCCCTTCTGCGGTATAAACTCTCTCCGGTACTTCTCCTGAATACTCAGAAGCAGAAACTGATATTTTTCCTTGATCCTTATCAATAAATCTTCCGCTATTTTTTGCCAAATTATACAAAGCGGAGTATAAGACATTGGGATTAGATTTAAAACTGCTATTGACTTCTAAAGAATATGAAACATTTTTTAATGGAGGGAAGGATACTAATTTTTCCAGTTGTTCTCTAAGGTCTCCTGGAGTCATTTTGTAAAGTTCGTAATTATTGTTTAATTGTTCTATTGAACGGAGGGTAGAATAAACATGTGACAAATAAGCTTGTAATAACTCTTTTTTTGTTTCATCGATTTCCGTACATAACTCCGTGTTCATTATTCCAAAAAAGGCAAAGATGTCATGGCTTATTAGTCTATGAGTCAATGTTCTTTCTTCCAAAGTCAAAGAGTTTTTCATAACTTTCAAGTAAGTACTATTTTAATATAAACTTTATCCTTGTGAATTACTTTGAAACATCTTTTATGAAAAATCAGGAAAAATATATAAACTTTGAAATTAACAAGATAATTATGGGAAAATATTTAGCACCAGCACTTGCATTTTTAATAGGTACTTCCTCTATAAATGAGGCACAAACTCTTGAGTATTTAGTTAAACAAGAAAGGAGCGAGACTGCACAAAAACACTCACCCAGAGTTGACTACAATGATCTAAGAAGAATAGAAATAATAGAAAACCTACCCGGAAACTATACTCTGGTTGAAATTACAGATAAAGAAGATATTGACAAATTGTTGACTAATGTCAGATCAAATACTTATAGAGCACCTTCTAATGAAGGACATTGGTCCATTCCCGCATATAAATTAAATTTAGTGGATAATCAAGGAAATTATATTGTATTTACACCTCTCGATGATTTATCAGCTTTACATAAATCTGGTGAACCTAATAAACATTTTCCAATAACTGAAGGCGGAAAAGAAGTACTAAAGAGATACTATGAAATACTTGCCAAAAAATAAATTTAAATGCGACTTCTCACTATTTTTGATCTAAATTCGAGAAAATTTATATAATTCATAACTAAACCACCTTTATGACGAAATCTCTATCTTTATTGTTAGCAGGATTGCTTGGAGTACATCCAATCTCACTACCGGCAGCTGCCTATGTCCCTGCAGAATCCATTGTACAGCAATCAGAAATTTACTCAGGAAGAAACATAAACCCATCCAAAGTAGAAAAAATTGGAATAAGATTATATGATAAGTCGCCTCTTGAATACCAGTTCACAGATAAAGGGCAAGTTAGTGGATTGCTTGAGAATATAATTAAAAATTCTAAAGTCAGACTGGGGGATATAGACTCGCCAGAAGAGCTGGACGGAATCGGTTTTATTTATCTCGTCCAATCAGGTAAAACGATAGAAGGGGATTTGCTCGTTGACAATATGGATAATTCCAGCCTGTATTTTTCTTTTGATGAAGCCACCATATATAGGATACCGCAGCAGCAAACAGAGGCAGTCTACGCTGAACTTGAAAAACAAATTGACAAAGAGATGAGTGACAAAAAAATTCCAATGAAGGTCAGTGATATACAATCGCTAGCAGTCACTTTCCACGAATTTCTATCGCGCACTGACGAGCCTTTGCCAAAGAATTACGTCATAAAAGACAAAAAGAAAATTATCAACCTGCTTGACAGAATTGCTTTTGATTATAGCGCTCCCAACAACCTCTTGTGGGGAGGCCCTACAATTGAACTGGATTTCCAGCTTAATGGAAAAAGTGTTTATGGAGGCATTCATGGTGATGTTTCTGGCATAGTGTTCAATAAAGGAGGAATTTATTTTCATCTGGATGAAAGTATGAAGCATTTTCTTGAATTAAACTCGAAGAGATGAATATTCTCATTCCAAACCTTTATATACCGAATAAAAATACTAAAACTGCAATGATAGTCGGATTCGGATTCACAAAACTAAGCGCTGAGAAGCTCCAGAGCGTCAAAGGGAAAATTGACATAAACAACAATGTCAGCATAAAAAGTGTTGAAGAAGCAGACTTGTCGTTAGGCAAGGAAAAGAAGAATGTCGCAAAGTTTAAGTTCGAGTCAGTCTCAAGATACGAGCCTGCAATGGGCAGTATAATGTTTGAAGGCGAAATTCTTTATCACGAAGATCCAAAGAAGGTCAAGGAAATCATAGCTGACTGGAAAAAAGACAAGAAGCTTCCAAAAGAGCTTATGGCGCTAATGCTAAACACCATCCTTTCAAAGTGCAACATCCAGGCGCTGATTCTAAGCCAGGAAGTTAATTTGCCTTCCCCAATACCTTTGCCAAAAGTTCAGGTTAATGCTGACCAAAAGGACAAGAATTATATTGGATAGAATTTATTTAATTATTCTAGATCATAATCACCAATCCAATTTTTGGGTAAGGGTTGTTTTACACTAAACTAATCAAACAGTGAAGTTCATAATTACACCTCGCCATTTCGCTCGGCATTGATCGTTCATCAAATCCGCACATTCGCCCCATTTCGGGCGAAAATCGTTTGTTTTTATTTTTATAGCCAAATCAAGAAGCAATCTTCGCAATGCAACGAACCAGCTGAATAAATGAGGCCTAATGCGGCCGCCTATCTATCGCGGAGCTGATTTTAAGTTTAGTAAGGTTGCGAAATCAAAGATAAGAAAGAAATAAAATCATAAAATTACCAATTTTGGAGGATATTACAAACATTTTTTCAAAACATTTATAAAAAACCAAGACTTAACTTTGAAGTGATAATATGTCAGAAAAAGAGCTCAAGCTAAAAGTCGCAGAAGCAATCCAGGATGATGTCAACAAGGGGATTGTCAGGATTGATTCAGGCTATCTAAGCGAAGTGGAAATAAAGCCAGGCGACATTGTCGAAATTGAAGGCGAAAGGAAAACTGTTGCGATAGCAGACCGCTCATATCCGGGAGACATTGGACTAAACATCATAAGGATGGACGGAATCATCAGAAAGAATTCTAAGACGGGAATCGGCGAGATTGTAAAGGTAAGAAAAGCAATCGTAAAGGAAGCAAAAAAAATCATAATCGCGCCCGCAAGAAAAGGAATCGTGATAAGGGCATCTCCTGAAGTTTTCAAGCAGGGCCTTTTGGGAAGGGCTGTTGTCAAAGGTGACATTGTGTCCCTTGGCGGCGCAAGAAGAAGGAAAAACACGATGATGAATAATCCGTTCTTTGACGAAGACATATTCAATATTCTTGATGAAAGCATGATGGGAATAGGCTTTGGCGACATAAAATTCGTTGTTGTCGACACAAATCCAAAGCAGCCTGTCATAATCCTAGACCAGACAGAAATTGAATTCAGGACTGAAGCTGTGGAAGTCGAGGAAGAAAGGGTTCCTGAAGTATCTTACGAAGATGTAGGCGGCCTTTCTGACGAGATAAAAAAAGTCCGTGAAATGGTAGAGCTTCCACTTAAGCATCCTGAAATTTTTGAAAGGCTTGGAATTGAAGCTCCAAAAGGTGTACTTTTGCACGGACCGCCAGGAACTGGAAAAACTTTACTTGCAAAAGCTGTCGCAAATGAAACAAATTCGCACTTTATCTTAATCAACGGGCCTGAAATAATGTCAAAGTATTATGGGCAGTCTGAAGAAAACTTAAGAAAAAAATTCGAGGAAGCAGAAAAAAACGCGCCTTCAATCATATTCATTGATGAGATTGACGCAATCGCATCAAAAAGAGAAGAAACAAGGGGCGAAGTTGAAAGGAGAGTTGTTGCCCAAATGCTCGCACTGATGGACGGCCTTCAGTCAAGAGGGAAAGTTGTAGTAATTGCAGCAACAAACGTTCCAAACATTCTAGACCCTGCATTAAGAAGGCCCGGAAGGTTTGACCGAGAAATTGAAATCGGTGTTCCAAGCAAGGAAGGCAGGCTCAACATACTCAAGATTCACACAAGGAACATGCCGATGTTCACAAGAGAGAGTCTTGTAAAGGAAAGTGAATTTGAGCAGGATTACAAGGAAGCAATAATGGGGCTTCTCAGGTATAAGGAAGTTAACGGCAAAAACATAGAAAAAATAATCAACAGGTATCTTATTGAAAATCCTGAAAAAAGTGAATTATTCAAAAGGCTTGAAATTTCAAAGCTCAAGAAATATTTTGACATTGTAAGCGCAGACTTAAGGGTTGTTTCTCTTCCCGAACTTGCGCAGGTAACTCACGGCTTTGTCGGCGCTGATTTGTCATCGCTTGCAAAAGAAGCTGCAATGATTGTGTTAAGAAAAGTTCTGCCTGACATAAAGCTAAAGGAAGATGAGCCTTTACCAAAAGACCTTCTTGAAAAGCTGGTAATTAATCAGGGTGATTTCAAGGATGCTCTTAAAGTCGTAAGGCCAAGCGCATTGCGAGAAGTGCTTGTTGAAATTCCAAATGTCAAATGGTCCCAGATTGGAGGATTATTAAATGTAAAGCAGGAGCTTATCGAGGCAGTCGAATGGCCGCTAAAACATCCTGAGGCATTCATAAGGCTCGGAGTCAGGCCGCCAAGGGGAATTTTGCTTTATGGAGCTCCCGGAACTGGAAAGACGCTCCTTGCAAAAGCTGTTGCGAACGAAAGCGAGGCAAATTTTATTTCAGTAAAAGGCCCTGAATTGTTAAGCAAATGGGTCGGTGAGTCAGAAAAAGCGGTAAGAGAAGTTTTCAAGAAAGCAAGGCAGGTAAGCCCGTGCATTATTTTCTTTGACGAGATTGACGCGCTCGCTCCAAGGAGGGGGATGAGCTCGGAAAATCACGCCAGCGAAAGAGTTGTAAACCAGCTTCTGACCGAAGTTGACGGCCTTGAGGACCTGAATGATGTTGTCGTGATTGCCGCAACAAACAGGCCTGACATTGTTGATACTGCGCTCTTAAGGCCCGGAAGGTTTGACAGGATGATTCTTACGCCGATTCCTGACGACGGTGCAAGGCTTGAGATTTTCAAGGTTCACACAAAAAACATGCCAATAGCAGTAAAGCCGTCAAAAGAAAAAGAAATAGAAGTAAAAACAGAACCGCTTGGGATGTAATTAAACTAAAATGGCAAAATCAAGACCCGGGAAAAAAATGGAAAGCGTAAGTGAAAGCGGGCAGTCTGCCGAGTTTTCAATAAAGGATTTTCCAAATATTGAATGGGACGAAATCTCTACAAAAGAAGAGCTTTTGGTAAAGCTTGCAAGATTAACTGAAGGCTATGTCGGCGCTGACATCGAGGCAATATGCCGCGAAGCTGCAATCCTTGCACTACGGGAAAACATAAATTCAAGAGAAATTCTTCCAAGGCATTTTAAGCAGGCTGTTGAAAAAGTCAGGCCTTCAGTCACAAAGGATGTCGAGAGGCATTATGAAGAGCTTTCCGAGCAGCTGACAGCCGCAAGGGCAAAGCAGATGCTTAATGACAAGCCCGGATATATGGGCTGAATTCTCACTCTTTATATTTTGGATAGCTTCCAAGAACTTTCAAAAAAACAGAAGAAGCTTCCATCTCGCTTAACGCAAGCTCGACATTCTCGTCTTCAATCCCCCCTTCAAAATCAGCGTAAAATACGTATTCCCAGGGATTCTCCGGAACTGGCCGCGATTCCAGCTTTGTCAGGTTAATATTGTTTTTAGCCAGTCTCTGCAGGCAGTTTATCAATGCGCCTGGATAGTGCTTTGTCTTGAAAGCTATGCTTGTTTTCTCTCCATTAATGTCTTTTGGAACACTGTTTTTACTGGCAAACACAAAGAATTTTGTTATATTATTTCTGTTTGTTGCAATGTCTTTTTCTATTATGTCCAAATCATAAATTTTCGAACATGATTCAGAAGCAATTGCAGCTTCATCTTTCCTGCCCCTTTCTTTGATTATTTTGGCTGCGCCTGCAGTGTCATATTCTGCAGCGGCATTTAATTTATTTTTTCTGATAAACGCCCTGCATTGCTCCAGTGCGTGGCTGTGCGAATAAACAGTCCTGATATTTTCCAGTTTATTTCCGCGGTGTGATAAAATGTTATGGGTTATCTGAAGAAAAACTTCGCCAATTATGGCAACATCGTGCTTTAGCAATAAGTCATAATTTATTGCAATACTTCCTGCAATTGTATTTTCAAACGGAAGCAGTCCGTAATCTGATTTATTTTCCATTACGGCCTCAAATACGTCTTCAGATGTACCATAGCCAGCTGCCAGGGCATCGTTTCCAAAATATTTGTATACTGCTGATTCGCTGTAAGCTCCCTTTATCCCCTGATATGCAACTTTCATTTTAGCCTGTTGTTGATTTTATTGGCGCTTCTGATGAATTTATCCCTGGCATTCTTTGAATATCTGTTATATTTGTTCATGTCATCAAAAAGCTGCCATGTGTCATTTTTTACTGTGTCAATAACTTCCATTAGCATCGTGTAGCCGTTTGTACCGATGCCTGAATCTTTAGCGCCGGATTCAAGCATTGTCCTGCCTATGAAATGTGTCAAAACAAGGGTCTTTGCAATTTCCCTGTCATGCTCTTTTGGGGTGGATTCTACCACAGTTAATCCCTTGTTTTCAAGAAACTTGGTTATACCGGCATAAAGTTTGTTGGAGACCTTTATCCTGCATAAAACAATTTTTCTCCCTTTCAATGAGTTTAACGCGGTGTCTGGGCCGAATAATGGGTGTGTTGCAAGTATCTGAACCTCGCCAGGCAATATTTTTTCCATGAGCTTGGAGGGATATTCCTTGACTGAGCATGCATCAACAATAAGAGAATCCTTTTTTACAAGGTTTTTAATTTGATGAAGCAGTTTCTCAAGCTCAGATATTGGAACGCAAACAATCACCACACTGCATTTGCAAACAGATTTAAGCGGTGCAAATATTATTTTTTCTGCAGATTTCTTGCCCGGGGATTTTATTTTTTTGTCAAAAACATAAATATCAAAATTTTCTGACAGGTATTTTGCCGCGAGCTTTCCGAATCGCCCGAATCCTATCAGGCCTATTTTTGTTTTTCTCATTTTTTGGCCAATAAAATTGATTGTTCCTTTTTCGATTGATTTAATATCACTCTGAATAGTCCCGCGGTAAATTTTTCATCAATGCCTTTTTGATTTGCCAAGTTCCTTAATCTGAGGATTATTTGCCGCTCTCTTGCATTATCGTTGATTTTTTTGCCGGTCATCCTTTTTATTTTTCCGGCCTGAACTGAGAGCATTTTCCTTTTCACAAGCAGTTCAAGAATGGAATCATCAATATTGTCGATAGTTTTCCTCAAATTTTCAAGTTTATTTGCCATGATTATCACCGCATTGTGCCCTGTGCCTCAGGTAATGGTCGCATAAAACCAAGGCTGCCATCGATTCAACTATAGGAACAGCTCTTGGCAAGACACAGGGGTCGTGCCTGCCCTTTGCCTGTATTTGCACCTTATTTCCTTTGATGTCGACAGTATGCTGAATTTTCCTGATTGTGGACGTAGGCTTAAAGGCAACCCTGAATATTATTGGCATTCCATTCGATATTCCACCCTGGATGCCTCCTGAATTATTTGTCTTTGTTGATATTTTTTTGTTTGAAATAGTAAACTCATCATTGTGCTCACTTCCAAAAAGTTTTGTCCCTTCAAATCCGGAGCCAATCTCAAACCCTTTTGTTGCATTTATTGACATCATTGCCTTGGCCAAATCAGCCCCAAGCTTGTCAAAAATAGGCTCGCCCAGGCCAATGGGGGCATTTCTGATAACGCACTCTATGATTCCTCCAACTGAATCGCCTTTGTCTTTTGCATCTTCAACAAGTTTTATCATCTTTCTGGAAGCATTTTTATCAGGGCATCTGAGAATGTTTGAGTCTACATCACTTTGAGTTACTTTGTATGCATCAACTCTTGATTCTATATCCTTTACCTGCCTGACATAAGCCACAATTTCTGTCTTGAACTTTTCATTAAGCAGCTTGAATGCTATTGCCCCTGCAGCAACATTTCCTGCTGTAAGCCTTGCCGAGCTTCTTCCTCCGCCAAACGGGTCTCTTATGCCATATTTTTTTTGGTAAGTGAAATCAGCGTGGCTTGGCCTGAAAACTTTGGAGATTTCACTGTAGTCATTCCTGCTGAAATCTTTGTTAAAAATAAGCATGCATACAGGTGTTCCTGTGGTCTTTCCATCAAAAAGTCCGGATACAATCTCAACTTTATCCGGCTCCTGCCTTTGTGTCGTGACTTCGCTTTGTCCCGGTACCCTCCTGTCAAGAAATTTTTGAATGTACTTTTCGCTCAAGTCCAATAACGGAGGGCATCCGTCCACAACAACGCCAATAACCTTCCCATGGCTTTCTCCAAAGTTTGTTATCCTAAAAATTTCTCCAAATGAATTTCCTGCCATTTTATCCACCTTTGCTCATTTGTTTTAATAATTGTAATTCCATATTCTTAAATCCGGGGTTTACTCCAGTCCATAGTTCAAATTGCCTTACAGCCTGGTATACGAGCATCCTGTCTCCGGTAATAGTCCTGCATTCTTTTTCCCTGGCAAGCCTTATTAGCTTTGTATTGGCTGGCTTGTAGACTAAATCCATTACAAGTTTATCTTTCACCAGATGATTCTTCCCTAAAATTGATGTGTTTTGGTTTGGAGCCATTCCGACACTTGTTGTGTTTATTATTATATCATTATTTTTTACAGATTTTTTGAGATTATCAAATCCATCAAATCTTATTTTGAACTCGTCTGAAAGTTTTTGCGCCTTTTTGATTGTCCTGTTGACTGCTGTAAGACTTGCTCCTTCTTTTTTTAGGCCATAAATTACGGCCCTTGCAGCGCCGCCTGCCCCGATTACAAGTGTTTTTTTGCCCTTTATTTGTATTTTCTCTTTTAAAGCCTGGACAGCCCCGTAATAATCCGTGTTGTATCCTGTAATTTTTCCTTTATCATTAACAAGTGTGTTTGTCGCCCCAATTTTCCTGGAGGTTTCGTCTAATCCATCAATGTATTTGACTATCCCTCCCTTGTGGGGAATTGTAACTGCAGCTCCTTTAAAGCCAAATTTTCTGAAATTTTCCATAAATTGTTTTAGCTCGTTGGTTGCCACTTTAAACGGGATATAAACAAAATTCAGCCCGTTCTTTACAAAATTTGGATTGTGCATGTATTTTGACATTGAGTTTTCGGCAAATTCCCCTATTATCCCAATGATATTTGTATCTTTGTTGATTAATCTGGTATGGTACAGATTTTTCATGTCTTGCAGAGCAATCTGCCCCAGTTCCGGCTCTCCTGGATTATCCAGGCTGCAGTAAGTAATTCTTGAGCCAAATTTCGGAGCCAATATTCTTGAGATTTCTCCACTTTGCCCCATGCAAAAAGCAATTAAGTCATTTTTATCTTTAAGGAGTTCAAAAAAAGTAAAATTATCATTAATCGAATTGGCTCTTGTCACAATTTTTACAAAGTCGGGATTTGATTTTTTTGTTTCATTGTATAATGAATTTAGCTCTTCCAATGAAGGAGTTTTCTCAAAATCGTGGTGCGAAACTATTATTTGTGAATTGCTTTTATTTTTAATTATCCGGCTCGCAATTCCCGACTTAAATTCAACGTCAATAAAATTTGCGCCAAGACAGATTGCCTTGCTTAATAGTGCAAGCCTTTCTTCTTCTGATCCATTAAACATTCCGCCAAACTTGGCAGGCCTGCAGGTAACTATTGTTGGCTTTGGTGATTTTTGAATCATTTTCTTTAAATCTTGTGCAGAAATGTCTTTATGAAAATCAAGCCTTAGTTCTATCAAATCTGAAGATGATGCTTTTTTCATGTAATTAATGGAATCTTTTACATTGTCTGCAGTTATTGAAGTGCAAATTTTTGTTTTTGTCAGGTTTTTGATTTTTTCAATTATCAGTTTTGCAGCTTCGATTGGTGTTTTATTTTCTGTGGATATTTCAAAATCTGCAGCTTTCTTGTATAATGGCGCTCTTCTTTCCAGCACTTGCTCTATCTCGCCTGTAAATGATCTTTTTCCAGTTATTGACGGTCTGGTTTTTTTATTCCTTACTCTTTCAGTTAAAATATTAGCCGGGGCTTTAAGCCAGAACACCGTGCTATTTTTCTTTAACAATTTTATGTTGGAGTGGATTTCTACAACTCCGCCGCCGCAGTCAATTATTATTCCGTTCAGGCCTTCGATTTTTCTTATAATTTCGCTTTCTATTTGCCTAAATTCCCCCCACCCATATTTATTTATGAAGTCCCCTAACTTCATCCCGGTTTTTCTTAAAATTTCCCCATCTGTGCTAATTACAGGGATTCCTGTCAGCTTGGACAGTTCATTGGCAGTTGAAGTCTTGCCTGCACCCCTGTAGCCTATTAGGACGATATTTTTTTCTTTTTTTGCATTGGTTATTTCGCCTAGTCTCTGCCAGAATTGCATAAATGACTTATTGGCACATTTGGGATTTTCTATTTTTACTCCGGGAATTTTTAATCCTGCAATGGCAAAGCTCATGGCCATCCTGTGGTCGTTACGGGTGTTTATTTTCACAGGATTCAATTTTTTTGGAGTTATTTCCATTCCATCCCCTGTTATTTTAACCACTGCTCCGATTTTCCTTAGTTCAGCTGCAGTATCATTAATCCTGTCTGATTCCTTGAATTTGAGGTTTGAGATTCCGCTTAGTTTTGTAGCCCCATTTGCAAATAATGCAGTTACAGCCAAAGTCTGTGCAGAATCAGGCATTGAAGACATATCTGCCGCTATTGCTTTGAGCTTGCTTGGCCCGGTTATCTGTACTGAATTCTTCTCAATAAGGGCTTTGCAGCCCATCCTTACAAGTAATTCTATGAATCCTGATTCAGGCTGCATTGATTTCATGTCAAGATTACTAATCCTGACAGTTCCCGGAACTATTGCCGCAGCTGCAAAAAAATAATTTGCACTCGACCAGTCTGAAGGTATATTAAATTTTTTTGCCATGTATTTTTGCCCGGATTTGATTTTTAATGTGTTTTTTCCTCTCTTGACTTCTATTCCAAATTTATTCATTAAATCAATTGTCAAATCAACATACTCCGGGGAAACAAGTTTGCCTTTCACAACAATTTGGACATCGCCTTTGGCATAAGGGGCTGTCAAAAGCAGGGAGCTTATGAATTGGCTGCTTACATCTCCTTTGATTTCAGTTCTTCCGCCCCTAAAATTGCCGCCCTTGATTATCAATGGGGCATGCCCGTTTCTGGAGCTGGATTTTACGCCTAAATCATTCAGGCTTTTGAGTAAATCAATTATTGGCCTTTGTTTTATCCTACTGCTTCCGGTTATTTTTGTTTTTCCTTTGCTGAGGGCTGCAAGGCCTGAGATAAATCTTAACAAAGTTCCTGAATCTCCGACATTGATTTCATTTTTTCGCTGCTTTAATTTTCCACTCGTTCCAACTATAGTTAAAATATCCTTATTCTTTTTTATTTGAACTCCAAACTGCTGCAATGCTCTAATAGAGTTATTTATATCGTCATTATCAGGCACATTATTCAAAACCGAGGTGCCTTTTGCAAGGCTGCAAATAATCAAAAGCCGGTTGGCAATGTATTTGCTGCCGGGAACTGATACAGTTGCATTCAAGTCTTTAATGGGTTTTATTTGCATCATTTTTACACAGTTCTATTGCTTGCTTTATAGTTTTATTTTCAGCTTCAAATGAAAACATTTCATCTTCTGATTTTACTTTTCCTATGTTTTCTATTAATACAAACCTTGGTTTTTGTTTCAGGGATTTCTTGTCCATTTCCATCAGATCAAGCATCTTGCTTGTGCCAAAATCTAAATCAGCAGTAATTTGGAATCCCATGGACTTAATCAGGTGCCTTATTCTCACTTCCTCAGTTTCTTTCAAATTTCCAAGCAGCATTGACAATTTTGACTCGACAAGAATTCCCTCGGCCACGGCGCATCCGTGCTTTATTTTATAATCACAGGAAGCTTCAAGGGCGTGTCCGAAAGTATGCCCAAAATTCAGTATTTGCCTCAGGCCTGATTCGTAAGTGTCTTTCTCGATAATGCTTTTTTTTAATTCAATTGCCTCAAGTACTATGTGCTGCAATGTGTCCTTGTCCCTGTTTAAAATTTCTTCTGCATGTTTATCAATAAAATCAAATAGTTTCCTGTCATTGACTATTGCTATCTTGATTATTTCAGCAAGGCCGTTTCTAAATTCCTCATCCGGCAAAGTGTCCAAAAATTTCAGGTCGGCAAATACTGCATCCGGCTGGTGGATTGTTCCTACCAAATTCTTGCCATGATTTGTATTAACTGAGGTTTTGCCCCCTATTGAGGAATCTGCCATTGCAAGCAAAGTTGTCGGCACATGAATTATTGGAATACCCCTGCTGAAAGTAGAAGCAACGAAACCAGCCAAATCCCCGATGACTCCGCCCCCAACAGCAACAATCAATGTGTCTCTTCCAAATTTGTTTTCAAGAAGTCTGTCTTCTATCTTTTCCTTCATTTCTCTTGATTTGCTCGCTTCTCCTGCCGGAATGACTATCAAAAAAGGTTTTAATTCATTGAATAAACTTATAACTTCACAATGCAGTTTGCTGATTGTATCATCTGTAATCAAAGCAAATCTTCTTTTTGCATGTTTTGTCTTGATATAATCAATCAAATCCTGCATTATCGAATTTCCAACGAATATGCAGTAATTATTGTTTTTTCCTTTGATTTCAACATCTAATTTTTCCATCTTAATTCAACCTTTTACCTACTGCCGCGCATACAGGTTTTAGCTCATCAAGCAATTTTGAGAGTTGCTCAGGGTATAGTGATTGTGCTGCATCGCTCAATGCTTTTTGAGGATTAGGATGTGCTTCTACCAAAAGGCCGTCTGCACCAGCAGCAGCGGATGCCTTGCTTAACGGCCCGATAAGTTCCCTGTTGCCGGCAGCATGGCTTGGGTCAACTATCACAGGCAGGTGAGTCAAATTCTTGAGCACTGCAACTGCTCCTATGTCTAGGGTATTCCTGTAAGCTGTCTCAAAAGTCCTTATTCCCCTCTCGCATAGTATTACGTTCCTGTTTCCATGGTACAAAATGTACTCTGCTGCCATAATGAACTCATTTATTGTAGCAGACATTCCCCTCTTCAATATGACTGGCTTGTTTATTTTGCCAAGCTCCTTGAGCAAATCATAGTTTTGCATGTTGCGCGCCCCAACCCTTAAGACATCAACATATTCTGCTGCTATGGCTACATCTCTGACATCCATTACTTCTGTTTCGACTAAAATTCCTGTCTTGTCTCTCACTTTTTTTAGGAGCTTCAGGCCTTTTATTCCAAGCCCCTGAAAATCATACGGCGAAGTTCTTGGCTTGAAGGCAGACGCCCTCATTATCTTTATTCCAAGTTTTTTCAGCATTTCTGCTGATTCCATTATCTGCTCCTCGCTTTCTATCGAGCAGGGACCTGCTATTACGACAAAATCCCCATTGCCTATTGAAACATCCCCTATTTTGATTACTGTTTTTTGGGAGTGGTGCTCCTTGCTTGCAAGCTTGAAGGGTTTTAGTATCCTTACTACTTTTTCCACACAGCTTATTGAGCTGACTTGGGCAACTGAGTCATCCTTCACATCTCCCAATACGTGGATTACTGTTCTCTCGTCTCCGTTGAATTCAACCGGCTTAAGGCCCCTTTTTTTCAGCAGTTCGCCTATAGTGTTGATTTCCTCCTTTGTTGTTTTTGATTTTAATACGATAATCATTTTATTATGCCTCCATGTCAGCTTTAATTCTTTAATTTTGGAAAAATTAAAAATAGATTTATCAAGCTTTAAATTTGTCAATGTTGAAAATTGTTTATGGGCTGGCTTACTGCCAGAAATAGAAATAACTGAATCTAAGAGAATTAAAATTCAAATTTGAACTTAAAGTTAAATCTTGCATAGTTATCTGATATTAAGGATTATTTTTAAATGTTTCGGTTTTTGGATTTTGTGAAAAACCAAGTAAAGGCCACTGGGAATTTAAAATCCCGCATGTCCCCCCTTCATAAAAACAACACCATTTATTTTGTCAAAGTTAAAGAGAGCAAGCTGTCTCGTTCTATTTTCCTCTAATTTCGTAAATGCGTTACTTACATATGCGTCTCTGGACTCTGTAATCAACTCAATCAACCGGTTTGAACCCCGCATCAAGCTTCAGGAAGAAGTTGTCTTGAGCGTCTTAAAAGGGGCAAAAGTAATGACCAGGAACAACGTTAGTTGTGCCATCATAAAAAATTCTTCAAAAAATAATAATATTTTTTCCCATAAACTAATGCAGGAGCTTATATTTTCCAGTACGCCGGACGTCTTTAACATTATTGGAGAAAAAGAAAAAATCATCAAAGTAATTGCGCTTGTGGATAAAGAAGTGATATTAAGCCATAAAAATAACCTTTCTGAAATCAGGATTGTGATGAGTAAAGATGCAGTTGCGACAAAAGGGACCCTTGCCAAGATGGTCAATGAACTGTATGCATTAAACATCAATTTGGAGGAAATGATTGTGAGTGTTCCAAATTTTATAATTTATGTCAAAAGTTCTGACTTTATCAAAGCCCATGAAGCAATTGTCGAGATTACCAGCAATCAGTGATATCACTATACTTTTGTTCCTTTTTTCAGTCTCTTAATAAAACTCCCAATATTATCAAGCATTTTTTCCTTGTTTTTGAGATTTTCTTCAATCAGTCTGACAACTGCACTCCCGACAATCACGCCATCAGCGCCTGCATTAATTACACTTTTTACATGCTCTGGCGTGCTTATGCCAAATCCAACATACAATGGCTTGTCTGTAAATTTCCTGGCTCTTTTGATTAATGAAAGTGTCGAGCTTTGCATTTCATTTCTTGCGCCAGTAACTCCGAGCCTTGAGACAAGGTAGATAAATCCACTCGAAGCAGAAGCAATTTTCCTTATTCTTTTTTCATCACTCAATTGGCTTATCATAAATACCGCATCAACTTTGCTTTTCTTTGAAATCTCAATTATGTTGCCAGATTCCTCTATTGGCAAATCTGCAATCAAAACGCTATTAACTCCTGCTTTGTGGGCATCCCGATAAAATTTTTCCAATCCTCTTCGGAATACAATGTTGTAATAAGTGAGCAATCCTATCGGAATGCCTGTGTACCTCCTTAAATCCCTGACAAACTCAAGTGCCTTGTCAGTATTCATTCCATTTTCCAAAGACCTCAAGTCTGCTGCCTGTATAGTCCTGCCGTCTGCTATTGGATCTGAAAAAGGGACTCCAAGCTCAAGTGCATCAGCCCCAGAATCAGCTATTTTTTTGATAATATCGAGACTAGTCTTGTAGTCGGGATCTCCGATTACTGTAAAAGCGATGAGAGCTCCCTCTTTTCTATTTTTCAAATCCTTAAAAACTTCGTTATAGGATTTCATTTTATCAAAGCACCTACTTGTTCTAAGTCCTTGTCTCCCCTTCCGCTTAAGTTTATAACAATTACATCATCTTTTTTCAATGACTTCGCAGCTTTAATTGCGTGAGCCACTGCGTGCGCGGATTCAAGTGCAGGAATTATGCCTTCTTCTTTGCTTAATAACTTAAAGGCTTCAAATGCCTCGTCATCTGTTGCATAGGTATAATCAGCTCTTTTAATATCCCTAAGCAGGCTGTGCTCTGGCCCTACAGCACAATAATCAAGTCCTGCCGCAATTGAATGAGTGTTGTGTATCTGCCCAAATTTGTCCTGCAAAACATAAGTTTTTGTGCCGTGAATTACTCCGACTCTTCCAAATATTGGGTCCGCAAATCTTGCAGCGTGCTGGTGAGTCTTGATTCCCCTGCCAGCAGCTTCTACTCCAATCAGTTTCACTTTTTTGTCTGAAACAAACTCATTAAAGATGCCGATTGCATTGCTTCCTCCGCCAACACAGGCAATTATGACATCGGGAAGCTTCCCCTCAGCTTGGGTTATCTGCCTTTTTGTTTCTTCTCCGATTACGCTTTGAAAATATTTTACTATTTCCGGAAACGGGTGGGGTCCAAGAACTGAGCCAAGCAGGTAATGGGTGTTTTCAACATTTGCCGTCCAGTCTCTCAAAGATTCGTTTATTGCATCTTTGAGTGTTTTAGAGCCGCTTTGGACCGAAATGACATTTGCTCCAAGAAGTTTCATTTTTGTGACATTCAATTTTTGCCTTTCAATGTCTTTTGAGCCCATATAGACATCCGTTACAAATCCAAGTTTTGCGCCGGCTGTCGCAACTGCAACTCCGTGCTGTCCTGCGCCCGTTTCTGCAATCAGCCTCTTCTTGCCGATGTATTTTGCCAATAATGCCTGCCCGAGCGCATTGTTTATTTTGTGAGCGCCGGTATGGAGCAGATCCTCTCTTTTAAGATAAATTTTACACCCAAGTTTTTTGCTTAAGTTATTGCAAAATGTCAATGGAGTTGGCCGTCCTGCATATTTTTTGAGCAAGTCGCCTAAATCTGCCCTGAATTTTTTGTCTTTCTTTGATTTCAGAAAAGCATTTTCAAGCTCTTCAAGCGCCGGAATTAAAGTTTCAGGCACAAAAACTCCTCCAAAGCCTCCAAATTTTCCGAGAGTTTTCATCGCACTGCCTCGATAAAATTTTTCATTAAATCATAATCCTTTTTTCCAGGGCCGGATTCTATGCTGCTGCACACATCAACTGCGTAAGGATTTATTTTTTGGATTGCTGCCTTTACGTTATTTTTGTCCATACCGCCAGCGAGAAATAATTTCCTGCTGTCTAAATTTTCAGCAATGTCCAAATCAAATCTTTGGCCCGTTCCTCCGTAAAATCCTTTCCTGAAATTATCCAGCAGTAAATAATCACATTCAAAGTTTTGGATATTTTTTGCATCAGTTTTGTCTTTTATGTGAAAGCATTTTATGATTTTTTTATCGGTTTTCTTTTTTAATTTTACAATAATATTATTCATCTCATTTCCTGATAATTGTATTAAATCCAGATTGCAATAATTGGATATCTTCTCTATTCTATCTATTTTTTCATTAACAAAGACACCAACAGTTCTTGTTTTTCCAGCCAAGCTTCCAAGAATATCCTTGGCTTTGCCGCAATCAACATACCTTGGGCTTTTATTGTAAAAATTAAACCCCAGAAAATCCGCCCCTAAGTTTATTGCGTTCTTTGCATCATCAAAATTCGTTATTCCGCATATTTTTATTTTTGTCATTTTATTAATGGCAGTAATGATAATATCTCTTTTTCAATATTCTCGGAATTCATGAATAATGAGCCTACAAGCATTGCATTTGCCTTGTTTTTTATCTTTTCAGCATAATTTCTGTCTTGAATGCCGCTTTCGCTCACTACTACCTTGCCTGAAGGAATCCTGTCGGCTAATCTTAAAGTTGTATTCAGGTCTATTTCCAAAGTATCAAGGTTTCGGTTGTTTATTCCGATAATTTCCGCTTTTGTGCCCAATACTTTGTTCAAGTCATCTTCTGTGTGAACTTCAACCAGGCAATGCATCTTGTAGGTTTTGGCTGTATCAATAAAATTATTAATTTCCGCTCTTGAAAGAATGGAGGCTATCAGCAAAATGGAATCTGCATTATAAAATCTTGATTCATAAATCTGGTATTCGTCTATAATGAAGTCTTTTCTTAATACCGGAAGGTTGGTCAGCCCGCTTATGCTTTTCATGTCAAAAAGGCTTGTGGAAAAGAATTTTTTGTCAGTCAGTACAGAAACGGCGTCTGCGTATTTATTATAGATTCTGATAATATTTTGAACTTCAAGGTTCTTGTCGATTATAGTTTGGGATGGTGATTTTCTCTTGAATTCTGCAATAAGGTTCAGCTTATTTTTTGATATTGCTCCCTTAAAGTCTCTTTTAGAAATGGTAAGTTTATTCTTAAGAATATGCAAAGGCAGTTTTTCCCTGCTCATTTCAACTTCTTTCCTTTTATTTTCAATTATTTTGTGAAGCATTTTTTGTGAATTCCCTTAAATCATTTAATTTTTTCATTGCACTGCCTGAATCTATTGACCTTGCAGCCATTGCTATTGCCCCTTCATAATTTTTGGCCAGTCCGCATGATAGCAAAGCTGCTGCTGAATTCAAAACAACAACATCTCTTTTTGGCCCTTTTAATCCGCTTAGAATATCGATTATGATTTTTGCATTCTCTTCAGGAGTGCCTCCCTTTAAATCTGCAATTGAACAAGTTTCAAATCCCAGCGCTTCAGGCTTAATGGAGTAGCTTTCAATCACGCCGCTCTTAAGCTCAATCACTTTTGTTTCGCCTGTCAGGGTTATTTCATCGAGTCCGCTGCCGTTTACAATTATTGCATGCCTGCTTCCAAGATTTTTTAGCACATCTGCCATGACATGCATCAATTCTGAGTCAAAAACTCCTATTAGCTGGCATTTTGCTCCGGCAGGGTTTGTTAAAGGCCCAAGAATATTGAATATGGTCCTTATTCCTATTTCTTTTCTCGCTTCCATTGCAAATTTCATTGCAGGATGGAATCTTGGCGCAAACAAAAATCCAATCCCTACTTTTTCTATGCATTCCTCGACCTTTTTAGGCTCAAGATTTATATTCACGCCCAAGGCGCTGAGCACATCAGCACTTCCGCATTTGGAGCTTATTGACCTGTTGCCGTGTTTTGCAACATCTGCTCCGGCACCTGCCGCAACAAAAGCTGCTGCTGTTGAAATATTAAAAGTTCCAGAGTTGTCTCCGCCTGTTCCGCAAGTGTCAACTAAAAATTTTGCATCAGGCTCAATTTTTATTGATTTATCCCTCATTACCTTGGCGCACGCAGTGATTTCTTCTGTATTCTCGCCTTTTAATTTAAGCCCGATAAGAAAGGCAGCCACCTGCGCATTCGTGGCTTTTCCTTCCATTATGTCTTCCATTGATTTTGCAGCTTCACTTCCAATCAGGTCTTTTTTGTCCGCAAGCTTGAGTATTGCCTCTTGTATCATTTTAACGCACCAACAAGGTTATCCATCAATAAGCCGCCGCTTGGAGTCAATATGCTCTCAGGATGGAATTGGACTCCTTCAACAAAGAAATTCTTGTGCCTGACGCCCATCACAATCCCTGTATCAGTTTTTGCGCTGACGACAAGTTCTTTTGGAATCCTGATTCCTGCCAATGAATGATACCTTCCAACCTGAAAAGGAATTTCAATGTTCCTAAATATTGATTTTTTATCGTGAATTATCCTGGATGGCTTTCCGTGCAGAACTTCCGACACCCTGCCGACTATTCCTCCAAACGCTTCTATAATGCATTGATGCCCAAGGCATACTCCAAATATTGGTATTTTTCCGCAATATTTTCTTATTACGCTTATCGATATTCCGGCGTCTTTCGGAGAAGACGGGCCAGGAGATACAACAATTAAATCAGGCTTGAGCTGCATCACAATTTTATCAAAATTTCCCAAATCCATATTGCTCCTGTAAACTTCCACAATACAGTTTCTTTTCTCAAATTCGTCAACAAGATTGTATGTAAAGGAATCAAAATTATCAATGATAATGACTTTCATTTTAATCTCCCTGTTGCAATGCCATTAAGCAGGCATTTGCCTTTCTTTCTGTTTCAATAAATTCAGACTCCGGGTCGCTGTCATAGACTATTCCGGCACCGGCCCTTACGTATGCTTTGTTATTTTTGATGTTAATTGACCTGATTAATATTGCACTGTCAAAATCGCCGCTTGGAGTCAGGTAGCAAACGGCACCTCCGTAAAATCCCCTCTTGTTTTTCTCGTATTTTCTGAGAAGTTTCATGGCCATAATCTTTGGAGCTCCTGTCAATGTGCCCATGTTCATTGTTGCTGTGTAAGCGTGAAGCGCGTCAAGATTTGGTTTTAAAGTGCCGACAACATTTGAAACCAAATGCTGCACGTGAGAATATTTTTCAACAACAAAAGTCTCGTCAACATGCCTGCTTCCTGATTTTGAGATTTTTGCAACATCATTGCGCGCAAGGTCAACAAGCATTGTATGTTCCGAGATTTCCTTTTTGTCTATTTTCAGCTCTGCTTCATATTTTGAGTCTAAATCAAGATCTATCCTGTTGTTTATGATTCCTCTTGGCTTTGTCCCGGCTATCGGCCTTATTTCAACAGTCTTTTCCTTATCGCCCTCTACCTTTAAGCAGGTCTCAGGAGATGCACCGGCAAGAATTCCTTCATCATAATTTATGTAAAACATGTAAGGGCTTGGATTTAATTTTCTGAGTTTTTTGTAAACTTCAAATGGCTCGCCATTGAATTCAGAAATCATTGTTCTTGACAATACTGCCTGATAAACATCTCCTGCCTTGATGTGTTCCTTTATTTTACCAACAAGCCTTATGAACTCTTTCCTGCCAGTATCTGTAATAACATTTGAAGAATTTGTTTTTGATATTTGGGGTTTTGACTCTTTGAGATTATTGGACGCAGTGCGCTTGTAATGGCCTAATTTTGCACGGCATTCATCATATATTTCATCATTTCCTGTAACAAGGGCATTTGCAATAAAATAAGTTTTATTTTCCTTGTGGTCTATGAAAAATAAATTATCAAGAAAATAGAATACATAATCAGGATCATTTGTCAAGTCATTCTTGTTCTTTGGCAAATCCTCAAGCTGGTCAATAAAATCGTATGACACAGCGCCAAATAAGCCGCAGTATGGCACAAAAGGCTTTGATACCGGCTTGAATTTAAAGGCAATTTTTCTCAGTATGTCTGTGTGGTTCACGAGCCTGAGCCTTTCGTTCTCGCTTGCAATATGCCTTTTTGGCCTTAGCCTGCCAAAGATTCTGTCTGTACTATATTCGACTTCATCGCAAAAATCAAAATCACCCGTAAGAATCTTGATAAATCTCACTCCGGTTTTGTTCAGTGCAATGATTTCAAAGTTCTCATTTTTTCCTGTAACTTTAAGGCAAGGGTCGCTGCTGCCAATGCTCCTTTCACCATATTTAGGCACTACGCTTGCAGATTCAAACATCAGGCAGTTTTTGTTCTTTCCATAACCAGATAATTTTGCGAAGTACTCCACAGGCTCAATTGCATAGGAAAGAGTTTCTACCAAAGGTATCAGGCTGCCAGCTTTGGAATTCCTTGCCAAAAGTTCTTTTGCCTTTAGTCTATGAAATTGTTGTTTAATCATTTTAGTGCAGAAAAAAGATTTTAATTCCAGATTGTAAGATTAGAAATAGTAAAAATATAAGCAAGACTATGTTTCAGCTTTTCCGAATAAATGCAAACCGCCATTGGAACTATAACCCCGGAATACTATTTAAGCATTATGACACAAATTCATTAAATTTATAAAGAATGACCCAATTATGTCTTTTATGACACAATCAATAGCTGATAAAATTAAGGTGCTGCTTGACAATGATTTTGTAATAAGGAACTGCCTGTTCAAGAACATCCTGAGTTTAAGGGCCTTGGCAAGATACATGATAAAATCAAATGATTTGGAAGAAAAAAATCTTGATGCAGTCATAAGCGCGGTAAGAAGGTACAAAAGGGAAGAAAAAAAGGCAAGCGAGAAAGAGCTTAAGAGCCTGTTCAAGAAAATCACGGTAAAGACAAAAAGCGACATCGTCGAGATTTGCATACAAAAAAATAAGTTGAACATGGATAGCCTAAGCAGGATAAACGACATTGTGGACATAGAAAAAGGCGATGTAATAAGGATAGTTCAGGCAGAGGAATCGATAAGGATAATGATTGATGAGAAAAATGTGGAAAAATTTCACGGCCTTGTTCCAAAATCAAAATGCATTTCCATTGACAAAAATCTTGTCGAGATTAACCTGAGGTTTTCACTAGACGCTTCAAAAGTAAAAGGAGTAGTATCACTTGTAACATCAAGCCTCAATGCCGAAGATGTGAACCTTTATGGAGTAATGAGCTGCGCGCCGGAGCTTTTGATTTTCGTGAAAAAAGAGGACTTGATAAAGTCAATTACCGTTATTGGCAAGCTTGAAGAGTTTTTTTAGTGTAAAACACCAAAAACTTTTAAATAAGATGATTACCTTTTTAATCCATGGATGCAAAAGCAGGCGATAAAGCAAGAATCACAACAGAAGACAAAGAGTACGAGGGCATCCTGATGCCAAACGAGGAAACTGATTCTATAGTAATCAAGCTTGACAGCGGATATAACCTTGGCATTGGCAGAAAGAAGGTGAAAAAAATAGAGATTATTGAAAAGTATGCCCAAAAGCACGAATCAAAATCTGAAGTGACTCACGACAAAGGTAAGCCGACAATTACAATACTTCATACAGGCGGGACAATTGCAAGCAAAGTTGATTACAGGACAGGCGGAGTTGTCGCAAGGTTCTCTCCGGAAGAAATACTTGAAATGTTTCCGCAGTTAAGGGATGTTGCAAACATCAAAAGCTCGCTCATTGCAAACATGTTTTCTGAAGACATGCGGTTTAAGCATTATTCATTGATGTGCAAAGCAATTGAAGAAGAAATAAAGTCAGGAGCTGACGGGATAATTTTAACGCACGGAACTGACACAATGGCTTACACATCAGCAGCATTAAGCTTTGCGCTTGGCAATGTTGGAATTCCGGTAATTCTTGTAGGAAGCCAGAGAAGCTCGGACCGCGGCAGCACTGATGCGCTTGTAAACCTGGTTTGCGCCGCAAAGTTCATAACAAAAAGCGATTTTGCAGGCGTTGCAATATGCATGCACGAAAATGAGAGCGACGAAAGCTGCCTTATTTTGCCTTCATGCAAGACAAGAAAACTTCACACAAGCAGGCGTGATGCATTCAAGCCTGTAAATTCAAAGCCAATAGCAAGAGTTTTTTTTGAAAATGACAAAATTGAGTTCTTGCAAGAAGAATACCAAAAAAAAGACAAGAAAAGAAAAACAATAATCAAGGATAAATTCGAGGAGAAAGTCGCAATCATAAAAGCGCATCCAAACATGTTTCCCGAGCAGTTTGAATTTTTCAAAAACTATAAAGGCCTCATAATTGAAGGAACCGGGCTTGGCCAGGCGCCGGTTGGCGTGCCTAATGAAATAAGCAAAATACATGAAAAGAACCTTTTTGCAATAAAAGAGCTGACAAAGCACGGGTGTGTCGTTGTGATGACATCACAATGCATATTTGGAAGGGTTGCAATGCATGTTTATTCTGACGCCATTGATTTGGTCAATGCAGGAGTAATTCCTGGGGAAGACATGCTTTCTGAAACTGCTTTTGTCAAATTGGCATGGCTGCTTGGCAATTTCAGCAAAGAAGAATCAAAAAAAATGGTAAAAGAAAATTTAAGGGGAGAAATTAACTCCCGCCGCACAAAAGATGATTATGTAAAGGGAATTCCGTTTTCTGAATGATTCAAGATTGAAATAAATTATGAGAATCTTGGCTTTAAATGCGGGCTTGTATTAAATCTCATTCAAAATAACCATCGTTTGTGTTTTTTCGATACCATCAATGTTTCTTAAGACTTTTATAACAAAATTATCCAAATCGTCGACATCTTTAACTCTCACTTTAATGATGATGTCTGTTCCACCAGTTACTACTGCAGCTTCTTCAACAGATTCGTTCTGTTTGATCTTCTTTGCCAAGTCATGTTGAGAAATTTTCATTTGCTTGAGAAGTCTATAGTCAACAGTAATGTGGATAAACGCGGCAATAATTTTTCCTATTTTTTTATTGTCAAGTTCAATAGTATATCTCTTTATAATTCCATCTTTCTGTAATTTCTTGATTCTATTATGTACAGTAGTAATTGGTATTAGTAATTTCTTTGAAATCTGATGCGTTTTCAGATTGCTATTTTCCTTCAACAAATTCAATATTTTTTCATCTTTATTGTCCATAATGGAATAATATTTCATTTTAATATATAAAACTTACTATTTTTTGCATAAAATTCCATTATTTGTGGAATATGTTTTAATATTAGTATGATTTTCTCAATCTTACAAATAAAATGTGTGATGGAAGAACAAAATGAATAAAACAAAATTTGATGTGTTGATTAGCCAAGATGCCAGGACCGATGAGTCCACATTTAGAGGAGCAAATGTAAAGCGCGCATATTACACTGCAGGGTATAAGGATGGCTCTACAGAAAGACAACTTGGTGGAGTTAATCATACTAATACTTATGTCGTAGCTGGCAAAGAACTAGGATTTCCTGAAATTCAAGATTTGGATTTGCTAGTAAGAACTGGCAATGGAGCATCATCAATTAGACCTAAAGTTAGGGCAATTGAATATACCGATGAGGGAGAGTCCAGAGAATATAATTCAGTTACTAAAACTAAGACCTGGGGGTATTATGATGGCTTCAAAACTACGAGTCTTCCTCCAGAATTAGAAAGGAGAATTGACGATGCATTGGGTTTGACAAAAACATATGAAAGTATTGCAGAAATGTACACTGCGTTAGGAGGTAATCATCCCCTATTGAAAGCAATTAAACTTAATGTAGATTAAAAATAACCATTTTAAAGTAGTAACAAACAGAAAGATTTAAATACTAGCAAAAATTGAATTTAAAAATACTAAAATGACAACTCCAAATATACCAATACAAACAAGAATGTTTGCTGGTCCGGGCGGATTTTTATATAAACACAGGGCTATAGGTTTAGTAAATAAAAAAGCAGCAGAAAGAGCGGGATTAACCTTAGATGATATTATAAGCCCATACACACTTTGGAATAGTACAATACCAAATAATTCGTATGTTGTTTTTGGTGCCGATAGTGATAGAGAGTTAAGAGAACTAGAAAAAAATCAAAGATTTAAAAATCTTACTTCAAACCCAAGATATGAAAAACTATTCCTGTATTACAACAACTAATTTTTTAAATTTAGATAGTTTTTCACTTGATATCTTACTCAAATTATGCTGTAATGAGAAAACTTGGTTTCAAGCCTTCTTTTTATGAAAATCAAAATATATTTAAAGTTGGTTTATATAATTCAAAAGAAGTTATAAAATTGGTTAGGTATACCAGACCTTACCTTTTGACACATAAAAAAATTGAATATCTAAAAAAGGTATGTAGCGATGGAATTGGATTATGAAAAACTAGGATTTAGGTGTGGCTTAGAGTGCCACCAACAGCTTGAGGGAAAAAAATTGTTTTGTGATTGCCTTACTTTAAATTCTGATAAAGAACCGGATGTAAAGTTCCAAAGAAGATTGAATGCTGTTGCTGGAGAGACAGGAGAAATCGATATTGCGGCAAAACACGAAACTTCAAAAGAAAGAAAATTCTTTTACGAGGCTTCGTCAGTTGACACCTGCCTTGTAGAGTATGATGAAGAGCCGCCGCATGAAATAAACAAAGAAGCCCTAAACACTGCGATTAAAGTTGCACTGCTCCTTAACGCAAAAATTGTTGATGAAATCCAGGTGATGAGAAAAACTGTAGTTGACGGCAGCAACGTCTCCGGCTTTCAAAGGACTTCGCTGGTTGCAATCAACGGGCATGTCCAAGCCTCATTTGGAAAAGTTTCAGTTCCCACAATTTGCCTCGAGGAAGAATCGGCCCAAAAAATAGAGGCAAAAGGAAATTTTGCAAGATATAAGCTTGACAGGCTTGGAATCCCCTTAATTGAAATTGCAACAGGGCCTGAAATAAAGAGCGCAGAGCACGCCAGGGAAGTTGCAGCAAATATAGGCATGATTCTTAGAAGTGTTGAAGGGGTAAAAAGGGGCCTTGGAACAATAAGGCAGGATGTCAACATATCAATTAAGGGCGGCGCAAGGACTGAAATTAAGGGCTTTCAGGACTTAAGGAGCATTCCAAAAGTAATAGATTTCGAGGTAAAAAGACAGATTGACGCCATAAAAAACAATAAAAAACTTGAGAAAGAAGTTCGAAAGGCTGAATCTGATTTTACAACTTCATTTTTAAGGCCGATGCCTGGGGCTGCGAGGCTTTATCCGGAAACTGATGTTGCACCCCATCAGATTTCAGAAAAATACATTGAAGAAATAAGAAAGTCTTTGCCAAAATTATTATCAGAAAGAAGCAGTGAGTTTGAGAAAAAATATGGATTAAATGCATCGCTTGCAAAAGAGCTTCTGGACAATGATTTTTTTGAAAGGTTTGTAAAAAAATTTTCAAGAATTGAGCCTTTGGTAATTGCAAGCACAATTGCCATTATTCCAAAAGAGATTAAGTCAAGATTTAACCTGGATTCATCAAAGCTAGGCGAGCCTGATTTTGAAGAAGCACTTTCATACCTTAATGACGGCAAAATTGCAAAAGAGGCTGTGCTTGACATACTTGTGAAAAAGATTAAAGGCGAGGAGATATTCCTAAATGAGTTCAAATCTGTCCCTGATGAAGAGCTTGAAGCGGAAATAAAAAAACTCATTATTGAGAAGCCCGGAATGAACCAAAGCGCCTACATGGGGATTTTGATGGGCAAGCACAGGGGAAAAGTTGACGGCAAGAAGATTATGGAATTGGTAAAGAAAAATTTGTAGATTAACTTTTTCCAGATTGCATTAAAAAGCTGAAGGCTGCCGTCAATTTGCGAGCACTTTCTTAGAATTGGTTTATGGAAAAAGGAAATTGCAATGGGAATTTTTCCCTTAAAGAAATAATGAAAGAGTGCGAGCGACGGCAGCCTGACAAGAAGTGCAGGACTTTTCAATTCCGTCCACTTTCAAAAACATTTAAAACTAAAAGGTGTTTTCTTTCAGTTGGTGATTATTAATGGCATTTGGTAAATTCGATAAAAGCCTGGACAAGGAATTGTTTTCAGAAGTGATAAAGTTTGAGACATCAAGGATAACTGTCGGAGTTTTCTCCTACAATGACGGCGAGAAAAAACTGCAGATATCCCGTGAAAACATGAATCAGGACGGAGAATGGAGTTTTGCAAAGCTTGGAAGAATGTTCAAGGACGAAGCAGAAAAAGTGATTCCTGTGATGCAGAAAGCTTTGGAGAAGATGTAATCTTCTTTTTTATTTTAAGTTATCTTGAATCATACGCAGTATAGTGGTTTTGGGATACTCTGCACCTCTCAAAGTAAGATATTCTATGAGAGATAATTTCCCGCTATGGGTTTCTCCCTGGTCAAACTTAAAATATCCAGTTAGCCCCCCTTCATCGAGCGAAATTCTTAATCCAAAAATTTGGTCTGAAAGTCTGTCTACTTTTCCTGGTGACGGTACGCCAATATTCCAGGGATTTCTGGCATTGTCCTTGGATTCTGCCAAATCTGATGTTCTGGCAAGTATTCCTAAAATTCCTGCCTTGTCATCAATAATTTCTCTTCTTCCCCTTGCATCAACTCTCATAAAGTGCCAGGTTGAAATTGCATCAGGATCTTGGTATGCCCTTGCTGAAATATAATCATCAGGCCCGTAAAATGAAGCAATAACTTTTCCCTCCATCTTGTCCCAGTATGGTGCAGTCTTTCTTATGTGGGTGTACAATGTTTTTCCATCATCATCAATTACAAAAGGAGCCGTTACAATATGCTGGTTGACTCTTTCAGGCAAGGACAATCCCAGATTATCGCTTAAACTAAAATAAGTTAAAGTTCCAAGAATTCTGTTTTTCACAAATTCAATTGCAGTCCTTTGGTTTACATTGTAAAGGCCCATTGTGAGGAGTAATTAAGGTTATAATAAATATTTATCTCAAATTTCCCCTTACTTTATTTCTTCTGCTCTCTCGCTTCGGATTGTATTTTTCATGCCATGCTAGATGGCACTACTCCATAGGTTCCTCATAAGTACGAGGCAGTGGCCTTTAAGCCAAAAAACAGTAAATCTAGAGTTCATTTAAATTTATCGTAAAATTTATTGCTATGTTCCGAGGCAAAATTTTATTGGCAGAAAAAATTTTGCCGAGTGAATCTATTGAAAATTCGCAAGAATTTTCCGGTTTAAGAATGTCATGGCTAAAATAAGGAAGTAAGTGAAAAAGCCTAAGTTAAAGTCAAAATTCAGAAAAATTAAAGCGCGCCGGGGAGGATTCGAACCCCCGGCCTAAAGGTTAGGAACCTTTCGCTCTATCCTAGCTGAGCTACCGGCGCATAATTCTGAAGAAGAAAAGTTTGTTTAAAAGTGTTTTGGAAAATTACAAGTATAGGGAGATTAAAAAATAAGAAAAATAAAAAATCTGATTAAACTGATTACGGAAATAACGTGTAGTTGCAGCCTTCCCCTAATCCCCAACTGCATGATTGGCAGCATGTATACCAGTAATTATAATGTGCCGCCAATGAATTCTGCCGGCCTTCATTTTCTACAGAGCCTACAAAACCAAAATGATTATATATAAGTTCCCCCAATTTCACAAATAAAATTTATCAATAAAAACAAAAGGGGCGTTGCAAATGAAAAAAGCATGGATTGTATACGGATGTTCTATCGTGGCAGCAATCTTGTTGATGGCTGTTGGAGTACATGCTCAAGTTGCAAAGAACGGATGTAGCATGTATGAAATACGCTTCGCCCAAAATTATTGCAGAAACTATATATGGGCTTACCCCGGTTGCCAAAGTGATGGTATACACTTTTGCGAAAGAGTTGCTGATGCTCCGGGATGGATCTGGTATTCATGTGCATGGAGCGGACCTGGATGCCCGGGAGTTATGTATTTTTCGGAAAATGCAGGCCCCTGGATATAATAAATTTTTATTTTTCCTTTATTTTTTATTTTCTCGATTAGCTTATTGTGATTTTATTTCCAAGATTTATGTTGTTTCTCGCTGTAAAATTTCCATTTACTTCAAGAACATATTTTGCAGGTTTTGCTGATTTATACAATTTACAAGGATCTTTCTCGCAGGGAACAGCGTATTTTATGTCAACAATCCCAAAATTTTGATTGATAAAAATCATATCAAGAGGAATCAAAGTGTTTTTCATCCAGAATGACTGTGATTTTTCTCTTTCAAAAACAAAAAGCATTCCTGAGTTTTCATCCAGTTTATCGCGCAGCATCAGGCCTTTTTCCCATTCTTTTTCTTCATCAGCAACTTCAACATTTATTCTTATTATTTGTTTTCCGTTGTCTATTATAACTTCATTTTGGCTTTTTTCAATATACCTACTGCAAGACACTAAAAAAATTAAAGTTAAAATTAAGATTATTTTTTTCATTGTGGTACTAATTTTATTTGTATTGGACTGTCGAACTTTTTTCTGATATTGCCGGTCGAATTCCGAAGAATTCTCTTGATTTATCCTCCAAATTGCCATAAATCACTGCGTGAGCAGCTCCTGTACCAATGCCTATTGCATATGCTACCCCAGAAGATACCCAATCCCAATCCCCTGACAATGCCATTCCACCTATAAGCATTCCTGCATAAACTACCGACTGCATAGGCGTAATCGCTATCAAATTAACTTTGATTTTATCAATCAGCGGGCTTTCTTTTGTAACATTACGTTTTTTAGCGACATAATCCCTTAATAATCCTACTGGTCCCCTTACTATCGAGTGAACTACACCACCAATTAATCTTGTCTTGACAACTTTATTCAAGTCACCGCCAGTTGCTAATTCTTGCGTGCCGTAAGTTAATGTATAGTATATAATACCGCTCCCAGTATTTACCAGCCACCCATATAAAGAATTTGACTCAAACCTGTAATGTTTTTCAGGAATTTCGTCTAATGGATTAACTAATTCTTCTATACTCATTCATCAATGGTATTGAACCGTAATTTAAAAATTTGTTTGTAAATTGATACGAAATAATACAAAATCGCAGCATCAAAATCTTTATATATACCACCTATATACCGCCTATTTATATGGAAATAAGGAACATACAAAAAACAGGTGACATGCATTATCTGTATCTTCCGACATCCTGGTGCCGCGAGCATAAAGTCGGCTCAAAGTCAAAAGTCAGTATTGAGCAGTCAAGCGACGGCACACTTGTTGTATCTCCGCACATAACAGAAAAAAAGCCAAAGCACCTGAAGTTCAGCATTTCTGAAGACGACCAGGAAATGATACATAAACTTGTCATTGCGTGCTACATAAATCCTGCAAGCTCGTTTGAGATTAATTTTGACAAAGAGATGGATTTTACAAAACTTCTAAATCAAAAACGGCTAATAAGCCTTGAATCTGTCGAGATAGATAAAAAGCAAATAACATGCAACGGCGCAATTTCAATAAGCGACCCTGAGTCACTTCTAAAGACCATGGTCAAAAAAATCAAGAACATGATTACTGTGATGCAGAAAAGCGACGACAAAGAGCTGATTGAAAGGTATGAAGATGAGATTGACAGGAGCAAGATAATCATAGACAAGTCAATCATAAGCTCGCTAACATTTGAAAGAACAACAAACTCAAAGACCATAGACTTATACTACATTTCATTGATTTCAAAAGACCTCGAAAGAATGGTTGACCACCTGATTTGCTTAAGCGGAAAAGACGGCTTTCTGAACACAGTCTATGAATCAATTGAAGAGCTGCAGTCAATCATAGAGCACAAGTCCAATTTAAACTACAGGACAGCGCTTGAATTCGTCAAAAAAATAATAAAGATAAAGTCATCTGAAGTTAAGGACATAAGGACTTATGACAAGGAGAGAATAAAAGTTTCGCTCACGACAATATCAGAAGTCATAACAGACTGGGCAGTCACAAGAGAGCTTGAAAAGTAAGTTTAGATTTCCATTAATTTAAAAATTCAAAATCTGCCGTTTGACGACAAGATTTACACTCGGCAAAATTTGACTGGCACTAAATTTTGCCTCGGAATATGGCAATAATCATAACGAGAAAAAAGTGGATGAACACCGAATGCGGAGGGAAACCTTTCCGTGGGACTTTAAGTCCCACTTGATTCCGCCGTTAACTCGCGGAAGGGTTATTGCGTATAGGGTTTTGACAGACAAAACCCGTGTGCGAATCCTTAATTTATTACAAATAATTTAAATATAAAGATTGCAAAGGGTATAAGGCACAAATCCGAATTAGAAAATAAAGGTCAAACAAATCATTTTTTTGGCTTCATTGCATAATACTGAAAAGCAGTCAATACGCGCCCGACAATAAGCCCAAGCATAAAAATGATGAAATACTTGAAATAAGTGATGATTTTAAAATAATCCATCATGATGGTTACAATAATTTGATTATAAGCCAAATCCAAATAAGAAATGGCAAACACTTAGCATAAATGGAAGAAATATAATATATACAAGTATTTTCCATAGAATATATAGATTAGCTTATTAATAGCTACAGGTTGCCTTGACAAGGGTTGGGCAGGTGGTGATTTTGATGAAACACGATACGGATACCGGGAGTGATGCAAAGGCAGAAATCCTTTTGGAGATAAAGGATTCTGAAAAAAAGGCAGATGATATTATTGTTTCTTCGCAAAAGGAAAAAGAAGCAATAGTGTCTGACGCAAAAATGAAGTCATTGAAGATTATTTCTGATGGAGAATCCAATATAAAAAGCGAGCAGGAAAAGAAGGTTGAAAGCTTCAGGCAGGTCTCAAAAAAAATAAGAGAGGAGAAAATTGCAGAAGCAGGTTCTGAAGCCAGGCAGCTAAGGTCAAAGGCGGAAAAAAACGTCAAAAGAGCAGTTGACTTGATAATGAAAAAATTTGAGGATTCAGCCTGATTCAAAATGCTTAAGCCACACGAGATGACCAGTGTACTGATAAGCGGCCCAAACAGTGTTCTAGACAGGGTCGTCTCTGAGCTTCACGAGATGAAATTAGTCCATATAGTTAACCATTCAAGGGATGAAAATGCAGATATCGGAAAGCCCCTGATTGATGCAGATATGCTTTCGGAGTCGCTTGTAAGGGTAAGGTCGCTAATATCTTCGCTTAATATCAAAAATAAGGGTTTCAGGAACAAAAACGGGATAAAATTTAAGGATATTGACATTCGCTCAAGAAAGGTTGCAGATGAATTAAATGAGTGCAGTAACGGGCAAAAAATAATTGAAGACCAGGTTTCAAGAAACATTCAGGCCGTTTCCGAGCTTGTTTTGCTCAAGGATTTTGACATTCAAATTCAGGCGCTTTCAGATTACAGGTCCATAAAATGGCATTCAGGATTTTTCAAGGATGATGCAAAATTAAGTAATCTGAAAGAATCAATCTCAAAAATCACTGGCAAGTCAATGGTGCTTGAGTCATCTTCAGGCGGCAAAATTTTTGCAATTATTTTTGTGGATTCAAAAAGCAATGCAAAAGTCGCAGAGCTTTTGAAGAATTCAGGATTTTCAGCTTTTGTTTTTTCAGGCCTTGAAGGCCTTAAGGGAACTGCAAAATCAAATTTGAGCAAGTTTGAAGAAGAAGCCTCCAGGCTAAAATCACAAAAAGACTTGTTGGCCGCAAAAAAACAAAAGATTGCTGAAGAGAACAGTGTGTTTCTGCTTTCATCCGAGAAGATGCTGGCAAATGAGCTTGAAAAGCAGGAAGCGCCTTTAAGGTTTGCATCAACAAAAAGAAGCTTTCTTGTCAAGGGCTGGATTCCAGCCGAAAAACTCAAGGAAGTGACTGCAAGGCTCAATCTTGTAACCGAAAACAAGGTGTTTGTGCATTCGGAAAAGCCTTCAAAAAAAGACGATGTCCCTGTCAAGCAAAACAACCCTGTACCGGTAAATTCCTTTGAAACTCTCATGGACCTTTACACAATGCCGTCATATAAGGAGATTGACCCTACATTTTTCATGTTCCTCACTTTCCCCATTTTCTTTGGTTTTATGCTTGGAGATATTGGATACGGAATCGTGACGCTAATCCTTTTTGCAATATTAAAAAAAACTATGCCTCAGGCAAAAAAATTCTTCAATGTATTGATTATTGCATCCATTGCATCCATTTTATTCGGCTTTGTTTTTGGCGAGTTTTTTGGCTATGAGAAAATAGGGGAATTTGACCTGCCTCACCTGATTTCAAGGTCGCATGAAAGCATGAAGCTGATTTATGTTGCCGTTGCAATAGGCCTGGTTCACCTCAACATAGGATTCGTCATAGGATTCTTTAACGAGCTGAAATCACATGGATTTATCCAGGCAATGAACGCAAAGCTTGGATGGATTGTACTTCAGATAGGGATAGCGCTTGCAGTATTATCTTATCTAAAGATGATAGTCCTGCCGATTTATGTCGGAATTGCTTTTTTTGTCCTGTCACTTTTGATGCTTTTTATGGGTGAAGGTGTGCGAGGTCTCATTGAGCTTCCAAGCATCTTCAGCAACACGCTCTCATATGCAAGGCTCATGGCAATAGGCCTTTCTTCAGTAAAGCTTGCCGAAGTCATAAATGAATCTGCAGGGGAAATGTTTCATTCAGGCGGCTTTATGATTTTGGCAGGAGTGCTTGTGCTTATAATCGGGCACGTCATAAATATTGCGCTCGGCTCATTCGGCTCATTTTTGCATTCATTGAGGCTTCATTATGTTGAATTTTTCACCAAGTTTTTTATTGGCGGCGCAAAAAAATATGTGCCTTTTGGTGAAAAAGATTAGTTAAAAACAAATTAAGTTGCTAAAGGCAAAATACGGAGGTAAAGAAAATGGCAGACGTAAGTAATGTTGGAATGATTGCTATAAGCTCGGCAATCGCAATAGCAGGAAGCGCAATCGCAGCAGCCTGGGCTGAAAAAGAAATCGGAGTTGCAGCAGTTGGTGCAATGGCTGAAAAGGAAGAATTATTCGGCAAGGGATTGATATTGACAGTTATCCCGGAAACGCTTGTAATCTTCGGCCTTGTAGTGGCATTGTTGATATTGGGACTTGCAGCATAAACCTGCCCCCAAATTTTCAATAATCAAAAAGTAAAATGGGACTTGAAATAGTAAAGCAGGAAATAATGAACGAGGCAAAAGAGCAGTCAGCCTCGATAGTAAGAGATGCAAAGCTTGAAGCCTCTTCACTCATAAAAGAAGCAACGAGAAAAGTCATGGACATCAAGGAAAAAAGTGACGAAGCCGCGCACAAAATGATGGAGATGATAAAAAAGCAGGAGCTTGCATCAGCTGAGCTTGAAAAAAAGAAGCTGATTCTTGAGGCAAAAAAAGCAGTGATTGATGAGGTTTTTGCGCAGGTGACCAAGGCGCTTGAGAATCTTGACCTGAAGAAAAGGGAATCTCTTTTAAAAAAACTCCAGTCAAAAGTGGAGCAAGAGCTCGGGGGCGCGACAATTTACTGCAACAAAAAAGACGCGAAAATACTCAAAGGAGCAAAACCTTACGAAAGCGAGATTTTGGGAGGCATAATTGCAGAAAACCAAAGCAGCACGATAAGGGTTGACTACAGCTTTGAGACAATGCTTGAAACAATAAGAGAATCTGAGATGCAGAACATAAACAGGGTGCTGTTCGAATAAATATGCAAAAACTAAAGGTTAAGGAAAATGGAAAGAAGGTGAAGCTTGGCTTCTATCCTTACACTTATGTAAGGACTGCAGTAATGCGCTCCCTGCTTTTTAACACGGACGATTACCAAAAGATGCTGAAGATGAGCTTTAACGAGATTGCAAAATTCTTGCAGGATTCAACATACAAAAATGAAATCAATTCGCTCGCATCAAAATATTCCGGCGCTGAGCTTCTTGAGCTTGCATTAAACCAGAATCTTTCGAGCACTTACTCAAAGCTTCTCCGGATTTCGTCCCCTGAAATGAGGGAAGTTGTATCAGAATACCTCAAAAGAAAGGATTTTGACGATATAAAAACAATCTTGAGAGGCAAATTTACAAATTCAGAAGAAGAAAGAGTATTGAAATCATTGAATGGCGCTGGAACTTTGAGCATGGAATTTCTGGCGCAGCTTTTGAAGAAAGAAAGTGTCGAGGACATAATAAAAGGCTCAAAAATAGTGAAAATCGAAGAATTGAAAAAAGAAATTTCAGAATTCAGGCAAAGCAATAACCTTGCAGCGCTTGAAAACTCGCTTGACAGGATTTATTATTCACAAATGCTGTCATTCAGCCAAAGGCTTTCAAAACAGGGGCAGATTTTCAAGAACTTTTTGCTCAAAGAAGTTGAGACTGCAAATATCCTGACAATATTCCGCCTGAAAAAGGCAAATGCAGGCGCGGAAATGATAAAAAATTACCTTATTTTTTCAGGCGACAAATCAAAGGACAGAAAAATAATATCGCTTGCATCAGCTGAAAACATTGAATCCCTTTCAGGACAATTTCAAAAGACTGAATTTAGGGACATCATAAAAAAAGGAATGGAAGAGTACGATAAGAACGGCTCGCTCATAACGCTTGAAATAGGAATGCAAAAGCACCTTTTGCAGCAGTCAGTTTCGTTGCTCCACCTAAACCTGCTTTCAGTTGACGTGATGCTTGCATACATGTTTGCAAAAGACATTGAGGCAAGAAATTTGAAAATTTTAATCAAGGGAAAAGAGCTTGGCCTAAGCGAGGAATTCATAGAAAGCCAGCTTGTAATGAATAAATAAATCAAGATAACAAAAATGGTAAAAATTGCAGCAGCGGGAAAAAGTGATTTCATCGTCGGATTTCAGCTTGCGGGGATAAGGGACTCAATTGAGATAAACGACAGGGAATTTGAAAGCCTCAAAAAATTAAGCCAGAGAAAAGATTTGGGAATCATAATCGTTGATGAAAAAATAGTGGAAAAACTGGAAATGCACCAAAGGATGGAAATTGAAAATTCAGTTGACCCGGTTTTTATCCCTGTATCAACTAAAGTTGAGCAGGACAGCCTCAAGAGGCTGATAAAAAAATCGATAGGAGTCGATTTGTGGAAATAATCTAAAAATAACAAGATAATGGGTGAAAAATATGGATGAAGGAAAATTGTTCAGGATTGCAGGTCCTGTTGTCGTGGCAAAAGGCATCAAGCCAAGAATGTATGACGTTTGCAGGGTTGGAAAAGAAAAGCTGATGGGCGAAGTAATCAAGATTAAAGGTGACCAGGTAACAATTCAGGTTTATGAAGACACTTCTGGAATAAAGCCAGGCGAGCCGGTCATAAACACGGGCGAGCCTCTGAAAGTTGAGCTTGGACCTGGGCTTCTTAACAGCATTTATGACGGAATCCAAAGGCCGCTGCCAGTTTTAATCAAGCAGATGGGTGACTTTATCACAAGAGGGGTTGATGCGCCTGGGCTTGACCAGCAAAAAAAATGGGATTTTAATGCAACAGCAAAAAAAGGAGATGAAGTCTCTGGCGGAAGCATACTTGGAGAAGTTGAAGAAAATCCCGGAATCATCCACAGGATAATGGTTCCTCCAAACCAGAAAGGAAAAATCACAGAATTAAAGTCAGGAAAATTTACAGTCAATGATGTAATCGGAAAGCTTGACAATGGTTTTGAATTAAGATTAAAGCACAATTGGCCTGTAAGAGTTCCAAGGCCAGTATCGTCAAAATTAAAGCCTGATGCTCCATTAATCACGGGACAGAGAGTTTTCGATGCATTGTTCCCCTTAGCAAAAGGGGGAGTTTCAGCAATTCCCGGCCCATTTGGCGCAGGAAAAACAGTTTCTCAGCAGCAGCTTGCAAAGTGGTCAAACGCAGACATAATAGTTTATGTCGGATGCGGCGAGCGTGGAAACGAGATGACTGAGGTATTGACAGAGTTTCCAAACCTTACAGACCCAAAAAGCGGAAAGCCTCTGATGAACAGGACTGTATTGATTGCAAACACTTCAAACATGCCGGTTGCTGCAAGAGAAGCAAGCATTTACACGGGAATTACAATAGCAGAATACTATCGTGACATGGGATATTCTGTTGCTTTGATGGCAGACTCAACATCAAGATGGGCTGAAGCAATGAGGGAAATTTCATCAAGGCTAGAAGAGATGCCCGGCGAAGAAGGTTATCCTGCGTATCTTTCAACAAGGCTTGCCCAGTTTTATGAAAGGGCAGGAAGAGTAATTCCTCTTGGAACAAAGCAGGAAGGAAGTGTCAGCGTAATTGGCGCAGTAAGCCCGCCAGGCGGCGACTTTTCAGAGCCGGTCACGCAAAGCACTTTAAGGGTCACAAAAGTTTTCTGGGCACTCGACGCAAAACTTGCTCAGAGAAGACATTTCCCATCGATAAACTGGCTGACATCTTATTCGCTTTACAGGGAGACATTAAAGCAGTGGTATGAGAAAAATGTTGCATCAGACTGGGACAGCCTTGTCAGCGAAATGATGAGCATTTTACAGGAAGAAGAAAAGCTCCTGGAAATTGTCCAGCTTGTAGGCTCTGACGCATTGCCTGAAAAGCAGCAGATAACTTTGCTTGTTGCAAGGATGATAAGGGAAGTACTGCTGCAGCAAAACGCATTTCACGAAGTTGACACATTCTGCGACATGAAAAAGACTTACAACATAATGAAGTCAATAAAGCAGTTTGGAATTTTGGCAAACAATGCGCTGGATAGAGGTATGAGGACCCAGGCAATACTTTCAATAAAATCAAAAGACAGGCTTGGAGAAATCAAGTTCGTAAAAGATTATGAAAAACTGCTTGATGAAATAAACAAGCAGATTGAAAATGAATTGAGGTCATCAAAATGAAGGAATATAAAACAATAACTCAAATTGCAGGCCCGTTGATTTTTGTGGAGAAAACAGAGCCTGTGGGATACGCAGACATTGTAAAGATAACTTTGCCGACCGGAGAAATCAAAAACGGCCAGGTGCTTGACACAAGCGATGATATTGTGGTAGTTCAGGTATTTGAAGGGACTTCAGGAATTGATGTTGACTCAAGGGTCAAGTTTCTTGGAGACACTCTAAAGCTTAACGTCTCAAAAGACATGTTGGGAAGAGTTCTAAGCGGCTCGGGAAAGCCGATTGACGGCGGCCCTGAAATAATTCCTGAAAAAAGGCTTGACATAATCGGCGCAGCAATAAACCCGTTTGCAAGAGCATCGCCTCATGATTTCATCCAGACAGGAATCTCGACAATTGACGCGATGAACACTCTCGTTAGAGGACAGAAACTTCCAATATTTTCAGGAAGCGGTCTTCCGCACTCAGAGATTGCGCTGCAGATTGCAAGGCAGGCAAAAGTTGTCGGCAAGCAGGAAAATTTCGTTGTAGTATTTGCTGCAATGGGAATTACAAACGAGGAAGCCCAGTATTTCATGAAGGATTTTGAGCAGACAGGCGCGCTTGAAAGAAGTGTCGTATTTTTGAATCTTGCAGACGACCCTGCAGCAGAAAGGCTTGTCACGCCAAGAATGGCATTGACTGCAGCAGAATATTTTGCGTACGAGCACGACGCGCACGTTCTTGTAATATTGACAGACCTGACAAACTACTGCGAATCATTGAGGGAGATAGGCGCTGCACGAGAAGAAATTCCAGGAAGAAGAGGATTTCCAGGGTACATGTACACAGACCTGGCCACACTCTATGAAAGAGCTGGCGTCATCAAGGGAAAGAAAGGAAGCGTAACGCAAATTCCAATTTTGACAATGGTCGGCGATGATATCACGCACCCGATTCCTGATTTGACAGGATACATAACTGAAGGCCAGATAGTTTTGTCAAGGGAGCTTCACAGAAAAGGAGTTTACCCAAGTATCGATGTGTTGCCGTCGCTTTCAAGATTAATGAACCTTGGAATCGGAGGGGCAAAAACAAGGGATGACCACAAGCAGGTGTCAGACCAGATGTATGCAGCATATGCAGAAGGACGAGACTTAAGAGGCCTTGTTGCAATTGTCGGAGAAGAGGCATTAAGCGACCGTGACAAGAGACTGTTAAGATTTGCAGCAGATTTTGAAGACAAGTTTGTAAGGCAGGGAAGAAGCGACGACAGGAGCATCCAGGAAACTCTTGACTTGGGATGGAAGCTGCTTGGAGTATTGCCTGAAAACGAACTGACAAGAATAAGCCCTGAACTAAAAAAGAAATATTACAAAGGCGAATCAAAGTAAATTTGTTTTAGTTGAGCTAGACAAAATAAAATCGGGCTTCGCCAATAGTTACTCGCGCCCGCATTGGCGCGACAATATATTATAATGAACGTAAGGTCAATGAATGTTCCGAGGCAAAATTTTATTGGAAGAAAAAATTTTGCCGAGTGTAACTAGGGTGAGCGAAGCGAACCGATTGATAAAAAAATTAGTGTCCAATGCGTAAAAAACAAATAAAAACAATAAACTACGGCAATGACGGACAACAATAAGCGGACGGCATTAAACTAAAACAATAAAAAATTAAAAAAATAGACTAATTAAGAAAATCAACTAATAAAAAAATCATAAAATAAAATTAAAAAATGGCGCAGGACATAAAACCAACGAGAAGCGAACTCCTTAAGGTAAAGAAGCAGATTAAATTAGCCAAATCGGGATATAACCTCCTGAAGAAAAAAAGGGACGGCTTGATAATGGAGTTCTTTGAGATTTTGAAAAAGGCAAAATCGCTTAGGGAAGAGCTTGTTTCGGAATACAGAATCGCTCTTGAGAAAAT
>DATDOM010000010.1:0-25949 GCA_035293285.1 Candidatus Nanoarchaeia archaeon | reverse complement strand
CACAGCGGCGACCTTATAGGACTTGGAGAGCAGGGAATTACCGAGCTTAATAATCTTGGTCTTGACCATATTGTTGGAAAAATAACACTAAAAGGCTCAATGCACATTGCTGTTTCTGTAATAGGCGAAAGCGCACTTTCCAAGATAATGGAGTATGACAGGCAAGGAAAACTTCAGAACGGCAATCCAGAACAGATTCTTGGATGGCAAATGGCATTGGCCGAAAGTGCCTACAAGCACAGGCTAAGCGCAGCAGAAATAGGCAAATTTGAAAATAACGGAAACGGCGCTTTGATGATGTCGCCAGTCCACATAACTAACCAGTATAAAAGGGCAGGAAATGCGGCAAATTTTAGGTATACTTTCTCAAGGAAGGCATATAAGCCAGCCGAAACATTGTTTGATTGGGCGCGCAATGGAGCAAATGCTTTTGACAAGGCACTTGAACTTTCGCCGCAAGACCAGGAGTATGCCATGCACAGGTATAACTGCATTGTCCGTCTCGGACATAACTTATACAGGCTGCACACACTTTCAAAAATTGGAAATTTCAGCGGCAGGACTGACGCAATATCATTTTACGGCAGGGAAGCACTTTGCTATTATGATAATGCACTGGGTCAACTGGAGGATATGGATAGGACTGGTGGGTTAAACGACTATCTGCTAAATGACCGCAGAGTTATAAGGCCGCGATTGAATGAATTAGAAAGGTTTTTTACAAGATCTTTTGCAAATTAATTCCAAAACATTTTTTAAAGATGATTTAATTCTTAGGCTTATGCGCTACTTAAGGCAGGAAATATTTTCTGAAATTGGGAAGAAAGGCCAGAAAAGGCTAAAGGAAAACTCAGTTGCAATTATAGGAGTTGGGGCGCTTGGGACTGTTTCTGCGGATTTACTTGTAAGGGCAGGAGTTGGAAAATTAGTTCTTATAGACCGCGACATTGTGGAGCTTTCAAACCTTCAAAGGCAGTCGTTATTTGATGAAAGTGATGTTGGAAAACCAAAAGCAATTGCTGCATCCGAAAAACTAAGAAAAATAAATTCTGAAATTGAAATAAAGTTTTTCTGTGATGACCTGAATTTTGAAAACATTGGCAAGCTGATTCCAGCAAAAAAGATTGATTTGATTCTTGACTGCACTGACAATCTTGAAACTAGGTTTTTGTTAAATGACTATTGTGTAAAAAATAAGATTCCTTTTATTTATTCTGCAAGCGTCGGGAGCAGAGGGTATGTGTTTAATGTCGTTCCAAAGAGTAATACTGCGTGCCTCAAGTGTTTTTTAAACAATGCAGTAAGCAATGAGACCTGCGAAACAACTGGCGTCTTAAATTCACTTACACATATTATTGCATCAATTTCATCCAATGAGGCGATAAAAATACTAATCGGAAAGGATTTTGAAAAAAGCCTCTTGTTTTTTGACGTCTGGAAAAATGAGCTTTCAAAAATCAATGTCAAGAAAAGCAGGAACTGTGATTGCTGCGCCAGGAAAAATTTTGAATATCTTTTGGGCAAGAAATCTTCACAGGCAATTAAAATGTGTGGCAGTGAAATTTACCAGATAAAATCAAAGTCACTAGATAAAAAACAATTCAGTGAAATAAAATCAGGGCTTGGGAAAATCGGAAAAGTAATTGATTTTGGAAACTGCATCATCTTTGAGGGAAAAATAACACTTTTTTCTGACGGGCGGGCACTTATCAAGGCAAAGGATGAGAAAGAAGCGAAGTCCTTGTATTCTAAGTTTATAGGGAATTAGCCACAAAAAATCAATTATTTTTTAATGTAACCATCTTTTAATGGTAATATTTAAAAATGAAATAAAGTTACTGAGATAGAATATCATGAATAGCGGATTGACAATTAGGGAACTTAGGGAAATACTTAGGCTTGGAGTAGACAAAATAACAGATTTTGAGAGCATTGTAAGTTATACTGATTTGGGGAACTATGGAATTAATCGCGGTCTGATTCATGATTGTCTTTTTTTGGAGGATCTGCTTGCACTCAATCTTAGGGGTGTAACAACTATACTGGGCAGAAATGAACTTAACAGGCAGATTTCAGGTTTTGATTTGGAGACTAGGTTTTATTCCCAGGCTGCAACAGCCTGTGAAACAATGGACTCAAAAATCGAAGAATATATTGTGAATAATAGGCTTGGGAACGGAGAAGTTTTACTTAATAGGGGAAAACAACTTGAGTTGTTAAAAGAGGCATATGAGTTAAGGATTAAAGGAGCGGAAATTAGTGATGAACGGTTGTATACCGGCCACTCCCTACATCAATATAGCTTTGCAGGGCGTGATGCGAGATTAGGATTCGAAGGTGCAGAAGACATTGGTGAAAGCCATCATGCAAAGGTGAATTTAGTGATGAAAAGTCTCAATGCATTCAAAAATTCTGCAGACCTTGGAAGCGGGATGCCCTATAAAAGCAAGCATGTTGCCTGGTGCAGGCTTTATCAGGGATACAATGAGCATACAATGTTTCAATTAACCGGAGATTTAAAACACGCCGAGCAGGCCCTAAGCTGTTATGAATCTTTTTTATTGCATTATGGAATAACCAATGAAGCCAGTTTTTTAACCTCGCATCACACAGAAATAATAAAATCTTACAACAGGAAAAAAGAACTTTTAAAAGTTGCATCTCCGTCTTCAATTTAGTAATGGACGGTCCAGAGTATTTAGAATTTTCTTTGTAGTGCGGTTAGCAATTCTTGCAGCTCTTAATCACGCCTTTTATTGCATCAGCTGATTTCTTCAATTGTTTTTTCTCAAGAGAATTTAATGGAATCCTGATGTGTTCTTTCACGCCTTCGCGGTTTACAATTGTCGGAACGCTTAGGCATACATCACTTACCCCTTCATAGCCTGAAAGGTAAGAAGAGAGTGCGAGGACTTCATTCTGGTCTGATAAAATTGACCTAACTATTTTTGCAATTGCAAGCCCTATTGCATAATAAGTTGCGCCTTTTTTTGCAATGACTTCGTAGGCTGCGTTTCTTGTGTCCTTGTAAATTTTATCCATTTTCTTTTTGCTGTAGCCTTTAAAGTTCTCTAAATTTGTTCCTGCTATGTTTGCAGCGCTCCAGACAGGAAACGAAGTATCGCCGTGCTCGCCCATTATGTAGGCGTGGACGCTGTCAGGGCTGACTTCAAAGTATTTGCTTAAGAAATACCTGAACCTTGAAGTGTCTAAAATTGTGCCAGAGCCGATTACCTTGTTTTTCGGGAATTTTGAGTATTTTAGCGTAAGATATGTTAGAATGTCAAGCGGATTTGAAACAACAAGCAAAATGCAGTTCTTGTTGTGCCTTGTGATTTTTGGAATCATCTCCTTGAAGATTACTGCGTTTTTGTTGATTAAGTCAATTCGTGTTTCTCCAGGCTTTTGATGCGCTCCAGCGCAGATTACAATAATTTCAGCATCCTTGCATAAAGAATAGTCGCTTCCAAAAGTAACTTTCATGTTTGGCTTAAATGCTAAGCCGTGCTGCAAGTCCATTGCCTCGCCTTCTGCCTTTTCCTTATTTACATCAATTATTGTGATTTCAGAAGCAGCCCCGTCAATTAAAAGCGCATACGCAGCAGTGCTTCCAACAAAACCTGCTCCAACGACTACAACTTTAGAAGATTTGTTTGATTTCATAGAATGAATTTGGTTGGATGTGGTTTATATAGTTTGTGGGTTTGTTGCAATTTCTTAGTAATTTAATCTTAGTAATATTTATATAAATCGTTACTAATGGTAGACTATGGGAGTGTTATTTGACAAAGAGTTATCTGATATCATTAAAAGTATGATAATGCAGGGAGGTGTTCTTGCATTAGTTAGTCCATATATATCTGACTTTAAAGGTTGGGGAAATACTAGAGGTACAAAAATTTCCGACAAAAGACATTATTTGACCGAACTTTTAGTTAGTGGAACGTTAGAAGAAGATGGAAGGATAATAATAGTTACAGATAAGGATTCCAAAAATAGAATCTACTCCAAAGGTATAATTGAAGAGATACAAAAAAGAGATGATACTCTTTGGGTGTACATTTATGAAATTGATAAATTACATGCAAAATTATTTTTTAATTCTCGATTAGCAATAGTTGGATCTTCAAATTTAACCTTCCCTGCACTAAAAAAGAATATAGAATTAGGAGTAGGTGTAAGTTTAATGAAAGATCTCTTGGAACTAAAAATCTTTATTGGCGAATTAATCATAAAATCAGATGGATTAAATGAACAAGCAAAGACCCTGAAGATAAATCTTAAAGAGCAAAATCTTTTAAAAAAAGGAGTTATATTTGATATAATTGAGCTTATGGCACATTCCCATTACCTTTACAGAACGACAAAAATTCACTGTATATGGCATTCGTTAAAAGAACCAAATGTACTTCTAAACTTAGCTACTATTTTAGATAAGTTTGATAACGAAAGAAGATACACAGATAAGACACTACCGGAAATATACTCCCCTAACAAAGATGATAGCACTTCCTTAATTAGAAGATATTATGAGGAAGAATTACTAATTAAAGAAAGACAAATTAGAGATGTTATAAAAGTTTGGAAAATGTACTTAACAGGAAAAATTTCTAAGCCAACGGATGTTAGAAAGTATTTTGTCCAATATAAAAATAAAATTAGATTACCAGGTTCAAAAGTTATTGGAACTGTAGATATGAATGAAGTTTTGGCAAAACTGATAGAAGAGAGAATGAACTCCCCTATTCCAAAAATTAAAAAATAGTTTAACTCGAATGGAATACCTATAATCCATTTATTTTCCTACATAAAACCACTGGACACTGGACATTCACTAGTCCAAATTATTTAAACAAATTCTGCCAGTTTTACCCTAAGGCGGGAAAGCAACCATTCCCAACCCCCACAAGGGCTTTTCCGCCTAAACAATATGAGGTGCAAAATGGAACAAAAAGAAGGAAAGGCGCAAAGACACGATGAGGTGTTTGCAGGCCATGCATTCAAGTCATGGAACAGGCTGATAATTTTTGGAGAAAACAACGAGGTGAACTAAAATGGAACTAAGCAACGAATTCATTGAAGGATTATACTTCAGGCAGATGAAGGAGCTCACTATAAGCACAAACAGGAAACTGAGAAGCCTTGACTTAAAGTCAAGCGGCATAAAGGCCAGGAGGTGAAAAAATGGAAGAAGGAGCATTTAGGGATGAGTTTGAAGGCGACTTTTACAATGACCAGTCAATCCAGGAATCAATGGAGGATGATGAAATATCTGACTCAGAAGAAGGATTCATGAGAGGATACCTAAGCCTTTGATTTTTTTATTTTCTATTTCTCATTAATTTTCGCCCAAATGCAGGCGAATGTGCTGATTGGATGATCCATGTTTGCCGAGCTAATGGCGAGGCCTAGATATAAAGTAAGAATTTAATTAGAAATCTTGAACGGTTAGCGGCTTCAAAGTTCACGCTTCTGTTCTTTAATAGCTGACATTCCCCGTAAGGGACGTCCCCCTTGTCAGCCCATATATTATTTCTTTTTGGAACTTTGACCTGATGCCGCTAACCTTTTCATAAACTATTTATACAAAGAAAACTATCAAATTTTTATGAGAATCTTAAGCCCTGACGAATTCAACAAAGAAAAAAGTGAGCTAATAGACGAGATAATAAGCGGCGCTGTATTTATTTACCCGACAGACACAATCTATGGAATAGGGTGCAATGCAACGAATTCAAAAGCAGTGAAAAAAATAAGGAAAATAAAAAACAGGGCAGCAAATCCGTTTTCAGTAATAGCGCCTTCAAAGGAGTGGATAAGTGAAAACTGTACTATTTCAAAAGAAGCAGAAAAATGGATAAAGAAACTGCCCGGGACTTACACGTTTATTCTAAAGCTAAAAAACAATAGAGCAGTTTCAAAGGAAGTAAACCCAGATATAGACACACTGGGAGTAAGAATCCCAGACCACTGGATAAGTGAGTTGGCAAGTGAAGCAAACACTCCAATTGTGACAACATCAGTCAATAAAAGCAGTGAGGATTTCATGACTTCATTAAATGACCTAGACGCTTCAATAAAAAGTTCTGTTGATTTTATCATATACGAAGGAAAGAAGAAAGGCAAGCCGAGCACAATAGTAAATTTAACAGAAGAAATAAAGATAATAAAAAGAAAATAAAAAAAGAAAGGTTTACTTTCTCTTCCTGTATAGGTAAGCGCCTGCGCCTGCCAAAGCGAATGCTGCCCCGATTGTCCCGAATTCAGGAATCTCGTTTGATGAGCAAAGAGGGCTTGTCTTTTTCAAGACTGCTGTGTTTCCGTCAAGCGACCAGCTTAATCCTGTGCTTGTGAAAACAGTTGCAAAGACATCGTCATGCACACCAGATAAGAAGTGTGTAGGCTGTCCCTGGTTCTGGTTGATTACAGGTCCGCTTAGTGACATGAAGAAGTTCTTGATTCCAACAGGTATGTCAACTGAGTGGTCGTTTTCATTCTTGTAACCCCAAAAAGCTGTGAAGCTTCCGTCGCCGTTGTCAGTAACACATTCTCCAACTGGAACAAGCTTCTTGTCCTTAGGTATTGTGCAGTCAGCGTTGCAAGGCCCGTTTGAGTATCCTGGCTCGCATTCTTCAGGAGGCTCAACTATTCCGTTGCCGCAGACAGGCTCAGTTCTACATGCTGGAGTATTGTCAACTGAAACATACGCGTATTCGTCGCCCCATGTTTCCAGGTTCCACACTATTGTTCCCTGGCAATCCCAGTCGATGAAGAAAACTCCTGTATGAACTCCAGGATCAAAATTTTCAGGCTGTCCCCAGTTAGCATTAGCGCTTCCCGGAACCAAGACGTAATTGTTTACGCCAACAGGCACTGTAAAAGACTGGTTGTTTGGATTGTTGTATCCGAAAATTGCCCTGCAGATGTCATCTGTTATTCTCAGCACGCAGTCTCCCTGAGGAACAATGTTCTGAAACATCATTCCAGCCATTACGTTAAAGCTGCCGAATACAAGCAGCAAACATGCAATTATTGCAAATTTATAGTTCATTTTATTTACCCCCAACTGTAGATTTTATAGATTAATATAATTCTGGAAAGAAATGTCCTTTTTAAAGCTTTCGCTTATTTAGTACTTGAAAGTAAAAACAAGTATTATTTATTATAAAATGATTAATTTATCTGTTTAGTGCATCAATTGCGCCAAATATAATAGTCCCGTTGCATATTCCTGCCGCGCCTATCGGAACCTGAAGACGCCAGAATGTTGAGTTTGAGCTGTTGCCAAATCCTCCTTCTGAGGTTCTTTGAGGAATAGTTATATTGATTACCTGCCTTGACTGATTTGTCAAGTTATACATATCTGCATAAGTAGTCGAACTTAAAAGAGAATATCTCTGATATCCAAAAGTAATATTAGTTCCGGCCTCGCAAATCATTGAAACATTCTGGCCTATGGATTCGTCGTCACCTCCGTATCCCCTAACGGTAAAATTAATCGGTATGTTGCCGGTGTTTGTCACGTTCTCCCTTATCGGGTTTGAAGTCTGGGAAACAGACAAAGCGCCATAATCCAAAGTAGTGTTCTCAACATTTATGCCTATGACTTCGTTTACCCGGACAAAGCTTGAGTTGAATGTGCTAGTCAATCCTCCTGAATCATTAACTGTCATGTTGCACTGCCATAACCCCGGATTTGCATAATATCTTACAGCAAACTGGCAGAGGCAGCTTCCGTTCTGGTTGCCGGAGCCAGGAATTACCGAGCAGTTTCCGCAGCTTATGTTAGAATAATGGTTGTTTCCATCGTCTGAGGCAATTGACGGAGTCTCATTATAGTAGAAAGTTGCAGTTACATTCATTATATCATCAAATCCGTTTGTGTCGTAGACGGAGCCGTTGCATATTATTGTAGTGTCAGCATTTGCAGTAAGGTCTATCGGAATTGACGGGTATGTAATCCTCACGTCATAAAGAGAGGGCTCTGTGTTTGAAACGTTCACCCTTGCAAGAACAGTCTGGTTGGAAACATTAAGCCCAATCACGCTGTCCTGGGCAAATGGAATTAAAGAAATGTAAACGGCACAGGAGAATGTCAGTGCAAGTACATAAATTAATAAGTTCAAAAATTTCCTTCTTATTCGAACAATCATATAAAGTTATTTCTTGCAATTTTGTTTTATTTCAGCACCATTATAATCTCTGAGCCGCGGTTTATCCAGTAGTTTGTGCACCTTGGATTGGCGCAAACAAGCAGAGTATTGTCACAGCTTTCCCGAGCTCTCAGCCTTTCGCTGCAGCACTTGCAATGTGATTCCTTTCCCTTCATTTTGACCCCTCTTTGAATTAATATATCAAATAAAATAAAAAAATAAAAAATAAGCCTGGCTTAGCTTAACTCCACGAAAAAGTAATAGTTCGAGGGAGTTGTCACGTCTCCATTTTCTCCGACTATCATCTGGAAGTCAAGGGCAGTTCCCGCAAATCCTGTTACGTCCTGCTCAAGCAAGGATGTGTAGATTATGCTGTTGTTGTCTGTCAGCAGTACCTCGACAAAATCAGTTGACTGGTATGCGTCGTTGACAAAAAGTGTCACCTGACGGCATCCGCTTGTGCCGCTTATTGTTGTGCTTCCAACCTGGAATGACCCTGCAAAAGTTCCGTTAAATGTGCTTCTAAGGCTGTCCACGTCACTTGCGCTTGCACCAATCATGCTTTCAATAGTAGTTCCGTTGAATCTTTGAATCCTGTTTTGCCCTTCGCTAAGGTTATTGGTATAGTTAAAGCAGAAAGTGTTAGCCCAGGTAACTGCGCCTGACTCGCTGCCGTTTGAAGCGTAAATTTCTCCCTGAGGGCTCGCAAGCTGCCAGTTGTATAGCGAATTGCTCTGCGCATCATCCAAAGTTATTGATCCTGTGATGTTACCATAGTAACCTTGCCACCTGTCGGTTAAACTTGTTGAAACAATATTAAGGGCAGTTACGTTGCCAGCCTGCGCCTGGACAACAACACCTCCTGTTTCGTTGTCTATGCCGGATGTTCTTCTGGTACTGTTAAACGCAGTTAATGTTCCTGGTCCTGTGGGGGCTGCAAATACAAGGTAATTTAATGCAATAAATAACGCAATATAGATTATTGCTCTTGACGCTTTCACTTTCACTTTCATTTTTTCCTTAACCTCCTCCTTGATTTTTTTAATAATAATAGAAGCTAGAATCCTGGCAAAACATTTTCGAGGTGTTTTAGGCTGTCTTTGCCAAGACCCAGTGCTTCTTTTTAAACTTGAATCAGTTACCTCCTCCTTGTGAAATTATATTGTCGCGATTGAAAATCACTGACATGCTTTCAATTGACGAGAACGGGGACTTTAGGGATTTTGCAAGCTTTTTTGCATTTTCCGTTGATAAAACAACAGCCTCAAAGCCGCTGACTTTTCCAAGCGTTTTTTCAATCTGGCCCGGGTCATCAGAGGCAATTACGAGCTTTCTTGAGCTTTCCATTAATCCTATGAAATTGATTTTTTTTAAGTGCGGCTCAATTCTAAAGTAGATTTTTTCAAGCGGGGAATGGAGCTCAGGATTAACCAAAAACCAAATCTTGAGAATAATACGGTGGTGATCTTCAACCTTGAGAAGCTTTTTTTCTGCAAAGTTGGACATTGTCGGGATAATGTATGCGCAGTCTTCATTGAGCGAAAAAAGAGTCCTTGGCTTTCCCTTGTCGCGGTTTTTTATCTTTTCCTTCTTGACAAGGTTTGTTGCTTCAAGAAGCCTTAGCTGCTGGCTAATGTTGGCCATTGTCGTGTTTAGCATTTGGGCAAGCTGAATTGGGCTGTATTTCCCGTTCGAGAGGCATTTTAGGATGTTCCATTTCTGCTCCGAAAACATCAGTTCAAGTTCCATTTTGTTTTTCCGTCGTAATCTGTATCCTTATTTCGATTTTAGTATACGAAAACATATACTAGACGATTTTATGATGATACTTATATTTAAATGTTTCGTTTTTTACTGTATTACTGTAATTTTTGAATGAAAGTGATTAAATAATGAGTTAATTGCAGTTCGCTGAATGAAAATAGCCAATAGTTTTTAATTTGCAGGAGTTTTCGAGAAGGATATGAGGGAATTTTGGAATGGACCTTAACGAAATTATTCTAAAAACAGGGAGAAATGACGTTGCAGGTCTCGTTAATAATGTCAGCAACCAGATTTCCCAATTAAGCAGGCTGGCTGAGTCTTCTGACGACAGTAAAATTCTAGATAAAATCAAAAGACTAGAAAAATATGCGCAGTTTCATGATGCTGACTATGCGTATTTTGGCGGATTTGATGATGGTTATTTGATTATGGTTTGCGACGGAGTCAGCCTTGGGAATGGCAAACTTGCTTCTCAGTTAATCAATGATTTCATGGAAAAAAAGGGAAGTATAAATGATGAGGCAAGTCTTATCAAAGCAATCGCTGATTTGAATACAATTCTTTTTGAAAATGATGCAGCTTCTACACTTACAGCTTCGATAGTAAAAGGAGATGAAGCAGCAGTTTATAACATAGGAGACAGCAAATCCCTTCATTTTAGCAGTGGCAAACTTGCAAATGTGACTGATGATATGGGGAGGCTGTACATTTCTGAGAACATGGTGTCCACCAATTTTTTGGGTTCAAGAAAAACAGCTGAATTGGATCTTGATCTGACAAGCGGTTCGCGAAATCTGGGAAGAAGTTACTTAAAGCTAAAGGACGGAGATTTGATTATTTTAGCAACAGACGGATATTATGAAGTTGAGCCTGGGGACATGTCAACCCTTAATTTTATGAAAAAAATTTTGCAGGAGAATGCACGCAAATACAGAAGAGCGAAAAATTGGTTAAGGCCCGAAATGATAATTAAAGATCTTGAATCTTATGCAACAGTTTCAATGAACAATGACGACAGGGCGATAGTCATAGCAGAAGCAAGATTAGATAATGGCGCTAATGGAAGAGCAGCTTATCTCAAAGATTTTTTTAGCAGACTAAGGAAATAATTCAAAAAATTACTTCTTCTCCTCTTTTTTCTTCCTTCTCTTCCAGACTATTATGAACAGGAGGAGCACAATCACAATCAGCAGTACATAGAACATGTAGTCTGTGCTTTTTAGCGCAAGGTCAAAAATTCCCTCAATGACCCTTACAAGAGTGTTTTCCCTTTCGCCGTAATAAGCCCTTATTTTTACCTGAGTGTTATCTGTAAGGTCATCTTCTTCCATGTCCTCGACTTTTATCCTGAGGCTTTTCTTTGAGCCGCTTGCTATTTCGGCAACGGTATCAAGACCGACTGTAGTTTTTGCGCCGGCAATGACCAGGTCAACAATCTCCAAGTCGACAAAGCAGTCAACTTTTCCTGTGTTTTCAACATCCACATAGAAATTCTTGTTTCTCTTGTTGTATGATACTGAATTCACCTGAATTTCACATTCGTCAAGAATCCTGACGCTTTCAACGTCTATCGTCTTCCTGATTTCCTTTTCCAAAGATCCCTGCGATTCGCCGTAAATTATGAAAATGTCGGCGCTGATTCCGCCTTCAGGCAGCTCCTGGGCATCATAAGTGAAAGTCTTTACCTCGTTTGCGTCGATGAAATTTGCGCCAACGTCTCCGACTGTAATCTTGGTTCCGTCCGCTGCAGTCAGGGAATAAGTTCCGACAGCATAGACTGCCTGAGGCTCTGTGTTTTTTAAAGTGACTTCAAGCTTGTTTGTGGCCCTGTTGTACTTAACAGACATTATCTCAAGGTTAAGATTGTAAGTCGGAAGATAATACATGTCAAGCGCTTCAACCTGCGAGATTGCACCTTGAGGGTTTCTTGCGCCCTGCGCAAACTTCACGAAAACGCTTATTCCCATCTGCCTTCTTATGAAAGTTGCAGTGCCCACAAGCTCGTTTCCTATTAAGACGCCGACTTCAATGTCGCTGCCTTTCACATAATCCCTTATTGAATCCGGAACGTTGTTTGTCCCGATGAATATGACCGGCTCAGTGCCTGACATTATTTCCTGCTCGATAAATTCACCGTTTGTCAGGATTGCCTGCTTTGAGTGCCTTATCTCCTGGTATTTTTTTGTAATCTCAATGTTGTTGAGGAACCTGTCCCCTTCCTTATTTATGATTTCAGGATTGAATTTTGAGAGTGAGCTTTTAACTTCCCTGTCTACATTTCCAAATATTATCAGTTTGGTTGGTTTTTTTGAATCAAGAAAATCCTCAACGTCTCCAATGTTTGAACTGTCGGCAAAGAGCACATAGGATTTTGTTACAGATGCATAAGGGGCTGCGGCAATTGCGTTGTAGCCGTAGGAGTCGTCAATTATTATGAAGCTTGTTACTCCGTCAAGCCTTTTTGCAAGCTCAAGGTTCACGTTGTCAAAAACAAATTCTTCTGCTGAATACCCCTTGCTTTCAAGGATGTTTTTGTAGCCGACAACGTAAGGGACTTTTTTTGAGCTTATTGCCCAGATGTGGCTTTGTGCAGGGATGCTGTTAAGAATCAGGGTTGCGTGCTTGTCGCTTACAAGAAAGCTTGCGGGCTTTCCCAAAAGGTTTCCGTAAAGGATTGTCGAGTAAACATCGCTCCACGCCTCCGAATTTGAGAGAATCCTGTCGGGCTCGGCTGCATAGGCTGTGCTTATCGACAATATCAAAACCAAAAAACACAAGGACAGGTTCTTAAATTTAGCCATCTATTTTTTACCTCTTTTAATGTCCCCACAAACAACTGAGATTGCTTTAACTAAAAATCTGAATTGATTCTTATAAATGTTTCGATTTGAAATTTGGAAATTGTTGAAAATGGGGTTTTAGCTTATTTTTTTGGCCTGACAAAAAAAATATTTCAATAATTTTGATTGCAATCGCGACTTAAGACAGGATTAGTGTTACCAATATACAAAAGCGTAATGTTTATATATTAGTCTAAGTTAATCGGTTTTCGGGGGTGTAAGTTGGTAATCTTAGTAGACCAGTTTAATTTGCCTGAAGATATTTTTGAAATTGTCTTTGCGACATCTCAGCAGAAGATTGTCGGCAAGGTTCTTGTCAAAACCTTCAAGGAAAACAACGGCGAGCTTTCAAAGACTGAAATGTCGCTCTTTGCAACAAAACTGCACGAGGGCAATTTGGTGACAGAAATCGACGAAGAGCCGTTTCGGGGAAAAAGAATCAAGCTTTCTTACAACAAAAGGCAGTTTTACGACAGGATTCTCACTCCGCTAAGGAGCATGGGAATAATAGACTACGACTTATACAAAAAAACCTACAAGCTTTCTGAAAATTTCAACAAGCTCATGATAAAGATAGGGCTTTTATGGCTTAGGGAGCTGAACAAGGAAGAAATAGGGTTTAGGATAAAGGCAAACCAGAATTAACAATCAGAATCTTCTTTTCCTTTTCTCTTTGAGTATCTTTCTTATGAAAAAAAGAATGGTGCTTATGATTATGACATAAATTATCAGCGGAATCCATTTTATTTTTTTCGCAAGTGCCTGTTCAGGGGCAGGATTCACATTAATAACTGCGCCTTTTTCAAATGTAAGCTTGTTGTTGTATAATACGCGGCCTGAAAATGTGTATCTTCCCGGGACTTCCGGCGTGAAGAACACATCAAAGTCTGCGCTCCCGCCTGATGGCACCAAAAGCTCCTCGGTATCGACAATCTGGACTATCTGGTTTTCGTTTCTTATAACTCCCTTTAGCTTGGCAGTCACGGACCGAGAGCCCGTGTTCTGGAATTTTGCTATAAGCTGGGAAGTTTCATTTGTGTAAATCCAGGGCTTTGTGTAGATATCAACAAAATCGCCTTTGTCAGCAATGCCCCCTTTTTCAAGGACACTGAAAGTCTGCAAGTTTTCTGTTCCGCACTCCTTAATCCTGACATTGGCCCAGTACTGGCCTATTCCAAGGGTTGCTTTTGTCGATGCTGTAATTGTTTTTTGTGTTGTGGGAAAAACTTCCTGCCCAAAGAGCTCTTTTGTGAAAACCAGATTTTCCTGCGCCTGGTCATATACATCAAGGGTTATTGTGGGTTTGAGCCTCACATTGCCGTCATTAATTACATTTGAGCTGATTTCAACTGGAAACCCGATTTCAAGGTCGTTTATGTTAAATGCACCGCCGCGGCATTTTATTATCTGGTCGCCTGTTACTTCAAGATTTACCAATAGCGTCACTTCCGTCTTGATGACTGAGCCTGCGCGCCCTGATATGTCCCCTATCCCTTCCGTGATAAATTCTATTCTTCCCGTGTAATTTCCAGTCCTCACATCAATAGGCGGCTGGGCTATTATTTTCAGTTTATAGGGAGTATTTCCTGATATGTTGAACTCTGTTGAGTTTGTGTCAAAGCCAATCCAGCCCTTTATGTCACCTTCAACCCTGTATGAGGCTATCAACTTCTCATCAGAGCTTGTGCTTATTGTAATCGTTCGTTCTGAATATCCCCCCCTTAGCACGTTTTGAAAAACTGCGCGCCCGGGGCTGATTCCAATGCTGAGGGCCTGTGAAAGGCCGGAGCAAACTGCAAAAAATACAAGGACAAGGATTATCAAAGTGATTTTTTTCATTTTGGTTTTTGCATTTTATCCTCTGCAAGCTTAATGTCTTCGCTGTTTTCTTTTGTCAGGCTCTTTTTTTTAATTTTGACTTTCTCATAATTTTTTATATCAAGCGCAAAAAATGCAATTATTATTAAAACTGCCGCTGCCTCAATTGCAAAACGAAATACAAACCTATTGTCTGTAACGCAGGTGTGATTGATTTTTTCCTTGTAAAAGGGGCACTTGAGCGGAATGCATGTGTGGTTGTAATAAGACTCGTTGAGCTTGCATTTAAACGGCAGGCACTTGTGATTTTTTGCAAACTCGTTGTAGCTGCAGTCAAGATTTATGCAGGTGCTGTTCTCTATTTTTTGGTCAAGTGAGCAGTTTAGCGCCCTGCAGGTGTGATTGAATGCAAACTCGTCATACCTGCATTCAAGCTTTTTGCATGACCTGTTTGATATGAACTCGTCAAAGCCGCACGCGAGATTAGTGCAGGTATAGTTTTCCACATACTGCCCGGAGCTGCACCCGAGATTTATGCAGGTGTTGTTTGAGCATATTTGGTCCGGCCTGCATTGCGAGTTTGCACAGCACCTGTAATTGACACACTGATGGCTGATTATGTACTGGCAGGACGAGCAGTTAAGGCTTAGACATCTCTCCGCATAGCAGTAGCTTTTATCACCGCAGTGGCTGCTTTGGGTGCACTGGATTACAGGCATTGACGCATTTTCGTTAAAGCACTGCCTTATTGTATACTTGCCTTCCTTTGCATTGATGTATGAGTCCGTTACAGTAAAAGTGAAGCACGGCTGATAAACCAAAAGCTCATTGAAATTTGCTTTTGGGACCGGCGCTGTAATGTTTATCGACACTTTTTGGCCAATATATATCGGAATGATATCTCCCCTGAAGCTGCTCAGCGGATGATAAGGGATTTGCATTGACACAAACGCGGTGTTGTTGCCAAACTCCAAAAGCTCAAGGCCGATAAGCTCTATTTCATAATTCCCGTCATTGGATATTGTAGTTTTCCAGGTTGCGTTCTGGCCTTCAATACAGATGTCATTTTCACAAAAATTGCTGATTTTGTAAAAATATGCGTTCGCTCTGGGAGACAAAACAAGAATTGCAAGCAGGGCTAAAACAAGGCAAAAGATTTTTTGGTCTATTTTGGCTTTTTTCATTTTAGCTGCTGATTGAAATTGCGCTGAATATTATCGTGCCGTTGCAAAGCCCCAGGGTCAATGGCGGAATCCTAAGCTTCCAGTAAGTTGTGTTTGTGTCATTGCCGAATGCAAAGTCATCTGTCCTTTGAGGCAATGAAAAATTAATTGCCTGTGAAATATTGTTTAAGGGATTCATTGACAAAAATGAATTGCCTGAGAGAGTTGAAAATCTCTGGTCGTCATTTGATATGTTGCCTTTCTCGCAGTTCATTGAAAGGTTGAGGTATCCCATACCTTGAGTTGATGAAAGCGCCCTTACTGTTGAGTTTATCGGGATGTTGCCTGTATTTCTCAAGGTTACATTAATATCTTGCGCTGATATGTTGCCAACCCTCAAGTTTCCGTAATCAATAATGCCTGGAGTGACCTGTATTGCCATCAGCTCATTGATTAATGCGGTCCTGTTGGCATAGTCTGTTGCGTTGCTGTAGTCAGAAACAGTTGAGTTGCATACCCACGTGCCGTTTGACGCATAATATGAAACTGCAAAGCCGCAGGAATAATTTGACGCAAATGCACTTTGCCCTGCAATTGAGCAGCTCTGGTTTGTATAGTGGTTATTATTGTCATTTGGCGCAGAAAAGCCAACAGACTGAAGATAAAATGTAGCGTTCACTCCGCTTATGTCTGATGCGCTGTTTGCATCAGTAACTGAAATGTTGCAAAGAACTGTTATGTTGCTTGCCGGAGCAAGGTCAATTGGGGATGTGATTGAAAGCCTTGTAATTGAAGGCGCAAGATTTTGCACCGTTATATTATCAGCAGTTTTTATGTTGAGGTTTTCAATTTTGATGCCGTCAGACTGGCAGTCCGCCCTGACAGAAATATTTGAGCTTCCGTTTTTAATTCCATTTACTGTCCAGTTTGCAACCTTAAATGTATGGAATGCAATGTCGCCAAGCAAAATTGTCTGGTTTTGGCCTGAAGAAAGATTAAGGACAAGAGGGTCTGAAAAACTTATTGTTGCATTGCAGTTAATTCCGTTGTTTCCAAGCATCGAGATGTTGACAGTAACGTTGAAAGGTATCGACTTGTTCATAAGCGAGTTGTTCAGCGGGATTATTATTGTTACATTGGCCTCGCTTGGCCTTGAAGTGTTTAAGACAATGTTCAAGTCTGTTGTGGTGCTTGCAAGTATTGTGGTATTTGTTCCGTAGCTAGTGTCGTTCCAGGCGATTGCAGTAATGTTATCGCTGTCATTCCCGATTATTGTTGCAGAATATATCCCCATAAGCTCGGGAACTGGCGGGGCGAAAGTTTCAACAAGAACAATGTCGCCGCTTGAGGTATCATTAATCAGTACAGGTATTCCGTTTGGCACGCCGTTTGTGCTGTTTGAAAAAACGCGCCCGTCAATGTTGTGAGGCGCTGGCGGCGCATATACCAAAAGCGCAAGCAGGGCCCACAAAACCAAGATTGAAAATACAAAAACTGCCATTTTCGAATTTAAGCTCCTCTTTTTTTTATCAAAATCCATCTTACTTCTTTCTTGCAATGAAATATATTGCCACTGTTACTGACAATGCTGCAATAACTGCTATTGGAAATTTCAGGTTTTCTATTACAGGATATATCATGCTTTTTCCTATCGGAATAAGCTCTTTTTTCGAAAGGGACGACATGAAGTCAAAGCTGTTGTAGTCCCCTAATGTGGAATAAAATTCTTTTTCTATTCCCTCAAGCCTTACGCTTATCCTGTCGCCCTGTTTTCCTGCAATTGTGACATAATATGCACCGTCATGCGGCCCTATCCCTGTTTCGCCGGAATATGTTTCTGATGATTCAAGGTTTGCAATTTCATATTTTGTGCCGCGCCTGACCTGGTTTAAATCTCCAAATTCATAAAAAACTCCCATAAGCCTGAAAGGCGCTTCTATGCCAGAGACAAGCGGATTTATGAGATTTTTTACAAAAACGCCTTCCTTAACTGCAATTGCAAAATATGAAAATCCCGGAGTAAAAGCGGAATATTTTACAAAACCCTGCTGCTCAGATATTGAGATTGTTTCAAGCGGCTGCCAGGCATCGTCATACCTCATCAGCACAATGTCGTCTTTTCCTATGCCAAGGGAGTTTAGCCATTGTGAAGAGACTGTGAAATTAACAAAGGCGCCGTATTCAAGCCCGTCATTTTTTATCTCGAGGTACTGGTAAACCCTGTTTGAAAGCGGCTCGATTCCGTCAGGCTTTTTGTTTAGCGAAGTTATTTCAAGATTACTGTCTTTTAGAGGTGACTGGACTGAAACAAGGGACTGCCTTTCTTCTGGGCCAAGCTCCTGTGCAAAGACAAAAGTGTTTACAAGCGAGCCTGAAGTGATTAGGGCCTGGAGCTGGCTTGTGCGTGATGAAGAAGCTCTTTTGTTAAGAACCCGGACTGTAAAATTCTGGTATGCGGACAAATTGCCGTCATAAACTCTGACATTAACATTATGAAATCCAATTTGGGACTGGGTTGGATCCCACCTAATCAATCCTGTCTGGCTGTTTATTGCCATTCGCGAAGGAGACCGGATAAGTGAATAAAAAAGTGAACTGTTCTCTTCATCAATTGCGTTTACGTCATATAAATACAAGTCCCTGTGGTAAACACTTGTAAGAGGAGTTGAAATTATTATTGGCGCGTCATTGACATTTTGAACATTAAGCGAATATGTTTGCAATGAAAATCCGTCATTATCTGATGCCCTGACAGTAATATTGTAAATTCCCGTCTGGCTGTTTGAAGGAATAAATGAAATGTTGCCGCTAATGCCGTTTATCTGCATTTCCTGCAGACCCTGGATTAATGAATAAGCAATTTCGTCGTTGTCCGGGTCTTCTGCATCTGAATCATAATTGTATAAACTGTCTTCAAGCGCCTGAGTCACAGGAACTGAAACAAAGAAAGGAAGATTGTTTACGTTGTTTACAGCCACTGTAAAGTTCTGCCAGTCAATAAGACTGCCGTCGCTTGAAATGACCGAGACAAAATGATTCCCTGATTGATTTGAAGTTGGAGTCCAGTTAATTAACCCTGTTTGCGGATTTATCGACATTCCGGGCGGCGACTGCAATAACGAGTATGAAAGCAATGGATTGTCATCGTCAATTGCATCCACGTCATAAAAGTAATCAAAATTTTCTGTTGCGTTTAGCACAGGAATTGAGATTATTTGCGGAGCGTCATTTACATTGATGACTTCAAGATTGTAGGTTTGATTTGCAGTAAAAGTACTGTCTGTTACTGTAATTTCTATTTCGTGGATTCCAACGTCTGAATTTGACGGAGCCCAGGATATTTCGCCGCTTTGTGAATCCATTATCATCGAATTGGGGGCCTGAGAGAGCATAAACTCAAGCGAGTCGCTGTTTTCATCATAGGCGCTTACAAAATAAGAGTATGGCTCGTCTTCATAAGCCAGGGTTGCAGGCTCTGAATTTATGACAGGAGGCAACTGAGGCAAAGAAGTGTTGAGAAACAGGTTTACATTCCTCATCACGCCTGAAAGAGACAATGTGATATTTGTGACTGCATAGTTATTCCAGGCGCTTATAAGAATTGTGTCACCGTCATTTCCTTTAAGCGAAACAGAATACGCGCCGCTTTCCCCTTTTCCCGTAGTCCCTGTAATGAGCTGGCCGTTTGTCAAGTCATTGACGTAAAAATTAGTGCCGGCAGGCGCCTGCGTTAATCCGTCAAGGGAATAAACAACACCACTTATTCCGCGGGGAACAGGAATTGCAAAAGAAAATCCCACTGCCGATATAAAAAATAGGAGTGAAGTTAAGCAAAATAATGGCATTCTTGGCTTGAAAGTATTGGTTTTTTGCGCCATTTTATTTTTTCCCGGATTTTTCCTGGTTTTTTGCAAGGTTTTCTATTGCCATCTCGACAGCGTGGCTTCTGTTGCGGTAGCGCCTGTCCTCCATAAGCAGGTTAAGGGCCTTAATGATTTCCTTGTCCAGAGTTACAGATATCCTTTCCTTCATTGATTCCAAAAAGTATTACTTTGTAATATTTAATATTATAAAATAATATCACGGGTATTTAAATTTTCTGGTTTTTGCAATGCGCCAACCCACAAGCCAAATCTGAAAAAATTATTGAAAATTATTTTTTACTTATTTTTTTCCCGTTAAATTCTGTAACATCCCCTTTGCCATTTAATTTTACAGTGAGGTCATTTTTCTTGGTCTCGTTCTGGTATTCCGAAGAAATGTGCATGAGGACAGTCCACTGACTATTCTCCTTGTAGCTGCTCAGGCTTTCAACCTTGTATTCCTGCAAAACAGAAGTTTCATTCTGCTCTTTTGCATAAAAGCGCACATTTTTGTTTACAAAGTCCAGTGCCTTTTTTTCAGCATCGCCTTGGCTTATCTCTTGGCAGCCATAAATAAACAAGGCCAGCAAAAATAAAAGTGCAAATGTTTTTTTGTTCATTTTTTAATCAGCTTGTTCCTAAGCTCCTCAACCATCTCATTGAATTTGTTTTGTTTTTTTGGCTCAAGCTTTTCAAGCATCAGCTTGTTGTATTTTTCCATAACCTTTCCAAGCTTTTCGTGATACTCGCTTTCTGCCTTTTCGCGGTCCTTTTTTTCCTCAAGCTTTAAAGTGTATTCTTCCAAAATCTTTTCTTTTTCTTCCTCATACCACTCGTTTATCTCGTCTTCGTCCATTTTCATTTGCAGGAACACCTGCATTTGTTGCAGCCCCCACTGTCTGAAGTTTCAAATCCTGATTTTTTATATTTAAAATCTCCTGATTCGCACTGGGACATGCACCTTACCTTGCACTCACCGGCATCGTTTATCGTATGCTGAAAAAGATTCATGAGTTTCCCGCACTTGTCCTGTATTTCAAAAGAGGCTTTTTCCCGGTTAAGGAAAACTAAAAGCGAGACTACTACCAAAAGAAGTACTGCCAAAATCAAAACCACGACTGTCTTTTTTTGTGACAAAAGATTACTGTGCTTTTGCATAAATCCGCCCATGAGCCACCAAAGCTATTCATAAGTTAAAATACTTTCCGCTTCTTTGCCGGAATAATGCCTCTTTGAAGAATTTCCAAAGCCATGCCTAAAGATGTGCTGCTGCTTGAGGTAATAAGCGGATAATGAAACTGTGGATACTGCAATTATAATCAGCGCAAGCAGCGCTATGAAAAGCAGTATGCTTTCAGAAATTCCAAGTCCCTTGAGGTCAGAATAAGAAATCAGGAATCCGAATCCGAACATAAGGTAGGCAATCTCTTTTGTGAATTCATTGTCAATCACTACAAAAACCAAGACAGCGACAAGAGAAGCTGCAAGCCCCGCAAGGGATATGACCAAGTCGTTGTAATAAGATTCGCACAGTATTTCTGTGTGAGGCGGGCCTGTGTCATAAATGACTGCCTTGTATTTTGAGCAGCCGTAGTACTGGGCCGAAAGGGCGTGGCCAAGCTCGTGTATCGAGACAGTGCTAAGGAGCATAAATGCGCTTATGCAGGAAATGAATATGATGTACCTAAGAACCGGGGCAGCATAGTAAAAAAACGCGGTTTTTTTCGTTTTTTTCTTTTTCCCATAGATTCCAAAACTTTTTACGTCAAGATACAAAAGCCAAACAACGAGCGCCAGCATAGAATTTGGAATAAACCAAAAAAGCATGTGATGCCTATATCCCTGGAAAAGGAGCACCACAAGTAAAAGACTTGTCAAGGAATATCCCATTCCGAAGTACGACGCAATTTTGAGGTAAAAATTTGAAAATGAAGCAAGCTCTACAAAGATTATAGCAGTAAGCACAAACGACGTTGCAAGCGCAATTGCGTATGAAGATGACGAGCCGATGCTTACGGCAAACATTGCCATCACAAAGGCAATGAGCAGGTAAAGTATGCTCTTTTTTTGGGTTATTATGTGAATGCAGTATACAATCAGAACGCTTGACACTATCACGAGGCCGGTGTTTAAAAGCCCAAAGTCCTTCTCATTTGGCAAAACAAGATTAAGCGACCAGGCAAAATTGAGTATTCCGAATATTAAGTAAAATATTCCGTTGACTCCAATCACTTTTGCGGCTTTTCTTGACAGGCCTTTTTGCGAAAAAAAAGAATAATAAAGCCAGAATGAAAACAGCGCGACAGATATGTACGACAGCCCATTCAGCAAAAATATCATTGCCATATTACCAAACATCCGCTCTTTTTTTCAGCACTTGAAGCTTTCAAGCATCTTAGAATATATCTGCTGCCTTATGTCAAAAGTAACAGCATCATTGACAAGGACAAAAACAATTTCCTCATCGCCGCACAGTATTCCTGATATAAGCGATTCAACGTCCTTATCAGAGAACTTCATCCCGTAAGTGTACCATGTGTTATTGTTAAAGCTCGTGAATTTGACATTCTGCATTACCTGTTCTATATCTTCTTTTTTCAGCTGCGATATCCCGCTTCCGTTATGCAAATCCCTTAAAGCCTGCGACATTGCAAGCGACCTTATGTCTTTTATTTCTGCCTTATTCACTACAAAAAGCATCGTGTTTTTGTTTCCATCAATCAGGGCCCACTTGTCAGGCAAATCCCTCGTTACCTCTTCAAATTCTGACGGGTAATCAAAAGAGAATCCGTATTTGCCGCTCTGAAAATGAAGTATCTCCGGCTTTTTTGGAACTGCATCAGGTTTTTTGCATCCCGCAAGGCTGATAATCAGAAAAACAATGAAAACCGGAAGAAAAAATTTTGTGTTTTTTTTAAATTGCATAAACTGCCTTTTGCATTGTCCCTTATAAAACTTTTGATTGGATTATTTAATCATTTAATAGTAGTTACAAAAGCGTAAGATTTATATACTACCTATACCACTGTAGAGTAATAATATTACTACGTGGGGTGGGTAAATTGAACAAAAGCTGGATTTTGCTGACAGTCGGTATTTTTCTTATGGGGCTTGTTAGCGGCAGCTTTTATGGGTTTTATTTCGGCAAAAATTCGGTGCTGGCGCCAGAGGTGCAGTCTTCTCCGGATTATGAAGTATCGCAACTTGGTTCTCAGGACTCAGAATTTGGAGCTGTGGAACTTTTGCAAAGCGAGAATGAAAACAGGGACAAGCCTTCTCCAAAAAACTGGATAGACCGCTCAAAAATTTTTGTATACAACGATGAAGTAATACTCAAGATTGACAATCCGCAGTGGGCAGTTTTTACCGACACAAAATCAATGGATCCTGTGATTGACTCGACAAGCAAGGCAATTGAAGTTGTTCCGCAGTCAGAGGCTGACATCAGCGTCGGCGACATAGTTGCATATGAATCCAAATACAAGGACGGCGTGATTGCCCATAGAGTAGTGGAAATAGGCAGCGACTCGTCAGGATGGTATGCAAGAATAAAAGGAGACAACAATGATTATGTCGACCCTGGAAAAGTAAGGTTTGAGCAAATTAAGAGAATAGTTGTTGCTGTAATTTACTGAGTTCTTTTTTGTTATGAAATGATTAATTCAGAATTTTTAATTTCAACCGGCCGTTTGACGGCAATAGTTTCACTCGGAAAAATTTTCTTCTGCCATTAAAAATTTGCCTCGGAATATTCAATGATTTTACGTAGCGTGATGTGCTGGGAAGTCATTTTATCTCTCCAATATAAATTACTCATAACATACGAATCAATTACATATAGATTACAAATATAATAAAATGCATAACATTTATATACTAGTTCTGAAAAAAGTAGTTAGATATATTAAAATTACATATAAATTACATGAAGAATACAAGTGAAATAGAAGTTTTAAACGTCAGGCTTCCTTCTGAGATAGTCAAGTGGCTCGATTTGATGGTTGAAAAAGGGGTTTACAAGAGCCGCTCTGAGGCAATAAGGGATTTTTGCCGCGATTTCGTAAAAAAATCAAGGTCTGGCAACCATGAATGATGTGATGGTTAGTGTCAGGATGCCGAAATCGCTTGCACTGGAACTAAAAGAGCTTGTCCGGCCAAATCATTTTCTTGATTTAAGTGAAGAAGTAAGGGGCATTGTCAGGGAAAAGTGGGTGAGCGCCATAAACCCTGAGCTTTTTGAGATAAAAAAATTGAGGGAAAACATTGAGGCTGAGATTCGGAAAAAAAGCACAAAAAAGATTGAAGAGGAAGTTGCAAAAGAGCTTGAAAAAATAAAATCGCAATTAAAAGATGGAGGATTTTCAAATGCGCAATAAAAGCCCCGGCCGGATTGCAAAGATGTGCATCCTGATTTTACTGATTTCAATAAGCATAGCACATGCGCAAAGCGCTGAAGTAAAAAAAGACAAGGTATACCTGAATCTTGACCTGATAAATCTTGAGGACAAGAATTTCATTTTGGACATCAATGACCTGACTTCAGACTTGAGCGAAGAGAAAAAGATAACTTCAGGAATAAAATATGGGAACAATGAATTATACGACGAGGACAACGACGGGATAGAAGCAGAAGACGGCATTATTGACTTTGAGCTCGGCAATGTTGGATTTAACTGGGATGCGGACCAAAGCAAGCTTTGCACAAGATGGGAGATTTATTCCATTGATTCAAAATCAATAGACTCTGTGTGCTACGGAAGCAAAAAATGCTGCGGTTTTGTCGGCAAGGAATCAAGAAGGGAGGACTGGAAAGAGCCGTTTTATTTAAGCTATGGGATGTTTGGCGCTTCATACAATAATATAGTTAGTGAGCAGCTTGTTTATGTTGATTATGGCCTGTCTGACGGAAAACCTTATTCTGACGTGCACTATTCAAAATGGAAAAGCGTTTCTGCAAAGTTTACAGGCACAGAGGATAAAGGCAGTTCAAGCGGCATAAGCATAGAAGATGCCATCAGGCAGCTGCAAAAGCTGAGGGAAAAAAATGAGGATATCCTGCAAATAAGAATTGAGGACGGGGATGGAAAGCCGCTTCTAAGCCTGAATGAAAGCAATGCAACGGTAATTTTGACTCTGCCGCAAAACAATGAAAATCCGGACAAAAAAGAAAATGAAGTTATAGTTTCATTCGTAAATTTTGACCCTCAAAATGCCGACTGGAACAAAAGCGAAGGGATTAATGTATATGCATCAAATGACGAGCTTGAAAATTCCCTTGAGGATTTTGGAATAGAATCCAGGAAAATCATCACGCTTCACGGCGTAAGTGATTTTGTGCAGGGCGCCTACAGAGGAAATGTAAAGCTAAGTGTTGAGGGATATTTTGACACTGTGCTTCACTGCTCGGACAACACAATAGGCTCATGCAAAAAGATTGAAAAATGTTTTGATGGACAAGTTGATAACTGCTATGAAAGGAATGGGAATGAATTAAGCGTAAACATTCCGCATTTCTCCTCAGTAGTCATTGGGTTTAACACAAGCGTTGCAAACCTCACAATCTCAAGCCCCGACAATTCAAGCTTTTTGCAAAACGGGGAAAATGTTTATCTTGATTTTGCAGTTAACGGAACAGTAAGCGCAAGTTACTCGCTTGACAATGGCGCTGCAATAAATCTTGGAACATCAAACTCGTTTTCAGCTCTGTTGAGCGGAAATCTTGATTACGGAACTTTGAGCAACGGGCTGCACACAATAAAACTCACATTGACTGACAGCTCGTCCAATACAAGAGAAATTCTGCATTCATTCACAGTCCAGGATTCAAAAGCTCCCTCAATAACTTTGAATGCCACAAATGGAAGTGCCGTCACAAATGCCCAAATTTCGCTCAAGATTAAGTCAAATGAGTTTGCAGCCGTGAGCTATAAATTAAACGGCAATTCTTATACGCCATCTTTTGATTTAGGCCCTGACAAGGAAGAAGCTGTAAGCTTGGTTTTATTAAACTGGAACAACGTTATTTTGATAAATGCAACTGACCTTCAGAATAACAATATTATCCACGTTTTTTCATTTGATTATGCTTTGCAGTCATCGTGCTCTGATGGAATAAAAAACGGAAATGAAGACGGAATTGACTGCGGGGGAAGCTGTCCTGTGTGCATTTCATTTTCAATATCTACCGACAAGCAGATTTACAATAACGGCGAAAATGTCCTCTTAAGCGTCACATCGCGGGCCAATTCAGTAGTTAATGCGACAATCACTAAAGCAAGCTCGGTAATTTACCAGCGGGCTTTTTTCCCTGTCTTTTCAGGAGCACCGATATCGGAAACAACTGTTGTT
>DATDOM010000009.1:0-9275 GCA_035293285.1 Candidatus Nanoarchaeia archaeon | reverse complement strand
AAAATTACTAAATGTGGAGAATGTGGCATCTGGAAAAAAGATACAAAACCACTTTGCTATGAATGTTGGCTAAAAAACAAAAAGAACGAAGAAAAAAAATCAAAAGATTATAAACCTTCAAAAATTGAACAAGAAGACACTAATTTTAGAAATAAATTTCCTGCCAATATTAGGGCGTTAGATGGTCATTTAGTAAGGTCAAAATCAGAAAAGATTATAGATGATTGGCTCTACAATCATAAAATTTCGCACGCATATGAAAGAAAAGTTCCGATTGAAGAAGATGTGTATTGTGATTTCTTTTTGTCTTATGATAAAAAAGTATGGATAGAATTTTGGGGATTAGATGATGAAAAGTATCTTGAAAGAAAGGAACTTAAAAAGAAATTTTACGTTCAAAATAGCAAAATTTTGATTGAAATTTCAGAAAAAGATATAGAAATACTAGATGATATTCTTCCAAAAAAGTTAATGCCCTATTTACCTAAAGATTTTAATTTTGATTAAAAATGAAATCAACAACTGCAGCATTTAAAACTATTTCAAATGAAATTGTGATGACTAAAGGCGCAGGTAAATTCATTTTATTTGCTGCAATTCTAAACATACCATCTCCAGTAACATTTATTCCATATTTAACACAAGCATTTACAATACTTTTCTTAGCATTTTTCCTAAAATATATGGTTACTAATGAAAACAAAATAAAAGAAGCACAAAAATCTAGTAATATTCAGTATACTATGAAACCTTGGGGAAAATGGTTGATATATGGTACAATGGCATTTCAAATAATCTGGATACCCTATGTGATGCAATTGGTAACGTTGGTTGCTTTAGGAATAATTTATGCTAATTTTACCAAATATAATCAATAGCTGTTTGCCATTTCTTCTTTTATTTAATTGTGTTTCATGATTTATAGTATTCATCATTTTCTTAACTCTGCGAATGCAGGTTTTCGAAAATTTGCAACCAAAACTGATTTAACTCAAACAAACCTTTTTATACAGTTTTCTTTATCTTTGCATTATGCAGCAGTACAACGTCAAAGACGCCAAATCGCATGTGTCGGCTCATGAAAGGAAAGTAAAGGAATTAGAGGAAGAGCTGTCAACTACAAAGTACAACAAGAAGACACAGGGGCATATTGGCTTAGTGAAGGCAAAGTTAGCCAAGATGAAGGAGGAGTACCAAAGAAAGGCTGCTGCAAAAAGCGGAGGAACTGGATTTTCTGTCAAGAGAAGCGGGGATGCGACTGCAATAATGGTCGGGTTTCCAAGCGTAGGCAAATCAACATTGCTGAATGTAATAACAAACGCAAACTCTCCAGTCGGAGCTTATGCTTTCACGACATTAACCTGCATTCCGGGGCTGATGGAATACAACCATTCAAAAATACAGGTTTTAGACGTTCCGGGCATTGTTGAAGGCGCTGCAACAGGCAGGGGAAGGGGAAGAGAAGTTTTGGCGTGCGCGCAGAGCGCAGACTTTGTTATAATCCTTATTGATATTTTCAATCCGGAGCATCTGGAAGTTGTCAAGAATGAAATCTACGAAACCGGCTTGAGAATGAACCAGAAACCTCCTCAGGTAAAAATTTCAAAAAAAATGAGAGGCGGCATTGACATTGGGCTTACAGTGAAACTGACAAAAATCAGCCAGGAAACCATCAAAACAATTCTGAAGGAGTTCAGGCTGGAGAATTCAAGCATTGTCATAAGGGAGGACATTACAGACGACCAGCTGATTGATGTAATTGAAGGCAATAAAAAATATGTTCCTGCCATAACAGTCCTGAACAAGATAGACATGGTTGATGAAGAAGAGCTGGAAAGAGTAAAGACAATTGTAAAGCCCGACATCTGCATTTCCGCAGAGCTGAAAACAGGCACAGGGGAATTAAAGGACTTGATTTTCAAAAAGCTTGAATTCATAAGGGTTTACTGCAAGGAAGCAGGCAAGAAAGCTGACATGGGGGTGCCTTTAATCATGAGGAAAGGCAACACTCTGAAAGATGTCTGTACTAAGCTCCACAAGGATTTTGTAAGCAAGTTCAGGTTTGCGAGGGTTTGGGGAAAAGGCGTGAAATTCCCGGGACAGGTTATCAGAAAGCTTGAGCATGTTGTGCAGGACAATGACATCGTGGAGATACATGTCAGTTAATTTATTTGCAATATTTACATAATAAGCTTTTTTACATAATAAGCTTTATATGATTTTTCCCGCAACCTTTAAATACCCCTCCATCTTACCCAACTGCTTGAAAATGATAAGAAAAGCTGAAAATTTGATGGCGAGGATTGGATTTGCTTTCTACAGGCTTTTTTCCAGCTTCAGGTATTTCTTTTTTTATTTTAAGCACTGATTGGCTTCTTTATCAACAGAACGCTAATCCCATTGTCTAAACATGATAAAAAACTAAACAAGGTGAGAAAATGATTGTAGTGATGAAAAAGAATGCAACCGAAAACCAGGTGCAAAGAGTGGTTGAGAAGATACAGGAAAGCGGCTTGAAAGCGCACCTGTCAAAAGGCGAGATTGTAAAGATAATAGGAATAATAGGCGATGAAAGGAAAGTCCCGGAGTCGCAGATAAGGGCAATAGAAGGCGTGGAAAAGATTATGCCAGTGCTTGCCCCCTATAAGCTTGCCAGCAGGGACTTCAAGCCCGATAACACAGTAATAAGCGTTGACGGGGTCAAAATCGGCGGCAATGAGGTTGTTGTGATGGCAGGCCCCTGCTCTGTTGAAAGCAGGGAGCAGATTATTGAGACGGCAAAGGCCATAAAAAAATCAGGAGCAAAAATATTGAGAGGCGGTGCATTCAAGCCAAGAACATCGCCTTATTCTTTCCAGGGCTTAGGGGAAGAAGGGTTAAAATTGCTGAGGCATGCAAAGGAGGAAACAGGCATGCCGATAATAACAGAGGTAATGGACACAAGAAACGTGCCTTTAGTATGCAAGTACGCTGACATTCTGCAGCTTGGCGCAAGAAACATGCAGAATTATGACTTATTGAAGGAAGTAGGCAGATGCAGACATCCTGTTCTATTAAAAAGGGGCCTTTCAGCAACAATAACTGAATGGCTTATGAGCGCAGAATACATAATGGCAGAAGGCAACCATAACGTAATTTTGTGCGAAAGGGGCATAAGGACTTTTGAAACATACACAAGAAACACTTTGGACCTGAATGCCGTGCCTGCTGTAAAGGAGCTGACCCATTTGCCGGTTATAGTCGACCCAAGCCATGGGACTGGAAAGTATACTTTGGTCAGCCCGATGGCTAAAGCTGCAGTTGCCGCAGGAGCAGACGGGTTATTAATTGAAGTCCATACAAATCCAGAAAAGTCTGTAAGCGATGCCGACCAGACCATAAGCACAAAAAGGTTTGAAAAGCTGATGGGGGAGCTGAAGCTTATAGCAAGCGCAATAGGAAGAAAGGTGTAAAATGGAAGTTGTAAAAGTTGATTTGAGGGAGGAGATAGATAACTCTTATGATATCGTCATCGGCAGGGGATTATTGGACAATCTTGCCATGGAATTGAGAAAAATTCCCGCAAATGAGTTTGTGATAATAACAGACTCCAATATTGCTGGAACCTATGGCAAAAGACTGCTTAACGATTTGAAGAATAAAAATATTGACGTCCATTTAATAACATTTTCCGCAGGAGAGAAAAGCAAGACAAGAAAAACAAAAGAAAAGTTAGAAAATGAAATGCTCAGGCTTAATCTTGGCAGGGATGCCTGCATCATTGCTCTTGGAGGCGGTGTTGCAGGGGATATTGCCGGGTTTGCAGCAGCGACTTACATGAGGGGAATTCCGTACATCCATGTGCCGACAACCTTGCTTGCAATGGTTGACAGCTCTATAGGGGGAAAAGTTGCCGTTGATACTGGGCATGCGAAAAATGCAGTAGGCGCTTTCTACCAGCCAAAAAAAGTTGTCATTGACTTAAATTTCCTTAAAACACTGCCAAAAAAAGAATTAGTGAATGGGTTGGCAGAGCTGATAAAGCATGCTTTGATAAAAGACAAGGATTTTTTCCATTTTATAGAAAAAAACATCGACAGGATTTTGGCCTGTGATGCGGACATTTTGAAAACTGCGATAAAAAGAAGCTGTGAAATTAAAGCGGATATTGTGATGCAGGATGAAAAGGAGAAAGGCCTTAGAAGAATCCTCAACTACGGGCATACAATAGGGCACGCTATTGAATCCGCATTGAGCTACAGGATAAGCCACGGCAATGCAATCGCCATTGGAATGAGCTATGCTGCAAAGCTTTCCGCCAAGCTTGGGCATCTGCATGAAGGCTCTGTTATAAGGCAGAATAATCTGCTGGAATACATTGGACTGCCGCATAAGTTAAGCCATCACAAACTAAAGCCCAGAAGGATACTAGAGCATGTACAATACGATAAAAAAATAATGAACGGCAGAATAAATTTTGTGTTGCTGAATTCCATAGGCGATGCATTTGTTTCTGATGAGGTTAATATAGAAGACATTAAAAATATTCTTGAAGAAGGATAAAATGCTGGCAGCTGTAATAACAGAACTCAAAGACATTCCAAAAGCAAAAGGTGCTGATTTGATAGAGTTAAGGCTGGATTATATAAAAAGCTTAAATAATACAAAGTTAAAAAGCTTAATAGAAAATTGCAAGAAACCTGTAATTGCAACGAATAGGAAAAAAGACGAAGGCGGCTTCTTTAATGGAAGCGAAGCAAAAAGAATTGAAATATTAAAAAATGCGATTAAATTTGGTGCAGACTATGCTGATATTGAATATTCTTCAGGTAAAAAATCGATAAGAGATTTAATTTATAATAAAAGGAAAACAAAAATAATTGTTTCTTACCATAATTTTAAAGAAACCCCGGCAAATATCAAAAATATTTGCGACAATATCAAGAAATTAAATCCTGGCTTGATTAAAATAGTCACTAATGCGCACTCTGTCACTGATAACTTCAAGATATTTGACTTAATCAGGAAAGCGAATAAAGAAAAAAAGAAAATAACTGCATTCTGCATGGGAGACTATGGAAAATTCAGCAGAATCTTAAGCATAATTCTTGGCTCGCAGGTAACTTATGCATCAGTCAGCGAAAGAAAAGAATCCGCAAGCGGGCAATTAACAATAAACGAGATGGTTGAGCATTATAGAATTAAAAAAATAAATAAAAACACAAAAATTGTCGGCTTGATAGGAAATCCTGTTGAGCATTCCTGGTCGCATATAATGCATAATGCCGCTTTTGATAAATTAAACATTAATGCTGTTTATTTGAAATTTCAAGTAGATAAGCTGAAAGAATTTATTGAATATATGGAAAATTTGGATATAATTGGCTTTAGCGTCACAATCCCGCATAAAGTTGAGGTTATGAAATATCTTGATGGAATAGACAAGCAAGCAAAAGGAATTAGTGCAGTTAATACTATTGTTGTGAAAAATGGTAAATTAATTGGTTACAATACAGATTGCCCAGGAGCTATAAAATCATTGAAGCGAAGAACAGAATTAAAAAACAAAAATGCTGCTGTCTTAGGTGCAGGCGGAGCAGCAAGGGCAATAATTTATGGCCTAATAGAGAATAAATCAAATGTTACGATATTGAACAGGACTGTTGAAAAAGCAAAATTATTAGCTGATTATTTCAAATGTGATTATGGTTCTTTAGATGATATTAAAAAAATTGATTACGATATTCTAATTAATACAACTTCTGCCGGAATGCACCCCCACATAGGCAGCTCTCCTGTTACGCCTGACTGCATTAAAAACGGCGCTGTTGTTTTTGACATGGTTTTTAATCCTTTCAGGACAAAATTGCTTGTTGAAGCTGAAAAGAGGAATTGCAAAATAATTGCCGGATTTGAGATGCTGATTCATGGGGCTCTGCTGCAATTCAAGCTATGGACTGGAAAAGAAGCTCCAGAGCAATTAATGCGGCAAAAAGTTATGGAGTTTTTGAAAAATGCTAGCCATTAAAACCAAAAAATATGTCAAAGCTGTGATTGAGGCGCCGCCATCAAAAAGCTATACTCAGAGGGCTTTGGTAATTGCGGCTCTTGCCAACGGCAAATCAATTATAAAAAACCCGTTATTCAGCGACGACACCAGCCATATGATTTCCGCATTGAAAGCGTTTGGAGCCAGGACAGAGAGAAAAGGCAATAACCTTGTTGTTTATGGAACAAACGGAAAGCTTAAACAGCCAAAAGGCAGGATTTTTTCAGGAAATGCGGGCACAACAATGCGGTTCATAACAGCTTTTGCCTCCCTTGCGGATGGGACTTCTGTAATAACAGGAGACAAGCGGATGCAGCAAAGGCCAATCAATGACCTGCTTGATGCGCTGCGGCAATTAGGAGTGAAAAGCGAAAGCAGCAGCGGATGCCCGCCTGTAAAGATTTACGGAGGGAATTTTATCGGGGGAACCGCAAGGTTAAAAGGCAGCATAAGCAGCCAGTATTTATCATCCATTCTTATGGTTGCACCATACGCCGAAAAGGATGTAACAATAAGCATTACAGGGAATCTGGCATCAAAGCCGTATGTTGACATAACTGTAGATGTGATGAAGAATTTTGGAGTTGATATAAAAAATGTAAATTATAAAAAATTTATAATAAAAAACACCAAAAAATACAAATCTGGAAATTATGTGGTTGAAGGAGACGCCTCGAGCGCGAGCTACTTCTTTGCAGCAGCTGCCGTGACAAAAGGAAAAATAATGGTAAAGAATATAAACCCTAAATCAAAACAAGGAGATATAAAGTTTGTTGACATACTAAAAAGAATGGGGTGTGGCGTAAGGAAGGGAAACAGCTTTATTGAGGTGCAGGGTGGCAGCCTCAAGGGCATTCATGTTGACATGAATGAAATGCCTGATATCGTGCCGACTCTTGCTGTGACGAGCCTTTTTGCAGATTCAGCAACCACAATAAGAAATGTGCCCAACCTGAGGCTGAAGGAGACTGACAGGCTGAGGGCCCTGGCATTTGAGCTTAGAAAGATAGGCGCAAATGTGGAAGAAATGCAGGACGGCTTGAATATAAAAAGAAGAAGGCTGCAAAAAGCGATAATTGAAACTTATAATGACCACAGGATGGCAATGAGCTTTGCCGTAGCGGGTTTGGTTATCAATGGGGTGAGGATAAAAAATCCAGGCTGCGTTGCAAAATCATTTCCTGATTTTTGGAAAAAATTCAACGAGATGTATAAAAAATGAATATAGCGCTTATAGGCTTCAGGGGAACGGGCAAAACAACCTTATGCAGGCTGCTTGCCAACAAGCTTGACAGGAAACTCATATCAACAGACGTGGAAATAGAGAAGAGAACAAAAATGAGCATAGCCAAGTTTGTAAAAAAATACGGCTGGGAGAGGTTCAGGGAAATTGAGGCTGATGTTATAGAAAGTATCAGCGACTTTGATGACTGCGTGTTTGACACAGGCGGAGGCATTATAATGAGGAATGAGAACATTATCAACCTGAAAAAAAATACCCTGATTGTGCTGCTGACTGCTGATATAAAGACTATAACCAACCGACTCAAAAACAATAAAAGGCCTGCGTTGACAAAAAGCAATTACCTTGACGAGATAAAAGATGTATTGAAGGAGCGCGAAGAAAGGTACAGAACAGCAGCGGATTATGCCATTGACACGTCAAGACTGGCTCCTGAAGAGGCATGTGATTTGATAATGCACTATGTGCAGATGGAGATGCAATAAAAATGTCCAATTCGTTCGGAACATTGTTCAGGATAACAACATGGGGCGAAAGCCATGGAAAGGCAATCGGGGTTGTAGTAGACGGATGCCCTGCCGGGCTTGAGCTGGGTGAAGAAGATGTGCAGAAAGAGCTTGACAAAAGGGCGCCAGGGCAGAGCGAGGTAATGAGCCCGAGAAAAGAGGCTGATAAAGCGGAGATTCTTTCAGGAGTATTTGAAGGCAAAACTACAGGAACCCCTATATCAATGATTATCTGCAACAAAGACGCAGATTCCTCAAAATATGAAAAAATAAAGCACTTGCTGAGGCCGGGGCATGCCGACTTCACTTACCAGGCTAAATACGGCTTTAGGGACTACAGGGGCGGAGGAAGAAGCTCTGCAAGGGAAACCGCTGCAAGGGTCGCTGCCGGCGCGATTGCAAAAAAATTGCTTGCAAAGCATGGAATAGTCATTATCGCTTATGTCAAAGAAATTGCCGGCATAAAAGCAACTAAAATAGACTATAAGGAGATTTACAAAAATAATGTTAGGTGTCCTGACAGGAGTGCAGCAAAAAAGATGGAGCATGCTATCCTTAAAGCTAAAAACAGCGGAGATTCTGTCGGCGGCATCTGCGAAATTATAGCATTAAACTCCCCTGCTGGATTGGGCAAGCCTGTTTATAACAAGCTGGAATCAGACTTGGGCTCTGCAATACTGGGCATTAATGCTGTGAAAGGTATCGAGTTTGGCGCTGGATTTGAACTTGCAAAAATGAAAGGCAGTCAATCAAATGATGAATTCATTATAAAAAACAATAAGATTATCACTAAAACTAACAATCATGGAGGCATTCTTGGCGGGATTTCTACGGGCATGCCTATTGTAATAAGGGCAGTTGTAAAGCCCGCATCCAGCATATTAAAGAAGCAGCAGACAATCAACTATAAGACAATGAAGCGGGAAACAATCTCGGTGGAAGGCAGGCACGACCCCGCAACTATTGTGAGGTTTCCGCCTATAGCAGAGGCCATGGCTGCGATTGTGCTGGCAGACCACATGCTGATGGCGGGAAAGATAAATCCTGACAAGATTATAAAGTGAGTTCTATGGTTACAATAGGCATAATTGGCGGCACCGGGCAGATGGGGCAGTTTTTCAGGAGATTTTTTGAGAAGAACAAGTGCAGGGTTTTGACTGCGTCAAGGAAAACAAGGCTAAGCCCTGAGGAATGCGCAAAGCAAAGCGATGTTGTTTTGGTTTCTGTGCCAATAGAAGTGACTGTGGGTGTAATCAAAAAAATAGCCCGTTACATCAGCAAAAATTCCCTGTTGATTGATACAACCTCCATTAAAAATGAGCCTGTCAAAGCCATGCTTAAGCATGCAAAATGCGAGGTTATTGGAATGCACCCTGTTTTTGGGCCGAATGTAAAGTCATTGAGAAACCAGACTGTTGTTTTGTGCCCAGCAAGAACAAAAAAATGGCTGCAGTGGCTGAAAGACATTTTCGAGAAAAATGGCGCAAGGGTAAAACTA
>DATDOM010000008.1:0-20263 GCA_035293285.1 Candidatus Nanoarchaeia archaeon | reverse complement strand
AAAAGCTAGTAGAATTATCAAGCGGAGGCTATCTTTACTTTCCAAATGCCATCCAAAGGTCTCATTTTCTTGGACTATTGCAAAACCATGCAAAGGCTGCCTTTAGGTGCAGGGTCATAGCAGAGGATTACAACAGGTGTTTGCCCTCTGCAAACTTTAGAGCCTATTTTGTAAATAAATGGAAAGTTTCGAGAATAGGTGTTTTAAACGCAAAACAAAGAGAGTCTGGAAGCATTAATCCTGTGTTTGGCATTGATAATTCCGGCTACTATTATGCTATCTTAGTTGAAAAAGAGGTTTATGCCATTGTTCCTGTGTTTGGGTATGCAATTGACCCTTTATTATACGGGGTCCATGGAATGAAAGATGTCTTTGAGTTTTCTGAGTACAAGCAGGGAAATGTTTATTCCTTGAAAGGTGTCGATAATGCTGCTTTGTTCAATAGCTCTTGGAATATTTTGGAGAAAGGCGCTTTAAGAGTCGGGTTGAAGGGAAAAGCGGCAGTGGTTGCACCAAAAAGGATTGAAGCTTCACAGAGTGGGTTGAAAGGAAGTCCTGTAAAAGGCAGCCCAAATCAAGAATTAATCAACAAACTTTCCAGTCCAAGTGGACCGTATTCTCACGGAGTTTTTGGCTACTTAGGTAGTGGAATAGACCATGGAGTAATAGAAACAAAAGGTCCAAACAGGAATATTAAAGTGTATTCCAAGAATGACCAGCAATATCTAAAAATATTTTCAGAGGAAGAGGACTTAAGAGGTCCGCAATTTATGGCAAGAGTTGTTGGAGAAAAAGTATATGATGGTTTTACCTTCAGATTAATATTTAAGGACAGAAAAGGTGATAACAGAAGAGGTTCGCATACTGATTACACCCTTTTAGTCCCAGAGAATGAAATTGCCAGTATCAAGCCAATTATAATTTTGAATCTAGACATATTAATTAAAGTTTTCCAAAAAGTTTTTACTAAATATGATAGGAGTGAGGGAAAATTATGCATCCATAACATAAATCCATATTATGAAAAATCAGTTTTAAGGGCAAATGAAGGAAAAATTTCAATAATTTTGGGCATTTCCCCAAAAGAAGCAAAAAGTGAAGGCGTTTCAGTCGATCAGAAGGTAACTTTTAGTTACGAAATTTTAAACGGAAATCCACCTTTCAATATAAATCTCGAGTCATTTTTGGAAGGAAGATATTTCTGGGCGCATGGTTACGGTCCTGTACTTGAAAAAAAAGGGGAAATACCCCATACATCATACTCAAGGCCAGGGCAATATGTCTTAAAAGCAACTGTTAAAGATTCAAACAAAAACACCGCCTCTGGCTCAATAAATTTTAAGATTAGAGAAAAAGGAGCTAAGATAGAAGAAATATGGATGGCACTTCAAAGAAGATATACCGATGAGCGTAATGATCTTATTTTGAAGCTTGGAGATTCTCCGTTATTTATAGAGCATAAAGTTGATGAGTTAGAAAATCATTTGCGGAAACTTCAGATGAATTTGGTTATGGAAGTGATTAGCCAGCGCTTATTCCAATCTACAAATGTAAGGCCGATATTTTACCATACTAAGCAGACAGGACTAAGGTGTGTAGGGACTTCTTTGGCAAATGCCCTAAAAGGGACAGGGGAAGAGAAACTAAGTAACGAAACCCAAGCCAGAGCATTCATTGAATATTTTTTACAAAATTGCAGACTACATGGCACGACAGAAATGACATCATTGGACGATGCTAAAAAATTTTTGGAAGAGGCAGGCTCGCAATATGTAGGGAAATATTATTCTTTAATTCTGACAGAATCTTTAATTGAGGTAGTTGGTTCTTTGATAAGCATGACCCCTGTATTATGCATATCTTCAAATCATTGCATTATGGCTTACAATATATACGAATCTGGAGATAGTCCAAATAATCCAAACAGTTATAAAATATTTATTGTAGATCCTCTTAATATAAAGAATAATTACTTGTCTCTCCCGGAATTTCAGAAAAGATATCTAATTCCACCGTTATTTGATACTTTACAAAGAATAAAGGCATCGAAAGAAGAAAAAGGAAGAACAGTAATAAAAGTTGTAAATCCAGTTCCTTTTGATAAATCGGGAAGAGGGATTATGAAGTATATTTCCCAGATAGAAAAAGATAGAAAAGTTAATTATTTAGTAAGGACAGGATTACTTAAAAAATTATAAAGGACTGAAAGTTTTATATACCCTACCCGCCATATAAAATAAAAAAGAGGGAAAAAATGCCAGAATTCCAGGAACCACTGCCGCCGCCCCCAAAAAAAGGGATGCTTTCATTTGGAAAGGCGCCAGAGCCCCAGGGCCCTGACTTTAGCGGAATAACAAACGACGTCAACACAATAAGCAGGAGGCTGCGCCTTTTGGAAGAGGGATTCTCAAACCTTAGAAGATTTTTTCAGGTCACTGAGGAAAGCATAATAAACAAAAACAAGCATTTCTCCTCGGAAATTAAGACAATAAACTCTGACATTCTTGAAGTAAGAAAGGAAATTCAGGAATTGCGCGACAAGACGCTTTTGATAATAAGGGAATTGCAGACTGTTGCAAGAAAGGAAGAAGTCAAGATTCTTGAGAAATACATAAATTTCTGGAATCCCATCAAGTTTGTTACAGTAAACGAGGTTGAGCAGATTTTTAAGGAGATTATGGAAAGGGAAAACCAGCCAAAGAAAACATCAGAAGATAACAGAAGGGCTACTTAAGAAATACAACTCCTTTTAAATTTCTAAAGTGTTTATCTCCTGTAATTATTTTCCATCCAGTTTCATTTTGCTTTGTAAGCATAATAGCATCCATAAGGCCAAAATCCTTAATAGCGGATTTCTTTTCGTTTCTTATTTTTGCCGCTTCTAGCCATAATCTCAAATTAATTGGTTCAATTGAAGAAAAAGTTTTTACTATTGTAATCATCTGTTCAAAACTTTTTCCTTCCCTTAGGCACCATTGGTAAAGTTCCGCAAGGCTGCTATGAAGAGTAATGAGCCTATTTTTCTGGTTGTTGATTATTTTCCTTACGACCAAACCTTTTTGCGAACCCAGAGTGTATTCTATCCAAGCATATGAATCTAGAATGTAATCCAAAATTATCACCTTTCAAAAATATCCTCTTCCCTATGAAAAGGCTTGGCTCCCTTAAAAATTCCAAATGAATCGTTTCTCTTCTTTTTAATTATGTCAACACTTACTTCTTCTCCTTCTTTTAGGTCAATCTGTTCCGCAACTTTTCTTGGTATTATGATTCCTAAAGAATTCCCCCATTTTTTAATTTTTGATTCGGCAACTGTCATTTTAAATCACGAGTTATACAAATCCGTATAACTATTTAAAGTTTTCGCTAATAAAATTTATAAAATCAGGATTGTTTTTAATCTTGTCAATTATTTTCCTGTCAGCTTCTTTTGGTTTTGTCATTTCTTCAGGGGACAGTATCTTTCTAAGGTCGCTTTCATCAACCAGATTGTATTTTAGCACGGTTTCCCTTATTGTCCTGCCGTTTTTCAAGGACTCTTTTACTATTTTTGATGTTGCCTGATAACCGATGTAAGGATTTAATGCAGTTGCAATTGCAGTGCTTTTTTCAAGAAGCTCAGTACATCTGGATTCGTTTGCCTTTATTCCGTCAATGCAGAGTTCCCGGAACATTTTCAGTGCATTTGTCAGGATTTTCATTGACTGCAATAGATTATAAGCAATGACAGGGCACATTACATTCAGTTCCAAAATTGAATATTGGGCTGCATTTTCTACTGTCTTGTCTTTTCCCATTACATCAAAACAGACCATTATAACACACTCAGGAATGCTCGGGTTTATCTTGCCCGGCATTATTGACGAGCCGGGTTCCACATCAGGCAGTTCAATTTCAGAAATTCCTGCTTTTGGGCCCGAGTTCATAATGCTGAGATTGTTTGCAATCCTAAAAAGCGTTAATGAAATTGTCCTAAGCGAGCCTGAAAACTGCACAAAGGAATTGTAGTTTTGCGTAAGCTCAATTAAGTTTTCTGATTCTTTTAAGTCAATTTTTGTAAGTTCAATCAGTTTTTTGACAATCGTTGAATGAAATTTAGGATGTGCTGTTATTCCCGTGCCTACTGCAGTTCCGCCTATCCCAAGCTCCTTTAATTCTTCAGAGCATATTTGCAGCCTTGAAATCTCTTTTTTGACTGCAACCGCATAAGCCCCAAATTCCTGCCCCAAGGTTATCGGAACTGCATCTTCAAAGTGGGTCCTGCCGACTTTTAGTACTGATTTAAACTCAAGGGACTTTTTCAAAAGGGATTGCTCAAAATTTTTGAGCTCATCCGCAAAATCACTTAGCATTGTCAAAATTGCAATTCTCGCTGCAGTCGGAATCGCGTCATTTGTGCTTTGTGCCATGTTGACGTGGTTGTTTGGATTGACTAAATATTCTCCAAGCTTTCCGCCAATTAATTCTGTTGCCCTGTTTGCAATTATCTCATTGCAGTTCATGTTAAACGGAGTTCCTGCCCCGGCCTGATATATATCCAGAATGAAGTAAGAATCAAACTTGCCCGAAATAACTTCGTCAGCCGCTTTGGCAATTGCATCAGATATTTTTTTGTCAAGCTCTCCAAGCTCAGAATTTGTAAGTGCCGCCGCTTTTTTTATTGTGGCAAGCGCAACAAGAAATTCCCTATGCGCAGTTATTCCGCTAATCTGGAAATTATCTTTGGCGCGCTGCGTGAATGCCCCGTAATAAGATTCTTTTGGCACCTTAACGCTGCCCATTACATCTTTTTCGATTCTAAACTGCTCAGACAAAAAACCACCCAAGACATAGATTTTTTAGAGTATTAATAAGTTTTTGGTTTGTAAAATTGCCCCATTAGTAAATTATATTCAATTATTGTTGGATTTTTTATGTCAATAGGTCGTTTCACGACTATAGTTACACTCGGCGAAATTTTTCCTGCCAATAAAATTTTGCCTCGGAATATTACAGTGATTTAAACAAAAACGTGGACGAACATCGAGTGCAGAGGGAAAAACTCATGCGCAGTGTGAGTTTTTACCTTTGCGAGCAGGGTTTTGACAGACAAAACCCGTGTGTGAATCCATAATTATAAGATTAACAAAAAACAAAGTCATGAGTCTTCGACCCAGAAAACTCCAAAATAAGATATTCTTAAAATTAAAACTTACAGCTTAAACAGCGAGAAAAACACGGAAAAAAGGTAGAGGAATATCCTGAAGCTTATCATCGCGCCAACAGGATAAACAATGAGCTGCTTGTATCCCTGCTTCAGGCTGCCGCTTTGTATTAATGAGATGATTATTGCGCAGCATACTGAAATTATAATCAGCGCAAGTGCCGAAAACCAGAGAAAGTGCGTATCATTTACCCTTATAGGATTAATCTTCAGCGGCGATGATGAGTCGCTTGATGACTCAAGTATCTTGTCAATTATTGACCTTGCCAGGTCGATTATGTAGTAAGACATTGCAAAAAGTGCAGGCGCAACAACGACAGTGACTACTGTAAGAAAAATCCTGTAGCTTGAGACGCTCGCTATGATTTTTTTCCTTAGAAATATGGTCTCGTTTATGTTGTCAACAAGCCTGTCAATTAAAGGAGGTGTTTTTGCGCCTTTTTTCCAGCTGAGCACTATTAAGTCAAAAGCCTCCTCCATCATGTCGGAATCAAAGCCGTCGGTAAATTCTTTGAGGGCAACTTCGACATCAACTCCCAAGTTGACTTTTTTTACAATGCGCTTCATTTCCTCCTTAAGCGGGCCAAATTCCTTTTCAATTGAATTCTCAAGCCCGACTTCAAGGCTCTGCCCCGCTTTTAGGTTTAATGAAAGCTCGGACAAAAATTCAGGAAAATACTCTTCCATTTTCCTCACCTTGTGGTAAATCTTTACACTCAAAAAGAAAAAAAACAGCTTTATCCCCACATACAATATCCCCAGAAAAAAAACCGGTATGAACAGGATTGACATAACCAAATAAAGTATGATGCTTGCATTTGAGAAGTTTCTTGATGAAAGCATCATTATGTCAAGGACAATCGCCGCTCCAATGACGCAATAAAAAAATATCCCAAAGTAAAAGTAAGGGACTTCCTCAATTCCTGCCCTTTCAAGGTGGTTGACTATATCTTTTCGGTATTTTTTCGGGATTATCGCGTCTCCTATAGTTTCAGTCAGGGAATGAAATTTTGTCTTTGGCTTTGGCTGCTGTTTTTTTGGAGCGTTCGGTTTGGCTATCATAGCTTCACCAATGGGCGCGTGGCCTTGAACAATGCAATGAAAATGTACTGGACAAAAAGTATGCCCAAAAGAAGTATGAAAAAGAACGGAAAGAATTCAACTTTCAATCCTATCAATGATATGAAAAGCACTATTGCCACAATCCCCAAAACTGGGATTATCGTGCCAAAAATCATGTAAAACATTGAAAGGGGATTGAGTTTTTTTTCATATTCCTCTATCTCAATTATTTTTTCCTTTGAAAGCTCCTGCAAAGTAACAAGAAGATTTCTTTGAATGTCAGTTCCAGTTTTTAGTGATTTCTTGATAGGCTCAAGCACCCGCCTAAAGCTGACACTCGGAGTGTATCTTATCGCGTCATCAATTGCCTGCTCGATGTTTTTTCCCAAAAAGATTTCAGACACTATGTTTCCAAAATACTTGCTTGATTTGGACTTTGAGTTTGATACCCTGAGCATTGCAGTGATAATTGAGTTTCCTGATTCAAGCAGGGTTAAGAGCATCCTGCTTGGAATAAAAATGTCGTTTTCAATCTCCGTCCTTATTTTTCTTATGTTAAAATCCGGAATTCTCAGCGCAAGAAAAAATATGCTTAGGAGTATGAAAAGAAAAATGGGAAAAAGGAGGTAGAGCGCCTTGAACTTTGAAAGTATGAAAAAAAGCGATACTGAAAAAGTGATGGAAAAAATAAACGAAAGCAGAAAAGACTTGAATACAAATGAGACTACATCAGTCTGCATTTGCGCCATCCTCAGTTTTTCCTTTAAGTGCGGAAAAATCTTGTTAAAGAACTCATCGCTTGTTTCGCTTATTCTTATCACCAAATAAAAGGTTCATAACATACGGCTTATTGATGTAATAGTAGCTTACCATGAGGGCTATTGTCTCTGTGCTTGTTATTTTATTCGCCGTAAGGTAGTTTAGCACAGAAATCTTGTCTGCAAGCTCGCGGTCAACTTCTTCTTTATTAAGGCCGGCATAAAGCTCCATTGTCTTGTAATACATGTTTGGCTTGTTTATCTGCTTGAGCTTGCTTGTTCTTATTTCATAATCAAACAAAAGGTTGAAATTGCCATCGTTAAGAATTTCAGCAAATTGGGACGTGTATCTTTTTCCGCTTCTCCTGTTTCGGTTTTGCACTATAATTAAATCAACAGCAGATAAAAGTGTCTTTGGAATCCCGATTGGCTCAGTTGTAAGCCTTATGATTGCCTCAAAGACTGTGTTTGCGTGAAGCGTCGAATAAACTGAGTGGCCTGTGTGCATTGCCTCAAACAAAACTTCTGCCTCCCTTTTTCTCCTGATTTCACCAACTATTATCCTGTCAGGCCTCATCCTTAATGAGTTCACAATCAAATCAAGCATTGTGACTTCGCCTTTCCCTTCTGGATTTGGAAGCCTAGTCTCCATCGGAACCCAGTGAAGGGTTGAAGGAAGCTTAAGTTCTCTTGTATCCTCAATTGAGATTACTCTCTGGTTTGGCGGAATGAAAATGCTAAGGACGTTTAAGAGCGATGTTTTTCCTGAGCCAGTTCCTCCAACAATCAGTATCGACATCTCATACTGTATTGCAGTCCATATCATTGCAACAGTATAATTGTCAATTGTATCATTGAGAATAAGGTCAGTCACTGACCACGGCACCTCTGCAAATTTTCTTATCGTGATTGTGTTTCCTTTTGAGGAAATTGGATTGAGTGTTGCATTAAACCTGTCTCCAGACCGAAGATGTCCGTCCATCAGTGGAGTAAGCGTTGTAATTGTCTTGTCAACGTTTCTTCCTGCAAGCGTTGCAAAGTGAAGTATTTTTGATTCCGCGTCCACAATTATGTTTGTCTTGAGCCAGCCGAATTTCTTATGGTAAATCCATATTGGCTCTGCTGAATTGTTTATCGTGATTTCCTCGATATTTGCGTCTTTTAGCAGTATTTCGACGTCCCCAAGCCCGAGGCTTGTAAGAATGAGGTAATCAGAAAATATGCTTATCATTGAAGGTCCAAGCTCCGGAAATATTTCCTTCATTATTGAAAGGAGCTTCTGCTTGTAGTCATCCTTTACAATCGCCTCCTGCTCGTGGTTTTGGTACACTACATTAAGGGTTATTTTATTGATGACTTCCTCCTTGATTTTTTCTATGACTTTCATTGTTATGTCGCTTACATTGAAAAGCGAAACAAGATAGAACGGGACAGGCTCAAGCTCCTGCTTGATTATTTCAACGCCGATTACGAGGTTTCCGATGTTCAGGTTGTATTTTGCAATTTCGCTTATTGCCTCTTTTGCAGCGTTTTTTGCAAGAAATGTCTGTGCATAGTAGCTGTGTATTGTCTCATAAATTACCTTTGATTCCTGGTCGTTTCTTCTCTGGATGTAACGGTAAAGGTCATAAATGAGCTTGTTTGCGGACTTTAAATCCTTCACTCCCTTGTAAAATTTGAGCTTGCTTATTACCTCTTCAGAGTTTATCGCGTCAAATTCAAGCTCGGGGCTTTTTAGATACTTGACATAAGGCCCCTTGAGGTCCTTGAAATTTATCTGCACCAATTCAAGCTGCTCAAGATATCTCAGAATTTTTATCAGGTTTGAGGCAGGCATGTTGAGCTTTTTTGCAAGCTCAAGAACATAGACTCTTTTGTCCCTCTCAATGGTCTGAAAAATTATATCTACATTGGTCAATCTTACACCCCTTTTCCTCTTTTTAGCTATTGCCTACTAATTAAATTGTAATATATATAGTTTGCGCTTATAGGGGCAGCGCTCAAAATCTCACTTCGTTCGGGTTATTGCCAAGCTCAGCTCATTCATCTCAAATCGCAGGCTGACATTCCCCGGATGGGACAACCCCCTTGTCAGCTATTCAGCCAAAAAATCATGGCCTCGCAACAAGGCAATAACCTACATTTTGAACGCCGCCGCTTATAGGGAAGCCAGCGGTTCAGAGCCACCGCCTCCCTGACTTAAGCTGCATAAGCTGTTGAATATCACCAAAAATTTATATATTTGGTAATCTCCACAAATTCTGGTGATTTTAATGAAAAAAAATATCGTTTTATTTGTTGCTATTTCTATATTTTCCTTAATGGTTTTTGGCTGCCAAAGCCAGCCTGTATTATCTCCGCAGCCAAATGACGGCAATAAAATTACTTCTGAAAATCCTTCAGGGGAAGTTGAAAATGAGATGAGCTTCTTTATTACAAGTGTCGGCCCTGGAAACGGTGCAGATTTGGGCGGGCTGGATGGCGCAGACGAATACTGCCAGGAGCTTGCAGAATCAGTTGGCGCAGGCGATAAAACCTGGCACGCTTACCTTAGCACTTCAGGAGAAAACAGTGTAAATGCCCATGACAGAATCGGGAAGGGTCCGTGGTATAACGCAGATGGTGTCCTTATTGCCGAGGGTGTAACCGACCTTCACAACAATGCAACAAAGCTGTTAAAAAACACACAGTTAAATGAAAAGGGAGAAATTGTGAACGGCAGGGGTGATTCTCCAAACAGGCACGACATTCTTACAGGCTCAAATCCTGATGGCACTTTGTTTGTTGAGGGAACTAATGATACGACTTGCAGCAACTGGATGAGCAGTGCAAATGGAACGGGAAGCGCCCGCTTAGGTCATCACGACAGGACAGGCGGAGGCCAGGACCCTGCATCGTGGAACTCTGCACACAAATCAAGAGGATGCAGCCAGGAAAATCTTAAAAGCACAGGCGGCGACGGCTTGTTTTACTGCTTTGCCATAGATTAATAATTCCAAAATCCTGCAGTAAAATATAATTTATTTTGTTTTTTGTAACTGTATTTTTGCCCGGGCGTTTAATAATCAGGGTATGGCACATCCAAACAACAACATTTAAATAATAATTCCATAAGTATCGCTTTATGAAAAAGAGGTCATTGGTTGCTTTTGCTATTGTTCTCGCTATTTTGCTGCCGAGTTTTGCCCACGCCCACGAGGAAAACGAAAATGAATACCAGCTTTCCAGTGATGAACTTTACCCGGTAGGCCAGCTTGAAATGGCCGGATACGGCTCAATTGCATTTGGCGCGCTCATAGTTATAATTCTTCTTTTTCACAAAAAGATGAAAAATAATGTGAAAAAAGTTGTCTTTTATCTTGTTGCAATTGTCTCAATCTTTGTGACAGTCTACCTGATAATAACCACCCTTCACCTTAACATTATTTCGCTCACTAAAGGCCCTGTACACTGGCACGCAGATTTTGAGATTTGGGTTTGTGATAAGCAAGTCGAGATTGCAAAGCCGCAAAGATTCCTCTCAAACAAGCAGGGTGTTGAGCTTTTGCACGCGCACTCTGACAACAGGATTCACGTTGAGGGCGTTGTCCTTGACCTGAAACAGGCAAGCCTTGGCGCATTTTTCCAGGCAATTGGGGGCCATATTACTGAAACAGAGCTTGAAGTTCCGACAGACAACGGCCTTGTTTCAGTCAGCAACGGCTACAAATGCAATGAGCAGCCAGGCAAACTTTATGTTTTTGTCAATGGAAACCAGATTCAGAATTACAGGGACTATTCAATATCACACCATGAAAGGGTTCCCCCCGGCGACAGGATAAAAATCATATTCACGGAAATTCCAATGGAGCAGATTAATCCGCTGATTGAGGCAGAAAAATATTATTCAAAATAAAAAAATAAAATGGCAGTAGGGGCATATTTACCAACATTAGGAGCAGTTGTAACTACGGCGCTCATAGATTCAATCAATCCGTGCGCAATAGGTGTCTTGATACTCCTCATGTCAATTATGATTGCTTTTAAGTCAAAAAAAGAGATGCTTTACTACGGGATTATGTATGTTTTGGCAGTCTACGTGACTTACATAATCGCAGGATTTGGAATTCTTTTTTTCCTAAGTTCAGTGCCGCTTTACATTAGCGAATACATTTCAATTATTGTCGGCGGCCTAATAATTATTGCCGGGCTCATAGAAATCAAGGACTTCTTTTGGTATGGTCAGGGAATTACACTTGCAATTCCTGCAAAAAGGGCAAAGCAGATTCACGACATGACAAAAAAGATAACCCTGCCCGGAGTCCTTTTCTTGGGGGCATTTGTAGCTGGAGTTGAATTGCCGTGCACAGGAGCGCCGTATCTTGCAATACTTTTGCTTTTGTCGCAGAACTTTGATTTTACCGCATTTTTGATGCTTGTGCTTTACAATTTCATATTCGTCCTGCCGCTTTTGGTGATTTTATTGATGGTTCACTTTGGATTCAAGCTGCAAAACTTAAAAAGATGGAAGCAGAATAACAGGACTTACATGCGCCTTGCAACAGGAGTTGTGCTCATATTTTTGGGCTGGCTTTTGGTGCTGATTGCAAACGGCTCAATCACTTTCAATTAAGCAAGTTGTGAAAATGAAAAAAACAAAATCAAAAAAATCCCATGGGAAAAGGAAGCCAATTGCAATAAAAATAGAAAAGCCTGCAGCTGAAAAGGGGCATCAGATTCTGATAAAGAGAAAGGGCCATGCCCAGCTTTATGATGAAAGAAAAGTGTACAGCTCCTGCTACTTTGCGTGCAGAAACGCGCACCTTGAAAAAGAGGAGTCAGAAGCGATATGCGACAAGGTAACGCGCGAAATAACAAAAAAAGTACTTGAAGCGAGGGTTCTTTCCTCAGAAGACATTTTCAGGATGCTTGTTAATGAGCTGAAAAAGCACAATGAAGACGCATCATTTCTTTACGAGACTCATAGGGATTTGTGTTGAATATTTTTAATTAATTTTTTCTAAAAACCTTAAGTAAATTCTAAGGGCATTATAATATTCACTTATAGGTTTTGTTAATTTTATAAAAATTACAATTTTATAATAGTTTAGAAGATAGTTACGCCTCGCCATTTCGCTCGGCATACATTTTACATCAAATCCGCATGTTCGCCCCATTTCGGGCGAAAGTTTATAGAGGTTCATCCACGCTTCGTTGAAGTCATTGAATATTCCGAGGCAAAATTTATTGGCAGGGAAAATTTTGCCGAGCGAAACTATGGTCGCAAGGCGACGGATTCAAGAATAAATTATTTTGAATCAGAAAAAGACGTTTAAAAAAATCAATGGTAGAAATTTGAAATTAACTTATTGTATCTCCTTACTTCTTTTTCAACATCGTCCTTTGCAACTATTGAAGAAATCATTGCGATGTTTCTGGCACCGGCAGATAAAATTTCTTCAAAGTTTGATTCGTTAATGCCGCCAATAACCACAAGAGGAATTTTTAATTTTAAAGAAAGTGATTTTATTACGGCAGTCCCGACAGGCGCTTCTGCATCTTTTTTTGTTGATGTTTCAAATATTGGCCCAAGACCAATGTAATCTGCGCCAAGTTTTTCCATTTCAAGTGCTTCAGTTTCTGTATTTGCGCTAAGTCCAATAATTTTTTCATAACCGAGCTTTTTTCTTGCAGTTTCATAAGCCATATCTTGTTTACCAAGATGAACTCCATCAGCATTACAAGAAATTGCCAAATCAACATCATCATTGACTAAAAAAAGCACGTGGTTTTCAGAACAAAGTTTTCTTATTTCAAGACATTCCTTTAATTTTTTATCTTTGGAATAATTTTTCTCTCGGTATTGTATGACTTTAACTCCGCCTTTTATCGCAGATTTAACATCATCAATAACGTTTTTTCTTGTGAGGGTGCTGTCTGTTATGAAATAAATTCCGGGATTTCCAAAAATTAATTTTTCTTTCTTATCCATCTTTATGCATCAAAAATTTGGGTTGCTAAAAAAAGAATAAATTAATTCGGTTTATCAAGTTATTGGATATTCCGAGGCAAATTTTAGTGCCAGTCAAAATTTGCCGAGCGAAATTATTGAAAATTTGGAACAAATTTTCCGATTGAATGAAATTAGTGGATTTAGACGCATTGAAAAGTCCTCGCTTTGCTCGGGCTGCCATCGGCTCAGCCTTCGCTTTCAATAAAAGAAGGCAATTTTCTCTCTGGAACCTCGAAAATTGCATTCATCCCAAATACGAAGGGCTTCGCAAATTGATGGCAGCCTTCAACTTTTCAATGCCGCCAGAACTCAGAAAAATATGGGTAAATCAATCAGGTTCTGATATATTACCAAAAATGGTTCACTTTTTCTTGCAAATAAACATGCAGTGGTCTTTTTGAAATGGGTCAAGCTCGCGGTAATCTACTACAGTAAGCTCTTTTTCAAGCCTTTCTTTGACTTCCTTGTAAATCTGCCTTGGATTCTTTGTGACGTCAATGCTTCTTGACTTTAGCGCAAGAAGTGCGTATCCGCCATCTTTTAAAAACAGCTTTGTGTTTTTCAAAAATATGTCAACCTGCCTTTTCTGGGCAACATCCTGGTAGATTACGTCCACTGCAGAGATTTTTTCTTTTAGTATGTCTGTCTTTGACGCATCGCATAAGATAGGCGCAACATTTTTTCTTTTGTAGCATAAAAATATCAAATCCCTCATTACCCTTGGCGCCAAGTCAACTGCAAAAACAAATCCTTTTTCGCCAATCATGTCTGACACGTGGCTTATTGTCGTGCCTGAGGCTGAACCAAGATAAAGAATTACATCATTTTTCCTGATAAAAACATTAGTGCATCCTTTTAGGACAGTTGCAGCTAACTTACTTTTAAAAACATCCCACTCACGATATTCTTTACCATCCTCGGTTACAAGTTTTTCGCCATAGTAATTTATTGACGGAGTGAGATTCAATGTGTAAAGCTGTTTTCTCTTCAAATCCCCTGATTCATAAATTTCAAATATTTTTGAGGGCTTTATCATTTTTTATCCTGATTCCCAAACTTTTCTTCAAGTTTTTTTCTCAGGTCATTTCCAATGAATTCTCCCTTGAAAAAATCAATTTTTGCCGCAATGCAGATTTTGTCTGCTAAGGAACGCGCAATTTTGCCGTGCATCCTGTACGGCGAGTTTGCAATCAACGGGTGCCCTATGATTACTCCGTGCTTTGGCGACTTTGCGCCAGTTTTCATATGACGAAATAATGCAGTCTCTGCGCCGAGTATCTGGATTGTAGAAGCTGGCAATTGGCTTAGCCTTTTGAGGCTGCCTGCGCATTCTATGAGCTTTGCCCCGACAATGACATCACAAACTGCCTTAACATTAGGGCATAATTTGTCCATTATTGATGAGATGTATTCAAGATTTTTCTTTCTAAGCTTGTAAACTGAATCAAGCTCTCTTGCAAGCTCCTTGATCTGATGCAGGTTTTCTTCTGAAAGCTCCGCGCCAAATGAGTCTGAAACGCTGAGGCCAAGCTCCTTCAAAAGTTCCTCTTTATCCTTGCCAAGGATGATTTGCGCAAATTCTTCATGGCTTTCAATTGAGCGTGAAGCTTCTGGATTGTAGATTTCATACCATTCCCTCAGCCTTTTTGCCAGAAGGTTTGCGCACCTTTCAAGCTCCCAGACTGTTTTTACTGAATGAATCAGGAGAAGGTCATCGTTGACTGAAGCCTTGACATCAGCTTTTGTCAAAAGAATGTTTTTCTCGTAAAACTCCCTTAGGTATTTTTCATCCTTGAACGCCAAAAGTATTTTGGAAAGCTCGTTTGGCTCGGGAGTTTTGAGGTCTTTGTGTTTTTTCAAGAATTCAGAAATAAGTGCCTCGTGATTTTCGTATTCAGAAATGTCCTTGTAGAGATGCTCGTCAATTACCTTGAATTCCGAATTAAGTGCAAATATCCCTATTATGTTTGAATGAATGTACATAGGATGATGTAATGAGAGGCGTTTTTTAAAGCTGTCGGTAAAGGTGAGCTACGTTCTAGGCCGTTTATTGCAAAATAAAAAACAAGCAATTTTCGCCCAAATGCAGGCGAATATACGAATTGCTGATGAAATGTATGCCGAGCTATTGGCGAGGCCTATATACTATAAGGGCCTATTTTAAATCTAAAAGTAAGTAATCAAATAAGCAAAAACATTAAAACTAAAAAAGTCATTAAAGCAAAGTTTATTAAACCAAAAAAGCACTTTCAATTTACTTTGGAGGTAAAAAAAGATGGCAGACAAGAAATCAGCAGGAAATGCAGTTAAGGAAAAAACTTCAGAAAAAAAATCATCAGGCAATACAGTCAAGGTTTACAGCACAAGCACATGCCCCTGGTGCATGAAGACAAAGGAATTTCTCAAGGCAAACAATGTAAAATTTGAGGACATTAACGTCGGACTTGATGAAAAAGCAAGAAACGAGATGTTTGAAAAATCAGGGCAGTTCGGCGTTCCTGTAACTGACATCAACGGCACAGTTATTGTCGGATTTGACAAGGAAGCAATAAAAAAGGCATTAAAGCTTTAACTGGGTTAAGATATGGAAAAAGACAATGTTTGCCTGAACTGCTCAGACCAGATAGACAAAGTTTCAAAAATTTTAAAGCTAAAGCAGGCCGAGCTTGATATTCTCACAATTCCAAAAAGAATTCTTACATTCAGCTTTCCTGTAAGGCTTGATTCAGGAAACATGCAGTATTTCACTGGCTACAGGGTTCAGTTCAACGACGCGCGCGGCCCTACAAAAGGAGGTATAAGGTTTCATCCTGAAGTAAATCTCGAAGAAATAAAGACCCTTGCATTCCTCATGACATTAAAATGCTCAGTGATTGACATACCATATGGCGGCGCAAAAGGGGGCATAATGGTAAATCCAAAGCAGTTTTCGCAAATAGAGCTTGAAAGAATCAGCAGAGGTTATATTCGGGAAATAAACAGCTTCATAGGGCCTGAAATTGACATTCCTGCGCCTGATGTAAACACAGACTCAAAAATAATGGCATGGATGCTTGACGAGTATGAAAAGCTAAAGGGAGGCCATTATCCGGCAATTATTACAGGAAAGCCGATAGCGCTTGGCGGTTCAAGGGCAAGAGAATTCTCAACATCAATGGGCGGCGCTTATGTGTTCAAGGAAATGGCAGACACGCTCAACTACAAGCCAAAGGATACCTCAATTGCAGTGCAGGGATTTGGAAATGTAGGTATGCACATTGCAAGGATTTTAAATGAATGGGGATATAAAATAGTTGCAGTGAGCGACTCAAAAAGCGGAATTTACGACTCAAAGGGCATTGACATAAAAAAAGTTATCGAGCACAAAAACAAGTCTGGCAGCGTCTCAAAGTTCAAGGGCTCAAAACAAATAACAAATGAAGATTTACTGGAACTAAAAGTTGATGCCCTTATCCCCTCAGCGCTTGAAGACCAGATAACAAAAAAGAATGCAGGCAAAATCAAGGCAAAAATCATTGTTGAAATGGCTAACAGGCCAATAACGCCTGAAGCCGACGAAATTTTGCTCAAGAGAAAAGTAATGGTTATGCCAGACATTCTTGCAAACGCGGGCGGCGTTGTTGTTTCATACTTTGAATGGGTGCAGAACTCGATGAACTTCTACTGGACAGAGCAGGAAGTGCTTTTCAGGCTAAAAGCATACATGACAAGGGCAGCAAAAGAGCTTTCAAATTCAAATCCCGGCTTTAAAGGAGACTTGAGGACTGCCCTTTACGCAGGTGCAATAAAAAAAATCCTTGATGCTGAAAGAATGCGTGGGAACCTTAAATAAAGGTTAATTTTTATTTTTCCATTGATGAAACCAAAAACCCTTGACATAAAAGTTAACAATGAGATTGTATCAAGCAGGATTTTCTCAAAAGGCAGTGCAAATAAAATCATTCTTTTCTGCCACGGCTTTCCCGGCACAAACAGGCTCGATAAATTAAAAACATCTCTTGAAAATCAACCTTTAGAATTTGTCGAGATTAACTACAGGGGCGACAAGTTAAGCGAAGGCAAGTTCAGCTTTCTTGGCTCAATTGAGGATGTTACTGCAGTCGCAAAATACCTGAGGGCAAAAAACAAGTCAGCAAAAATTTATGCTCTTGGTTGCTCAGGCGGCGGATTTTATGTGCTCAATGCAGAGAAAGAAAATCCAGGAATTTTTGACAAAATTATTCTCTTAAACTCGCTCCTTAACGCAGAATTTCTTGAAAAAAGCAATAAAATGAACCAACTTTGGAAAGTTGCAGAAAAGATTCTAACACTAAACAGCAATAAATTCTACAAAATTGAGCTCAAAAAAGTCATCAAAAAGCACAATCCAATGAAATTTGCGCATGAAATAAAAGCAGAAATAAAAATCGTCCAGTCAATCAATGACGAGCTTTTTTCGACAAATGTTACAAGACTGTTTAATTCCAAATTAAGCAAAAGCTCAAAAATTGAATGGGTGCAGAAAAAAGGCCATGATTTGGAAGGCAATGAAAGGGAGCTTGTAAGGGAATTGTTAGAGTAGTTTTCTAAATTTTGTTAATTAATTTATAGTTCTCGCCCAAATGCAGGCGAGTGTGCTGGTTTGATGAATAATAAATGCCGAGCGAAATGGCGAGGCCTAGATATGGCCAAATGATTTTATTTTTAGTTGAATCAAATAAAAAATTCGTGTTGCAAAACCTTTAAAAACAGACTTTCTTTGATTCTTTAGCTATGAGACGGACTAAAATAATTGCAACAATCGGCCCAAAGACTGAAAGTGAGGAGATGATGAAGAAGCTTTGCGACGCTGGAATGAACATCGCAAGGATAAACATGTCCCACGGAACTCACCAGTGGCACGAAATGGTAATTAACAGGCTCAAAAAAATCAGCAAATCACGGGAATTTCCAGTCGGTATAATGCTTGACACTCAAGGGCCTGAAATCAGGACAAGCACGACAGAATTTGGGCTGGAAGAAGGCGAGATTTTCAAGATTGCTGTAAGCAGCGCGTGTGACATACAAGAAGGCGAAAAGCACACATTTGTAAATTATGAAGAGCTTACAAAAAACGTCAAGAAAAAAGACATAATAATGATTGACAATGGATTGATTGCCCTTGAAGTAATTAAAATTGACCCTTATCACATCACCTGCAAGGTTCTTAACAAAGGGGACTTGGGGCAGAGAAAAAGCGTCACGATTCCGGGAATAAAGACACACCTTCCTGCAATGACAGAAAAAGATGTTGCCGACATAAAGCTTGGAGTAAAAAACGGAATTGACTTTGTTGCGCAGTCATTTGTAAGAAAAAAGCAGGACCTGATTGAAATGCGAAATCTCCTCTCAAAGCTTAAATCAAATGCTTTTCTTGTTGCAAAAATAGAGGACCAGGAAGGCGTCAACAACATGGACGAAATAATAGCAGAAGCTGACGGCGTCATGGTTGCAAGGGGCGATTTGGGCGTTGAAATCCCCTTTGAGGAAATACCGCTTGTGCAGAGAAAAATTGTCAAGAAATGCATCGAGGCAGGAAAGCCTGTAATCATCGCAACACACCTTCTTGAATCAATGATAGTAAACCCACGGCCGACAAGAGCTGAAGTCACTGACATTGTAAATGCCGTCTTTGAGCGCGCCGACTGCATAATGCTTTCAGCAGAGACCACAAAAGGCGCTTATCCGATTGAATGTGTTGAGACAATGAACAAGATTGCAAAAAACACCCAAAAAAAGTTCAATTTTGACCTCTCCTGCAACAGGCTGAGGACTGACAAGGTAAAAGAGGCAATAACATTAGGAAGCTGCATTAATGCAGAAAACCTCGGCGCAAAGGCAATAATTGTTTTTTCAAAGACGGGAAAGCTCCTTAGCAATGTCACAAAATGGCGCGCAAATGTGGACGTGTTTGTGTTTACAGACAATGAAGAAGTCAGGAAGCAATTGATGATTTACTGGAATGCATTTTCTTTCACCTTGAATTTTTCAAAAGACTTTGACACACTTACAAATAATTCAATAAAGCTTCTAAAAGACAAAAAATATCTTGTAAAAGACGATTTAATAATACTTGTCTCCGACATCAGCCCAAGGAAGAACGTTGACGTGATGGAGATAAGGAAGGTTGAGTGATTGCATCAGTTATAGCGGGTGCACTTCAGAAGGGTGCCCGAACAATGCAAAACATTTTTCATTAGGTTTTTCGTTTTGCCAGGTGAAATATTGTATGTAAGGCTGGCCAACCACTAAATCATAAACCAAGACATTTCCATCCGGCAGTTGCGTAAGCCTCATTCTGAGATTAGTGTTGCTTAAGACAGTGGAGCTGGAGTAAAATTCTAAATTTCCTAAATGCATCTGGTCTTTTCTTGCAGACTGGACTATGCTTTTAATTTGGTTCCTGTCCAAATTTTTTGCAGTATAGTGTGCCCAGCCTTGAGGCCTATGCACAGTAATTGCGCCAATGTGGGGGCTTGAAACCGCTTCTTCTATTGCAGTCCTATAATCCGGAAATTGAAATGTCTCAAGAATCATTGCATATTTTGGATTTAGGGCGGTTATTTTTTCTCCGCTGCGCCAAACATACCGCATTCTTGCATAAGCATCTTGGGTTACCAACTCCAATTTTAGGTCTGACAATTCCATTGTATTTGAATGGGATTATAATTCATTTTATAAGATTATTGGGCTTTTATGAGGGCATAATGAAAAATTAGATTAAAATCAGAATTCACTTCTTTTTCAGCACAAACTTATGGACAAAAAACACCAAAAGCAAAACTATCACAAGCAAAATAATCCATTTTCCTGAAGTTGAGTTTAAAGAAGATAGTGTTGATTTAAAGAATTTTTTTATGCTTTGCCAAAGTCCGGATCTGACCGGAACATTGTCACCATAAACAATCAACTCGCCAAACCTCACGCCTTTTTCATCTCCACCGCAGTTGCCTGATACAGCATTTGAAATTCTTACATATCTTGCGTCAAAGTCAACGCTTTTGTTAATAGAAGTAGGAGCATCATCGTTCCAGTTTGAAACGCCGGAATCGGAAAGCGTGAACTGCGTTTCCCATGCACTAGCATCAAGGGAGCTTTCCACTGAAAAACTGCAGGGCTCCCTGTTTACCTCATCAGTGTATGCTCCGTCATTTATGAAAATGGAAGAAATGCTGTATGTGTCATTCAAATCAATTTGAGCCCAGTCAGGGCCTTCTGCCGCGCTTACCC
>DATDOM010000007.1:0-11865 GCA_035293285.1 Candidatus Nanoarchaeia archaeon | reverse complement strand
GGAAAACTACTTTTATTGTGTCACCTTCAACTCCCCTTATTGTCGGGCCTAGTATTCCAAGCCATTTTGGCTGCTGCTTTTTTGTATTAAAGTTTTCGTCAGTGTATTCAATGAATCTTGTTTTGTTGTATTTTGTCTGCTCAAGCCAAGACTTTTCTTCAAGCTCTTCTTCGCTGAAATTTTTTGCGTCGGGCGCATAATCCCATTCAACATTCTCTGCTGCAATATAATAAGTTCTTGTCCTCGGCTCATAAGTTTTTGAGCTTTCGGCGGGGCCATTAACATTACATGATACTAAAATAAGCAATGCAAAAGCAAAAATAAATGCAAATTTTTTGTAAGTCATTTTAAATTCCTTTTATGCCAGCAGACTTCCTGTCAAAGTGCCAGTATGCAAACAAGGCGGCAGTTAACCCGTACTGGACAAGGAATTGTATCCATTCAGGCCTGGAATACCATCCAAGTGAAACATACAAAGGAATCCCAATCACGCCTTCTTTGTGCTCAAATGGCGTAGCTGACAAATCAAAAGCCTTGGTAAAAATAGCATTATCTGAAGCAATAGCTCCTAGTCCTTTTGCAGCAGAAAGCCCTTCATGGATACTGTACCCTGCCAAAAAGCCGGCCTGCAGTATAAGATAAGCAAGCGTAATGTTAAAAATTGTTGATAGTTTTATATTGACAATTGAGTAAAAAATCAGCAATACAAAAATAATGGAAAGGGCAATTCCGGCAACTATAGGCAAAAGAGGGTATTTCCCTGCAAACGAAAAGATTGCGATTTCAGCGCCTTCGCGCAAAACCATGACCATTGCCAATAAGAATATCCCTGTTTTGGAAAGGTTTAGCTTAGCCTTGTTTTCAACATGCTCCTTGATTTTTCTGCCGTGCTTAATCATCCATATGATAAAAGTTGTGATTAATAAAACTGCAACTAAGCTTGCGCCGCTTTCCCATAATTTTGCAGTATTGTCAGTTCCCCCTATTGCTGACGAAATTGCAATAAGAGTTGCTCCGAGGATTATTGAAACAAGAATGCCTGTGAATGTTCCATGCCACACGCTCCTCTTAAATTTTTTGTTGTCGCTTTTATCAAGAAATTTGATTAGTATTGCAATGATGAGAAATGCTTCCAATCCTTCGCGAAATGCAACAATCAATGCCTGAATAAACGGTTCCATTCTTTAGCCTCCTATAATCATAAATAAATTTTTAATCAAAACATTTAAATAAACTTAACAATTGTTAAGTTAAAACTGCAGTTTGTATTTAAGGTTAACCGAAGGGTTTGCAGAAAATTGACGGTAAACAGAGAAAAAAGTACGGAAAACATAGCTCAAAAAATCATTTATTGCAATTATCAAATGCTCGATGAAACTGATATAGGGATTTTAGGAATATTAAAGGAAAACGCAAGGACTTCTTTTCTTAACATAGCAAAAAAGTTGAAAATCTCAGAGTCTACTGTGAGAAAAAGGATGGCAAGACTTGAAAAAGGAAACATCATCAAAAAGTATACGACAGTTGTCGAGCCTTCGAAGCTTGGTTACGGGAGTGTTGCGCTTGTAGGGATAGACTCAAAACCTGAAAATTTCTTGAGTGTTGCCAAAAAACTTACTGAGCTTGAGAATGTTAAATTTGTTGCAACAAGCTCAGGCGATCACATGATAATGGTTGAAATATGGATGGAAAATTCCAACGAATTAAGGGGATTCATAAGGGAAAAAATTGAATCTCTTGAAGGAGTTACAAGAACCTGCCCTGCAATATTGAATGAAGTATTAAAAGAGATATGAAGTGAGATTAGAAACCAAGTGTAGAATTTATTCTACCTCCCTAACAAAATTTAATAGCCGTATTGATAGCGTTCCGGGAGTGGCGCGTATTTGGATCTTTCAATCTCTTTTTCGAGTTTATAAATCGAATTTTGTGTTGTTCTGGCAAGAGTTTCGAGCTGATTAGCTATCGATTCAACGCCTGAGCCAATCTCGGCCATGCTCGATATTCCGTAATGCACGCCTGATTGTCGGCATAGTTCATTATATCTTGCTATTGTTCTGGAATCAAAATGAGGATTTTTGTCCAGAAAGCTGAAAAGTTCGATTAATAATTTGCATTGTTTGCCAGACTCTTTTTGATTGGCCTGTAAATAACATTTTTCAGCTTTAATAATGTCATTTCTTATTTTTACTGCAAACTTCGGAATGTTCTTTTCTTCGATTCTTCCAAATTGAATAACAAAGCTCCTAGCAGAATCCACATAATATTTTGCATACTGCAGTAGCTCAATTTCTTTGGCTAAAGGATTTTTCTTGAATAATCCCAATAAACCAGAAAAAAGTCCCATAATTATTCCTATTTCCTTCCAAAGTAAAACATTTTTTCAATGCTCACATCTTCAGGCTTGTAATCGCCAAATCTTGGCCTTAACGGCTCTGAGTTTCTTGCAGCGCCACTTATAAATTCCTTAGGTCTTTGGTCTTCAGGCCGGCAGTCAACAATTTCAACATTTCTTTTTTCCTGCACAGGCTGCTGCTGAATAAAAGATTCCTGCACTGCGCCTTGAACCACTTGCACTGCAGGCTTTGAAAATTGAACCCTGTTTAGCTGGCTTTTGAGTGAGCCAAGCTCATTGTGAAGTGAAGCCATCTGCTCCTTTACTGCATTAAGTTCCTGCTGGAGTTTTTTAGTAGCCATGTCAATCATAAGTTCCATTCTTTTTTGCGCAAACATATCGACTGGTTGTTCCATTTTCATTACCTCTTTAGATATCCAAGTCAAAATTTTTATAAGTTAAAACAAAAAAATCTAAAAATTGGAAAGCTTGTTTCCAAAGTTTTCCCTGATGAACTGCACCATCATCTCGTTTCCTGCAAGGTTGTATGATTTTAATGCAGTTGCCAAAAGCCCTTCCCTGAGGCATACATCACCAAGCGAGCTAAGCTTTTCCTTGTTGGCTGCAAGCTCATATGCTTTTGCAGCGTATCCAATCTGCCTTTCTTTCAGGCATTTGTCGCCGATGACAACAAGCTTGTCGTAATTTTTAAGTGCGCTGAAGATTTCAATGGCATAGTCCCATTTGTCTTTTTCAAAACATTCGTCTCCGACTTTTGTAAGATTCTCAATATCATTGCAGAACCTAAATGCCTTTATCGCATCAGCAAAGTGACCGTTTTCAAGGCACTTTTTTCCGAGTTTTAGTAGCCTGTCATTTGCATCTGCAAGCCTATAAGTGTCAATTGCATTTCCAAAAAGGCTAACTTCTTCATAGTGTTCGCCGACTTCAACAAGCCTGTTTCTGTTTCCGCCGAGTATGAAAGCCTTGACAGAATTGTTCATGTCTCCTTTCCTTATGTATTCTTCTCCGAGCGCATTTAGAAGTTTTGACCTTGTAGCATCGTCAAACATCGTAAGATTGACATTGTCAATTCCCTTTTCCAACAAAACCGGGACAATTCTCTTGAAATTTTCCAATTCATTGGATTTTCCAATAAACTTTTCGTTAGAATCTGCAATCTCTGCAACCATTTTCTTTACAATCTTGTCTTCGTCAACTTGCATTTTGTTCACCTTTTTAGTTATTCTTAATTAATTTATTCTATAACAATTGAAACTTTTAACTTTTCAAGTACTGCTGCCAATGCAACAGTACTGTTTATTCCTAATTTCTCTTTCATGTAATTTATAAAAAGTAGATTTGGGTTTATACTCGCTGAGACTTTCGTCGATCTATTTTTAAGAGTGACAATTTCAGATATAGTCATATCAAACGTTACTTCTGTACCACTATGGTCTGGTTTAATAGTAGGAGAGCCTGCAATTTTAATTATCATTTTTCCTCTTAGTGTTTTTCTGATTTAATAGTAACAGTATTTTAAAAATAAAAAATAAATAAATTACTCGGTAAAGTAATCTATTCCAAGCTCGTCAGAGAATCTCTTTGCTTCAACGACTCTTGTTTTCTTGTCGGATTTTCCCAATATCCATGGTGAATTCACTCCAGTGATAATGGTCATTACTGCAATCCTGCCTTTCATGGAATCAGAAACCCTCGCTCCCCAGATTACGTTAGCATCCTGGTCAAGTGATTCTGTCACAAGCTCGCCAATCCTGTTTACTTCATCAAGTGTCATGTCAGGTCCGCCTTCGATATGAATCAATGCGCCTGTTGCTCCCTTGTAGCTTATCTCTAAGAGTGGATTTGACAAAGCTCCTTTTACAGCTTCTTCAACTCTGTTTGTTGTGTCTGAAACACCAACGCCTATTGCTGCAACGCCTCCGTCCTGCATGATTGCCTTGACGTCTGCATAGTCTAGGTTAACTAGCGATGGAACTGCAATTGTTTCAACGATTCCTCTAATCATTGTAGAGACAAGTTCGTTTGCAACTGCAAAAGCCTGCTGAACTGGCAAGTTTCCTGCAATGTTTACAAGCCTGTTGTTGTCAATTACAATTACAGTATCTGAAGTCTGCCTTAACTGCTGTAATCCAAATTCAGCCTTGTCAACTCTTGCCCTTTCAATTTTAAATGGCATTGTGACTGTTCCAATTACTATTGCGCCAGATTCTTTTGCAACTTTTGCAACAACTGGAGCTGAGCCTGTTCCTGTACCGCCGCCCATTCCTGCGCAGACAAAGACCATGTCGGAATTTTTCAATACTTCCTTGATTTCTCCCAATGTTTCTTGCGCAGCTTTAGCTCCTTTCTCAGGAAATCCGCCACATCCAAGTCCTCTTGTCAGTTCTTTTCCAATCAAGAATCTTTTGTCAGCCTCAGTCATTTCCAAGTGCTGTTTGTCTGTGTTACAAGCAAGAATTTCTGCACCTCTTATTCCCTTTTTGTAGAGCCAGCTTACCATGTTGCTTCCTGCTCCACCGCAGCCGATAACCTTGATGTTTGCGTGACCTACCTGCAAATCATCTGTCTGCGCAACTTGCTGCTTAAGCGCACTCTCAATCACAAAATCCATTCCCATTCTTTTCACCTCAAGCTTTACTATTTAAATAAACTCGACAAATTTTAAGTAACTTAGATAACAACTAGTATATAAAGGTTACGATTTTGTATACTGGTATAGTGTTTGCAAAAACAGAGGTTTTATTTATTTTCAATATAGAAAGATTGATTGACCGAATAAAACCTCCAAGAAAACTTCAAAAGTTATCTAAAACCTTAGAGGGGAATAAACTTCTATCTGAAGTTGGGAATCACTAGCTACCCTATAAACTGACACAATTTTGTCAATAGAATCCGACCTGTTAGCAATTGAAATACCAAGTTCCCGGATCATTTCAATTTCTCTAGAACTTAAGTTTTTATTCGATAATTCAAGCCTTTTATCCCCACTTAATCGGCTTAGACTAAATTTCCCTTGGTAAAAAGGAGTCTCCGACTTAGCTTCTCCCGGTGTAAAAAATTCTCGGCTCAATGTTAAGTCGTATTTAGAATCTCCATCAATTAAAGTTCCCACGTGAACTAAAACTGAGCCGTCAGGGCCATCTCCATAAATTTTCTCATGAGGCCTAAGTTTTATGCCCAAATGAGACATCTCTCTTGGCACCAAATCCGCAATGGATTCTGCTAAAGGAAGCCCAGACGTTGTTGAAATGTATATCATGAATAATAGGAGATTGCATTAATTTTTAAATCTTTGCACAATTACCACTTTGAAGTACACAATAAAAACGAAATTTTTCTTTAAAATGTTAATTTAATCAATGCGAATTGATGACTGTACTACGCCAAATTTACCAAAAACCTTAAATATAAGTTCTTATGAAATACCATTTTAAGGATTAATTCCTTATATAAGTTGGAGGTGGATTTCAGATGGCAGAAAGCAAAAGGATGGGGGAATGGGCTTTTATTATTGGTATATTGGTAGCAGTTGTAATAGGCCTTTTCTCAAGCAGGCTAAACCAGGATTTACAGGGATGGTTAGTATTGGTGCTTGTGGTACTGGGATTAATAGTTGGCTTGCTAAACGTATCAGACAAAGAAAGCACACCATTCTTGGTTGCTGCAGCAGCTTTGCTCTTGACAGGAACTGCAGGAGACACACTTGCGATAATCCCGACAATCGGACCGTATTTGTCAGGACTTGTAAGCGCAATCGCAGTTTTCGTTACGCCAGCAGCTATTGTAGTTGCTCTTAAGTCAATCAGGTCATTGGCTAGAGATTAAATTTTGGGATTTTTCCCTTTTTCTTTTATTTTTTATTTCTTAGGGCGACATTGAAAAGTTGAAGGCTGCCATCAACTTGCGAAGCTCTTCAATTTCAGGATGCAGGCAAATTTCCTGGTTCCAGAGGGAAATTTGCAATCTTCTTTCAGATGTTCAAGCTGAGCTGATGGCAGCCCGAGCGAAAGCGAGGACTTTTCAATGTCCCTTCCTTAGTAATATTTAAAAATAATAACTAACTCCAAAACTAATATGAAATCCGCACTATACATGAATGATTCTTACATAAAAGAATTTGAAGCGACTGTTGAAGAAGTCAAAGATGACAAGTTTGTAATTCTTGATAAAACTGCATTTTACCCAAATGGAGGCGGCCAGCCCTATGATACAGGGATAATGATTTGCAACAATGAAGAATACCCTGTTGTGTTTGTAGGCAAGTTCTCAGGCAAAATAAGCCACGAAGTCTCAAAGCCGGGGTTAAATCCTGGCGATAAAGTTCAATGCAAGATCAACTGGGAAAGGAGATATAAACACATGCGAATGCATACAGCAGCCCACATAATAGATGCTGTTTTCTATCAAAAAGAAAATGCGCTTTGCACAGGCAACCAGATTGGGCTTGAAAAGACAAGGATTGATTTTTCAAGTGAAACTCTTACACGCGAAAAAATGGAGGAATACATCAAGTTATCAAGTGAAATTGCTAAAAAAGGTATTGATTTGAAGATTTACACATTGCCAAAAGATGAGGCAATGAAGATTCCAGGGATTGTCAAGCTTGCTGGCGCAATGCCTCCTGATGTTCAGGAGCTAAGGATTGTTGAAATTCCAAACGTGGACATACAGGCTGACGGCGGAACGCAGGTGAAAAACACTTCTGAAATTGGCGAAATCAAGTTTTTGCAGTTTGAGAATCGGGGAAAGCAGAATAAAAGGCTGTACTACACGCTTGAATAATTCATCTTAACAATATTTGTCAAAAAATTTCTTTGCGGCATACGCAAATAATGCAGTTCCGTAAAAGCAGGCAGTATCCTGCCATTCGTAATTAATTTTTGGATGCAGTGCCGCTGCCAAGTCAAGTAAACTTATTCCCGTGGCAATTGTTAATGTGTCTTTTAAGTCGTTTGCCCTATTGGATAAAAGAAGTATTGCTGCAGTAACTGCGCCGGCAGTTCCTATATCAGAAAGGTGGCCGGTAATCCAGTTATACTTTTGAGGGTCAATTACAGCTTCATTTTGTAAAGATTCTCCATAAGGAACCATCAGTGTAAATACTAAAGCTTCCAGCCCTTGGAGAGATTTAGATAGCTTACTCATTCAAGTTTGAAGAGTTTGTTTATTTATAAATTTATTTAGTATGATAAAGTAGTAACAAAACCAAAAGGTTTATAAAGACTTCTTTACGTTGTATTTACCCTGTTTTCGGGGTGGTTTAAGCGTTGGGGCATATTATATTCACTAAAGCCACTAATATACAATTTATGATAAGAATTAAAACATAATTAATGCTAACATGATAAACAAGTCAATCCACATCATAAAACAAATGGAGTACCCCACAGGCCTGTTTGCAGCCTCAAGAATGACCGTAAAGACAGGCTACAATCTTGCGTGGATTCGGGATAATGTATATACTTCAATTGGCCTTGAAGCTGTCAAGCAATACTCTGTTGTAAGAAAAAACCTGAGGGCCTGGCTTGACGTTCTTTTAAAGCACGAGTACAAGATAGATTGGGCAATAAAGGAAAAGCCAAAGCACAACTACCAGTATATCCATCCAAGATATGATCCAGTCACTATGGAAGAAATCTTGGACCAATGGGGCAATAAGCAAAACGACGCAATCGGCGCCCTTATTTTCAAAATCGGCGATTTGGAAGAAAAAGGAATAAAAATCGTAAGAGGCAAGGATGATTTAAGGATAATCCAAAAGCTTGTGGACTATCTTGAAAAAATAGAATACTGGCACGACAAGGATAATGGAATGTGGGAAGAAAACGAGGAAATCCACTCATCATCAATCGGTGCCTGCGTCGCAGGATTAAAAAAGATTAAGAAAATTGTAGAAGTTCCAGGAGAATTAATAAAAAAAGGGCAGCATGCATTAAATAAATTGCTTCCGCGGGAATCAGAAACCAAGGACGTTGACATGGCACTTCTTTCATTAATCTACCCTTACAATGTCGTGACCAACAAGCAAAGAAAGGATATTCTAAAAAATATTGAGCAAAACCTTGTAAAGAAACAGGGGGTTATAAGGTACATTGGGGACAAGTATTACAATAAAGGCGGTGAAGCAATGTGGACTAAAGGATTTCCGTGGCTTGCAATAATCTATAAGCAGATGAACAAGCCGGACAAGTACTCGCATTACATGAAAAAAACCATGGAAGTCATGAATGAAAATAATGAATTGCCTGAATTGTATTACGCAGACGGCAGCGGGCACAATGATAATACTCCTCTAGCTTGGTCTCAGGCTTTGTTTGTTGTCAGCCTGAAGAGTTGAACAAATGACACTTGACGAGAAAATTCCAAGAGTTAATTGGCCCACAGAATCCGGAATTTATAAAGTGGTTCAATTAGACATAGACGGTCAGCCGCACTTGCTTTTTGCGGAAAAAGAAGGTGAACATGATTACCACAGTACAATATTGCTACGTCTGGTATAGGATTAGGCAGAGTTTATCCAGAAATAGAAGTTGGGATATCTAAACGTAAAGTGCCCGCTTTAGAATCTGAATGGTATAAAGTGCACGGTATGGGGTATGCCAATATCGATGTAACCCGTAAGAGCGCATTGTTTTACGGAGACAGTCACGATTACAACTTGTTTTTTAGTGCTGCGCACTTAGATTTGGTAAAACAATTTCAACCAGAATGGAATTTTAATTTAAAAGACTAAGATTAAATCTAATCAGTTCAGCCAAAAATTTCTTCAGTCATCTCCATAAACATCGCATTGCTCCACGCCTGGTTAAAGCAGCCTTCGCTCCTCAGTTCTTTAGAAGAGCTTAACTCAGAATGGCACCCAATACAGCCGCTCCAGAGTATTTCACTCGTGCTTGCACTTAGAATTGAATGAATTTCTTTCTTGAATTTTTTCCCGTTTGTCCTGAACAAAACCAGCGCAGCCAGGCTGTTTATCCAAAACCAGGAATCTCCGCGGTGGTAGCTTTTGTTGTTTTCTCCGCTGTGCGCTTGAGTAAAAAGAGGGTTTTTCCTGTCAATTGTAGAAACGCCTCCCCATTCGAGCCATAGCGCCTTGAGGGAATTTTCAAAGCACATTTCCCATTCCTTTTGTGAAAGCAGCTCAGGATAAGCGTATGCTGCTATGAAAATATTGGGCCTTATTGTAAAATCGCCAAGGCCGTCAGCAAGAATTTTGCCGTTCCAGAATTTTTCCCTGACTTTTTGCAAAAGCACATTTTCCATTATCCTGTATTTTGGCTCCTGCGTAAGCGAATGCAGGAATTTCAGGGTCGCTAATTTAAGGCACTGGATTTCTATCCTGGCGCCATCCCTGAAATCAATTCCAAAATCAGTGTCCATCCATGTTTCCCTCTCGCGGTTTGTTTCAAATCCGTCTTTTGAGTGGTATTTTGACGTGCCGTGCAGTGATTTTTCCATTGCACTTTCAATCATGTACCTAAACTTATGTATTTCGTCAAAATTTTTGCCGTGGTTTGCTGAATCAATTATCTGGCTGAGGCGCAAAAAAAGCCAGCCGTGCCCGTCCGCATTTGTCATCTGCCCGCTTTCATTAAAGTCAATGTTTGGCAGCCTCCCGTCATCAGTTATTTTATCAAGGTACCTCATAAGGATTTGTTCGGAGGGCTTATCATCAATTCCATAAAGAGACTTGATTGAAATGAGAGTATCCCTTGACCAAAACTGGTAAAACCACGGAAGCCCCGCAAGCAATCCGGAATTCTTTTCTTCTTCAACCAAAAGATTTTTCATCGAATGTGCTGCGCTTGTATATGCCATTTTGCAGTCATCGGGAATGTTTTTTGCTCCGCATACCTCTTTGATTTTGCCAAAGTTCAAAAAAAGGCTGAATTGTTTTTCTTCAAGTTTTTTAAAATAGTCAATTTGTTCGTAAACGTGGTGGCATTCGCTTATTGCAGCAGTTTTATCTTTTGAGAAAGAAAATACAAATTTGCTTCCAAAAAGCCTAAGGCCATTATAGACAAACCTGCTAAACGGCCCTGAATTCCTTTCCCAGTCTGTTTTGTAAATTTTTTCAATCCATGAATTGTTCTTTTTGTAATTATGAAAATTTCCCTTGATTACCAAAAAAAGGCTAAATTCAAAATTCCCGTTGCTTTTGTCCTCTCTGAAATCTGTAAGTTTTGTGAATTTTACAATGATGCAACCTTGCTCTTCAGTTATTTCATAATTTCGCCCCCATTCCCTGTTGTCAAAAGAGTCCTTAAAGTCCAGGTGCAAGTCAAAGCTCTGCGGATTTTCAAGCTCGTAAATCAGCGAGTTAAGGCCTGAGGGCATAATGAACTTTTCGGATGTTTTTTTGTAAGCCCGTTCAGAATAATAAAATCCGTTTTTAATCAAAGCTGGTTTTTCACAATCAATTAAGTTAATGGATTCAATTATCTTAAACATCTTTTTAAAATCAGAATCAAAATAAAAAAGACCGTTATACCTTGAGCTTTGCTCAGAAAAAAAGCTCAGGTAGCTTCCTTTTTGGTTCGTAAGCAAAAAGCCAAGATTGCCATCACTTTTTTTCTTCAGAGTCAGGTTGCGCAATGTGTGGACGATTTCCATAAATTCATAAGTGCAGGTTTGCTACTGCGAGATTATGCGCCTCAATGTAGTGGCTGATAAAAGACTTCCAGTCTGCTGTTGATGCTATCTGCCTTGCCTTGAGCTTGCCTGCAATCCTTTCCTCTTTTGTCATTAATGAAAACTTGTGCATCACGCCAGTAAGCTGGTTGACTACATCGTCATAAGCCCGGTTTAGCCTTTTGAGAACATAAATTCCTTTTAGGTCGGAAACATCGCAGTCGCTGCAAAAATACCTTCCAAATCCTGCAAGGTCAGTCGTTACTGATGAAACTCCAAGCGCGCCTGCTTCAAGCGGAGTGTATCCCCACGGCTCATAATAGCTTGGAAAAACTCCAAGATGCGACGCCTGCATTGATTCATAATAATTGAGATTAAGAATGCCGTCAGCCCCGCTGAGGTAAATCGGATAATAGATTATCTTTACTTTGTCCTTTTCATCATTTGAAAGCCCGGCAGCCCTTATTGCATTTACGATAGTTTCGTTCTCATCATAAAGGTCGTGCGTTAAAATCGGCGGCTTTCCTTTCTTCCTGAATTTTCCGGTTTTCACCTTCATTTCCGTTAAGAACTGCTCGTCAAAAAGGTAATTTTCAGAAATTTTCTTGCCTGATGCAAATGAGTAAAGCATGTTCTGGACCACGGCATCTTTTTCATCTTCAAGTGCATCTTTTATGTCCTGGTATAAAGTCTTGTTTTCAAGTATTTCCTGCTTTATTCCCCTTATGTTTCCCGGAACCCAGACAAATGCAACTATGGTCTTTTTGGATTTTTCTTTTTTCAGGATTTCGTTGAGGTTTCCAAGCGCCTTTATGTAAATGTCAATTCCCTTGTCGTGAAACTCATTTCTTCCTGCAATGAAAAATATCAGCGAC
>DATDOM010000006.1:0-11432 GCA_035293285.1 Candidatus Nanoarchaeia archaeon | reverse complement strand
AAGCATCTATTTATGATTTTCAGCCGTATGTTGTTTCCGGCGAGGTTGAGCCTCCAGCAAATCCTCTTGTGGTACCGCAGATGTGCTTGCGATTTAACGATATTGATAATATAGGCATTACAGGAGCGCATTACTGCGCTTTTGTCATGATTGGCCAGCACGCGTTCATGAAGCCAAAAGACTGGGACCAGGCAAAATATTTTTCAGACATCCACAAATGGCTCAAGGACGGATTAGGACTTCCAAATGAAGAAATCACATTTCACGAGGACGCATGGGCTGGCGGCGGTAATTTTGGTCCCTGCATGGAATATTTTTCAAGGGGGCTTGAGCTCGGCAACCAGGTTTATATGCTGTATGAACAGACTCCTTTAGGACCAAAAGAGCTGAACCTCAAAGTCCTTGATATGGGAATGGGCCATGAGAGAAATGCATGGTTTACTCAGGGCAAATCAACAAGCTATGAAACAACATTCCCTACAGTTGTGAAAAAATTATATCAAATTACTGGCGTAAAAACAGACCAGGAAATGATGAAAAAATTCCTCCCCTATTCTTCTTACCTTAACGTGGACGAAGTTGATGACATAAATAAAGTATGGAAAGATGTTGCACACAAGACCGGATATGACGTAAAAGAGCTAAGGACAAAAATAATGGAGCTTGCAGCGCTTTATTCAGTTGCAGAGCATTCACGCGCGCTTCTTGTTGCGCTTAGTGATGGAGCGCTTCCGTCAAATGTCGGAGGAGGCTACAATCTTCGGGCAATACTAAGAAGGGCGCTCTCATTTATTGACAGGTACAAATGGCAGATTGACTTGCCTGATGTCTGCAAGTGGCACGCTGAGTACCTAAAGCCATTGTTTCCTGAATTAAATGAAAATTTGAAGGAAGTGACAAAAATACTTGAAGTTGAAAAAGCAAAATACGAAGCTACAAAACAAAAAACCCGCTCGATAATATCAAAACTTATGAATGGGGATATTGATGACAAAAAGCTTCTTTTGCTTTATGACAGCCAGGGAATAACTCCTGAACTGATAAGAGAAGAAGCAGAAAAGTTTGGCAAAAAAATTGAAGTTCCTGATAACTTTTACTCAAAAGTCGCAGAACTTCACGAGACTCAAAAGCAGGAGCACGCAACTAAACGCGAAGAAAAATTAAACCTTGAAGGCGTGCCTGAAACAAAAGCTCTTTATTTTGAAGATTATAAAAAAGACAAATTTAGCGCAAAAGTAGTAAAAATAATTGACAACAATATTATACTGGATGAGACTTATTTTTACCCAACAAGCGGAGGCCAGCTTCACGACCTTGGAGAAATCAACGGGCAAAAAGTTACTGATATATTCAAGCAGGGGAAAATAATAGTTCATACACTTTCTGAAAAGCCGCATTTCAAAGAAGGAGATTCTGTAAAATGCGAAATTGATCTGGCAAGAAGAATGCAGCTTGCAAAGCATCACACTTCAACTCATATAGTAAACGCAGCAACAAAAAAAATACTTGGAAATCACATAAATCAGGCTGGAGCAAAAAAAGACATTGACAAGGCAACAATTGATGTCACGCATTACCAAAGCATAACTGATGAAGAACTGCATCAGATTGAAATAGAGGCAAACAGGCTTGTAAAAAATTCCATAAATGTCAAGAGCAGTTTCCTGCCAAGGACTGAAGCAGAGCAGACTTATGGAATGAATATTTACCAGGGTGGTGCAGTGCCTGGCAAGGTTTTAAGAATTGTAAATATCGACGGAGTTGATGTCGAAGCCTGCGGAGGAACTCATCTTCACAACACTTCAGAAGCAGGAGAAATCAAAATCCTGAAATCAGCAAAAATCAGCGACAGCATTGTAAGGATTTATTTTACAGCAGGCGACGCTGCCCAAAAGGAAAAATCCGGAGAAAAAAACATACTTGAAGAGTCTGCAAAACTCCTTGACTGCAAAGTAAATCAATTGCCCGGGCGTGTAAACGAGCTTTTTGAAAAATGGAAAAGAATTGTAAAAAAAGGAAAAGATGAAGAATTCAAGCTCACTTCAAATGAAACTTATGAAGGAAAAGTCCTTGACAAGGTTGCAGAAATCCTGAAGACCCAGCCAGAGCACATTGTAAAAACAATAAAGAGATTCCTGGATGAGATTGAAAGTAAAAAGAATAAATAAAATTTAAATTAATTGACTAGTTTCTGCTGTGGCAAGTAGGGCTTTACAATGCGGTCCTCAAGCTTTATTCTATTATTAATGTATATCTTGCTTGCATCATACATAGGCTCCTGCTCATTTCTTAATAAAAACTGGTTGCTATTTAAAGCAACTTTATTGGCCATTTCCATCCCCATTCTTTGAGCCATTGCAAATACCCTGTCCCATTCATTTTGCCCTTTTGATTTTAGGACAAGGGCAAAATCAAACAGGGCTTTTGTCGCTTCAACAAGGGAATCCATATCTCCAAGCATGTTAAAATAAGCGGCATCAGTCTTTACTTTTAAATTTTCAACGCAGCTGCTTACAATCTCTTCCGAAAGTTTTATTCCTTTGTAAAGCCTTTCTTCTTCTGAGCCAGTTTCATAACTGTAATTGCTTAGTCTATTGCTGACTTCATCAGTCTGCTTTCCGTTTTTTAAAAGGTTCCTGCTTATTACCATCTTTATTATGTCGTCAGTGCCTTCTCCTATTAAGCCCAGAATTGTGTCCCTTTTGCACCGCTCAATTCCTGTTTCAGCCAAATAACCCTCTCCGCCGAAAACCTGTATTGCATCTTCAGAAGCCTTGCTCCCGTATTTTGTGACAAAATGTTTTGTGATGGCAGCGTGATAGCTTATCGGCAGTTTTTTATCAACGCTCATTGCCCCGTTGTATAGCATCAGTTTAGATGCAAGCACCACCTGCTCTAAAAACGCAAGCTTTTCCCTCACCTGTGGAAATTCAATAATTGGCTTTCCGAACTGATACCTTTCCAATACCCTTTCCCTTGTCCTGTCAAGAACATATGCAAGCCCTCCAGTAACGCTTGCTGAAATGCCATACCTTCCCTCATCAAGCCCCTGCATGAAATATTTGAATCCCTTGCCCCTCTCGCCTATAATATTTGATTTTGAAACGCTGACATTGTTATACGCTCTTTCGGCAGTTACTGAAGAAGTGTGGCCCATTGTTATTTCCCTTTGGCCGATTATGTGTCCTTTAGAATTATTTTCAACAATTATGCTTGTTAATCTCGGCTCTCCGTGAGGCTGTATTATTGCTTTTCCATTTTCCCCAACAGCTTCATTTGTATTAACAATCGTAAATCCGGCTTTTGCCCCATTTGTGATGTATATTTTTCGCCCATTTACAATTACATTATCCTTATTTCCTTCATCCTCAGCTAGGGTGCACTCCAGATTTTGGGCATCTGAGCCGTGCTTTTCTTCGGTCTGGGCAAAAGATGAGATGACTAATTCAACACCATTGTAGTTTATTCCCCCGTTTACTGTTGTTTTTGAAAACGGCTTTTTTTGCACAAAACCCTGGGCAAGTCTTCTTAAGTACTTCTTTTTTTGTTTTGAGTTTGCATTTGACCTGATAATTGACTGCACAACGTGGCTTATCTCAATATCCAAAGTTGTGCTTTGGTCTCCTGAGTATTGGCCGATTGTGACAATTCCCATCAGATAATCAAGATAATTGCCTCCAAATCCCCCATAACCTTTTGGAATGTCTATTCCCATAAAACCGGTTGCTGCAATATCAAGAAGGCTTTCGACATTGTCTTCCCTTGTTATGTCATTTGCAACAACTCTCTTGCCCAATTTTTGGCTTGAAACCTGCCTTAGGGTAGAAAGAATGCCCGGAAGCTCTTCATTATGCGCATCCTTGCACACATATTCCAATATTAATTCCTGAAACCTGTCATTTATTGCCATTTTGATTTTGTAGTTTTATCATAGAACCAATCACCAATTTTTAGACTCAAAAACTGTATTTGAGCCTTACAGCAGCAGAATAAGTGCAATTACCTGCAATAAGAATACCGTTTTGCACAAATTAATCTTCTGCATGATATTTAGGTAATTCTTCTTATTTTTAAAACTTTCTCATGATAACTCCTTACTAGCATTAAAACAGATAATTTTATATAGCTTCTTTCCTATCTTACTCATGGCAGGGGTTGTACTTAGCTGCGGCATCTTTATTGATGCTGAGGAAAGTCCGCCCTCCGGGCAATGTGCAAAAAAATTTGAAAAGGTGTTTTTGCCCAACGCTTAAGCCACTCAAGAGAAATTGAGTTCCAGTAATGGAAGGCAACCGCTCAGAAACGAGACCGCTTCAACAAAGGATGACGTTTGCGAAGATTTTGGCGACAAAATTGAGAACCAACTGACGTTTTTGAAAGCAAGGATGAAACGGCGAGCCCTGGCTGGTGCAAGTCAGTGATTGAAAATTTCGCAAGAAATTTAAATCGAGTACGCTTAGTTTAATGCTAAGGCAGTCCATCGCAATCTTTATTGCAAAAGGGACTGACAAAAGGCGGCTTATTCAAGCCCTGCTAATTATTTTAATCAAATAAACAAAAATGGCTCAAGACAGAATTTCAATGCCTTCCGGAATGGGTGGTTTGGTAAGGTATTTTGACGAATACAAAAGCAAGATAAAGTTCAAGCCGGGGCACATCATAATTCTTTCCATAGTTGTTATGGTCATCATGTTTTTTCTTTACTCTTACGGCAACAGCTTAATCGGAATAAGGTGATTTTATGTTTCCCGGAATGAATCCACGCGAGATGCAGAAAGCTATGAAACGCCTTGGCATCAAGCAGGAAGAAATCGAGGCGGAGCTTGTAATAATAAAGACAAAGGGAAATGACATTATTGTAAAAAACCCGCAGGTAAGCCGGGTGAATATGATGGGGCAGGAAACTCTGCAGATATCTGGCGAAATTACTGAGCAGGAAGTTGATTCATCTCCAAAGATTAGTGATGAAGATGTTAAAATGGTAATCGAGCAGACCGGCTGCACGAAATTTGAGGCAATGGATGCCCTCACTGAAAGTAGGGGAGACTTGGCAGCGGCAATAATGAAATTGCAGGAAGGCAGGAATTAGTTCTAACAACATGAAAGAGTCTTTTGATGAGGCAGTTCAGGAATTGAAAAGGGTCGACCATCTTTTTTGGGTCAGCCTCAAGTATACAAGGACTGTTGACGTGATAAAACACGTTATTGACCGCCTGATAAGCTGCATAGGATTTGGCCTCGAGGCAATTTTAAAATACTCGAAGGAAAAAAAACTTGTTTCAAACATTCCCGATAATGCGGGGCTTAGAATAGATTTGATTAAGGAAACATTTCCCCAAAATTCCGAGATAATGGAATACGTTAATTTCTATGCAAGGCTCAGAAAACTCAGCCGTGCTGATTATACAAAGCGCGAGGAATTCAGAAGGCACGTCACAATGATAGCCACAATAGACAATGGGGAAGTTGTCGAAGTCAGCATTGACACGCTAAAGGAATACTATGAAAAAACAAGGGTATTTCTCCATTTCGTTAAAAGGACAATAAACGAAGAAAAAGAAGAACAATAATGCGAAATCTTGTCAAAAGACTGGAAAAAAAGGGATGGGAAAATAAGGATATAGCCAAGGCGGTAGGCATAATATCAAACGCCAAGTCCGAAAAAACAAAAGAGAACAGCTTTTTGCAGGAAAGGATGTACATTATGCTTCTTCTCCTCATAACAGCTGCAAACTTCATAATTTCTGCAGCATTGATTCCAATTTTCATGGCATTAAGCGGGATTTTTCTTTACGTTACAATAATAGTCGTTGGAGCTGGATTCGGCTTTTTGTTTGAGCTTGTCATCAGAGGAATGGAGCACCTTGAAAGAAGGCACCACATTATTCTTGCATTCGTAATACCTATAGTATCTCTTGTAAACGCGTTTATAATATCAAGAATTTCAAACGAGATAATGAGAGTTCTTGGCCTCAAAAACCTGCACGAGCCAATGCTTGTATCAATGGTTTATTCAGTTGCTTTTGTAATGCCTTACTTTTTTTACAGGTTTGTTCTGCAGATAGAGTATTATTCAGCCAAATAGCTCTATTTTATAAGATTTTTAGCCAGAATTACTTTTAATTTTAAAATATGCTCCGCGATAAATAGGTGGCCTTCACTAGGGCCGCATATACGGATGAATCAAAGTTACATTGAAATTGTTTGATTCATCCTGACGTTTAGACACATAAAACATAACTGAAGAATAGTGTGTCTAAACGCATAAATTTGATTCGTTGCATTGCGAAAATCACTTTTTGTAATTAACTGGAAATCTGAAAAGTCATAAAATTTCGCCCAAATGAAGGCGAATCAACGAATTCACATCACAATGGATGCCGAGCAAATGGCGAGGCCTAAGTATTATTTATCGTCTTTTTAATTTAGCCCAACTTAAAATTAGCCCTATTGCTTAGGACTTTTCTTAAATTCCAAAGCGCACGAATTCATGCAGTATCTCTGCCCTGTTTTTGTCGGGCCGTCATTAAAAACGTGCCCAAGGTGCCCGCCGCATTTTTTGCAGACTACTTCAGTCCTTGCCATGAGAAATTTAAAATCTTTCTTAAGCTCGACATTTTCAAGGTTTTTCGGCTCATCAAAGCTTGGCCAGCCTGTGCCAGAGTCAAACTTCGCATCTGAAGAAAACAGTTCAGAGCCGCAGCCTGCGCAGGTGTAAGTTCCTTTTTCCTTGTTGTGCAGAAGCTCGCCGCTTCCTGCCCTCTCAGTTCCTTTTTTTCTAAGAACATCATACTGCTCGTCAGTCAGCTTTTTCTTCCATTCCTCTTCAGTTTTTGGCATTTGGTTTTTTTGCATTATCTGAAATAAGCCCACTTAAAATAAAAACATTTGCTTTTGCTTAATTAAAATTCATCCAAAGAACATTCTTGACAGGAAAGTCTTGCACTGGTACCATTCCCCATTTTTTTCCTGAAAAACTTTAATATAAAAATCTTTATCAGCTCTTGTTTCAATTGGAGTATTAAAACTCTTTAATGTTTCATTCGGAATTTTCCTGCAGACTGGCCAAAGAGCCAATGAGAGGATAATTACTGCAAGGATTATAGCAAAAGCGGCAATTATTTTTTTATTCATATTAAAAAGGGCCGCGGGCGAGAATCGAACTCGCACCACAGGATATCTGCAACGTATTGCCACAGTCCCGTATTCTACCACTAAACTACCGCAGCCATACGATTATGGATTTGAAATTGTCTTATAAAGTTTATGTATTGCCGGGATGGTTTTTCATTATTATTCCAAAAGGAATATTGTAGTCAGGCAAATTATTATAATATTAATTAAATCAAATGGACATGGGATTAATAGGCTCAAATGTTTATTTTATGGACAAGATAGCTGGAAACCGCAGGCTCATTTTTGCTTTTGAGGCTGTACCGCCGCCATTAAAAGGGGATTTGGCATCAGTTGCAGGTCAGAGGGCAGAAGACATAGCAAAAAGAATTAATCCGAATGCTGACTGTGTCGATGCTTTTTTTATTCCTGAACTGGTCAATGGCAGGGGTTATATGCCTCCTGTGAGCTACGCAGATGCACTCAAATACAAGATAAACTCGGAATTTGTATTGTACCGCGTAACTGTCCATGAAAAAAAGCAGGCACAGATAAGCTGGCTGGAAAATGCAGTTCAAAATGGATATTCTAACATAATCCCCGTCGGAGGGGACTCAGGCAGTGAAAAATATCCAGGCATCAGCCCGCTCGAATTTGCGCCAATTGCATCCAGAATGGGTTTTTTTCAGGGAGGTGTCTGCATACCTTCAAGGGGCAAATTACCTCGCGGGAAGAATCCGCTTGACTTTGAACTTGAATCAAGAAAGATGGTTGAGAAAGAAAACGCAGGAATCAGCTATCACGTAACGCAGATACTTTATGAAACTGAAGGCCTAAAAACCACCTTGCAGCATTATAAAAACCTATCACAGGAAAATCAATCCGTGCCAAAAAGGGTAATTATTGGAGTAACTCCAATTCTTGATGCTAAAAACTGCAATTATTTGGAATCTCTTGGAGTCATCATCCCCTCGCAGGTCAAAGACAAAATATTTTCAGATAATAACCCAGTCCGAATCTGTGAACGCTCCGCTGGTTATGTAATTGAAATGTTAGACCGGTTTTTTGACACTGAATTCAAAGAAAACGGCAAAAAATTTGGAATCTATACCGAGTCTATAAGACACAGCGGGATTTCGGCTTATACTGACTTTTTTTTCAAATTGAGAGAAAGATTTTCCGGCTTTGCCAAAGAGTGAAATTCTCATAAAGAAAAATCAAATCCTTCCGGTCTTTAGGTACTCGTCCATGTCAAATTCGCTTAAATGCTTCTTTTTCTCGAATTTTTTGTGGTACTTCCTGCTTTCTTTTTTCAGGTACAGCCCATACAAAAGCCCAAGCCCCATTCCTGCAAGATGCGCAATATTTCCAACTCCGCTTGGGACAAAAATCCCGAATGTATCAATCAAAAGCCAGAATATTCCTGCAACCCATAAGGGCATTGGTATGACAAAAAACATCAATAGCTTCAAATCCGGCATTAAGATTATCAAAGTTCCAAGCATCCCCATTATCGCCCCGCTTGCGCCAAGCGCCCTGTCGTAAAAAAAACTTGCAAAAAACCCTGCAAAGATTCCTGAAATAAGGTAAATAAGCAAAAATCTTTTGGGCCCAATTTTTTGCTCAAGAAGCGGCCCGAAAATCAAAAGCCCGTACATGTTAAACAGGATATGGTTAAATCCTGAATGCAAAAACATTGATGTGATTAGTATCCACGGCCTTGAATAGATATCCTGCGATTCAAGCAAAAGCCTGTTCGTAAAGCTGTTCCCCAAAACAAACTGAAGAACAAACATTGTAATATTTGCAACAATTATCGGGATTACAATAGTCCTTAATTCAAACTGCTTTGTTTTTGGCATAAGAACTTTATTTTTTTGGCTCTTTTAAAGGTTTGTTTTATTTTCCATTATTTCAAAGGCCTTTAGGGCAATATGCTTTACATCAAGGGGCACAAATTCTTTGTCCAGTTCTTTTTTTGAGAACCAGCCAAAATTTTTTAGTTCTCCGTTTAGTGAAAGCTTGTCCGCATCTAGTGCCCTGCACGCATAGAAAAAACAGCAGTGCTCGTGGTCTTTTGCAGGGTGGACATTGACGTGAAACGGCGCTGTGAGGTTTTTAGTTGCGTTTCCAATCAATGGCACCCCATTACTGCCCAGGATTTCAATATCCAATCCAGTTTCTTCCTTTATCTCGCGCAAAAGGGCGTCGTTTGGAGTTTCATCCTGATTTATGTGCCCGCCAACTGGCAGCCACAAGTCAAGCTTTTTATGGTGCACCAAAAGAACTTTATCGCCGTTAAATATGTAACCTGCAACAACCAAATCCATCTTCATCAATTCAGAGAAAAAGAGGCTATTCTTAAAATTATTGTTTTAACAATTAGAAAATTTTTAAGAAAAGAACACAAACAGCCAAATAGCAACTTTAATTAGTATCAGTGCAGCTTTTTTATTCATTATCCAGTCAGTTCGGGAGTTGCTTTTATACCTATCTTTTTTGAATATTTTATCATTAACTGCCATCAATCCTACGATACTTATTTAAGGGATGTAGGTATAATTTGAATATGTCAAGCACAAAGCGTGTTGAAGCGCTTGTTGATGGGGTCTTTGCAATCGCTATGACACTCCTTGCATTTGGTCTGAAAGGTTCAGATATAATCGGGTATTCTGATAATCTCAAAACATTTCGCGGAATTTCTGATATCTGGCCATATTTTCTTATCTATGTGCTGAGTTTTATTATCTTGGGGTATTATTGGATTGAACACCACATACAATATGACTACATTAAATCTCCCAGCAAATCTTTTCTCTGGATAAATGTATTCTTTCTTATGTTTATAGCCTTGATTCCGTTCTCAACAGGAGTTCTTGGACGATATTTGGGTGAGCAGTTTTCAATTATATTGTATGGGGTTAACATTATTATTATCGGAATTTTAAGCTATTTTCACTGGTGGTATGTTAACTTTCGCCGCCTTGTAATCAAAGGTGTAACTCCTGTTGTAATTTCTACAATTAATAAGAATATACTTGTTGCTCCAATTCTAGGGATTATTTCCATTCTTATTTCATTTTTCAGTTTATGGATAAGTTTAGGAATATACATTCTGGTTCCAATACATTATATTTTTTTGAGTAGAATGAACTTCTTCAAGAAATAGTAATTGCAAAACCAATAAAATTCGTTTCTATCCACAATAATTAAATACGACCAGTGCTACGCTCGTTTATGCCATACACGTTTGTTCACGAAACCCCCAATAATCAAGTGAAAAGATTTGTGGTGTTGCTTGTGGTTATGGTTCTTATCGTAAGCGGCCTTGTTATTGCAGCAGTAAACCTTTGGCGTGCGCAGGGCAAAGTCAGTTCAGAATCATTCATTTCACGTTATACGCCTGACATTGTGCACGACATCACCCCGCTAAAACAGTTCTTGATATCGACGCTCAGCGGGATGATAATATTTCCAATCCCAAACGAGGTAGTCTTCTACGTAGGCCTGCGGCAGGGCAATCCGATGCTGCTCTCGGTGCTCGCAACAGTTGCGGGCTTTGTGCTTGGCAATATCGTGACCTACCTGCTCGGCATGAAACTTAGTAAACAGCTTGTCTACCTCCTCTCAACAAAAAAGATATACGAACTGCGCAGAAAAGTTAACACATACGGCGTATACGCTGTCATCGTTATCAACCTCTTGCCTCTGCCAAGCGACATCCTGACTTTTGGCCTTGGCACCATACGCTACAATTTCAAGCGCCTCTTCTTGTTCCTGACACTTGCAAATCTCTTGAAGTTCGGTGTTTCTGCATATTTGATCTACCAGTTTAATCAAGCACTTTTTTAAACAGCAAAGCATTTTTAAACAGCAAAGCATTTACTGTTTTCATGGAAGTGTTTGTTGAGAAATCAAGTGCAGTTGACGAAACTTTTCAAATACAGGATATACTTGGCAAGCGGGTACTCGCAAAATCCGGTACAGTGCTCGGACGGGTAAAGGCTGTTCACATCAGCAAAAAAAATTACCGTGTTGAAGGAATAGTTGTTCGGAAATTCTTCAAAAAAGACAAGTACATCTGCATCACCTACATTAATATGATGACGCCAAAATCAGTCATTCTTTCGATTGAGCCCGTAACACTCTTTGAAGGATGCACAGTAGTCAGCCACGACGGAAAAAAAGTAGGCACTGCAAAAAAAGTGCACCGCGCTGGCAATACAAATCGTGTTGCGTCACTGACAGTCAGCCGCGGATGGTTCCGGACAATGAAAGTGCGTAACGCAAACATCGAACACCTCGGAACTTCCATAATT
>DATDOM010000005.1:0-2346 GCA_035293285.1 Candidatus Nanoarchaeia archaeon | reverse complement strand
ATATCCCGCACCAAATCCATTATCAATATTTACTACAACAACACCGGGAGAACATGAATTTAGCATTGTAAGGAGTGCTGCAAGGCCGTTAAATGATGCGCCGTATCCAACTGATGTCGGCACTGCAATGACTGGCTTGTCGGTAAGGCCGGAAACCACGCTTGGCAATGCGCCGTCCATTCCTGCAACAACTATTATTGCATTTGCTTCCAAAATTTTTTCCTTGTGGCTTAAAAGCCGGTGAAGCCCTGCAACTCCTACGTCAAAAACAGCTTCAACATTGTTTCCCATTGATTCTGCCATAACCCTAGCTTCCTCAACAACCTGCATGTCTGAAGTCCCTGCGCTAAGTATCAGGATTTTTCCTTTTTTCACTTTTTTTGATTTTATAATTGTGATTATCCTTCCCTGTTTATTGTAAACTGCATCTTTAAATTGTTTTTTTATTTCCTTGAATAATTCTTCCGACGCCCTTGTTGCAATCACGTCACTGCCGTTTTTTACAAACTTTTCGGCAATTAGTTTTACCTGCTCATTTGTCTTGCTTTGGCAAAAAATAACTTCAGGAAATCCTTTTCTTAAGTTCCTGTGGTAATCAAGTTTTGCAAATCCCAAATCCTCATAAGGCAGAAATTTTAATTTCTTTATTGCCTCATCTATCTTTATTCTCTTGTCAGAGACTCCCTGCATTAATTCCCTTATTTCTTTTTCGTGCATAAAACCTTTAGCCAGATTTTATTGTAAGATTTAATATCCCGCTCTTGAAGTTTGTTATTTCAATTTCTTCAAAACCAATTTCATTGAATTTGTTTTTTATAATACTGAGATTTTCTTCCACAACAGATTTATTATTTTCATTGACTTCAAGCCTTGCAGCCTTTCCAAAATGCCTTACCCTAAGCTCTTTGATTCCAAAACTGCTTTTGACAAAATCTTCTGCCAGCTCAATCATCCGGAGCTTTTGCAAAGTCACTTTTTGCCCGTAAGGTATCCTTGAGGACAGGCATGGCGAGCTTGGCTTTTCCCAGACTGTAAGCCCAATCTCTTTTGCAAGGATTCTTACATCTTCTTTTGTAAACCCGGCATCTTTTAGCGGGCTTATTATTTTGTTCTCGTCTGCTGCAATCAATCCCGGCCTGTAATCTTTTGTGTCATCGAGGTTTGTGCCGTTAAGCATATTTTTAATTCCAAGTTCTGAGCACGCTTCCTTTAATTTTGAATAAAGCTCGGACTTGCAAAAATAGCACCTGTTTTTGGGATTGCTAAGATACTGCTCATTTTCTGTTTCTTTGGTCCGGATTACAATGTGCCGGGCGCCAATCTCTTTTGCAATTAATTTTGCCAATTCAAGCTCTTTTCTTGGCAGCGACGGGCTGTCTGCTGTAACTCCAATTGCATTTTCACCCAAAATATCATGAGCGACTTTAAGCACGAGTGCGCTGTCAACTCCTCCTGAAAATGCCACTATGGCATTACCAATACTTCTTAAGGATTCTTTCAAATTTCCGTATTTTTTCATTAATTCTGTTTCCATTTTTAATCAAAGCAGGCTTGTTAACATGAAAAAACCATAAATTACCCCAATCGTTCCGCTTGCAATTGAAACATACCTGTAAACTTTTTCGCTGTGCATCTTTATCAGAGGATAGGTAAAAACAAAAGCAAATGCAATCATCCCAAGGACAACCCCTATGCTGAATATGGAAATCCCCAAAACTATGCCTCCGAGGCTCGTAATCCCAAGCGATGCAGTAAAAAGCAAAAGAAGCTCGTCATTGCTTGCAAGGCCGTGCACAATTCCAATTCCAAGCATATGCTTATGGGAATGCTCTTCTTTTTGTTCTCTATTATGGAAATGGAAATGAGAATGGGCTTCTTTGCCGTGCTTATGCTTGTGAAGATGAAACCCGATAACTGAAAAAATACTCCATAATCCAAGCGCAATTATCATTACTCCGGCAATTTTTTCAAAATGCCCAAGCATTGCTTTTATTATTGAATCCCTTGACAAAAAAAGAATCATTGTGATTATTGTTGCAGTAACCATATGGCCTACAGCCCAGCTTGCGCTTGTCTTTACTGCAAACTTCAGTGATTTTGCCCGTCTTAAAATATTGGATACTGCGACCAGGTGGTCAGCATCATAGCTGTGCTTAAAACCAAGCAGCAGCGCTAAAACCCCAAAAGACAAATATTCGAACATGCGCTTTGTAAGTCAAGTTTTTATTTAAATATTACGATTTTTATAATCGTGTTACTAATTAGAAGCATTGATTTTAAGTTTTTTAATGCCAGACAAAAAACCTTAGTATATCTAGGCCTCGCCATTAGCTCGGCATACATTGG
>DATDOM010000004.1:0-10086 GCA_035293285.1 Candidatus Nanoarchaeia archaeon | reverse complement strand
GATTAATGTTTCTATAAATGAAAGCAATTTTGCAAATACAACTTTTTACCTCTATGATTCTTCACTTGATTTGGTGAATGAAACTAATTTCACTTCCATTACGCCGTTTTTGAACATCACAAGCCTGACAGACCAGGATGAGATTTATTATTACAACGCGACTGCAAGGGACAAATCAGGGCGTGAAAACTCAACAGAAACAAGAATTATAACTCTTGACAACACTGCTCCCTTGGTCAACTTCACAGGACCTACAAGCCCAAACAACACTTTTGCAATTGCAAATTATATCTTTGTGAACGTAAGCATAATTGAAACAAATTTCCAAAATGCAACTTTCTATCTTTATGATTCTGCATTTAACATAATAAACGCAACAAACATAACTGATTTTGCCCCTTACATTTTTGTGAATTTCACTCCTTCAAACGTGAACCAGAGATATTATTATAATGTTACAGTCAGGGACAAAGTACTTCTTGAAGCAAGCACTGAAACAAGGGAAATTGTGCTTGACAATGCGGCGCCGGCAGTTACATTCAATTCTCCGGCAAACAATACTCTTACATTCAATAATACAATCCCATTTAACTTCACACCGACAGACTCCAATCTAAAGAATTGCTCGCTTTTTGCAAATTTCTCCCTGACAGGGTCATTTGAGGAAAATACTACAATCAGTGCACAGTCCGGAATTCAAAACATCATAACAACAACTGCAATAAATGACGGAGACTACATATGGAACATAAGGTGCTTTGATTATTCAGAACAGTTTGCATTCAACTCAACAAACTACACAATAAGGATAGACTCAACACACCCTCTTGCATTTGGCTTAGACCAGCAGCCCAATGACACGCAGTCTGTAATCAGAAGCCCGTTTTTGAACTGGACAGAATCAATTGACCTAAACTTTGGAAACTACACCTTGCTTGTAGATGACAATTCAGACTTTTCTTCAGCCGATTTTGTGTACGGGCTTGGCGGCAATTACTCAAACAACTCAATCACAGTTCCGGATCAATGGGCTGACAACACCAGATTTTACTGGAAAGTGATTGCGTTTGACTCACTCAACCAAAGCATGAATTCCACGAGCACATTCACTTACATTACTGACAGCGCCCCTCCGCAGATAAACCTGTCTTCACCAACAAACAATTCAGAGACAACGTCAAGCGTCGTGAACTTTGTATTTAATGTGACAGACCAGTTTACAGTGTCAAACTGCTCTCTTGTAATAAATAATGAAGCTGTGTCGACTTCAAGCTCAATCAGCAAAGATGTGTTTGACAGCATACAGTACAGCCCAGGCAACGGAAACTTTAACTGGAGCATAAACTGCACTGACAAGGCAGGAAATGTAAATTCCTCAGTTTTCAAAAACATGACAGTAAATGCTCCTGCACTTCTTCCGACAAAGTTTGTCGACACAAGCGACATTGATTTCGGGCAGGGAACAGTGTACAGGACTAATGTCACAGGCACCGGCAATGATGCAAATGTCACGCTGAATTATACAGTAATCAACACTTTTAATGCCTACAACACTTCAGGAAACTTCACCTCAAGACTTTTTGACACAGGCGCTGCAAACACCAACTTAAGCAACATAAAATGGACTTCACTCCTTCCAAACTCAAGTGAAGTAATAGGCTATTCATCCCAGACAACCTCAGGCGACATCGCAGTCTTCTACAGAAACGGAAGCTTTGCAGCAAACCTCACAACTGCAGCATTAACTGCAAACATCGGCTTTAGGGAAGGCGGATTAAGAAGGTATACAATTCCCGCAGGATTTGACTACAATGACATCATAGGTTTTGCAACAAGGGACCAGACAACTGACGAGTTCGTGTTTTACATAAACGGGAGCACCTCAGCAGACACAACGCAGGCTGACTACACTTCGGACATATCATACGCAAACGGGCAAAACACATGGACAATTCCCGCAGGCTTTAACGCAACTGAAATAATTGACTTTGAAATAAACTCAGATGGTACAGATTCCGCGGTGTTTTTCAAGAATGGAACATTCATAGTTGCAGCTGCAGAAACTCCTCCTTTGGCATTTGCAACGCCAAGAGTTTACACAGTCCCTGCAGGATTTAACACAAGGGACATAATCGGATTTTCCTATCACGAGGGCGGAAACGACATAACGGCGTTCTTTAGAAATGGAACGATGATTTCTGACACGACTCAAACCGACTTTTCAACAAACATCGCATTTGCCACAGTGCTTAATTCAATTTATCCGACTGACTTGAACCTTACTGAAACTACAAACATAACTTTGCAGACAAGAATAAGCAATGACAGTACTACGTTCACAAACTGGAGCAGCGTTTATATTGATCCAAGCGGAACCCTTCCTGATGACAGGGTGGGCCAGTTCATCCAATACAAGGCAGTGTTTACCTCTCCCTGGAAATATATAACTCCGTTTTTGCTCAATGTTACATTAAACTATACGGACTTTAACCCTCCAAAGATAAATTTCACGGTCCCGACACCGATTAACAACACGTTTACAAAAAATAATTATCTATTTATCAATGCAACAGTATTTGACGGGCAGAGCATAGAAAAATGCGTGCTTGAGCTCAATGGATTCAATTATTCTATGCTCATCGAGAGAGACTCAAGGAATGCAACCTGCTATTACAATGCAACCTCGCTTTCTGAAGGTGCTTATGGCTTTAGGGTTTATGCAAACGACAGCTTTGGCAACATGAACTTCAGCGAAACAAGAAATGTTACAGTTGACCTTACACCTCCGACATTGAATTTTGTCTCACAGACGCCTTCAATTGTTTACAACATAGACAATGTCACTTTGATTGCAGAGTCAAGCGACAACTATCGTCTTAACTCCACAATAATAGGGGGAAACTGGACTGGCATATTTGTGAATGAATCCCTGAGATTTATGTCAGGAATAAATTACAATTTTACAATATTTTCGTCAAACCTCTCAGGAGGGGAAAATGTTGCTTACAGGTTTTATGCGAACGATACTGCAGGCAACATTGTTTTCACTTCCCAGTTTAATTTCACAGTTGTAAGGCCGCTGGCAGCCACTTTAATTGTAAATCCTCTTTACAGCATAAACAGGTATGAAAACGAGACTCTTTTTGTCAATGCAACACTGACAGCGGTCAATGGAACTATAAGATACTGCTCACTTAATATCACAAACCAGACAGGATTGACAGTGATTGGGTACACTAACAGGACAATTGGTAATTTAACCAACGGCACGGCAAGCGCAGTATTTGGATGGGAACTCAACGGAACCATACCTGATACATATTATGTTAACGTGACTTCAAACTGCACAGAGGGTGAAAGGTCAGTTTCTGTCTCGCCTGAAATCATCATAAGCCCGACAAACTCGAGCCTTTCAGATTCCCACTTTGCAGAAAGGAAAACTGTTGCTGGAGTCCAGTATTTCCACCTGTCAAGCGAGACCGGAGTGCAGTGGTGGTTTAACGGAACTGATGAATACATCAATTTTGACCCTCAAAGCCCTCAGAACAGCTGGATGAAAAACAGATGGACACTGAAAATAAATAATTCAATTAATCTGGATTTCAATAACTTCACCTGGGACATAAGGAGGACAGGCGCCGACTCAAATCTTGGCTATGTGTTCATACAATTTATCGGAAGAATGCAAAACCCGGCAATAAGAGTTAACTTTACAAAAATCATTTACTCAAACTCGCAGGCGGATAACATAACTTTTGACGTTGAGAATATGGGCGCAGTGAACCTCAGCGATGCAAAACTATTTTGGTCTTTTGAGCAGTTCAATGCTAATCTTGACAGCGATACAGACACTTTGGTAATCCAGAATGCAACAGGCGAGATTGAAAACTATCCGATGGATTCGTCAACTTCTCTTAATTACAACAGGTCAAGGTTCAATCCGTCGCAGATATTTTTTACTGATTCAGACACTGATATCCGCGGCAGCATTTACTGGGATGCAAACATGACGCTTAATTCTGCAAAGCAGCCGCTGAATAACTTTACATTTTCTGCGGGAGGAACTCCATTTTCATTAAACTTTACTTTCGGGCTTGGGCAGCTTAATTCATCCCAGCTCAAGATTCTTGATCCCGGCGCAGGACTTGCAACTCCGGGCAATATCAGGAGGACTGGCGTTTTAAACACCCTTTTTTCAAATGAAAGCGGGACATCTTACACTGACGTGACAGTCCCATTGACTGACAACAACTTTGCAACACAGGATTTCATAGTTGCAAGGACAACAGACCAGGTGAGGATACTTAACATAGTGAATAACACAGAAATTTCCGGATTTGACGACATCTACCTCAAAGTCAGGGTTGATACTGTTGAATCAAGCCCGTTCCCTGCTTTTGTTTTTGCTTACGACGTGAGCAACATAAGCATAATCAACACAAGCTATTCAAACAGGACCTTCATTACGGCAGAGGCTGGCAGCTGGGTAAACATAAACATAACTACTACTGCGCATCTTTTGGACGGGCGCGGCTACATAAGAGTGAGGCTTGCGCCAAATGCAAGCGCAATTCCGAATAACCAAAGGCTGCTTTTTGATGAAGTCAGGTTTAATTTAACGGACATGACTGCGCCGTCAATAACCCTCATAAGCCCTGTCAGTGATTTCAATACAACACTCAACACAACTTTGTTTAACTTCACAGTAACTGACAAAATTGACATGAACCTTTCATGCAATGTCACAATAGACGGAGTTGTAAACATATCGGGAGCAAACATAACAAACGGCTCTTACTACAATTTCACAGTCGTTAATATGTCAGAAGGCACTCATTACTGGAATGTAACCTGTTTTGACGATTCCCTGAACAAAGGAGTGGGCAGCACAAGAAACTTTACAATTGTCGGCGCTCCAAGAGGAATCCTGATACAGCTTGCGCCGGACAACCAGTCCATAAACCTAAGCTGGATTCAAACAGGATATGCTGATTATTACACCATTTACATAATTGACAGCTTTGCCGACAATTTCTCTTTAACTCCAAACATAACAGGAATAACGGATGCAAATTATACTGACTTAAACGGCGCAGGCAAAACCGAAAGGTTCTACAGGATTGCCACAGTAAAGGGAGCTGCAAACAGGACAAACCCGGCAGTATTCGGAAAAATGAAGTTTGAGCTGCTCAATAATTCAAATGCAGCTTCTGACTGGAACCTCTTTAGCATTCCGTTAAACATAACAAACGGCACTCTCAAAAACGGCACGAACAACGGCTATGACCTGAGAGTCAGCCCGCTATATTGCGTCAAAACCCTTTGGTTTTATAACTCAACAATTTCAGAATTTATGAGGACGGATTATGACGGGGCAAACTGGATTCCTGCAACAGGAAGCGATAATTTCACAAGCATAGGATTTGGACAGGGATACTGGGCTGAAGTAAACAAGACATGCAATCTTACAATTGTAGGCGAAGTTCCTACAAGCAACATTACAATGAATTTGGTTACTGGGTGGAACATTGTGGGCTGGCATTCTCCAAATGCTTCGAGGCTTCCAAGCAGCTTCAATCCGCCTTATCCGGTTGTTGTGAACCCTGCAAATTCTGTCAAGGCAATAGACAGGTATAATGCATCAACAGACAGGTTTGAAGTGACAACACACTTCATAGTCAGCAGCAATGACTGGGGATGGTTCCCAAGCTCAGGCAACCAGAACTTTTTGTACCTTGAGCCTGGCAAGGGATATTATTATGATGTTTTGAACACGGCAACTTGGGTGCACAAGCCGAATACTGAGAAATAACAATCCAAACTGAATAAATAATACAAAAGACACGGATAAGTTTATAACAGACAAAAATAATTTCAGATAAAAAGAGCAATTATGATAGCAAAACAAAACCTGCCGAAATACGTTTCTATTTTTGTTGTTCTTACAGGGTTTATTGTAATTGCCGGATGGATTTTCAAAATAGCCATTTTTAAGAGCCTGCTGCCCGGACTTATAAGCATGAAATTCATAACAGCTATTTTATTTATTCTGTCCGGATTAATTGTTTATTCGATGGCTGAACTTCAGAAATCAAATAAAATTCTTTTTAACACCATACTGATAACTTCAGTCTCAGTTGTTATGCTGCTTTCGTTTATTTCTTTGGTATCAGGGCTGCTTAAATTAGATACTGGAATTGAAAACATCCTGGTAAAAGATGACGAGTCGACAAACTTTTTTGTCTCCGGAAAGCCGGCACTTTTCACTTTAATTAATTTTATAATTATCTCAATTGCAGGCATTATCTATATTTTTGAAAGCAATAGATTTCGCAAAATAAGGGCTCTCGGAACCACGGTATCTGCTGTTGGCGCTGTTGCAATTTGCGGCTATGTCCTGAATAAACCTTTTATTTATTACTCAATCCCGGATGTTAGTATCGGAATGGCCTTGAACACTGCAATTCTTTTTGTTCTTATCGGGATTTCTTTAAATTATCTGCCAAGCGAAGCCAAGCAATCAAAGGCACCCTTAATATTGTCGTTAAACCAAAAAATAATTTTGGGTTTTGCCGTAATAATCTTAATTTCCGGAATTCTGGGCTACGCGGCCGTTTTACAGCTGGAACATATTCTCAAACCTGTTCAAAACGATATCCCTATTGGCCTTAATATTCTAATCAGTACAGGCCGCATTAATGAATTTGCACAGGCAATAAATTATTATGATGAAGTATTAACACAGTCTGCCAGAAACTATGCATTTACAAATGACATTCAGTGGAAAAAAAGATACGAATTAACAGCGCCGCTTCTTGATAAGGCAATAAGCGATGCAATATCTTCTGGCGATGAGCTTGACAAAGAAACTTTCATTAAAATTGCCGGAGAAAATGCCAAGCTTGTTGAAATGGATGAGGAATCATTTGAACTGGCAGATAAAGGAAACTCAAGCGGCGCCTTTGACATTCTTAACAGCGAAGATTATTCTCTTCATAAATCAGTTTATAGCGCCAGGCTAAACGAATATTTCACCAGAACTCATTTAGAGTACGAGGGTGCTATAGGTTCAGAGGCCTTGAGGCTTAACCAATCAATATCAGATACAGGCACGCTTGTCAAAAGAAGCATCAACTCCCTTACTTTCCTGGTACTTATACTCGTGCTTGTCTCAGGAGTTTTTGCATTTCAATTTTCATACACCATTTCAAAGCCGATAGTTGCTATACGGGCAGCCATTGAAGAAGTTTCAAAAGGAAATTTCAAATCCAAACTTGAATTGGGGGACACTGGCGAATTGAAAAATTTTGCAAATTCTTTTAATATAATGATAGAAGAACTGGAGAAAGTCAGGGATACTGGAGAGAAACAGCAGTCTGAACTTGAAAATGAAATTCGTGAAAGGACAAAAGAGCTCAACGAAAAAGTCAGGGAAATGGAGGAGAACAAATCAGCGACCCTAAACATACTTGAAGACATTGACCAGGCCAACAGAGAGCTTGTCCTGGCAAAAGAAAAGCTGCAGTCTTATGTTGACGACCTTAAAAAGCTTGACACACAAAAAGACCAGTTCATCTCGATTGCGGCGCACGAATTAAAAACTCCGCTTACAAGCATACAGGGATTCAGTGACCTCTTGAAAAAACAGGGCGTTTCAGAAAATACCGAGCTTAGGCAAAAATACCTGAGTATCATTTATCGCGATGCCAAAAGGCTTGGAGACCTGCTTACAAACATCCTTGAGCTTTCCAGGATGGACCTTGGCACAATGAAGCTTGCCTGGGAAGAATTAGATGTCAAAGACCTTATCAGCGAGATTAAGGAGCAGATGGATGTCATAATAAAAAAGAAAAACCTTGAATCGGAATTCAGTGCAGAAGACGGGCTTCCAAGAATAACAGTTGACAAGGGAAAAACAATACAGGTCATTTCAAATCTCATCAATAATGCAGTCCATTACACAGACAGCGGAAAAATCACAATCAGTGCAAAAAGAGACGGGGATTTTGCGCTATTCAGCGTTTCTGACACGGGGCTTGGCATACCGAAGGAATACTGGGGCAGACTTTTCCAGAGGTTTTACCAGGTGGACAATCCCCTTACAAGAAAAATAGGCGGAACAGGGCTTGGATTGTCCCTCTCCAAAGGCTTTGTTGAGGCGATGGGCGGCAGGATATGGCTTGACAGCGAGCCAGGAAAAGGAACCACTTTTTATTTTACAATACCAATTAACTACCTGGAGTCAAAAAAAGAAGTGAATCTTTTTTAATGAGCGGAAAGTATAATAACCAGAATATCCTGTAAACTCAAATGAACATAAAAGAAGAAGTGATAAATGTCCTTATCCCGATTTTTGGAGAGAGCATAAGGGCAAAGATAGAAAATTACTACGACTCAAAAAACCCCGACGAGCTTGTAAACCTTGCTTACCATATCATAGAAGAATATGCGGGAGAGGAAAGGGCAAAAAAACTGCTCAAAAACCTGCTTGAACAATCCCAATTAAAGAAGAGCATATAACCTTAAATAATCAAAAATGGACAAAAAAAGAATTGAGATTTTCGCATTATTTTTTTATTGCATTGCAGTCCTGATTTTTTACACTGCGCCCTTGAATTTGGACAACCATGGGAATATTGCCAATATTATAAGCTCAACTTTCCAACTCCCCCCTATTTATTTTGGATATTTGGCATTAAAGTATTTTGGGGCGAAAACTACTCAAGGCAAAAGCATATTCTTCATCTTGATTTCACTTATTAGCTGGGCAATTGCAGACATAATCTGGAGCGTCATACCCGGCAGCCCTGTTGTTTCAATTGCGGATGTTTTTTATCTTGCGGGCTACCCGTTTTTTGCGTTCGGGGTATTGGCAGGGATACAAACACTCTATCCTGATTTTCTTAAGTCCATCAAGAACCTTGCGGCAATTTCATTGATTACCCTGTCGGTTGTGGCAATCTACCTAAAATTTTTTCCTTTTTTATGGAGTTCAGAATCAGGCTTTATTGAAAATTTAACAACTGCAGGATATGTGCTGGCAGATTTGGTCCTTATTGTGCTCATACTTATGATAATCTACCTGGTTTTTTCAGGGTTCTACAGCAATTCGTGGATTATAATCGGGGCTGCGATTGTGGCAAATTTCATAGGAGACCTGATGTACACATTAAATTCCGAGTCATATGCTCCGGGCAGCCTTATTGACTTATGGTGGCTCTTTGGCGGAATTTTGCTTTCTGTAGGATTTATTGTTTTAGTAAAGACAGCAGAAACATTATCAAAAAGAATTAGCCTGCCAATCCCGAAAGGACAATTTGGAAATTCCAGAAGAAAAAATACAAACAAAAACGGGGCTTATAAATAATCTTAAAAATTTTATACCTAACTTTTCCCAATCAGCTTCTTTACCCTTCTTACAAGTTCGTCGTTTTCAAAGGGCTTTGTCACGTAATCAGAAACATTGAGCTGGTTTAGCGTGTCTTTCCCGGTTTCTGAGAATCTTGCAACAGTCAAAAACATTATTTTAAGGTTTTTTGTAGCGGGGTTTGTCCTTATCTTTTCTGTTGTCTCTCGTCCCGACATTCCGGGCATCATCATGTCCATCAGAACCAGATCGGGCTTCTCGGTTTTCAATATGTCAAGGCATTCAGAGCCGGAGGACGCTTTTATCACTTCAAACCCTTCCTGTGTGAAGATGGCCTCTGCAAGCTCGCGCAGGCTCTCCTCATCATCAACCACCATTATTTTTTTTGCCATTAATCTATACCTCAGATTTTTATTTATTTATTAATCTTTCTGTTGAGTTGATTGATTATGCAAACCAAAAGTTGCACATTTCAACTGAATTTGGCACATATTGACAAAAAAATACATTCTAAAAACCAGGTTTCCAGAAAATTATTCAGGATTTATCAGTCTTGTGCTCTTAAATTACCTGAATCTTTCTGCTTTATTGGCGACATTGAAAAGTTGAAGGCTGCCATCTCCTTTGCGAGCACCTTTTTAAACTTGGTTTATGGAAAAAGAGGATTGCAAAGTGAATTTTTCCCTGAAGGAAATCCAGAAAAGTGCGAGCTGATGGCA
>DATDOM010000003.1:0-6119 GCA_035293285.1 Candidatus Nanoarchaeia archaeon | reverse complement strand
GGATACGTGTACGAGATTTTCATTACAAAGCCGGAGATATACCCTATACTTTTGCATTCTGTAAAGCCGATACTGACAAAGGAAAGCGCGCTTGTTGCCGTTGGAATAATCGGAGCCACTGTAATGCCGCACGCACTGTTTGTGCATTCCTGGCTTATAAAAAACAAAATGAAAGAGGGGGCATTTGGCGACAAGATGCAGACACTAAAATACCATCTTGTGGATAATGTTGTTTGTCTTACAATTGCAGGCCTGATAAATGCAGCCATAATAATAATGTCTGCGGCTGCTTTTTACAAATTGGGGAATACTGTAGCAACATTGGACCAGGCGTATCTCACATTATTGCCACTTTTTGGAAAATTTGCCGCAATTGTTTTTGCAATTGCACTGCTCTCTGCAGGATTGTCCTCTTCAGTGACAGGAACTCTCGCAGGCCAGTCAATAATGGAAGGGCTTACTGACTTTAAGATAAGCGTTTGGACAAGAAGGATAATAACAAGGTTCATAAATGTGATACCTGTAGTTGTAGCAGTTATATTTAACATTGAGCCGTTAAGGATACTTGTTTTAAGCCAGGTGGCACTAAGCCTGCTTTTGCCATTGCCCCTCATTCCGCTCATAGTTTACACGTCCAACAAAGGCATAATGAAAGGCCTTGTAAACAGGAAAATCACAAATATTTTTGCAGTATTGTTTGGTGTCTTGATTCTGTCTTTTAATTTATACCTTCTTTATGAAGTCCTGTTTCAGGGAGTGGGGATATAAAACCTCGCGGATTTTCTTGCCCAATCAACAAAATTTATTAACCTAAAAATTAACCGGACTTTATGAATTATAATCATGTTCTAAAATATATATACTCGCTAGAAAGCCCGAAGATAAAGCTAGGGCTTGAAAATGTAAAGTCCCTTCTTCAAAAGATAGGAAATCCAGAAAAAAGCCTCAAGTGCATCCACGTTGCAGGCTCAAACGGCAAGGGAAGCACGTGCGCGATGATTTTTAATGCATTAAAGAACTCAGGATGCAAAGTCGGGCTTTATACAAGCCCCCATCTTAAGAGATTCAACGAAAGGATAAGGATAAATGATAAACTAATAAGTGACAGGGAGATTGTTGATTATTACTTGAGAATAAAGCCCCACATTACAAACCAAAGCTTTTTTGAAATTGCTACTGCAATAATGTTCCTTCATTTTTATGAGAAAAAAGTTGATTATGCAGTAATTGAAGTCGGGCTTGGCGGAAGGCTGGACGCAACCAATGTAATCACTCCTTTAATATCAGTTATCACGACAATAAGCCTTGAGCACACAAATATCCTTGGTAAAACAATCAAGGAGATTGCGCGCGAAAAAGCAGGAATAATAAAGCAGGACATTCCAGTAGTTACTGGCGCAGGCGGCAAAGCTCTCTTCGAAATCAAAAAAATTGCAAAGGAGAAAAACTCCAGAATTTATTTTCCAAAGAATATTCCAAAAATAAAATTTAAGCGCCTGAAAGGTGGCTTTCAGCAGCAAAATGCAAAAACTGCATTCAGGGCACTTGAAATCCTAAAAAATAAAAATATAATCAGCATTTCAACGATGCAGATTTTAGAAGGAATAAAAAAAACACAGTGGCCCTCAAGATTCCAGTTTATCAAGAAAAATGTCTTGATTGACTGCGCTCACAACCCTCAGGGATTTAAGACCATTTCAGAAGAAATAAAAAATCTAAACAAAAAAAACCGCTACAGCAAAATAATTTTTGTCATCGGGATACTAAAAGACAAAGATTGCAAGTCAATGCTTAAAACTATTTTGCCCCTCGCCGACTGGGTTTTATTTACAAAATCAAAAAACGAAAGAAGTTCAAATCCTAATGACCTGAAAAAACTTTTTTCAAAATTAAGCAAAAAGAAAATTCCGTCCAAAGTTATTGTGAATCCAAAAAATGCATTGTATTATGCGGAAAAAATTTCAGGAAAAAAAGACTTGGTTGTTGTAACAGGCTCAATCTACATGATTGGAGAGGTTTTATAGATTATTAATATTTTTACTTCAATAGGTCGTTTGACGACAACAGTTACACTCGGCAAATTTTGACTGGCACTAAAATTTGCCTCGGAATATTGCAATAATCTTACGTAGAGTGGATGAACACTGAGTGCAGAGGGAAAAACTCGTGCGTAGTGCGAGTTTTTACCTTTGCGAATAGGGTTTTCACAAAGAAAACCCGTGTGTGAATCCTGTATAATGGTATAATCAGAAACTAAATTAAGAATAGAATATTTTATTACCTCCATTTCAAAACCTATAAATACCAATTGAGCTAAAAAATCAAAATGGCAAAACAAAGGACAATATCAAAAGAAGTTCCTCTGTCAGAAATAACATTAAGAAGGTATGAAAAGCCCGCTAATCTTGATGAGCGCGAGCTTGCAAGAAAAGTCTGCCTTTCACTTGGGCTTTTGCAGCCGGGAGATTCAAGGGACGTAATTGTAGATGTGCTTACGGTTTTGCTTAATGCAAAAAAAGAGAAGAAAACCCTTACCTGCGGGGAAATATGCTCACTTGTAATTTCTGAAAGAAAAAAGCAAAAGCTTGGCGGCTTGGGAACTGCGCAGTCCAACATCTCAAGGCAGCTTAGAAGGCTAAAAGACATACTTATTGTTGAAAAGAGGCTTAATGCTTACAGGATTTCTGAAAACAGCTCGCTGACAGAGATTTTTGAGGAAAAAATTGAGAAGTTGCTTGTTGCAAGCATCAGTTCAAGGATAAAGGAATACTTGGCAAAGATTGATGGTTTATAACCTCAAATACAATAAATTCAAAAATATTTAAAAAAGATTTTGTTTTTCTACCCTTAATGTATGAGCGTATTTTGAGAATCCAGCCTCTAGAGTTTAAAGGAGAACGGCTTGATGAGGTAGGGAAAAGAATAGTTGCTATTTTTCATCCTCTTTTTACCGGATACTCGATAAATGATAAATTACAACTTTCTGATACTGAAGCTGGATTAATTACAGAAAGAAATTCTGCCCACGAAACTATTGTTTATAGCCCAAGTCTCCCCAAGTTATTTCTTGACTACATAAAACCCCTCTTGGTCATAACTTCCCTCGGCGTAATTAATAATAACCGGACTTCGGTTTATGGCGGATCTGATAAATTTTATGAAGTGGATTTTATTTCCGCCTATAAAAGTTATGGCGTACTCAATTCCGACCACAGTATTGATGCAATAGTATCAGTGGCAATTCATGAGCTCGGCCACAGGTTCGGGCTTGAGCACCATAAATGGATTGGGCGATACACAAGTAAACAAAAATACTGTCCAATGACTACTGAACATATATGGGATAAAGCGGAAGGTAGGATCACATCATCAGAATATTTGTCTTTGCAAGATTCAGCTTCATTTTGCAGAGGATGCACCAAAAAAGTTGAGCGACTAAAAAAAGAGATAAGGAGGCACAATGTTTTGGTTTAATAATCTAAATTTATTTCTTGTAAATCACAACAATATTTCCAACTGAATCTATTAACTGTGACTGGGTTTTTTGCACAAGCTCCTGAATTAGTTCTTCTTTGTTCTTGCCGGTAAAAAATGCCCGGAGAAGCCTTATTTTGATGAGGTTTCTTTGCTTTAGCAGCCTGTCAAGGCTTAAAACTACGTTCGCAGTAAGCCCTGACTTTCCAATATTGATTATAGGGCTGAGCTTCTTTGACTGTTTCCTTAATTCAATTTTTTCTTTCATGTTTTTCCAACAAAAAGCTGCCACCATCTTCAAAATGCGCGCTGAAGCAAGTTGATGAGGCTACCTCCCCGCAGGGGGCAACCCCCGTGACGCCTTCGCATCCATACATTAATGGCATTTTGACCTTATGATGATGGCGGCTTTTTTTGTTATTATGACTATTTTTTTTCAATTGACAAAAGCTTGTTTAGTGATGCAATTGCAACCTCTATCTGCTTTGCTGTCGGCTTTTGTGTCGTGATTTTTTGAAGCATTATCCCGGGAAATGAGACCATTTTGAACAAAAGATTATGTTTTTTCCTGTCGCTTAATTTTAGTATTTCATATGCTATTCCTGCGATGAGGGGTATTAGCAAAATCCTCACAGGAAATAATATGCCTGTCTTTGCCCAGTGGTTTAATGAGCCAAACTTTGGAGAGTAATTCAAAAATATTGAAGGAAGTATTGAAAACACAACCACGCTTATTGCAAACACAATGAACAAAAACGACGTGCCGCATCTTTCATGCATTGTCCTGAATGTCTTTACGTTTTTTACACTTAAAGATTTACCATGCTCATAGCAGTGTATTGCCATGTGCTCTGCACCGTGGTACTGGAAAAGCACCTTTACATCCTTCATGAATGAAATTGCAACAATATAGACAAGAAAAATGAGTATCCTGATTATTCCGTCAACTACGTTAAACAATACCGGCTTTTCGGACTCTTTAAAACCAATTAGGTTAGTCAGAAAATATGGCAGCACGATAAAAAACAGTATTGCAAAGCCAACTGAAACGAACAATGTAATCGTCAGGTCTTTCTTGCTTAGCTTCTCTTTTTCGTCGCCAGCCTGCTCCGCAGACCACATCAGTGCCTTGATTCCTATTACGAGCATCTCGGCAAGGTTTACAAATCCGCGCACAAAAGGCCACTTGAGAAAGGAGTGTTTTTTCTTTGGAATCTTTGCGGTTTTTGTCAGGATTTTGCTTCCTTTTCTTACAGCAATCGCATAATTACTAGGGCCGCGTATCATTACACCTTCTATTATTGCCTGCCCGCCAACGTTTACTTTTGCACCATCCATTTTTGTAATATTTTGACAAGGTTTTAAATAGTTATTTATTTGTGTTCGTCAATTTCTTTTACTACTCTCCAGAATAGAAACATTTATATAGTTCTGGGTTTAATGCAAATCCAATAAAAGCGTTAGAGAAAAAGGTGAGTTTCATGGGATTTTTTAGCAAGATTAAGGAAAAACTTGGCTCAGGTGCTGGTTCTGAATTTGAAGATTCTGAACAAAGCTACGTTGAGCTTGAAAAGGAAACTTCTGCTGATTCAAGGGCAAAATTAATGGTAAGGCCTTTTGCAATAGAACAATTTGAAGACATAAAGCCGATTCTAGATTCATTGAGGGAAGGACACACAATCGCACTTATCAACATCAGGCCATTAAAAGATAAGGACCTGGTTGAACTCAAAAGGGCAATCAACAAGCTAAAGAAAACATGCGATGCAATCGAAGGAGACATTGCAGGATTTGGAGAAAACTGGATTGCAGCAACTCCAAGCTTTGCAAGAATCCACAGGGGTCCGAAAGGAGCTGGCAAAGGAGCTGCAGCTGAAGAAAAGGGCTCTGAAGAAGGCATGCAGGTTACTGAGTACGAGTAATATAATTATTTTTTAATTTGGCTTAATTCTGCTTTTTGCTTTAATCTTTCCGCATAATTACATGCTGAACAGATTTCTTTCGCGCTTGGCTCGCCGCAGTTATCGCAGGATTTAATTTCTATATGGTTTTGAGTGTACTGCTTTTGCAGCAATGGCAATGTTTCCAAAAACGAATTCACTATGGAGTGCTTTGTTCCCGCAAATTTGTTCTCAAAGTCATTAAGCATGTCACGTATCCCGGCCCTGTAAGAATGCACTGCATTTGGACATTCATTAAAATCGTCCATTAGCCCGTTAATGAAAGCGTAAGTCGTGACTTCCTTTTCCGTGCAAAAATACAATGGCTTGATTCTCTGGACAAATCTTGAATCTTCAATAATCCCTACTTTTGGCCCAAGGCGCGCTGAAGCAGAAACATTGTTTTTCATCTGGTTCATCATTATAGACTGCGCTTCATCATCAAGGTTATGCCCTGTTGCAAGAAGAGTAAACCCAAGCTCGCGCGATTTTTTGTTAAGTAAATACCTCCTGAAAACTCCGCAGATGCTGCACGGCTTTATGGTGAGGACTTTTAATATCTCATCAAGCTCCATTCCGAATTCTTCCTTGTATGAAAAAACATTTAGATTTATCCCAAGCTTGCCGCAAAGCTCGTTTGCCTTCAAAAGTGATTTGTCCCGGTAGCCTTTTATTCCCTCGTCAATTGCAATTGCCTCAACACCT
>DATDOM010000002.1:0-17727 GCA_035293285.1 Candidatus Nanoarchaeia archaeon | reverse complement strand
TCCCGAGCCTGAAAGGCCTGTAATTACTATGCATTTATTTCTTGGCAGAGTTACATCAATATTTTTCAGGTTGTGCTCTCTGGCGCCTTTAATTACAATATTATTTTGCATCAGAATTGAATGGTTTTACTCTTTAAAAGGTTAACTGGTAGAGATGTCCAGTGGGCTGAATGTGTCAAAATTGGGCAAAAAATAATTAAACCAGTGAATAAAAGCTACTAGAATGGGATTTAGATGGAGCAGCCGTCGTGGTGAGGGTGTAAACATAACTGGAAATAGTGTATCCATTGACGTAATAGTGAAGGAAATTGGAGGTTCTACAAGATACAGGACTGCAGAAATTGAAGTTGTGAATGGAGGCAAACGTAAAACCGTTCCATTAAGATATGATTCAGAATTTGTGGATTTAAATGAAGACGTTCATGTAAAGATTGCAGAAAGAATTCATGTAAAATCAGACCAAGTTTGCCTGATTTATGAGGCTCGAGAGGGATATATAATTAATCCAACTACTTATTCCATAGCAGAATTTTGAAAATATATTGAAGGCATGAAAAGTTTTATATGTTTGAATTCCTTTTGGTTTCTTAGGGTCTGAATCTCCTGTTTTGCCGCTGATTGAGCGGCCTTTTATTTTTTTTAAAGAATTTCTTTAAATATTTTGCACGTCAATGTCCAGTGTCATTTATAGATTATATAAAACTGGATTTGAAATTTTACAGATATATGTTTGACCTAAATTAAAAAAGACGCTGCATAATATCTAGGCCGCACCAATAGTGCGGCATACATTGATTCTCAAACCTGCACACTCGCCCCATTTGGGCGAAGGTTGTTGTGCCAAGGTTTATATAGATTCTAAGGCTAATTAATGTCATGATAACAATCAATCGTGCAAATGAACGGGGAAAAAGCGACTTAGGCTGGCTTAAATCAAATTTCAGCTTTAGCTTTGCAAATTACCATAATCCTCAACGTATGGGCTTTGGACGGCTTAGAGTGCTTAATGATGACTATATTGAAGCAGGAAGAGGGTTTGGCGCTCACCCTCATGATAATATGGAGATAGTTACAATTCCATTATCAGGCGAGCTAATGCACAAAGACTCCACAGGAAAAAAAGAAGTCATAATCCCCGGGCAAATTCAGGCAATGTCAGCAGGCTCGGGAATCACCCATTCTGAATTTAACAATTCAACAAAAGAGCCGCTTGAAATCTTCCAAATCTGGATAGAGACAAAAGAAGAAGACATAGAGCCAAGGCACGAGACAAAGCCGGTAAATATCAAGAAAAACTCGCTTGTAAAAGTAGTCTCTGGCGACAAATCCAAAGACACTTTATATATTCACCAGGACGCATCAATCTTTCTTGGCGAGTTTACTGAGGAAACTGAATTAATCCATAAAATAGGCAAAAACAGGGGCGTTTTTATAATGGCAATTGAAGGAACTGTTAAAGTTGATGATGAGACTCTAAACAAACGAGATTCAATTGAAATAACTGATTTGGATTCTGTTACGATTAATCCTTCTAAAGGTTCTAAATTGATTTTGATTGACGTGCCGATTTGAGAGGTTAAGGGGTATGAATCGTTTAGAGGCATACTCCAAAAAGTATCGAGATGTCAATTTTTAGAGAAAAATCTTTAAATTATAGGTTAGTTTACGTGTTACAATGGTAGGTGGGCACAGAATAGGAAAAAAGGTAAAAGTAGAGACTCTCCTTGAAACTATCAAAAGATATACTAAAGATCAAATTCATACCACTAACCACACATTTTTTCGTTTGAATGAGAAACAAAGAAAGATTTTTAAAGATGATATCCTTAAAGACTATTTATTAACAAAAATACCCATATTGGCCGGTATTCAATTCAATGGAAACTATGCGGTATTTTATGATTATAGTAAAAATGAGGTTTTAAGGTTAATGCTTGATATTCAACCAAATAAAATCAAGATAGTCACATTTTATTTACCCGATAGAACTCAAGTGCCGAGATTGTAAAAATGACAATAAAAAAATTAGAAGGAAAAGGAGAAGTTGATTATGATTTTAAACATGATATATTATTCTTTAAAACTAAAGATAGGGAATATGCTAAATCCATAGAACTATTGGACAATTTAGTTGTGGATGTAGACAAAGAAGGATTCCTAACTGGAATTCAAATGTTTGATGCTTCAAAATACCTAAATATTGATAAGAAAAGCTTATTGAACATACCAAATTGGCAGTTTATAATTAATGTTCGTGAAAATATTATAGAAATTAGACTGGTATTCCAACTTAAAGTTAGAAACAAGATTGTTGAAAAGAATCCAATAATTTCCCAGCAGATAAACCAGAAATTGCCTAATTCTGAAATGATTTGTGAAGCTGTGGTTTAATTTTTTGAGAGTAAAATCATTAAGTTTATACATTATGTACGTTTTCAAAATACACATGTCTGTTAATAACACACAATTAACCAAGATTGAAATTCAGATAGCTAATAAATGAACACTTGAATGGACTAATAGGGGCAAACTTTACAATGGTTAAATCGGTATTTTTACAGGAAGTTGGAGACACCGAAAAAAACAGGGTATGGAGCTTTTTGATAGTCCATTCTGAATATGACTATTCAATGAAAGAGATTGCAAGGCATTCCAAAGTCGGGTACACTACACTAAAGGTATTGTGGAAGGATTTTAGGCAAAAAAAGACAGTTATCGAGACAAGAACAGTAGGACGAGCAAAAATGTACAAGCTTAACCTGAAAAATCCTGTCGTTGGGAAATTTATAGATTATTACTGGGCTGTTGTTGATTCAGTTGTCAGAAAAGATACAAAAACCAAAGATTCCAGGGATACTGGCTCATCTTTAAGCGGTGCAGTTGCCGTTTCTGCAAGGAATGTTTAGTTCTAAATTGATTTTAATTGATGTGAGTTTGTAGTAAGATGGAAGAATGCAAATTATCCGGAGTTTGTTGCAGGTTATTTTATATTAATCTTACAAAAGAAGAATATGCCTCAAAAAAATTCAAGACTCAGTTTGAAGAATTTGGATTTATAGAGAATTTTAAGGAAGCAGAAGATTATGGCGCAAACATTCTTTCTAAAAAAGAAGATGGGAGCTGCATTTATTTGGTTAATAATAAATGCTCTATTCATGCAAGTCGGCCAAATGCCTGCAGGGACTTCTTTTGCACGTCCCCTGAGCCAAGATTTGCTGAAATGGTTTCAATGGTTCAAAAAGAAAAAGCAAAGATTAGAGAAAAAGAAGCCAATGTCAAGGAGAATTCTGATGATTTTCCATTGATATAGGATTATTGATTTTGATTGATGTGGGTTTGTAAATATTGACTTGTAAAGTTTGATATTTTTTATAATTTATAATCAAAAAATTTATATATTAGTTGTTATATCAATGGATATAACATGAGTGAATTAACATTAATGAATAAAAGGGATATTTTGAGGTACCCTAGGCTTGACACCGTTCTTATGGTAGAGGAATTCATAAAAAATCATGACGGAGAGCTTAAGAAAAGGAAGCTATGGGAATCACTTCCTAAAAAAATGATGTATCAGACTTTCTGTGTGGTTATTGACTATCTGGCTTATTCACGAAAAATATCAATAGATTCAGAAGGGAAATTAGGCTGGATTTATTATCCTAAAATTGCAAGAAAATACAATGAAAGAAAAAATTTGGGTAGGAGAAAATGAAGCTTCCATCCACAATAAGATTTTTTGATGAGAATATAAAGAAGGCATTTTACAAATTAGAGGGTGGCGACAATTCTGAAAAGGAGTTATTTCGCCTACTTAACCAGGCAATGAATAATATTGAGCAAAATGCTTTTTGCGGCATTCAGGTGCCTAAAAAATTAATTCCTCCTTTGTACATTAAGAAAAACATCAAGAACTTATGGAAATATGACTTGCCAAAAGGCTGGCGTCTGGTATATTCAGTAGTAAATGAGGAATTAGTAGTTGTGAGCATTGTTCTTGAGTGGTTTGATCATAAAGAATACGAAAGAAGGTTTAAGTATTGATTAAGTCTAGATTTAGTGCACTGGACATTTTTAAGTAATGTTTATAAATTAGCAGATTTAATTCATAGATAAGGTAATTAAATGCAAAAAAACATTATAAACGCCATTTGCAATATAGTATCTTTTGCAAACAGTGACCTAAAAAGCAACGTTTCTAATAAATCTGGAATTTTTAATAAAACAGACGACTTAATGGAAGATTATATTAAAGATGCAATTGCAGGTTCTTTTCAACTCCCAATAAACAAAAAAATGGATTTCTATACCAAGTCATTTTCCTATTTAGGCAATCAAAATAATCCACCTCACATTATTGTAAAAAATGGTGATGCATTCGAAATTAGAAAAATTAAAAATTTTAACTCTTATTTAACTTTAAATGGACCTCCACTAAGAAACAAACTATTGGATTCCGATATTCGAATAACAACCGCTTGCAAAAATTGCGAATCAAAATCTTGGAAAGAAAAAGACTTATTTTATACTGTAGTGAATACAAAAAGAAAGAATTTGAAGTACTTATTTTTTATTCAAGGAGTTTGTTATGCAGCAGAACCTAAAACTTATGAAAAAAACAAAAAAAGATTAAGAAACATAAAATCTAAAGGGTCATTTATTTATAACCTAAAATATGGGAAAACAAAAAACCCATTGATTTATTTTAAAGAACATTTGAACCCCAGCCCTAAGAAATTTAATATCTATGCAATGATAGAAACCAAAAAATATAATTCTTTTCCAAAAAAAGATAGGGAGAATTTAGAAAAATTAGGGGATGTTAAAATAACCGATTTAAAAATTAAATCTCCAAATGACTGCAATTACGCAATGAATGTAAAATTAATAAGTTGTGCTGTATGATAAAATATCAATTTTTTCCAAGGTCAATTGGAATAACAAAGCAAATGGAACAAATTATTGAGTGTTTTAAGATAGTTGAAAACAAAATAAAGTCTCCAGAAAATAACCTTACAAGTAATGGTGTTCTAACACTTTTACGTCCAGAATTAGAAAAAATAGGATTGAAAGTAGAAAAGGGGAAATCTGTAAATGAAAAAATACCAGTCCCGGTTCTATTTGGATTAAACAATAAGATTGACAAACATTTCGATACAGATGCTATAAGTGAAGATGGTAAAATAGTTTTAGAAGTTGAAGCTGGAAGGGCATTATCTAATTATCAATTTTTGAAAGATGTTTTTCAATCCTGCATGATGTTTGGTGTTGAATATTTAGTATTGGCAGTTAGAAATGATTATAGAAAAACCGACGACTTTCAAAAAATTTATACTTTTTTAGATATTCTTTACATTAGTAATAGAATGCAACTTCCATTGAAGGGAATTCTGTTAATAGGTTACTAAATCCTTATACTCAAAAATAAAATTAGATATTCCTAACAAACCTTTATAACCACAAAATCCCTTCGTATTCTCCTAAAATGATAACCTACGCAGATAAGCCATACAGGGAAGAAGAGATAAAACACATACTAAACCCTATAGTAAAAAAGTGGTTTTTCACCAGATTCAAGGAGTTCTCATTACCCCAATTATACGCTGTAATGGACATCCACTCAAGAAGTAACGTATTAATCTCAGCCCCGACAGGCGCAACAAAGACCTTAACATCATTTCTTTCAATCTTAAACGAATTAATCGACTCAAGCGAAAAAGGAATCTTGGAAAATAGAGTTTACTGCGTCTACGTAAGCCCGTTAAAAGCTCTCTCAGAAGATATCAAAATCAACCTGATTGAGCCATTAAAAGAGATGGAAAAGATTGCAAATAAAGAATTAGGGATAAGAGTTGCATCAAGGACAGGAGACACTACGCAGTCTGAAAAAGCTAAGATGCTAAAGCACCCTCCTCATATCCTAATCACAACCCCTGAAAGTCTGGCAATAATGCTTAGTTCCATAAAATTCAGGGAACTTCTCCAAAGCGTCGAATGGTTCATTGCTGACGAAATCCACGCACTGGCAGAAAACAAGCGGGGCGTTCATATGTCAATCTCAATAGAAAGGTTGGCAAGATTATCGCCGAACATGACAAGAATTGGCCTTAGCGCCACAATTGCGCCATTAGAAGAAATCGCAAAATTTTTGGCAGGCTATGAAAAAGGAATATTGAGAGACTGCAAAATCATCGATGTCCAGTTCATAAAAAACATGGACCTAAAGGTCTTAAGCCCAGTTCCTGACTTAGTCAATGAAGAGCATAAAAACCTCCACGGTGCTATGTATAATCTAATGGACACTCTTATTGAAGGCCATAAAACCACTTTAATCTTTACAAACACAAGGGCAGCAACAGAGAGGGTTGTTCATTTCCTAAAAGAAAAATTCCCAAAAAAATACACTGAAAATATCGGCGCGCACCACGGCTCATTATCCAAAGAGCACAGGCACACAATTGAAAACAGGCTAAGGAAAGGGGAATTAAAAGTAATTGTCTCAAGCACTTCATTGGAATTAGGCCTGGACATCGGCTACATTGACTTGGTCATTTGCCTTGGCTCTCCAAAATCCGTGGCAAGATTCATGCAAAGAGCGGGAAGGTCAGGCCATAAACTGCACGACACAGTAAAGGCAAGGATAATAGTTCTAGACCGGGATGATTTAGTCGAATGCGCAGTCCTATTGAAATCAGCAATTGAAAAGAAAATCGACAGAATCCATATTCCGACAGAATGCCTGGACGTATTAGCACAACAACTCCACGGCATTTCATTAGAACAGGTTTGGGACATAAAAGAACTCTATGAACTAATCAAGCAAAGCTACTGTTATCATAAACTTGAATACAAGGATTTCATTGAAGTCATAAACTACTTAGCGGGAAAATTCAGTTCTTTGGAAGACAGGCACATCTACTCAAAGATTTGGTATGACGAAGAAACCAATCAAATCGGAAAGAAAGGAAAAATGTCAAGAGTAATCCACATGACAAACATTGGCACAATTCCGGATGAGTCATTTGTAACTGTAAAAGTCGGCGAACAGCCAATTGGCAAAATAGACGAAGCTTTCCTAGAAAAACTAAAAAGAAACGATGTTTTTGTATTAGGGGGAGATAAATACGAATTTTTATACGCAAAAGGGATGGTTGCGTACGTTAACGCAAATGTTGACAGACCGCCAACAATCCCAAGCTGGTTTTCAGAAATGCTTCCTTTAAGTTTCGACCTAGCCATAGAAATTGGAAAATTCAGGAAACTGATGAATGAGAAATTCTGCAGTAACAAGTCAAAAGAAGAGCTCATAAAATTCATTGACAGTTACCTATACGTTGACGCAAACGCAGCAAACTCAATCTATGACTACTTTTACGAGCAATTCAATTTTGCAGAAATCCCTTCAAACTCAAGGATAATTGTCGAGCATTATTCAGACCAATATGGGAAGAGGAAATACTCAATATTTCACACTTTATACGGAAGAAGGGTTAATGACTGTCTATCAAGGGCAGTTGCGTTTGCCATCGCAAGAACCCAGCACAGAGATGTCGGCATCGGAATTAACGACAACGGGTTTTATGTAAGCTATGACAAAAGTGTAAATATCATAAAAGCTTTTAGCTTAGTAAAATCATCAGAGATAAGGAAAGTGATGGACATGGCATTAGAGCAGACTGAAGTCTTAAGAAGAAGATTTAGGCACTGCGCAGGACGCTCAATGATGATTCTAAGAAACTATATGGGAAACAGGAAAAGAGTAGGACGGCAACAAGTTAGCTCAATGATTTTAATGACTGCAGTAAAAAGGATTGACCCGAATTTCTGCATATTAAAAGAAGCAAGAAGGGAAGTTCTTGAAGACTTAATGGACATAGAAAACACCAAAAAAGTGATTGAAGGGATTGAAAAAAAACTTATTTTAGTTGACGAAATAAGAACCCCTTTCCCGTCCCCTTTTGCATTTAATTTAGTATTGCAAGGCTCAACCGATTTAATGAAAATAGAAGATAAAGTTGAATTCATTAAAAGAATGCATAACAATGTGATGGCAAAGATAAAGTTGGAAAAATAAAAAATTACCAGTCTGGATACACCAGCTCCATGAATTGATGAATTTGGTCTTCATAATTTTTTAATGCAATTCGGTTTACTTCATACCTTGCTCTTTCCCCTTCTTTCTTAGGCAATTCGTTTAAATAACCTGCACTATTAAGTGCTTCGTAAAAATATGCAAAGTGTTCTGGTCTTATCGCATCTGCCCTTACATGATTACCCCTTAACCATTTAGGATGTTCTCCAAATTCTGATAGAATAAAACTAGAAGCTGCATTAACCGTAAATTCGCCCGGAAACCTTTCTCCCAATGCAGTTAAAAAATCTCCTAATTTTGTGGGATGGGGCATCTTTAACTTTATAAAATCTATTTCTGTGGATAACTCTAAAGATTTCATATATAAGATGTAGATTTCGGCCAGTTTTTAAACCTTTCTATTTTAACCACTTCTTAATAGTAATAATTAAATTAATTTCTTAATAAACTCCGACACAATAATTTTCTTTTTTTCGGAAGAAATTTCAAATAGTTTTTTCTTAATCATTTTTTCTGAAATTGTAAAAACATAGTTAAGTTTTATGACACTGTCTTTAACCGCACCTTCTTTTTTTGATAAAGAAATCCCCTTCATTTCAGGGTTGCTTGTAATGCCAGCAACAACTATGTTCCCAAACTCTTCAAAAAGAACAAGCGCGGGCCTTTGCTTGATTTCAAAAGTATCAACAAACTGGATGTGAGCTAGAACAACATCGCCAAACTTAGGCATTTTCCCATGCCCCATCCTCTTTGTTGTCCCAAAGCTCCTTCATCTTTGGCTGTTGAATCTTATGAAGGAATTCATCGTACTGGTTTCTTTCCTTTAGCTTGATAAAAATTTTGCTCATCTTGTCCAAAAGCTCATTATAGCTTTGTCTGGGATATTCTTTTGCCTGCTTTAGCTGGGTTATAACTTTTTTATCCAGTTGAATTGTTGATGCATCTTTCATATATAATCACTTATATAGTTGTTATACATAGCTTATATATAAATGTTTTTATTAGAAATGTAGACTAGGTTCATTGAGTGCAGTGCAATTAGGCCATATAAAGAAATAAACGCCAACTTTCCCACAAGAAATTCCTGTTTTTGCCGCCATCAAAAATAAGATAAAAAAAATATTTACTCTTCTTTGTATGATTTATGAAGCTTGTCAAAGTATTTTGTGCATTCTTCAACTGTCATCGAATTTAGCTCTTCTGCCGTACATAGTTTCATTTTACTGCCCCCTCATTGTTTTTTAATAGGAAAAGTCGAGCTAGGTTAATAAGCTTTAGAACTAAAGACGAGTGAATAGGTTGGTTTTGGGATGTTAAGGGCTCAATCTTCGCCCAAATGGGGCGAATGTGCAGATTTGATGCACAATGTATGCCGAGCGTAATGGCGAGGCGTAAATATGAACCAAAAGGTTTATTCGCTTAGTTTTCTATAAAACTGCAAAAAACTCATTAAATTAACAGAAGTCTACATAATTTTAAATAATGTAAAATATTTAGATATATAATGATAGTCGGAATTACAGGCTCAATAGGAAGTGGAAAAACAACAGTAGCAAACCTCTTCAAAAAACACGGATTTAAAGTAATAAATGCAGACGAAATGTATCATAAGCTCTCAAAGCCAGATAAATCGATATACAATAAAATAATCAAGGAATTTGGAAAAGGAATCCTAAACAAAGACAAGACCATAAACAGGGAAACTCTAAAAAAAATAGTTTTCAGCGACCCAAAAAAACTAAAGAAACTCAACAGCATAACTCATCCATTGATTCTAAAAGAAATTAAAAAGGAAATAAACAATTCAAAATCCAAAAACATAGTTCTTGACGTGCCGTTGTTAATTGAGGCAGGAATGCAAGAATTAGTAGACAAAGTAATCGTCATAAAATGCGACGAAAAAACCCAAATCAAGAGGCTCCTAAAAAAAGGAAAACACACAAAAAAGGAAATACTTAACATCCTAAAATCACAGATGCCTATAAAAGAAAAGATGGAACATGCGGATTTTGTCATTGACAACAAAAGGAATTTAAACCACTTAAAGACGCAGATCAGACATAAATTTTTAAACTAAACTTAATAATTGATTAATATGAAAACAGCAGTATATCCTGGAACTTTTGACCCTGTGACAAACGGCCACATTGACATAATTGAAAGGTCATTAAAATTGTTCGACAAATTATACGTTCTTGTAGGCGACAACCCCCAAAAGAAAGCATTATTCTCGCCATCTCAAAGAGTTGAAATGCTAAAAGAATCATTAAAAAAGCACGGCGATAAAGTTGTTGTTGAGCATTTTGAAGGTCTTTTACTCGACTATGTAAAAAAGAAGCAGTCAAATGTAATAGTAAGAGGCTTAAGGGCAATCTCAGACTTTGAATTTGAATTCTCAAGGGCGCTATTAAACCGAGAAATTGAATCCGGAATAGAAACTGTATTCATAATGACAAGGGCGAACCACGCGTTCATAAGTTCAAGCATAATAAAGGAAATTGCGATGTTTAACGGTCCTGTAAGGGATTTTGTCCCGGAAGTTGTTGAGAAAAAGTTAAAAGAGAAATTCTTAAAAAAAGATTAAAAAATATATTTATTCGTAAAACTTGCTCAAGTCTTCCTCGTTCATCCTTCTTCTAGGCTCTTTTTCGGCAACCAATCTCTGCTTTACAAGCCTAGCAGCGTATCCCGCAATTACATTTCTCATCTTCATCGAAGAAACAGTTGTATATTTGGAAACAAGCGGCTTGTTTTTGTCAAAATCAGGCGTGAATTCGTCAGCGTGCATTTTTACAAGCTTTTTTGCAACTCCCTTTGTGAGCATCGTTTTTATTCTTCCCATTTTATTCAAGTTTCGTCTGGTCAAAATTCTTTGGAACTATGTCCTTGTGGGAAATATCCGGCATCGGCCTTCTTATTTCAATCGGGATAAGCCCCTTTGCAAACTCAAGCTTTGCAATCTCAACTGGATTGTAGCTTAGCTTCTGCAAATCCTCGTCATTTAGCTTTATGTGAAACGGCGCGCCCATAGAAATCTGGAGCGCTCTTGCGCCTATTATCCTCGCCATCTCGTATTTTGTATACTCTTCCATTTTAGTCATCATTATCATCGCTGAAACTGTCGTCGTCGTCGTCATCATAATCGTCAAACGCGCTCATCACGACCACCTCATTAATTTTTATAAAACCTCATCATCATCTTTGAAATTTTCCCCGCAGGAAGGACACTCAAGCTCGCCTTCCTCAAGAATAGTGCCGCATCCGGGGCACTCTTTTTGCTCATCAAAATCCATATTAACACCTCGTTTTATAGCGGTAAATATAAGGCTTCCGACTTGAAACTTCAGGAGACTATTTAAAGGTTTTGGTAAGATTTATGAGTTAAATTAAGCAGCCTTAAAATCCATCAATACAGTTCCTTCAATAGCCGCTGCCCAATTACAAAACCACTTGGTATGGAAGTAAGGTGCTGATTTTGTGTCAAATCCTGTGAGGAATCATGCCATTGAACGTAAGGTTGCTGACTGAAAAGTTTTTTTTCTTCATACTCGTAATGGCTTCCTTTTATGCCCAATGTTAAGTTTTTGTAGGATAAAATAACTATGAAATCCTTTACATTTGAGGTAGGAAATCCTTCTGTGCTTGCAAGGTCGACTTTTATATTACCGGTTCCCTGCAATTCAAAATATTGAATTTTGCCATCTTTTGGGCCTCCATTTACTACGAATGGTCCTTTAATTTTGAAATCTCCCGGTAAAACTTCGTTTTCAATCATAAACTCTATGCCATACTGAATTAATTCTTGAAACCTGAAATAGTCTATTAAAGTTATACTCTCTTCCCCATAATATCGCTGAGGTATTTTAACATCTTCTCTTTTTATGACTGCTCCTGCACTGTTTTTTATATCGCTGGATACAACAATTTGATCAAGAGAAAATACACTTGTGCCCGGCATGACAGCAGTAAAACCCTTGTAAGTATTTAAATTTTCCGATGCTGTAATCATTCACAAGTAGTTCCTAATAAAACTACACTATCTAGCCATTAGAATGGATTTGCACAAAAAATTATCCCGCAGCTTTTTTTAAAGAATGTACATGCTCCTTCACTTTTTTAAGGGCAGCGTGCGCTGTTTTTGCCTTTTTCAGGTCAAGGGCAAATGCCTTGTCACCCAAGACATCAGAAATCCATTTTGCAAAGTCATTTTTGTCTTTATTGACGTGATATAAAAAAATCTCGTTTGGCATTGTCAAAAGCTGCCCTTCAAGCTCTTCAAGGTTTTTTAAAACTCGCCCGTCGTGCACCCAGAAAAACTTGTCGGGCGGTGCGTTTAAAAGGAATTTTTGCGCCTGCTGCTTTTTGACCATTTTACAACAGCTCCTTTACAACCCGTCTTAGGATTGCAATCTGCGATTCTGCCTTTGTTTTTGCGCGCGAAAGGTCTTCGGCAAGGCTGTGGTCATAAAAGACATCCTTTACCCACTTGCTGAAGTCATTTTTCAGGTCATTTACGTGATGGGAAAAAACATCCTCGCTCATTGTCTCTAGCGCGTCAGCCAAGTCAAGGACGCTTCCAAGCTTTTTGCCGTCAGCGACAACAAAATGGTTCTCAACCGGCGCCTGCCCCAAAATTTTCTTTTTTATTATTATTTCAACACTGCTTTTGGGCTCGGAGCGTGCTTTTGAATTTTTATCAGAATTCCGGCTTATTGTATTCTCAAGTGCGCTTTTTACGGCATTAGCTCTTTTTTTAACCATACTACCACCTTTTTTTGTTATTTAATCAAATTCTTCTATTTATAGTTTTTGGTTTTTGTACGGCAGCGTTCAAAATATTGGTTATTGCCTTTTTGCGAGGCCGTGATTTGAACGGATGAAAAGCTAACAAAGGGGACGCGCCATCCGGGCAATGTCAGCCCATGACTTTGAGATGAATGAGCCGAGCTCGGCAATAACCTGAGCGGAGCGAGATTTTGAACGCTGCCGGTTTTCAGTCAACCATAAACAATTGGTTGTCATTCCCGACATCAAAAAAGCCAAGCCTTGCGCCGATGTCCAAAAATGCGTGCGAATAACAAACTGCGCCAAAAGCATTCACAATATCCCCTTTCTTTTCAAAAAATTTTGCATCATCATAATATCTTTGCGAAAGGTCAAGCAAGTCCTCTGCCTGCTTTTTATGTGCCTCTACAACTTTGACTTTTTTCAGAGCCTTTTCAGTAAGCGAAAAGTATTTTAAAAGTTTTTCATTAAGTGCATCTGTCATTTTGTTTTACTGGTTTTGGCTTTCGTATTCTGAAATTATGCTTAAGGCTGCATCTTTTGCATCGTTTGATGAAATTGCAAAACCAAGGCCTTCTGTGTCCTTTATCTTAAAGTTGTTTATACCCAAAACTTCTCCTTTTAGATTTATCAGCGGGCCGCCTGAGTTTCCGGGGTTTATCGGAACATCTGTCTGTATATAGTCAATTCCGTTAAATGTTCTAAGTGCGCTCACAATTCCCTCGGTTACTGTAAACGACAAGCCGGCAGGGTTTCCAGCAGCAATTACTTTCTCGCCAATCCTTACCTTTCCTGAGTCTGCAAAAGGAAGGGATTCGAGGTTGTCTGCGTCGATTTTAAGCACTGCAATGTCGGCATCTTCGTCAATTCCTGCAACGGCAACTACATTATAATTTCCCCCCTCATTTGTCGTAACCTTTATTGACGACGCCCCGTTTATGACATGCACGTTCGTAATTATATATCCGTCGCTTCTTATAATAGAGCCGCTGCCCTGCCCAAGGTTTGTCCTCACGCTTACAACAGAGCCAAGTATGTCATCGACAATTGCAGAAAAATCTGCGCTTTTTATCTGAACATCTTTGAGCTCGCTTTTGAGCTCATCAAGCTTTATGCTGCTTTGCTCTTCAATCTGCTCAATAAGTCCGGAAAGTGTGCTGATTTCTTTTTGGTTTTGGACTTTAAAGCTGTTAACACTTGTGCTCAAAATGCTTATCCTCGAGGATATGTTCACTTGAGCTCTGTCTATTCTGTCTGAAAGTTCGTTTATGGAGCCTTTTGTTGAAATTTCCATTAGCCTAAGATTTGATTCATAATCTTCTTTAATTGAATCGAGCTTGTAATTAAAATAAAAAAATGAAACTAAAAATAGTGCAAACAGTATAAAAATGACAGTTCTCAAATCCTTTATGAAACTGTTACTCCTTAAGCTGGAAGTCAGCGTCAATGTATTTTGCCTCTTTCTTCTTGGCCTTAGGCTTTGATTTCCTGAACCTGAAAATGTTATATAAGATGAGCAATAGCGAAATAAGCAAAACCAAAAGCACAATTCCGATTGAAAGCGCAAAAAACCCGCCGACGATTATGAGATACCACTTTGAAAGAATTGAAAGCAGAACCCATTCTTTCTCCTTTGAGTAAAGAAAAATGAAGTAAACGACCAACAGGCTGAAAAAGCTTCCAATTCCAAGCCCCCATCTTTTTGCCATTATTCTGAAAAGTTTGTCTTTATGAATGAGGACATCTGGTGGTTTTCTGCAGCATCATATGCCTTTGCAGCAAGCGAGTAATTTTTTGACTGTATGCACTTTACTGCAGCATCATTAAGCCTCTGCTTGTCTTTTGTCGGGATGTAGCACTGCGCAGCCAGGTCCGCCTTTCCCTGCGACATAAAGTCATCTCCAAGTGAAATCAGCTTATCCATTTGACCGGCAAGAGCCATTATTTCAATTGATTCAGTGAACTTTCCCTGCTTAAAGAGCTTTTCGCCGACTTCTTTAAGAATTCTCTCGCGTGAGGCAGCATCAAGCATGCCTAAATTTACCGACTTAATGCCCTTAAGCAGTATTTTCTCAACAATCGGATGCTCCATAATGGTAAAGTTTGGAATGTTTTATTTAAAGGTTTTTATAAGGCAGGTATTAAAAATCATTTGAGGCAGTAAGCTTGAATTTTAACATTTAAATCTGCTCCGCATAGATAGGCGGCCTGCATTGGGCCGCATTCATTGCTCACAGCCCTTTGCATTGAGGGCAATTGTCTTCTTGATTTGAAATATTACGAATCAGGATATTAACTTTCGCCCAAATGCAGGCGAATGTTTGTGCTGCTAACAATGCGTTCAGACACACTAAAATTCCAGTATTGTTATGTGTCTGAACGTCAGGATGAACCAAACAAATATAATGTAATTTTGGTTCGTCCGCATATGCCGAGCTAATGGCGAGGCCTAAAAATGATGCAGCGTCTTTTTAATTTATTAAAGATAATCAAATAAAAGAATTTAATCATTGAAATTAAGAAAAGTTATAACAAGAACACAAAAACAGCTGCAATTGTGACAACAGCAAAATAAGCTCTTTTATCCCACCTAAAAATCTTGTATCCGTCAAAAAGCCCGAATGGAATCATGTTAAAAAGCGCAAGCCACGAGTTTACTGAAAATCCAAATGATCCCATCTTTCCCAAAACTCCTTCCGGATTAAAAAGGAGCATTATGTAAAATCCCGAAGCAAGAACCAAATTTACAATAGGGCCCGCAATTGAAATAATCCCGTTTTTGCGCAGGTTGATTTTCCCTGAAATCATCACTGCACCTGGCGCTGCAAAAATAAAACCAAGAAATGACATTGCAATTGCCAAAAGCAGCATGTTGTCAAATGACCGAAATTCTGCAAAGCAGTTGTATTTCTGCGCAACAATCTTGTGCCCCAGTTCATGAAGCAAAAAGCCTGTGCCTACAGTAAGCGATGCTATGATGAAATTAAGGTAAAATTTTGAGGAAAATGAAAAACCGTCAATAGCTATTGCAAATGCAAGTGATATTGCAATCCATGCCTTGAGAAGGTCTTTTAGCTCAATCTCGGACGTGCTGATGCTCCCAAAATGCATTGAAGAATGATTCATTTAGAACTAACCGTCTACAAAAATCTTGTGCTTGTCCTGCCCGTCAAGCTCCTGTATTATCCTTCTGATTATTGTCTTTTCAGGGCTTGGAATCAGTTTTACCCTGCTCTTTAGGTCATTAAAGCTTTCAAACTCCTTTTCTGTCCGGGCCTCGATTATCTGCCACATGTGCTTTTTTCCAAGTCCTGGAAGCAGTTCAATCTGGTGCATCCTTGTGCTGAGTGGCTGGGCCTTGTTGAAAAACTCAACAAACCTCTTTTCATCCTTTTTGACAATGTCGCTTATTACAAACTCAAGCTCTGATTTTGCAGTTGACGTGAGCTTGTTTAGGGCAAGCTTCCCGACTATGTGGTGCACCTTGTCCCTTTTTCCGTCCCCAATGTAGACTTCTTCGTATGGCTGAAGGTGAACTCCCTTTTTTGGCACAAGCTCGAGCAGCACAAAATGCTGGCTCCCGATTGCCTGGACCAATGGGTTTTTCATGTACATCGGCCTGTCATCATAAGGATAGCCGTTTGGAAGAAAATCTAGGACAATTGCAATCTCTTCCTTTGATTTTTCAATTTTTTTCTGTTCCATTTTGGCACTACAAGCTTAATGTTGAAGTAAACTGGTGCAAAGCATCCTTCATCTTCTCTTCGTACTCAAGCGAGTTCATCGAGTCTATCTTGTCGGCAAGTATCTGCACGAGCTTGTGCTTTTCTTTTGCTATCCTGCTTATTTTCAGGTCAAGTTTTTTTGCAAATGACCTATTGTGCGTTAACCCCTTCAGGTTTTGCGCTTCAATTTTGTGAAGATCCTCGATGTGCGAGAGAAGGGAAAGCGCCCTTGACACCCAGTGAGTAAACAATTCCCCTTTAATTAAGTTTTTGTTTATTTTTTCTTTTGGAGGCAGCTTTGCCTCAAGGTGCATTAAAAGCGCTGTCTGCTTTTTGATTATGCTCTCAAGGCTTTTTGTTCCAAGCGACTCAAGGTAATCAATTTTTTCCATTTTTTTTGAGTATTCTTTTATCAGCTTTTTGTCAAGCATTATTGTCTCTTCAATGAGCTTGTAAGTTGTGTATTCGAGCGCTTCCAAATCATCGCCTGAAAAATCATCCTTATGCGGAGCGGATTCTTTTTGCATGTTGATTTTGCCGCCTTTTCTGCCAAAATGGCTTTTTAGCTCAGTCTCTATGTAAAAGTTCAATGACCTGAGCTTTATTGCTGTTTTTCTGGCAATGTGCATGCCGCACCTGAAGTTTTCAAAGTTTTTTTGCGCGCCTGCTATCGACCCAACCAGGGATTTGTGCAGAATTGCAAGGAGCATTTTTTTCTTGGAAAAGACGCTTATGCTCCTGTTTAAAATTACTTTTTCGTATTTTTCAGTCTTGAGAAAGTCAAGCTTTGGGAATTTTGCGCCTTGGTTTAAATCCTTGGAAATTTTCCTGTAAGCTGCCTGCCCTCCTTTTTTCTCCGCCCTCATAAAGAAAATAATAAGATAATAAGTTTATAAACATTGTGATGGATTTTTAGTTGTACTCCCTATTGAAATTACTAAATCCGCTCCGCATGGATAGGCGGCCTGCATTGGACCGCATTTGCGGATAAACCAAAATTACATTAAAATTGTTTGGTTCATCCTGACGTTTAGACACATAATTCATTAATAAAATTTAGGGTGCCTAAACGTATTCCTCACAGCCCTTTGCATTGCGGGTGATTGCCGTCTTGATTTAATTTTG
>DATDOM010000001.1:0-14829 GCA_035293285.1 Candidatus Nanoarchaeia archaeon | reverse complement strand
AAAGCAGACAAGCAGTACAGCATGCACCCTCACGGATTGTTGTACGATAAAGACAATGAAGGCGCAGCACATGAAGGAACTGGCAGTTCAATGAGCATGTCAGAGGGAAAAGGCGCAAAAATAAATCCCGGACAAAAATTTACTTACAGTTGGAAAGTAACCAAGGAATCTGCACCAAGCGGGAATGAAGGCTCAAGAATCTGGATGTATCATTCTCATGTTGCCCCTGTTGATGATGTTTATGCTGGATTAATTGGCCCGATTATAATAACCTCTGCCGGGCATGCAAATGAAGATGCAACTCCAACTGATGTTGACAAGGAATTTGTCAATTTATTCATGGTTTTTGACGAATCAACGGACGAAATGGAAGAAGAGGAAATAGAAGGGCATTTGAAGCATTCAATCAACGGCTACATTTTCAACAATTTAAAAGGATTGGAAATGGAAAAGGGCGACAAAGTAAGATGGCATCTCATTGGTTTAGGAACAGAAGTTGACCTGCACACAGCACATTGGCATGGGGAAATATTAAAAACAAGCGAAAAATATACCGATGTGATTGAATTGCTGCCAGCAAGCATGGTTTCAGCAGACATGATAGCAGATAATATCGGAGAATGGATGTATCACTGCCATGTGACTGACCACATAACAGCAGGAATGACGACAACTTATAAAATCACATAATTTTTATTATCTTTTTTACTTCATCAACAAAAACATTGGCCTCTTCTTCTGTATTGTACAAATACATTGAAGCCCTCACACTGCCGTTTAATTTTCTCTTATTAAACCAGCTGTGCACGCAGTGCATTCCGCTTCTTGTCATTATGGACTTTGAAGAATCAAGAATTTTTGATACATCATGCGGGCTCATACCTTTAATGTTGAAAGAGAATACTCCATTTCTTTTTTCCGCTTCTTTTGGACCGAGAATCGATATTTTTGGCTCTTTAAGCAGTGAATCAGAAACCAGTTTGTTTAATCTTACTTCATGGTCCTTAACATTGCTTAATCCTATTTTAGTCAAGTACCTGCACGCTTCACCCAATCCGATTATGCCTGAGTAATCCTGCAATCCTGCCTCAAATCTCATCGGCAACTCTTCAATTTTGTAGCTTTCGTGCGTTGAATCAAGCACAGTTTCACCGCCGACAATGAACTGTTCCATACCTTCCAAAATATCTTTTTTTCCGTAAAGAACTCCTGTCCCTGTGGGCCCGAGCATCTTATGACCAGAAAAAGAAAGAAAATCAACATCAAGTTCTTTTACATTGACTTCGCTTCCTGGCACTGCCTGCGCGCCGTCAACTAAAACCAAGGCATTGTTTTTATGGGCAATTTTGGATATTTCCTTTATCGGGTTTGTCACACCGTCAATGTTTGAAGTGAAAACAACTGAAACAAGCTTTGTTTTATCGCTTATTTTGCTTTTGAAATCTTCTGAGTCAAAAGTATTATCCTGTTTTGTATTGACTATTGAAAGCTTGATGCCTTTTTTTCGCATTTTGAGCCATGGAATAAGATTTGAATTGTGCTCCTTGTCTGAAATGATGACTTCATCGCCATCTTTAAGGCCGATTGAATTCGCAACTAAATTAATTCCTTCTGTAGTGTTTCTCGTAAAAATTATTTCTTCCACCTTATTTGCGTTGATGAATTTCCTTACTTCATTTCTTGACTTGTCAACTTCTTCTTCAACTCTTGATGCAAACCTATGCGCGCTTCTGCCTGCGCACGCAGAATACTCATTGTAATATTCATTAATCTTGTCAATAACCTGAACCGGTTTTAATGACATGCACGCATTGTCAAAATAGATTATTGGCTTGCCTAGAATCGGAAAATCTTTTCTGGTTTTCTCTGCATTGTAAGAAAATAACATTTTATTTTTCCAGCTCCTCGTCGATTATTGTCTTAAATGTCCTAAATGGCTTTGGCCCGACGATTTTTTGCTTGTTTATGAAAAATGTTGGCGTGCCAACAACTCCAGCATGGATTCCGGCGAGCGAGTCAGCATTCACTTCTTCTTTGTATTTTTCAGCCTCAATGCATTCCTCAAACTTGTTTAAGTCTATGCCAACTCTTACTGCAAAATTCCTTAATGAGGAATTTGTAATGTTTTCCTGATGCTCAAAGAGCGTGTTGTGGTATTCGATGTATTTGTCCTGCTCTTGGGCACAGCCTGCTGCAAGTGCGGCATAATAGCTCATCTTATGATGAGGTATGTAAAATGTCTTGAACTGCACATTCACTTTTCCTTTGTAATAATCAAGCACCTCTTTTACTATAGGCTCTGCTTTTTTTGTATAAGGGCAGCCGTAACAGCCAAATTCAATCATTGTCAATTCGGCGTCAGGATTTCCTATAATCGGGTCATTATCTTCAAGCGAAGGATAAACAATTTCTGACTGGGAATCCACCTCGATTTCTGAAGTTTTTGTATTTTCTCCTGTTGGGTCAAGCATGCAAAATCCTGTGTCAGAAGGGCCGTTGCAGTTGCCGTATTGGTAGTAATTATAAATTCCTACTGAGGTTCCATATGCGCTCCATAAGAGCAATGCAAGCACAAGCCAGGACATTATCTTGTAATACCTGAAAATAAATCCCGCTGTTTTTGGAGAAAACTTCATTACTTTTCCTGTAATGTCTGACTTAAGCCTGTCATCAAGGCCGCTGCGGCACTTTCGAAATGTTGCCGTCCTGAAAATACACTCTATTGACTCTTTTGCAAGTTTCCTATACCTGACGCTAAATATCCCGAGAACTGCAAATATCGGCAGGGCTATTATGCATAAAACCATCTTAATTAATACACACTTGCCATTTAAAAATATTGTTAATCCTCAAAATTTCCATACTTTGCCTCAACCAATGGCATTATAGATTCGCAATCGTCACAAAGGCAGATGCCAGTTTCACTGACTACGGTTGGTTTTCCGCAAAATTCACATCTTTTTGGTTTTTTAGACATGTTCATTTTATTTTTCCGACAAATCATCAGATTCGAATTGAATCCTATTAGTCAAAAGATAATGACAGTCTTTGCAAACCGCTTTGTTCCCATATTCCGACGAGGCAGGGCTACCACACCCAGTTTCACTGCACTTGGAGGTTAGCACTTCAATTTTTGATTCATTTTTTACAGGCATGTTTACTCTCACTTGATTACTGAAAGTCAGGTTTCTATATTTAAAGGTTACCTTCTTTGGTTACCATTAATGGAAACGATTAAATACTAGTTCAGCTTTTTTCTTTTTATGGAAGTCAAGGAATCTGCCCAGGAAGAAATAATCAGGGCCATCTCAGAAATCGGAGCGAGCGGCGCAACAATACTTGAGATAGAAAAAAGAGTGAAATTTGAGCGCCACACACTTTCAAAATACCTTTCTTTCATGCAGGGCAACGGGCTGATATGCCATAAGATGTACGGAAAGGCAAAAGTGTGGTTCATCGACAAGGCGCCGATAGAAACTGCATTTAATTCTCCAGATGACAAGAAAACATTCAGCGAAAAAATCCTGACTGATTTGATTTCAGTTATACCTTACGGCCTTGTCATAATTGACAAGGAATACAATATACTTTTTATTAACCCTGAAATGGGGCAAAAGTACGGAAACCTTGTCGGGCAAAAATTCTATCAATCAATTACAGGACACGATAATCCCCTAAAAATCAAGCCGATATCTGATATAATCTGGGGCAAAACAAAAAGGGCAAAATTTGAGGCAAATGACTCTCTTGGCAACACAATAGTCCTTAACGCCTCAGGGCTTGTTAATCCGGACAAGAGCCTGTCGGTGCTTATCCTGATTGCGGACGTTACTGAAAGGAGGCGTGCAGAGGAGCTTATATCCGAGCAAAATGCCCTGCTCAAGGCAGAAAGGGACATACTTGACAAGTCTGCAATCATTTCAGAAACCGATCTAAGAGGGAACATAACCTATGCAAACGAAAAATTCTGCGAAATATCCAAGTATTCTTTAAAAGAGCTTATTGGAAAAAATCACAGGATAATCAATTCAGGATACCATCCGAAATCCTTTTTTAAGGAAATGTGGAAAACAATTGGCAACGGAAAAATATGGCGCGGAGAGATTAAAAACAAGGCCAAGGACGGCACTTATTATTGGGTAGATTCTTCTATTGCACCAGTCATAGGCAAAAATGGAAAGCCTGCTAAGTATATATCCATAAGGTATGACATCACAAAACTAAAGAAATCAGAAAAATCAAGAAAAAAATAATCTATATCTGGCAGCCGCTGTTTTCGCTTAACTGCTTAAATGTAAGCTCTCCAGAAAGCCTTTTTCCTCCTTTAAATTCCCAAGTAGGATATGACTGTATCCCTTCCTGCTTGCATATTTCTGTCTGCCCTGCCCTGTTTGGCAGTGAGCATTCTATGTAATTTACGTATTGGAAGCTTGTGCCGAACATCTTTTTTTGGTTTTCGCAGTGTGGGCACCAGTAAGCGCCAAACATCTTGACTTCATTATTTGTAAGGCATTTTGTGAAATTGTCGTAATTCCCCGGAGTAGCCGCAGAATTTTTAAGCTTTAATACAAAGAATGCAAATAATGCAATTATTATGATTCCCACAATAATCAGCAGCGTTTTTTGTGATTTCATTTGCTTTGCTTGGTTGTTTTAGTTTAAATAACTTGTTGAATTTATTGCCGAAGGCCTGTTTTAGTTATTTTTGTTAACTTAAAATAATAAATTTCGGAGATATAAAACTAAACAACATCTTCTTCTTCAACCTTCATTTCCCCGAATTTATTTGCCTTAATCCTAAAATCGTTTAATATATTCATGTAAGTGATAAAGGCCTCATATGGGCTGTCATAAGGGTTGAAATATTTGTGAACATCTCCGTCGTTAAACCACTTTGTGCACATGTAGTAAAAATGGTCTGATGTCTGAAGCTTTCTCCATTCATCAATTAGCGCCTGGTTTCTTGAAAGCTTTACATTAGTTTCCATGGAGTAGATTTCTTTCAGCGCTTCGTTTTGCATCCTGTTTCCCATCCATGCGCTTAGGTCACGCTCGACATCAGCCCAGCTGACAAAATTATGGTAATCAAGCTCGCCTAATGAAGCATACCTGTCAATTGCCTCGCTTGGCGTGATAAAATCATTATGCGGATGCTTTAATATTTCTGACGGCAGATGCTTTAGGAAATTGAATATTCCCTTGTCTTCCCACTGGTGCTCTCCAAAAGTTTCATAGTCCATGAACAGGTTTACTACATTGCCGTTGCCGTTAACCTTGCTTACCCAGTCTGCAAACTTTGGCGCTGTCAAAGGAAATTCCTTCCAGCTTTTTTCAGAGAACCGGAATGCTATATCATCAGACAGCTTGTAGTTTTTGAGCATCAATTTTATTTTTTTTGCCCCTTTTGGAGTATAAAGGAAATTTGGGCTTCTCCACCCAAGGATATGGTCAGCACCTTCAGCAATAATTCCCTTGTAGCCCATGCCTTCCACATAATTAGCAAGCTCGTTGTTGTAAATCAATTCTGTGTTCCTGAAAACCCTTGGCTTGAAATTAAAAAGCTGCCTTATTTTTTTGTTGTGCAGTTTTACCTGATCCTTAAATTCATCTTTTGAGTAAAGATAGGATAAAGTGTGGTGGTACGTTTCATCAAGAATTTCCACACAGCCTGTTTTTACAAGCGCCTTGAAGCTGTCAATGACTTGTGGCACATATCTTTCCATCTGCTCAAGAGCAACTCCGGACATGCTGTACGAAGCCTTGAACCTGCCGTCGGTATTGTTTATAAGGTCAAGAATGATTTTGTTAGCAGGCATATAGCATTTGCTTGCGACCTTTTTCATTATCGCCTCATTTTTTGAGTGGTCAAAATAATCATTATGATGCCCTATCTCAAATACTGAATAGCTTCTAAGCCTCTGCGGCTGATGCACCTGAAAATAAAAACACACACTCACCATTTTTTACCCCGCATTCATCCCATCACTTTATTGTATACTTCAATGCATTTTTGCGCAGGCTGGTCCCAGCTGAACTTCTGCACTTCATTATACGCATTTTCACTCATGCTGTCTTTAAGATTTGGATACCTCAGGACTGATATTATCTTGCTGCTTAGTTCATTGACGTCCCAAAAATCAACTTTGAGGCAGTGATTCACGACTTCTGAGACGCCGCTTTGCTTTGATATTATGATTGGAGCCTTGTTTTTCATTGCCTCAAGCGCCGTTAATCCAAACGGCTCTGAAACACTCGGCATCACATAGATATCAGACATCTTAAACGCGCGCTCCACATCATGGGGATTTAAAAATCCTGAAAAAAGCACGTTTCTTGAAATCCCGAGCTCTGCCGCCTTTTCAATGATGTGGGACTCCATGTCGCCAGAGCCTGCAATAACAAACTTCACATTCTTCTCCTGCTCAAGCACTTTTTTTGCGGCGTGCACAAAATAATCAGGGCCTTTTTGGAGCGTTATTCTTCCCAAAAACAGGACAACTTTTTCTGATTTTTTAAGCGGGAAATCCTCATAGAAACTGCTTTCTGAAAAATCAACTGCATTGTGCACTACTTCTATTTTGTCTCCCGGCACTCCGTAATGCTCCATTATTTTGTTTTTTGTAAAATTGCTTACTGCTATTATCCTGTCGCATGAGTGGAGGCCGTGCCTCTCCAAATCATAAACATACTGGTTTACGCCGTTGCCGCCTGTCCTGTCGTGCTCTGTTGCATGGACATGCAAAACCAATGGCTTGTTCTTTTTCTGCTTTGCCTTGATGCCAGCGCCAAAAGTCATCCAGTCATGGCAGTGGATTACATCAAAATTCTCCTCTTCTGCAATTTTTTCTGCGGCAAGAGTGTATCGGTAAACTTCATCAAAGAGGCTTTCACCGTAAATTTTTGCAGTCCTTCCCGGCTTTTTTACCAAAGTTCTTGAATATTCTTCTGTAGTCATGTACGGCCTAAGAACTGAACTTATTTTTCTTATCTTTACCCTGTTTGCAGGTATCAATTTTACAAATTCCGCCTCATCCCCTTCTGCAGAGTATGGCAGCACAAATGTGATGTCCACGCCTTTTTTGCTCAATGCCTTTGTCAGGCCATAGCATGCAGTTCCAAGGCCGCCGGAGCTAAGCGGCGGAAACTCCCAGCCAAACATGAGGACTTTCATTTTAGCTCCTCGCTGCCGATTCTTATAATCTTGTTATCCGTTATTTTGGAATTCCTCGGCATTCTTGGCCTCAAGTGGTCTTTTCCGAATGCAGAAAGCTCAAATATCCTTACATAAGGCGAGCTTACAACTTCCCTTGTTAACCCTTTTCCAACAAGGTGGACAAGATGATTCTCAACAGTTTTCCAGTTTATTCCGGTTTCACTTGAAATCTGGTTTATTGTCTTTTGGCCTTTTGAAAGTGACAGAAGTATGATTTCCCTTAATTCCGTAAAAGTCCTCTTTGAAACAGAAACATTAGTTGGATTGAATATCGCCATGCTCACCCTTTTTAGAACATACTACTAAACCAGTATTATGCTCCCACTATTATAGTCAGAAGATGGTAGTATAAAAATATATTGGTTTTTTGTTTCAGATGATGGTAATTTTACACTTTTAAAAAATTGAAGTCAGTAACCTTCAAAGGAAATCTTTTTTCCGTTTTTCTCAAGAACTGCGAATGTTTTGCTGCTCTTCTTTACTTCTCCAACAATTTCTGCATCTTTTGAAATCTGAAGAATATCCTCTGCATTTTCTTTATGGCACAATACAAAAAATCCCATTCCCATGTTAAAGGTTGAGTACATTTCTTCGTCAGAAAATGATGATTCTTTTTGCATCAGGTCAAAAATTGGCTGAGGCTTTAAGGGATTGCTTATCCTGAACTCAAAATTATTGTTAATCCTATTAAGGTTTTTTAATCCGTACCCTGTGTTATTTATCCCGACAACGTCAAAATCCTTTGCAATCTTTGCCATTTCCTTTACATAGATTTTTGTCGGCTCCAAAAGCGCTTTTCCGATTGTCGTGCCTTCAAACTTGTCGTCGAGAGAAAATTTTCCCTTGTAAAGTTTTTTGAACTTTTCTCTTGTTTCAAAATCGCCTTTGAGAAGATGCCTTCTTAGGTCAGTGTAGCCGTTTGAATGAGGGCCTGAGCTCTTTAGTGCAATGATTTTATCGCCTGCTGTAACTTTCTGCCTCCTGAACTTCTGCTTTTCGATAAAACCAATCATGCAGCCTGCAATGTCAAAGCCGTGCCCGTCTGCTGAACTTATGAGCTCGTCAACTGATGCAGTTTCGCCTTTTCCAAAATTTAATTTAATTGAGTTTCTTAATATTTGTGATGCGTCGCACTCTTCAAGCCCTTTTACCATGCCTGAAACAATCTGCCCTGTAATCCTTTTTTCCTGTATTTTTGACTCGCACGCAAGATAATCCATGAAAAGAAATGGGCTTACTGCGCCTAGCGTTGCCAAGTCATTTGCGTTCATTGCAACACAGTCAATTCCGATTGTGTCAAACTTCTTCATCGCCTCTGCAATTATTATCTTTGTGCCGACGCCGTCAATTGCAGTAGCGGCATAATGATTTGGAAAAACTCCAGATTCAAAAAGCTCTGCGAACGTGCCCCTGCTTTCCTTTAGCATATTTGACTTAAAAGAATCTGGTATTGCTTTTTTTATTGCCTCAACTGCGCCCACTTCTGCGTCCTGATAGCTTGGCTTCATAGAAAAAAAGTAATTTTTGATGTTTATAAATCTAATTGATGTGCCTGCTTAATTGTGGGCTCCGCTTACTCTGTTGCTGCTGCTACTTCTTTTTGAGGACCTTGCATCCCCGCAGCTTGATCCTAAATCATACCTCCTTTCCCTATGGATTTTTGGAGAGTAGGTTCCAATTTCTTTCATTTTGTCATCAAGCACAATCCATCCGTTGCTTTTAATTACTTCCCCGTTACTTTTTAAGGGATTTAGCCTGACTTTTGAATTAACTTCCCCGTTGCGCCCTATTTTATACCCTACTGCCTCAAAATAAACTGCAAGCTCTCGTGCTTTTGCAGTTTCCTCAATTTTCAATAAACCGTTTAAAATTCCTATAGGGATGACTGGATTTTCAAGGTATAATGGGCGAGCGTCAGCTGCCGTCGCTGTAACTCCTTTTTCATTATAAGACAGGTAACCTTGCCTATAACCCCTTTGCACCAGTTCTTTTAACATACCTCTTAGAACTCCGTTATAAATTCCCATTTTTCCGTTTTTTACTTCAGGACCAACGATTTCAAATCTGGCTACTTCAAGTAGCGAAAGTTTGTGAGATTCAGTTCTTGGATTAAAAATTCTTTTTGCAATTGCAATCAATTCCCTTTCAGATTTTCCATTCGGATGGGCAAGGATAGTTTCCAATGTTTCTACAATATTTGAATCCATAGGCCTGAGAATTTCCATACTCTTTTAAATTTATTTGACAATTTTTATGTTGTAATGCTAAATGCTGATGATTCCCTATTGTCAAATAACGAACTTCCTATTCCTTTTCCGACATTAAAAGACTGTTTGCTCATGACTTCACTTAGAAGGCTAAGCAATCCCTTTTCTTTCTTGTATTCGACAAATTCTGCCTTGATGTTTTCCTTTTGCTCTATGTAAGAAACCACTTCTTCCTTGCTTCCAAGCTCGTCAATAAGGCCAAGGTTTTTTGCTTCCTGCCCGATATAGAAAAGGCCGTTTGCAGCTTTTTCTACATCTTTTTTATTCATGTGCCTGTTTAGTGCAACTTCACTCACAAAAACGTCGCGTATCTCTTCAAGGTTCTTTTGGAATATCTGCTCTTCTTCCTGAGTCATTTCCTTAAAAGGGCTTCCTATGTCCTTATATTTTCCTGAAACAAGCCTTCTGTAAGTTACATTGTAATCGTTCAAAAGGCCGTCAAACTCAAGGTATGAGCTTATTACGCCGATTGAGCCTGTGATTGAGACCCTGCTTGCAATTATATGGTCTGATGAGGATGCAATCCAGTAAGCGCCTGATGCGCCGACTTCCCTAATCCACGCGACAGTTGTCTTGTTTACTGCCTTTACTGCGTTTGCAATTTCTTCAGATGCCACAGCAGAGCCGCCTGGGCTGTTAATTCTCAAGACTATTGCCTTTATGTTTGGATTCTTGTCCGCTTTTTCTATCTGCTTTACAATGTCAAGCGATGAAGCTTCGCTTGAGAAAATTGAATCTGAATCAGATGAGCCCGTGATTGCCCCTTCAATCGGAATGACTGCAACGTTTCCGCTGATTGAGTCGACATCAGTGCCTGAGACTATTGATATTATTATGACTGCAAAAAATCCTAAAATCAAAAGGACAAACAATGTCCATATTGAGTATTTCCATGAAAATTTCGGCTCCTGCCCTTTGTAATCCATCTGCTTTTCCTTTGCCATCACTCTTCACCGTCCTGCTTGAATGCCTGAAAAATGTCCTTTCTTCCCTGCTTTATGTTATCCAAAATCTGGTCTTTTGCCATCTCAAGAAAGCCTATTGCCTCCTGCGGCGTGACATTCTGGGTCTGCATTGTCGTCTGTATGTTGTTTGGTATTACATCCACCTTTAGCAAAAATATTTTCTTTTCTTCCATTTTATTCATAATTGAATCTTTCTACAACTCTTGTCTTGCTCAACACTTCGCTTAACCTTTGGTTTGACTTGTTGAAAAACATGAACAATGGGTCTATTAACCATAAGAGTATGAAAGGAAACGCAGGGAGGAACACAAGGCTTCTGACTATTGCCTGCCACATCTTTAACTCGCCTGTGTCGCTTACAACATAAATTCCCAAAACTTTTTTTCCTATTGTCTGAGACATCTTTTTTTCCATCCTGTAAAAATACATTATGACAAATAATGCAATTATAAACGCGACAATTGCGAGATGATTCGTAAACTGCGTGCTTTTGCTTAAAAGCTCAAGTGTTTCTGAAAATGACTGGCCTTTTGGAACCATGCCTGAAAAAATTGCCTTGAATGGGAAAAGCACTACTAAATTAATTATCATCATGTCAATTAGAAATGCAACAATCCTTTTCCAGATTAATGCGTTTGCTATGAAATACTTGCCATTTGGAAGGTTTAGGTCATCCATCAATTAAGCTAAACTCAAACTATATTTAAAATTTGGGTTTGTGGTTTCATTCAGCCTTGCTATTAGTCCTTACACGTAAAAACAAAAGATTTATATATTAATATACATTTTTGTATACTGTTATAGTTATTAGATTATAAACTTGACCCTTTTGGGTTGGATTTGCTACAAAAATGGCTCCTGAAAACGTCCAGACTTACAACCAAACTTCAGAGCTTCAAAAGCTCAGCCACAAGCATTACGACCAGATTTCAGAGCTTCAAAAGCTTAGCCATAAACATGTGGAGAAAACTCCATTCATAGTCAAGTATCCTAAATTCATGCTCCTTTTGCTTACATTCGTCATGGCTTATTTTCTTTTTTATGAAAGAAACAGCCTGCCGTTTCATGATTACATAATCTCTTTTGGATATTTTGGAGCATTCATCGCAGGCACGCTTTACACTTACGGATTTACTGCGGCGCCTGCTACGGCAATTTTCCTGATTCTTGATGGGCATCAGAATATTTTCTTGGCATCATTGATTGGCGGAGTTGGGGCACTTCTTTCTGATATCTTGATATTTAGGTTCATAACCCACTCTTTCAAGGACGAAATTGAGAAATTGTCACAGGAAAAGCCGGTAATGTTCATTGTAAACTTAATACCAAAGAGAATGATGAAATACATTGTCCCATTATTTGCAGGCTTAATCATAGCATCCCCTATTCCTGACGAGATTGGCGTGACACTGCTTGCAACAACCAAGCTTTCAAATAAAATGTTCATCCTGATTGATTTTTGCTGTAACGTTATAGGAATTTTTGCAATTCTTTCCATAGCAAGGGCATTTACATAATTTATAGGATCTGATTTACTGATTTGGATTATTTTTTTCTAAAATAAACTTTCATAGTTACGCCTCGCCATTTGACGATTTTGTTTGCTATCCCTAGACTAAAAATTTGAATTTAAAAATAGGCCGCCGCCCATTCACTGCGGCGGCATTCACTGTGCATCAAGCCTGCACATTCGCCCCATTTCGGGCGAAAATTACCAACCAAAGAAAACGCCCGATTAACAAACCTCAACCTTTAAAAATCAATTAAAATTCTGTTTTAATGTGCTCCCGTAGTGTAGAAACTTAAAAAAGTTGCACACTCCGGACAAAACGAAAATCCACATATGTGGCTGTTTCATTTGGGACAACCAATCATTTCGGGTTCTCGATCCGAAGACCTGGGTTCGAATCCCGGCGGGAGCATCCTACTCATAATTGAATGCGCCATGCAAGATTTATAAACAAATCCCCGCCAGGGAGGAAAGCATGGCAGAAGATGATATATACGGAAACAAGGCAAAATATGAGTTCTTCAAGGCATCATGAATAAATTTGCGAGAAATTAAGCAAATTGATAAAAATACTATTTTTCCATACTAGTATAGTAAAAAGAAACATTTAAATACAGATACAAAAAAGATGCTTGTATGGGAAATTATGAATATAGGCATGTGCCTAGCACCGGCTATGCGTTCAAGTACCCTAAATTTTTGTTAATGTTCCTTACTATTTTCCTTGCGTATGAAATATTCTATGGAAAAACTTACCCGCCATTCCATGACTTCGTGCTGGCTTTGGGCTACTTTGGCGCATTTTTTGCAGGCATGATGTACACTTATGGGTTTACTGCTGCATCAGCAGTCTCTATCTTGATGATTATGGCGCCGCACCAGAACATTGCAGCAACCGGCATCATAGCTGGCTTTGGAGCTTTGGCAGGAGATTTGTTGATTTTCAAGTTCGTAAGGTCTTCCTTCAGTGATGAGGTGGAAAGATTGCGCGATGAACGAATAGTCAAATTAGCCTTAAATAAAATTCCAGCGGTTATCATAAAGCCAATACTGTATTTGGCAACAATTTTTGTTATTGCATCTCCTTTGCCTGATGAGATTGGAGTGACAATGCTTGCAGCTCTTAAGGAATTGCCGACAAAGTTATTCATCATAATCTCTTATGTTTTGAATACTGTAGGTATTCTTGTAGTTTTATTAATTGGAAAAGGATTGTGAAAATGGACTTGAATTCGTACCTTCAATTCCTGAAAAATTTCTTTGTTGACAGGCAGTTTTTTGTGCTTCTAAGCTCAACTGTGGTCATGTTTTTAGCTGTTTACATAATGTGGTATTTCTATCACAAGCAGCTCACCAAAAAGGACTTGTTCGTTTCGCCAAAAGAAATTTCAAATAACAAGTTCGAGAACTTTATTGACAAAGTCAAGTACGTCTGCAAGTACCTTGTGATTTTCCCGATTTATTCTTTTGTATGGTTTTTGATATTCTCATTTCTTCTGGTTATTATAGCAAAAGCAAGGCCTGTTGAGGAAATCATGTTTTTTGGAATCGTGATTGTCTCGGTTACAAGAATATCGGCATATGTAAGCCCAATACTGGCAGAAGACATGGCGAAATTACTGCCCTGGGCATTGATAATAATTTTTCTTACAGACCCAAAATCAATAACTTTGGAAACTATCAGGATTTCATTTACGATTTTCACAACTGAGCTTCCAAAAGTGGCAAAATACCTTATGTTTATGATATTTGTTGAATGGGTTTTAAGAATCGGACACTGGATTATTGGCTCTGATAAGAAAATAGTTAAAACCAATATTTAATAATTAAACAGAAAATATAAATACATTTTTAACAAGTTCCATAGGATGAATGCAACAAATAAGCTGAATCTGATAGTTTTATCAATAATCAGTTTGTTAGTTCTAAGCGCATGCACTTCTTCATTAGGCCGTCAAGCTTTTGCGCCGGCAATCCAAGTTCAAACACAGGCAGACACAGGAATACGTAAAGGGCAGATTCCGCCTGATTTTACAATAACCACTGTAGACGGCAATCCATTAAACTTACGAGAATTTAAAGACGAAAATAAGCCCATATTGCTTTATTTCTGGGCTTCATGGTGCCCTTACTGCTCGCAGGATTTTAATGCTGTGAAGGGTATTTATCCAAAATATGCTGACAGGGTTACATTCTTAGCTATAGACCTTGACCTGAATGAGGATGCTGAATTAATTAAAAATTATAAAAACAAGAAAGAACTTGCAGGCATAGATTTTGCAGAGGGAAAAGAAAGCATACTTTCAGATTATGGGGTCATCCACACTACCACAAAATATGCAATAAGCAGAGACGGAACAATCTTATACAAAGGCTCAGGCGTATTTACAGAGCAACAATGGGAAGTATTATTAGGCGGATTAGCCAAAAGCTAAAAAACTTTAGGAATAAAATAACGCTAGTTTATGTACCCGTTAAGAAGCATCTTTCCCAAAGTTGAAAGCTTAATTTCTACCCTTCCCCTTGTTTCATTTGTGTCAACAAGCCCCATTTCTTTAAGGCCTTCTGACTTCAAGTTTCCATTGATGTGATAGGAAATCAAAGGCAAACTCATCTTTGTCTTTTTGCTTAATTCTTCCAGAGAAATGCAGCAATTGGGCTTGCTTAAAGTTGTTAAAATACCCATCTTTTTATCAGTAAGAATCCTGTAATAAGAGAACTTCAATACGGGAAGAAGCATAGCCATTCCCTTCTCAACGGAAAATGCCTTTATCCCATTGACAAAAGCGGCGCTTGTTGCAGCGCAAGTTGTCATTCTGTCTCCTGTTGCCGTGTTGATTATCAAGTTTTTTCCGCCTTCAATTTTTGAAATCT